>CP129470.1 GCA_030583685.1 Candidatus Dojkabacteria bacterium | reverse complement strand
GTCCTCGTTATAGACAAGTTTATTAAATTGTATCCATCCTCTCTGAAACTCAGCAAGAACATCATCTAAATCAAAAGATATGACCATAGAAAATTGTACTTGAATTTGATATAATCAGCAAGAACGCGACAACTGGAAAGGCTCTCCCCTGTAATCATTTTATACATCCCATTATGTTACTTGAATTAACAAACATTGAAAAATATTTCGGAGCAGATAGATTATTCCATTCTGTGAATGCGTATGTTCGTGAAAACGAAGTCATCGGCCTCATTGGAAACAACGGAGTAGGAAAAAGTACTCTTTGTTCAATAATTGCAGGATTAGATCACGAGTTTGACGGCATCGTAAAGGTGTATCCGGGCGTCAAGATTGCGTTTTTCAAGCAGATGCTCGAAAGCGACATGAACACAGAACAGACCGTTTTTGACTATATTTTGAAGTCTCAGCACCATGTTCTTGATGCAGACAACCACTACCAAAAAGTATTGCAACGACTACAACATGAAGAAGCTACTCCACAACTCCTAGAGGAGTTTGGGAGGGTGCAAGAAAATTATGATATTCTCGGTGCGGTTGATTTACTTGATCGAATCGAAATGGTCTTGAATGGGCTCGGAATTTACGAAACACTCAAAGAGGATTCACATTCCGTAAGAAATATTACCTACCATTCGAAACTGAAAGAATTGTCTGGTGGAGAACGGAAAATCGTTGAATTAGCGATTATTTTACTCGACAAAACTGCGAACGTTCTGATTTTAGACGAACCAACAAACCATCTTGACATGCATGCACGTGCATGGCTCGAGGAATTTATTCAAGGCTTTCGCGGAAGTGTGATTATTGTTTCACATGACCGACACGTCTTAAATAATGTTGTTAATCACATTTGGGAGATTCACAATAAGACCGTTGACGTCTACAAAGGAAATTATGACCGTTTTGAAGTTCTCAAAAAACAAAAATATGAAGCGCTACAACATGAATATGATATGCAAAAGAAAGAGCTTGATCGCTTGGAAGAGATCATTGCAGCGTTTCAGAAAAATATTCGTCTTGGAGGGAACTACGTTACCGTCAAACTGTATAACGCTACAAAATCCCGACTCGAGCGCTTTAAAAAGAATATGATTGCTGAACCACCAAAAGAGCGCGCAGAATTAAAACTATCTCTCAAAAATATTCCTCCGAAGGGGTACACGGTGGTCAAGTTTGACAACTTCGACTTTGGCTATGATGAACAACGACTCCTGTTCCAAAATCAATCCCTCGTCTTGACAAAAGATGATAAGACCGCACTCCTTGGTGCGAATGGAACAGGTAAAAGTACCCTTCTGAAACTCATCCTGACCAAGTATGTTATGCAAAATCAACTCAATCCTGAGTGGTTTGGCGTCTCTGAGTTTGTCAAAAAATATGGTGCAACGCTGCAGCAGGATCAGTCGCTCTATGTTGGCCCTGGTATCAAAATTGGATACTATTCTCAACATCATTCTCAATTACAAGGTGAATTAACGATTCGTGAACTATTATGGCAAAACGATATTCAGGATGAATCTCAGTTTCAAGGACTGATTCGTCGCTATCACTTCTCAAAAGAGACCGTGGATGATAAGAAGATTTCATCATTGAGTGGTGGAGAAAAAAGTAAACTGCAGTTTATTCTGTTGATGCTGTCTGGTGCAAACACCTTGTTGCTGGATGAGCCGATTAACCATTTGGATATCGAGTCTATGAAAATCGTTGAAAATGTCCTTCATGATTTTTCTGGCGCACTTGTTGTAATTTCACACGATCGCTACTTCTTATCCCGAGTGATCAACAAAATCGTGTACGTGAAAGATAAAGGATTGCATGAATATCTCGGAACAGTCGACGAGTATATTGCGGAGTTCGGTGAAAATCGCTAAACTGTAGTATGAAAACAATCAGTAAACGGCAGAGTTTTCTTATCGAAGCGTTTGGTTGGTATGGAGTAGTTGCGATTGTATCAGCCTATACACTTGTATCTTTTGAACTATACAAACCATTCGAAATACTTCCCGTGTTTCTTAATATTTCAGGTTCCGCGGGAATCTTGCTTGACGCCTGGAAAGATAGAAATTGGCAACCAGTTGCAATAAACACTATTTGGATAGCGATTGCCGTACTAACGTTTTTAGGGAATTAACGCGGTAATTCTTTTCGCAATTCCGCAACCTGCTCTTCAAAGCGATCCATATTTTCAATCATAGTTTTCACAATTGGGATGTACCCTTCGTTGGAAAGCATCGCAAGCATTCTCCACTCAAGTTTGTGGTAGTAGTTATAGCGGAGTTCTTGACCAAGCCAAGAATATTCTCTCTCTGAAAGCTCTCGAACTGTCTCATACGATTTTAGGAAACTCCTCACCTGCTGCGTATTATATCCTTCATTCTCGGTATAAAAGAATGTTTGAAAGGTCTGCCCAAAATCAGCGACGAGAAGGGTAAACTTAGTACCTTCAAAATCAATAAGGAGGAGGTCATTTTCAGCTCCTTTGAGCACATGATGAGGAGTGATTTCGTTGTGAATTAAACCTTTCGGAAGCTCTGACGCTACTTCGGATTTTTCCTGCCTCAACGTGTTGTACGTGTTAATAATTTCGTTAATTCTGCGCTCTTCTACCCCTACTACTGCCGTAATATTTGCCAGCTGTTCTGATACTTTCTCCCTAAAACTGTTCCGCTGTTCAAAGGTTGCTCCTCCTTTACCAAAATCGCAAGAGGCAAGATGTAATTCTCCGATAAGTTTTCCAAGTTTTTGAGGAATATCATGATCAGAGGAAGATGGCTGTATTGTTTTACCTTCTAAATATGACGTGATCGTAGTTACCAGACCATTATACAAAAAGGGTTGAAATGAAAGATGTTGTTGTACTAGAAACTTTCTTTCAAAAAGGAATGTTGTAAAGGCAATTTCACGCATAACTTGTGTTGCATAGTACTCAGGATTTTCCTCACTTTTTACATATGATTTCACCTGAAACTTCCCGTTATCGGTTTCAACGAAAAACGAATTGTTATTTCCATCATTACGATTGGGTCCAGACAAAAGGTTTCCCAATTGAAATTCACTCAAAATTTCATCTAGTGAGTTAAGTGTGAGTAACTGAAGATATGCAGCTTTTTGATGAGGTTTCATAATTACAATTATAGCAGATTACGTTGTTATAACTCACATGATTCAATTATATTTATGTTCGATCGAGATAAACGTTCATAATTGATTTTTGTATTAGCAATTGAAATGTGACAATCTCTTCGCAACGTAATCAACGAAACATTTTTTAGAAACCTTACTTCTTGCTCTGGTGACAGCGTAACTTTACGCACATTAGCAGTATTTCAGTTGCCGCGTTTCGTGCCAATTCCAGAAATCCCCTTTATATTGTCTCCCTTGTCACCAACATACGCTTTCCACACAGGATAGCGCGAAGGTTCAAAACCATACTGACATCGAAACCATTCCAAATCACAATACTCAACACTATATTTGGTTTTTATTCGCAACACAAGACAAATTAACATTTATCAGCTGGAAGAAATCTGAATCAGTACTGACAACGATTGTGTTGTACTTTAGTTTTTGATATTTTCTCACCGCTGACGCAATAATGTCATCAGCCTCAACACCCTTACTCTCAACCCATTTTATAGTGAGATAAGTAAGTACTTTCTTAATATATGGCAAATGCTTAAATGGAGAGTCACCAAGCTCTGTATAATCGGTTACTCTATTTCTTTTATAGTCTCTATCGATTGCATTGTTATGATTTACGCCATCATAATCAAAAACAACCATAATGTTTGTCCCTCCTTTGCTTAACGTCACAGCTCTCCGAACAAGCGAAATAAAGGTAACAATGACATGCAAAGGAATACCTCGTTTTGAGTAGAACTTGAAAGGAACGGCAAACGACTTAAAGAGAAAATTGTGACCGTCAATGATTATTGCGCTCTTCATGAAAGATACAACAAAATAAGCTATATCTCCCATGTGGGATGGTCCTGATTTTTAACAGGTTGGAGTATTTAATTCTAGCTGATAGGGTTAACAACGTCAAACATTCAGAACAATAGCTGGAGGTGGGATTCGAACCCACGACCCCCTCTTTACGAAAGAGGTGCTCTAGCCAACTGAGCTACGCCAGCGTTATCGATGGTGAAATTGTATCACGTTTCGCTTCATAACGATAGAATGATAGGATAATTCCGATGATAATCGCATTCGCGACCAGTGACGAGCCCCCATAACTCACAAATGGCAAAGCCACTCCTTTTGTTGGCAGTACTCCCATGTTCATTCCAAGATTTACAAACGTTTCAAACCATATTTTTACGGTCAATCCAATAATAATTAACCGAGCATATTCATCCTTTACCTGCATGGCCAAGAAGATCAATCTCCCAAAAAGCACGAGGTAAAGTGTTAACAAAAGCATCATCCCTGCAAATCCGCGCTCTTCAACAAACGCAGAAAAAATAAAGTCTGTCGTATATTCGGGCAAAAAGCGAAGCCGAGATTGTGTTCCCTGCGAAATCCCTTTCCCCCAGAGCCCCCCTGAACCAATTGCAATCTTGGATTGTCGTATCTGAAAGGTCTCTTCTTGAGTACCTAAGAAGGATTCTATCCTATTTTTCACATAGCTCGGGATAATTGGAGTATTCCAAGTTGCGGTAACTGCAATTGTGCCAAAAACCAAAACACCTCCAAGTGTTGCGGCAATTAAACCAACTTTCCAATTTTCTCGAAGTAGAAAATAAAGCGGAACAAGGGAAAACACCAACAACCACCAAGTGCTGAGTGCTGCAAACAGGACAATAACTGCTGTCGTAACAAACCAAATTATTAACATCCTCCCGAGTTGAAACTTTATCGCCCAAAGAAAGAGTATTGTACACACAATAACGAGGGAAATTATGGTTGCACCAAAATCAGGTTGCAACAAAATAAGTGATAATGTTGCAACAATTCCACCTCCACCAAGAAACATTTTTGCCCTGGCTTTAATATGTTCTGAAGTAATCCAGTACGCAGTCCACAACGCAAGTGCAATTTTCGCAAATTCTGACGGTTGAAAGAGAAATTGACCAATTTTATACCACCGATGCGTTGAATTCACCAATGGACCGAGAAAAAATAGTCCAGCAAGCAATAAAAGGATTATGCCAATAAAGAAAAATTTGAATAAGGAATGTCTTTGAGATTTGTAAATCAATAAAAGAGATAACGAAAATAATTATAAAGGCAATAATTCCGAATAAAAGCTGCCGAAAAACTAAAGAATCAAGCCAATCATCACTCGCAAAACCAATCGGACTTGTCGTATAGAGAACAAAGACACCGATAAAAAACAGGATTGCAATTGTTGCAAGTACCAACGGATCGCCAAATCGCGTTCCTTTCATACTTATTTACGTCTCAAAAAGGCCGGGATGTCCAATTCATCTGAATCTTGATCTTGCTGACTCACCGTTGTGGCAACCGGAGTTGAGCTGTCTGATGAGAAGGAGGTCATTAAGGGAGCATCGTCAAATCGTTCCGCAGGAGTGACTGGTTTTATTTGCTGTTCCATTTTAATTGGCATATCTGGAAATCCAGCTGCAAGAACCGTTACATGGAGATCGTCTTCTAAAGACTCATCGATAGTTGCACCGATCTTTACCACCGCAGTTGTATCGACCATGTTTGTTATTAATTCGGCCGCTTCTGCAACTTCTGACATAGTGAGCGATGAGCCTCCTCGAATATTGAAAAGAAGTCCTTTTGCTCCTTGAATTGACATTTCTAGCAACGGACTGGTAATTGCCTGACGAGCTGCATGTTCTGCTCTGCTTTCACCACTTGCAACACCAATACCCATCATTGCGGTACCAGAGTTCTTCAATATTGTACGAACATCCGCGAAGTCTAAGTTAATGAACCCCGTTTGTGTTACTAGGTTTGCAATACTCAGTACCGCATTTGCGAGCACTTCATCAACCTTACGCATTGCATCATGGAAAGTGAGATTTTTATCGATGATATCCAGAATTCTTTGATTTGGAATGACGATCATTGCATCAACGTTATCCTTGAGACGAGAGATTCCTTCGAGTGCAACTTCCATACGCTTCTTATTCTCAAAGGTGAAAGGCTTCGTAACAACGGCAACGGTTAACGCGCCAAGGTTTTTCGCAATCCCTGAAATGACTGGTATTGCTCCCGTACCTGTTCCACCACCCATTCCTCCAGTAATGAAAACCATATCTGCACCTTCAAGCGACTGATTAATCTCTTCAACGCTTTCTTCGGCTGCTTTTTGTCCAATAGAGGGATCTCCACCGGCACCAAGACCTGATGTCAGGTTTGAGCCAATTTGAAGCTTCAAGCTTGCTCGTGAATTCTTGAGCACTTGCGCGTCTGTATTGACTGCAATAAATTCGACACCGTCAATATTGTAGTCTGCAATCATGGTATTGACAGCGTTACAGCCACCTCCACCGACTCCGACTACTTTAATATTTGCAGCGACATTTGTTGTTGGTTGCACTAACATAGTTTTATGGGAATAACGATTTAAAGACTGACTTAATTTTACCAGAGATATTTCCAAAGAAATTATCTCCTTCTCCTCCAGAAGACGTCACTTCTTCTGGGCTTCCAGCGGCATAAATAACAAGACCTTGAATAGTTGCATACTCAGGGCCAGAAATTTCCTCGGTCATACCGTCCAAACCATGTGGCATTCCAACTCGAGCGGTGGTTCCAAGATACTCCTTCACCATGGTGGCAACTTTCGGTAATCGAGCAGTACCTCCAAGCAAAACAATACCGGCGGGCATCTTCAAATCGAACCCAGCACGACTAACATCTTGCCGAGCCAATTCAAGAATCTCCTCAACTCGCGCTCGAACAATTTTTTCTACAAAACTTTGAGATACTTTATCCAACCCAGAAATATTGAGCTTACGAACGTCAACGGCGTCATTTTTTGGATTCTCTTTTCCTTTCTCTTTGTCATCCTTCTTGTCTTTTTTGTCCTTATTTTTTTTCGTCTTTATCGTCTACGACTTCAGCGTCCATAATTTCTTTAAACTGCAGTTTTACCTTTTCGGCATCTTCCAGTGAAGAAAGCTCTAAACCAGCGGCAAGATCAATTGTGATGTTGGTGCCTCCGACCGGAAGTGAGCCACTATACACTACGCCACCTTCTTGAAAAACCATCACGTCGGTCGTGCCAGAGCCAATATCAATTAAGGTTACACCAAGTTCTTTCTCTGTATCGGTGAGAACTGCGTATGCATCTGCCCATCCGGAAAAAACAAATGAGTCAACAGAAATACCTAATTTCTGAACACATTTTGCAAGATTTTTTGTAATACTTGATGGTGCAAAAACGATATGACAATCAACTTCTAAGCGTGAACCACTCATGCCAATCGGATATTTAATGCCATTTTGTGCATCAATGGTATATTCTCGAGGAATAATGTGCAAAATATCATATCCTTGAGGAATTGGAACTGTTCTGGCAACTTCGATGACGCGAAGTACATCATCGGTAGTTACTTCGTCGTGAGTAATTGCGATCGCGGCCTTATTATTTTTACTCGTAATTGCTTTCCCGCTGACCGACACCACAACACTTCCAATCGTAACATCTGCCATTCGCTCGGCTCCACTTAATGCTTGGGCAATACTGTTTACTGCTTCGTCAATATTTATTACTAATCCCTTTTTTATTCCTTTCGCGGGAACACTTGATACGCCAATTACCTTTGGGTCGCCAATGTCTTCGGCTGTTGCAATAACAGCAGTTATTTTTGAAGAGCCTATATCAATTGCTCCAAGTACTCTTTTTCCCATGTGTTTTAAGTTCAATTAAGCACAGTCCAAACTTTCTTTCACTCTATCATTTGTATACTACTCTGTCAAACCTCAGGTCTATCACTGAATACGGTTCTTCGGCATCATTTAATCCCTGCACTGCAGAACGAAGAAGTATCATTTTTTCCTGTAAAGCACTCGTAGGAAGTAAATACACCGTTTTGTTCGTTGTTAACTCAACAGCGTACCATGGCGCAACCTGATCGCCTTTATACGTTATTTTGCGTGGCTGCAACTCGATAGAGAGAAAATGTTTCACAAGCTGTGTTGCATAATCCTGTACAAAGGTATTAATCTCTTGCTTTTCTGCATCTAGTAACGGCAGTGGATACTTTTGACATCTCTCAAGAGATACTGACGCGCTAACTGCTGATGATTGAATTAAAAGACAGCTGTCTGCTGTTTCAATTTTAATAATTGGAGATACCGTTTCTAAAATCAGTTCCATCTTTCCGAGCAACAGATACCGAGTTTGATACCCCGTAATCATGGGATCGCAATTATTCAGTGCTTGCTCGAGTTGTTTACCTGAAGCCACCCAGTAGGGTTTTCCCACTTGTGACTGAATACACGACTTAACCGCAGCAGACAGCTCGCTTTCTTGAGGAAGCAAGTGTTTAACGTGAATATCCGTAATAATACTTGCAGCGTAGACTGCTGCAATAGTCAAGGTGAGTAGAAGTAACACAAAAATTGGTTTCAAAACTTTCCTTTTCACACAGGAGTATACCAAAAAATGCCAAGGGTCAGAATCGAACTGACGACCACGCGCTCTTCAGGCGCATGCTCTACCAACTGAGCTACCTTGGCATAGGTGAATTATAGCGCAGGACATAGTGAAGTTCAACTATTCGCTGAGGTCGTCGACACCAGGTGTTGCACCAGGCGTTCTTATGGTTATTGGTCGCAACGCATCTGTATTCACTTCAAGTAACTCAAAACTCGGGGGAAGATTTTCAACCGGTTGCAAGTAATAATATGAGGTAAAAAAGCTTACCCCCCAACTGTCTTCTGTTGATCCTGCCGTAACGGTTACCTGATCAAAGTTAGTTGCATACCCACCAGTTACCAGAAAATCGAGAAATCGGAAGATGTTATCTCTCGAACCGCGAAAGGCGAAAGGACCTTGAACTCTCCCAAGAAAAACCGGTGTCTGAAGCTGCGGACCAAGCAATCGATCTCTCTCCTCTACCTCTGTTACTTGCTTAACTTCACTTCTGTCTTCATCGATTCCGAGTCGAGAAACAGTCAACCCAAAAGAAGTCGCGTTGACATTGATAAACGTTGCCAATTCAGCAACACGAATATTGTCTGGAATCAAAATTCTTGCATTTGAAAGATTATCTGCCAACGCAACTTTATCGTATCCAGATATTGTTGCGTATTTTTTCTTCAACGCATCCACCTCACGTTCAATGCCTGCACGTCGAACAGCAATAGTCTGAGCATCTCGAATCAGGGGGACAAACAAGAATATAACCAGCCCAATGGTCACTAAGAGTACTCCAAAAGACAGGAGTCCCTGTACATAGGCACCGGTACCGCGTCCTTTTCGCTGCTGAACGAACTCAAGCGTTTTCGTTAAATTGTCAGATTTACTTGTCGATGCCATGAATCTTGTACAACTCTTCTAAATTAAGTTTACCTCGTAATTGAAACGAGACCTCACCTTCTTCTCCTAATGAAAAAGACGTAAGATTTAACTCTTGAACTACATCTTTATCTTTTAGTAATTGATGCCAAATCCATACCGCGGAATAGTACGATTTCGCAACGATTTGCACTCGGATATCTCCTTGTGCATCAAAATAGTACTGAGATACTTTTCCATCTTGTTCAATATTTTCTTTGATATATTCGCCGATGGTGCTGGGAACATACTGCTCCGTTTTAATACGAGATAATACTAAGGACTTGTATGCAAGCGTGTAATAATCATCATGAGTATCAGCAAGCTGTTGAATTTGATTCAGCGTACGAGTTCTTTCGTTTTCTACTTCTTTTAACCTGCTGTTCTCCAAACTCTTATTAAAGAACAATCCGACAAAAATGACGATAAGAACGCCAATCCAAACCACCATCACGACTAAGCCTTTTAATGATGTATCCGCCTTTTTGAAATCTGTTGTTGTCGCTTTTGGAAGCAGGTTAATCGTAGCCATATAGTTTTCCTATTCCTTTAAGCATAATCCGATTGCAACAGTGAACGCAGGACTGCTCTTTCGGACAATTTCTGCAATATTATTTGGTACAACAATTGGCCTCCATGGGTCTGCAAGTTGAACCTCATACCCGAGAATAGCCTCCATATATTCAGGGAGGGCAGGAAGCAAGGCAGCTTCGCCAGACAAGACAGCGAGCTTTGGCGGCAACGCACCAATTTCATTTTTATAGAACTCAACGCCACGCAACACTTCAGTAACAATCATATCAAGAACAGGCTTCATGGCATTCCGTATTTTCCCATCAGCAGCATCTGATCGCATTCCATAGATTCGCTTATATTCTTCGGCTTGCGCGTAAGAGAGTTGAAATTCGTTAACGAGAGCTTTTGTGAGCAGATCTGCACCAGTAGCAATACTTTGGGAGAAAAAAAGTTCTCCGTCTTTCATGATTGCCATATCCGTTGTATTCGATCCGAAGTCAAGCACGACTGCATCTGATACTTCGTGCGCATACTTGACGGAACGTAGTATCGCTAACGTTTCAGATTCGATATCGACAGGAACAAGCCCTGCTCGCTCAAGGATTTCAACATACAGTTCAACTAATTTTTTAGGAGCAGCAACTGCTAACACTTTTCGTTGACCACTGGGGTCAACTGATAATTGGGTGTAATCACTTTGCACATCTTCAATCGGATACGGTAAAAACTGTTTTAATTGCCAATATACCGCGTCGGTCACTTCATCATCCCCAACCTTTGGTAAAGATAACACCCGACTAAAGACTGCACTTTCAGGAAGCGCAATGGAAACTTCTTTGTAGGGGACCCTTGCTTCGGCTGCTAATGACTTTACCGCGTCAATCATCTGCGACTTATGCTCCTCTTTGTAGCTGTTAAGTACTTCAGGAGGTGTTTGCACAGAACCGATATTTTTCAGTTCCCACGAACTCCCTTTTTTGAGAAGGTTAACCAGTTTCAATGAATGTGCGCCGAAATCGATGGAAAAATGCTGGGGCAGTGCCATATCGCGCAATGTAGCTATATTATTCATTTCAGTATAATGGAACTGCTCTCATTCTGCAACTGCAGTGAAAGTTGTGTGCAGTTGAGTCCAGGTGTAAAAAAATGATACAATTCGGTTGTAGCAAGGATTAATTCTGCTGCGGGATCGTCTAATGGTAGGACAACGGCCTTTGAAGCCGTGTATCTTGGTTCGAATCCAAGTCCCGCAACCAATTCTGACAAATATTTCGTAAATGTCACCTACAGAGAGATTGTGACATGACACTATCTCCTTTTATATATTTCTGAAAATACTGCACCGCCTCTCCCAACGTTATGTACTACCTCGAAGTCTTCTGTCGCCCGCGGTGAGCGCGAGCGAGTCGTCAATATAAGATAATCAGCATCTTCAAGTGATTTAACCTGTGTAAACCTCTCTTTATTCAAATAAGCAATCGCAGAATAGGGACTTCCTGAGACATATACCGTTACTTTTTTATTCGGATCAGAAAGTGTGACATACTGTTGTAACCATTCAGCTGCTTCCTTATAACTTGCTAACCAGTAATCGGTTTCAAATTGGCCGGATGCACCCTGAACATAGCCGACGAGTTCATTATGATACACATATTGATACGGATGCAACTTGATAAATTGGGCAGCCGTCAGACCGAAGCTTACCATAATTGCAACAATAAACGTTGCTCCAAAAAGTGCCTGAATACTCCCCCTGTTGCGGTATACTTGCGTCTGTAATGCTCTTACGAGCTCATACAATGACAGAACAGAGATAATCACAAACAGGGGAATCATAAACAAATAGTGACGAATGGTGTCGT
Source organism: Candidatus Dojkabacteria bacterium (assembly GCA_030583685.1). GTDB lineage: Bacteria > Patescibacteriota > Dojkabacteria. Next base: position 876,847 of record CP129470.1, on the reverse strand, counting down.
ACACCACTGGAGCTATCACAAGATATATTGCAATATTCAATACAATGGTAACAAGGAGTACCTGAACAATCTCATATTTCAGTATCCTTTTAATTATCATAAAGCCTCCCCCAAGCAGTAATGTAATGTACAGCGGTACTTGCACTGCAAACCCTCCAGGAAGATAAAACCACGGAATCGCTGATGCCTTGTAATTTACTCCAAAGTGAAGCAGTGTTCCCGTCCAGGGATAATGACTTGAGGCAAGTAAAATGTCTTTACCATGTTGTAACGGATTCGCAGCCAAGAATGGCCAGGTTACAAGTAGAAGGAATAGTGCCACAACAGTAACTAAACTCGTATCGGAAATAGCTCGAAAAATATCGTGAACCGATATCTTTTTATGAAGGACGGCAGTTTTGTATATTGAATATAACAGATAAATCACGAGCAATTGCACTCCAAGAAGACGTTGCGCGATCGCTAAGCCAAAAACAAGTCCAATCAGAAGTATACGAAATGAGCTATTTTTTATTCTCGAACCAACAACAATAAGATAGAGACCACACAAAAACAATATGGCAAAGGGAATATCTTTTGGATTTCCAGGAATATGTCCTGTAAACGAAGGTGTTACAAATAAAAATAGTGGTCCAAGTATCGATAACATAGCACTCCCCGAAGCAAGTAAAAGAATTTCGTACAGCACGATAAACAAGAGCGACGCAAAGAGTAAATTGACGAGATGCCTGTAGGCAAAATCTTCAGCTTGAAACAGGTACTTTGTCACAAAGGAGTTGAATGCCATATAGCTCGAGTTATAGAGCAAATACCCTTGGTAACGATTTTGCGATGATATATCTATGTCCGATCGACCAAGTGAATACTCAATAAAATCATCTCCCCTTCCGTAGTCTCTCGGTTCATCCCATGTTATCCCGTATGATTTGAACGTAACCACCGAAAATATGACGTATGCGACAAGAAATACGAGCAGTGGAAGTCGAGTAATCACAAACTGTTTCATACCTTATAATAGAAAGTTTTACCTGTTTTGTCTAATTGACAACTGTTCTAATGCTACCATTTAACTCGTGAATCAATTATAATTCACCATGACAGTACAAAGTTCACTCTACAATACCACTGAAAATTCTTTTGAAAAGTTCCTCTCCTATACAAACGAAAAGGAGATACTTGGTGCGGCAGTACAGGCGGAACTGAAACCATCCTATAAAAAGCTTCTTGATGTCGGTGCAGGAAACGGAGATTTAACCCGTCATATAATCGATTCTTTTCAACGAGTAGTGCTTCTTGAACCAGCTGAAGTCTTATACAAACAACTTCAGACTCGATTCCCCCAAGCTCAAATTGTTAATGCAACCCTTGAGGACTTCTCTCTGACAGAAAATTTCGACTTTATTCTCGCGTCACATGTCTTTATTTATATTTCTCACATAGATCAGGCCATCACAAAGCTCTTCTCGAATCTGAATCAGGAAGGAAAGATTGTAATTATTATGCTCGACAATGAGAGTCCATATCTGAAATTTATTACTCATTTTACTCCTGAGGTATCACAGCAGAAATCCTCAGCGCTCTTACCACAATGGTCAGATATTGTTTCAACCCTCACAACATACGCTATCCGTCACACTATAAAAGACGTCACATCACATATCAATTGCCCTTCCTTACAACACTTCCTTGATATCAACGATTTTCATTTCAATCAGGATGTGTCATCTATTTCTGAAAGCCTGCTCCAAAAAATGCGAGAATTCTTACCGAAACCAAATGCAAACGGAACCTTTTCTTTGGAAGTTGGACACAAATTGATTATCATTGAGCGAAGATGACCGATCAAATTACCGTAAGGTTAAAAGCCGGCAACGGAGGAAAAGGATCTCAAGCACTCTGGAGAAATCGTCGACCATACGGTGGCGATGGGGGAAAGGGAGGTGATGTTTACGTCACAGGATCAACCAATGTCTATGATTTAACGGCACTTGCATCAAAACCATTTTATGCAGCGGAGAATGGAAAAGACGGACTCGCGCTCAACCGCTATGGAACACGAGGAAAAGATCTACTCCTAGAACTCCCTCTCCGAACGGAGATCTACAAGGATGGCGAACTCGTCACAACCATCACAGAGAATGGACAAACTGAGAAATTACTCAAAGGAGGACGTGGTGACAAGGGAAATTTAACACTAAAAAAACACCCAACATGGACACCTCTTACCGAAGAAGAAAGAATGGGTGAAGAAGGAATATTCACACTCGTATACAAAATTGATGCCGATATCCTTCTTATTGGCTACCCTAACGTTGGAAAATCGAGCTTGCTGAATACATTAACCCAAGCGAAGGCAAAGGTTGGCAACTATGAGTTCACCACACTGACTCCAAAACTTGGACGAATGGGTACCATAAAAATTCTCGACCTCCCTGGACTTATCGACGGCACCCACGAAGGCAAAGGATTGGGCACTCACTTTGTTCAGCATACCGAAACTGCAACGCTTATTGCTCACCTCGTTGACTCAAGTGCGCTCAACGCAATGACACGATACGAGTCTCTCTCCAAAGAAATTACTCGTATTGACTCGGCACTTTCTTCAAAAAAAACATGCGTCATCATAACAAAAACTGATGAAGCCTCACCAGAAACACTGCAGGAACTTAAAACCTACTTTTCCAAAAAAAAGATTCCTTTTGTTCTCTGCTCAGTTATTGACACAGAAAGTATCGAAGCAGTCAAACATTTTCTGACTGAACAACTTCCGATTGAAGAATTGTAAATCTTCGTGTACCATGAGTGCATGAATAAGAAACAACTGCTCATTACTGCACTCGTAGTGCTTCAAGTCGGTCTTGCTATCGGGCTCGTATATTGGATTCAGCGAGAAGACTCTGTCAACAATAACACCTCTGCCAATACAGGAAGGATTCTCTACCTCTCCCCAAATGGTAACGATTCAAATCCAGGAACGCAGACACAACCCGTAAAAACAATTTCTAAAGCAAACAGCCTCTTACAACCTGGTGATACCTTACAAATACTTTCGGGCACGTATACCCATAAATTTCTAATTACTACATCAGGTACCGCATCTATGAGAATAAAGATTCAAGCAGCACCTGGTGCAACTGTCGTCTTTGATGGAGGTGAAACAATCAATCCGGTCGCAGATGTGCTTGGTTCTTACTTAGATATCTCTGGAATAACCTTTAAGAACGCTGATAAAGTGTGTGCCTCCATTAAAGGGCAACACAACACCGTTTCTCAAGTAACAGTGACAGGATGTGGAACGCATGGGATTAACGTCGGCGGAAAAAACATTCTCGTCGAAAACAGCACGGCATACGATACGAACATGGAGAACGCTGGGTGTACCAGTAACTGTAGTTGGGGTTCAGGGTTAAAAGTAAGTGAAGGAGGAGAAGATATTGTATTGCGTTATAACAGAATTTACCACAATTATGGAGAAGGAATTGCAGTTACCAAGGGAAAGCGAGTCACTGTTCATAACAATCATTCATACGACAATTATAGTGTCAATATTTATATTGATAACTCAAGTGACGTCGTGATTGATAGAAATATGGCTACATGTACCTCAAATAAAAAATATAACCGAGAAGGAAATCATCCCTCTGCAATTTTGATAGGTGTAGAACAATACACCGGCTGGGGAGCACAGCTTAATAATGTCACTATCAGTAATAACCTTCTCGCATACTGTAACCGTGGCATCATGTATTGGGAAACTGAAGTTGCAGGAGGTGGTTTAAAGAACGTCAAAATTATTAATAATACTCTTTGGGGAAGTCATAATACAGCCTTAACGCTAAATAGCGATGGGTCTCACTCAGGAACCATCATTGCAAATAATATAATCCATCAACCAGACGATAAGCTTGTTTATGTTCCCAGTAACGCAGGCTTGACCTTTAGTAACAACTTCTGGGTTGGAACGAAACTTCCCTCTTCAACGGTAAGAAGTGCAACAGATAAATCGGGCGACGTAAAACTCGTTAAAGCCCCCGTATTTGACGATAGAAATTCATTTAAACTACAGTCATCTTCCCCTGCAATTAATGCAGGAACAACCGTAGCCCTTACTCTGGATGCCTATGGTTTACCACGTCCTCATGGTGGTGCATATGATATCGGTGCACACGAATATCAACCAGAAGGAACAGTAACAGGAACCGCCACGGTGACAGTGTCTACAACCGCTCCGGTTACCACATCGCCACCCGTCACTACAACCGCGCCAATCACAACAACACCTCCTGTAAGCACAACGATTGCCGTTACTACCCCACCAGTTACAACGACTATCGCAGCAACAACGCCTCCTATAACCACAACGATTGCAGCGACGTCACCAGCACCAACAACGCCAATTGTCACCGCAACTCGCACACCATCCCCAACCATTACGTATACGCCAACACCAACACCAAGCTTTATTCCTTCATCACTTCAGAATGTTACCTTTTATTTCTCAAAACTTCGAGAGAATCAAACCTACACTTCGAAGCAATTGTATCAAGGGGATACCATGCGCTTTAGGAACTTTGATCCCAAAAAAGTACGCGTTGTACACGTAGCACTTTTTGATTATTCACTTCAGTACTACCGCCCTATTGTAATCACAAAACGTACCTCATCCTCAATGCATGTTCGAAGTCAATACCTCCTTCCTTCAAAACGATCCTATGCCTACATCGTGCGTTTTGAAGACATAGCAACAAAGCAAACAGTGACCAGAAGCTATATTCTCAAGACGAAATAGCCTTTCTCTCACAAGAGAATACCATTGATTACTTGTATTTCTGTATAGACAGGATTACGCGAATCGATTCTTCTGTGCCAACTCGGCTGATGCTTGTGTGGATTTCTTTGGAAATCTCCCCCCCCCACTCCTTGTATTCGAGGTAAAAAAAAGGGGAGTTGCTTTGCAGCAACTCCCCTTTTGAACAACGGTGCCTTATCACCGCCGTTAGTGAACGACTCTAGCGAGCATATAATTCTGGAATCCCACCTGCTTCAACTGGCGGAAACGCCTTATCAAGTGCAGTCTGATCACTTACTGAAACTACTTGGAATTTCAGCCATTTTGAAACATCAGCAGCCTGTGTTGTTGCTGGCAAATGAGATTGCACCACAATGGTATTTCCTTCTACGCTAAAAACAGCAAGAATATCTCTTGTCGCTTGAATTTCTTCTCGTGGTAGTTTTTGGTCTTCAGCACTCCCCCCTGGGTTTCGACCACCCGCAGTCAGTGAGTACACCGAACCCGTAACAGAGTTACCTGAAATTTGTACGGTCGCCGTGCCAATTTCCGAAAAAGCATTGTCATACCCCAAGCCAAGCGCAATGTCAGATAGAGATGGTTGTCCTGCATAATTATACAAGGTAATCCAAGATAGCGGTGACTTTTTTCCTTCGTAAGAAAGTATTACTGACGCTTGAGCACCCTTATTGGAACTTGAGTGTACTCGTGTCATATTAGTAAACGCCTTTGTTCCATATGCTGCGGGAGAGTAGAAGTTTCGATCATACCGATGCTTCTCAGTTTCAACAATAACTGTGATATTAGGGATATTTATCGACTGGAAGGTAAATCCTTCGGAAAGCGTGACCACATTGCCCCCTTTTTTCCGTAATTCAGCAAATACCCCTTGTCGATATGCTTGCTCATAATTTGTTTTTGCATAATCAACATCCCTGGTTTCAACCTGAAATGGGAATTGGAACTGCTGTTTTACTGCGTTTTCAGAGACACCGTCTTGTTTCACTTCGGAGACTTCTCGAGTGAAAATGTGATTTCTTGTCGCAGTTGTCCCTTTATAGAAGGATTCACTAAAAATCTCGAACGTCTCACTGTCTGCAAGAGCAACGATCACAATTTTGGTGTCTCCTTCTGAGGAAACAACCGTGTCACCTGCAGGGCCCTCAGGAAAAGCGCAATATCCTTGATAAGACCATTCTATTTTGTATGCCTTTCTCCCGTTGCTGGTTGTTTGGCCAAGAAGTTTTGCATTTTCGCCAAACCGCTCCTTTATTGGATCGATTGGTTCAACCGTAGGCTCTGGTGCAACAGGAGGTTCTTCAGAGGGAAGAATTTCTCCTGGCATTTCAGGTGCTTGATTTGGGTTCTCATTTTCCATTGGAGGAATTTCTTCTGAAGTTTCCTCGTCAATAACGGGTACTTCGGTAACGACGTCAGTACCTTCACTTTCGTTCCCTGTATCAGTCATTTTTATCGAAGCCTCCAAGAGATACATTCGTGGAACATTAAGTAAACGAACCGCATATGAGCCACCTCGATATTCCCATTCAACATTTTCAGCTAAGAGATGATACTCAAACACGTCACCACTAACATAGGTTGCGTAACTTGAATACTTTGCCTGAGGCTCCTTCTTGTTGGAGTAAAATTCTTTCACTTCTTCGCTCGTGACAACGCCCTCATAGGGTACCATTGCAGCACATGAATTTGCAGCTACACCGTAAGAATACGTAGTCTTTGCTGTACGAAAATTATAGTCTTTTTCTGCGAGCATCATCGTTAAGGCTGCGTCCATTTTCTTTTCAGAACTCATCGTCTCAGCCCGAGAATCCTGAGTACGATTCTCGTTCGCCAGTGCTATTTTACGTAAAATCTCTTGCTGATTCGCAAGAGAAACTGGTTGAGTGAGGTACGCAAGCGTGACTGTTCCTGCAACAAGAACAGTAGCAACTGCGATTCCACCAATTTTCATGAATTTCGGGGATAGTTTTTTCATGAAGTGGGACATTAAATTAGTTCGAGGGTTTTCAGTAGTTCCAGAAAGTACCTGCCTTTTTAATGCAGTAACAAACTTTCCTCGCGGAGCTGCAGCTTCCCGAATGAGTTGTTGAATCTCTTCAATACCAGTTTCTGGTGAAGGAGATTTTCTATGTTTCTGTTTCATCTGTTTGTTCCTCTGTAATATTAGTCGAAGCATCTGTACAGTCGAGCAACTTTCGAAGTGAATGAAATGCTCTTTTTTGGGTTGTGCTCACATAGTTTACGTCTCTCCCGATTCTCTTTGCAGTTTCACTCACGCTATTTTTTTCGATAAAGCGAAGGGTTAGAATCTCCTGTTGCTTTTTAGGCAACTGTGGAAGAAATTTCTCAAGTAAAGTAAAGACATCAAGATGCTGTACCCCCATTTCTACAGAATAATCAATTTCATCATCTAAGGGGATTTCTACCCGCTTATACTTCTGACGAAGGTAATCTAGGAGAACGAATTTGGCTATTCCGTACAGGTATGCTTTTGTATTCTCAAACTCCTGCTTTTTTAGTGCTTTTACGAATTGCAAAAAGGTTTGGCTGGTTAAATCCTCAGCAATGACTCTGTTAGCGACTTTGTAAAAGAAGAATCTATATATTTTTTCAATATGTGCATCGTAGAATTCTGCTAATTCTTCTTGGGTCATTATTGAGAGTGTACAAGATACTCACTTTTCTTTCTAGGGACATTCGCGGTATACTTGAACATGGATAAAAAATATTTGTACGCCTCATTAAGCATTGTCGCACTCGCGGCACTGATAACGTGGTTTATTTACCCTCACCTTCCAGAACAGGTACCCAGCCATTGGAACGCTGCGGGACAAGTTGATGCCTACCAGTCTCGTCATTTTCACGTTTTCTTTTTCCTCGGACTTTCGGCGTTCCTTCCCATCCTCATGATGATTCTCCCTTATCTTGATCCAAAGTATTCAAATATTCAAAAATTTGCCCCGAATTTTGGCTTTTTTGTGGTTCTTATGACCTCCTTTTTTGTGGCACTATATGGATATACCACGTTGTCTGCATTAGGTTATGAGTTCCCTATTAATTACTTTATTATTCCTGCCATCTCTATACTTTTCTTTGGTGTCGGTAGATTACTTCAGGTATCAAAAAGAAACTATTCCATAGGTATTCGCACACCCTGGACGCTCAACAGTGATAAGAACTGGGATGAAACGCACAGAGTTGGAAGCAAGGTCTTTACTTATGGCTCATTTCTGCTGTTACCAACTGTTATTCTCGGAGATGCTGCAATTTTTGTATTTCTTGGAACGTTACTGGCGATGCTCATTATGACTGTTGGCTATTCGTTCTGGTACTATTGGAAGTTTGAGCGATAACGACATAAATTACTCATACTCGTAAAAACGAAAAGTAGTAGTCTTCCACTTACTGTGGTATAATTCACTTACAGTAACGACATTACAGTAGAAATACTGCAATTTCGAGAGATTTCTCTCGCGTAAAGCTTCGGTTGTTAATACTCCTCGGGGCTTGTGCCTCGGGATATACCAATTCCCACAAATTAGGCATCACACGTATTGTTCGTGTCGTTTTGTGCGAATAATTTAATAACCAGTATCATGGCTTTTCGCAATAATTTTGCACCACGAGGCAATAGACCGAGTGGCAATGCACCAGCTCGCTTTAGACGTAATTCTCCTCACAATGTGAAGGGAAGAGGCAGACGGGGTGAGGAATATATCGATGAACGAAAGTTTATCAATAAAGCGCGACCACTCGAGGAAGAAGCGCCATATAAACATTCTTTCCAATTTTCAGAATTAGCAATCAACGAGACACTCAAGAGAAACATTGTGTCGAAAGGATTCGCGCATCCAACTCCTATTCAAGACCAGTCTATCCCCCATGCACTCGCAGGGAAAGATATTCTTGGAATTGCAAACACAGGAACGGGGAAGACCGCAGCCTTTTTGATCCCGCTTGTCGATAAAGTTTCAAAAAATCAGAGAGAACGAGTACTCATCATTACCCCAACACGTGAACTCGCAGAACAAATTGCAGATGAATTGTACCTTCTCACCTGGGATCTTCGCATGTCAGGAGCAATGTGTATTGGCGGTGCAAACATTTCTTCTCAGATTTCGCAGTTACGAAGAAATCCGCAATTTGTCGTAGGAACACCAGGGCGACTCAAGGACTTAATTGATCGTAAAGCACTTGATTTAACCAACTTCACTGCAATCGTTCTTGATGAAGTTGACCGAATGTTAGATATGGGGTTTATCACTGACATCAAATTCCTCATCAACTTTCTTCCAAAAGAACGACAATCGTTATTCTTTTCGGCAACGATGGAACCACGAATTGAAGAGATCATAAAACTGATTTTGAAACCGGATCATGTTCGAGTTTCTGTCAAAAAAGGCGAAACTGCGCAACACATCGATCAAGATGTCATCAGAGTCGGAAGTAAAGAAGAAAAAATATCTCGTTTAATGGAATTGCTTCGAAAGGACGAATTTGAGCGAGTACTTGTGTTTATCAATATGAAATGGCACGTTGATAAGCTTGAGAAGCTGTTACGCGACAAGGGTTTTCGCGTCAACTCAATCCATGGTGACAAAAGACAAAATCAACGTAGCCGTGCTATCGAAGACTTTAAGAGCGGAAGAGTCAATATCCTTTTGGCTACCGATGTCGCGGCACGAGGGCTTGATATTGACAATGTCAGTCACGTTATCAACTTTGATATTCCCAACAACTTTGATGATTACGCACATAGAATCGGAAGAACAGGTCGTGCAAATCGGAAAGGGGTTGCGCTTACCTTTGTGCCAAACAGAGCATCGGGGAATCGGTAATGAAAAAACCGCGAATACTGGTTTTGAATCCTCCGTTGAAACTCCGAGAAGTTCAAAAAAAACTGAATTCGTCAGTCAGGCTGATACGAGGGAATTATAAGGATATCGAAGTTATTATCGTCAATAAAAGCGTCAGGATTTTGCATAAGAAAAAAGATATGCGCAGATTCGATTTTGTTTGGATATCAGGGTCTTGGAGTAAACGTGACATTGCAAAAAGCATATCACTCTACCTTTCACATTATTCCTGTGCGCACACGTTAGTTGAGGAAGGCTCAGGAAGTTCGAAGCTTGTTGATATGGTGCTTTTTGCGCTTGGCGAACTACCGCAACCTCGATCTTACTATTGTATATCCTCTGAATATTCTAAACGGCTGAATGAAATTGAAATTGTCTGTCAATTTCCCCTTATTGCAAAAGATACACGAGGAACATTTGGAAAGCATAGTTTTCTTGCAAGGAATAGCAAAGAACTCAAACGAAAACTCTTTCAAATTCCCGAAAATATCGATTTTGTGTTTCAAGAGTATATTCCAAACGATTTTGATTGGGGAATAATTATCGGTGGTGGCAAGTTGCTTTCTGCGGAAAAGAGTTTCCGGAATAAAAACTCAGAGAGTTTTATGAATCACGCAGCCGGTGGTGCAACAGAGGTGTTTCTTCCCCTAGAAAAAGTTCCTGAGAAAGTAGTAACGATTGCAAAACAAGCAAATACCCTCCTTTCTCTTGCGTGGTCTCGATCTGACATTCTCATCTCCTCACAGACGGGCAAGGCTTATATTCTTGAGACGAATCGTTCACCACGAATGACGAGTAACTCAATGGAAGTTGATGCGTTTGCTGCCTACATCAATTCGTTTCTTCGCGCGCAATCACTTGATAAGTGATTGATTAAACCGTGCGTACCACTGAAGTAGCTTCGGTTGTTTGGACTGTTTAATAGGTAAGAAGAGTTGAAAATAATGGAACTGCAACTCAATAATAAGTTTGAACACCAACAACCCAACAAGCCAAGATATACTGGTCACTTCCCACCCAAAGTTGAATTGTTCACTGGCGAAATAGAGTAATGCAAGGTATTCTGCCATATTAGGGAAAATGACGAATACGACGGGCTTTTTCTCATACACGAAATACAACACCATCCCAACCGTTCGCCATATGAGAAATACCAGATAGTAAGGCGCAATAGGGGTCGTTAGGACGAGCGGTATAATGACCAAATATTCCAAAAAATCAACCACTTTATCAATTCGGTGGTACCACGTCTTACTCACGTTATATTTTTGCAAATAATCCCAATCCCAGGAATCCAAATATATTGCTAAAACCATCCCCCAAAAAGGTGAGAGATAAATTAAGAAATAGGCAAGAAAACGCACCCAAAACATCGTTCGTACCGGCTTTTCCCGCCAATATTCTGAAAATTCTTTTTTAAGGGATGAGTATGAGTTCATGGGCATTGGTAGCATTTAATATGTCGGCGAATTTTCGCCAACTCCTGCGCGAAAATTCGCATATCTCGCAAGAGCAAACAGAACACTCGAAAGACGATTAAGATACTGCAGAAAAGTTGGTGAAAAAGAATACGTTCCTTGTACTGCAATTGCCGCTCGTTCTGCTCTCCGAGCTATGGTGCGTGCAATATCGCAGCGAGACGATAATTCAGACCCACCTGGCAAAATAAAATGCTGCAAGGATGGATACTCCCCATCAATGTGTCGAATTATGCGCTGCAACAGAGTGATGTGTTTCTTTCTCAAATAGGGAAACGTACGTGGAGAGTCCGTATATGTTCCATAAGAAAACGCGAGGGCCGCAACTTCTGCTTGGGCGATAAATACTGTCTGTTGTAATCTGATAAGCCATGTATGTATCTGTTTCTCGTTATGTAGCTTGTTAGCTTCACCAGCCGCATACCCAAGCCAGCAGTTACACTCATCAAGACTACCCAGTAATTCGAAAACTGCATCGCTTTTGGGAAGGTGAAGCTTTCCCGTGTTTGTCATACCCGCGTCGCCTACACCGGTATAAAACGGAGTTTTCATATTCCTATTGTACCACCCCTGTTGTATAATCACGACATGAATCCACAAGTGCAAAAAATACAGCAGTATATTGAAAAATCTACAAAAATACTTATTGCAACTCATATCCGACCCGACTGGGATGCCCTTGCTTCTGCCCTTCTCACGGAAAAGATTTTGCAAAAGAAATACCCCAACAAGTATATACGAGTAGTTATCGAAAAGGGGACAATTCCGAACGGAGAATACCTTCCCGGGTATACTGAAATTCTCACTGACTCCTTCCTAACCGTAGTTTCCGAATTCGACCCCGATCTCATCGTGATTACCGATTGCCCAAGTGTGAATAGAATTTCATTCTCAGTTTCTGAACTAGAAGCTTGGTACCACAACAATACTATTCCTATCATCGCTATTGATCATCATCCGCCCGAAGATCGTATGCTTCCTGAAATAGTCTTCAGTACTCCTTACAATTGTGCAGTTGAGGAAGTCTACGAATTATTTATTACTGAATGCGGATATACGCAACCTGCTGAAATACATCGTTATCTTGGAGCGGGTATTCTCAACGACACAAATAACTTCAGATTCATGAGAGTAAACAATCGCCACACGTTTTCGCTGGTGGAAAAAATTCTGTCAGAAGGACACTTTATTGATGAAATTGATCGTCAAATCACCAGATATACCCCAGATCACCTCCTCGTCGTTGCAGAATTTCTACAAAATCATCAATCTGATGAAAATGTCGCCTATTTTTGGGTAACCGATGAATTCGCCCAGGCACACCCTGAGATATCTCGCGATGCCTACAGCATTGCGAAAGATGCAGTGAATCATTATTTTCTCAGAAATACAACCTTCAAACCAATCTATCTACTTCTTTATCCTGAAGGTAATGGTTATAAAGGTTCTTATCGCGCGCTCATTAACACGTATGATGTTGCATTTTTTGCAAAAAAACTTGGAGGCGGAGGGCAGCAACCAGCAGCAGGATTTTATCTTGAAGCACCATCAGTTGAGACTGCGTTAGCAATTGCGCTTAACACAGTTGCTGAGCACAAAGAACAGGCAAAGATCTCCTAACGCAAGGCATTGATAAAAAAAAGAAGGGAGCTTTCGCTCCCTTCTTCTGTAAATTTCGTGACTAACTTATCGTCGTCCACCGAAACCACCACCAAATCCGCCACGGCGATCTCCGCCAAAGCCTCTATTTGGTCTGTTTCCGCCACCACCGTAGCCACCGCCACCGAATCCTCGGCTTGGTCGCTCTTCACGTGGTCTTGCGACGTTGACGACGAGTTCTCGCCCTTCAACCTCTTTTCCGTTCATGCCTTCAATGGCTGCTTGGACTGCTGCTTCATCTTTGAATGTGATGAATGCAAATCCCTTCCCCATAGGCTTGTATGAGTCGGTAATCTCACCATATTGTGAGAAAAGTTCGACTAATGTTTCGATCTTTGTTTCGAACGCAACATTGCCGATAAAAATTTTATTCTCCATGGATTCCCATGATAGATTAACTAAAGACAGTTGGAAATACCGACGCTTACCGGAAAAGTTCTCGGGGCGTATCAATACTCTTACCTGACAATATCATTATACCATCTTCAATAAAAAAAATACAGTCCACCGTGAAGGAGAACTTTTCTCTCGTAACGTTTATGAGTGATGTTCTTCCGCCTCGTCCGCTTCGGCTTTTGTTACATGAACGGTTCCCTCTGGGTGATTTGGTGGAGTGTAGATGGTATACAGTTTCACGACGCCAGTGCCTGTATTAATCAGATTATGCGTTGCTCCTGCGGGAACAATAATAACATCATCATCAACAACAATCTGCTCTTCTCCATCGATGATTACCGTTGCTATCCCCTCTTCGATTCGAAAAAACTGATCAACCGTTGGATGAACTTCTTCGCCAATTTCCTCACCAGGAAGTAATGACATAACAACTAATTGCATTTTTGTACCAGTAAAGAGCACGTGCCGGAAGTTTTTGTTTTGTAGCGACTTTTCTACAATATTTGCAACATATCCATTCATTGAGTAAGTACCTGAAATTATGTACGCGTTCCTTTATAATAACATGTTTATGAAATATCAGCAGCAACGAATTCACTATTTACGCGAAGAGCCTGCAATCTCAACTGGTCCCGTTGTCTACTGGATGTCACGAGACCAAAGAATTACTGATAATTGGGCCGTTTCCGTTGCACAAGAAGAAGCACTTGCAAGAAAGCAACCACTCGTCGTTTACTTTTGTCAAGCAAAAGAGTTTCTCCAGGCAACCCCCCGAATTTTCACGTTTATGGAAGAAGGTTTGCATCATGTCGGCAGAGAATGCGAAAAATATTCAGTGTACTTTCACTGGGAAGAAGGTAATGTTGTCGAGAGATTACCAGCATATGTAGCAACACAAAAAGCATCCCTCCTCCTTACTGATTTTTCTCCCCTCAAAGTAAAGCGCGAATGGGAAAGACAAATTGCAAACAAAATTTCTTGCTCTTTTTGGCGAATTGACGCACACAATGTCGTTCCTCCATGGATTACTTCTGATAAGCAAGAGTATTCTGCAAAAACTTTTCGTCCAAAATTCTACAAATCCCTAGCATTACTGACTCCTGAAAAGCCAAAACTTATCCCCCATCCTTTTTACACATCCAAGAGAAACTATACCGAAAAGAAATCACGCTCTCCAAATATTACCTCCCCAGAGCTGGCACTTACCCGCTTTATCACAACGCTCTCTCGTTATGGCGAGAGAAACAATCCACTTGCCCATGCAACCTCGCAACTCTCAAAATACTTACATTTTGGGCACCTTAGTTGTGCAACAGTTGCAGAAAAAATTACTGAGCTTCCCGAAAGTGTCGAGAAAGAAGCATTTCTCGAGCAACTCCTTATCCGTCGCGAACTTGCGGAAAATTATTGTTACTATAATGACCAATACGACTCGTTTGAGGGATTTCCTCGATGGGCACGCGCATCACTGCTACAGCATACTTCTGATCCACGCCAGTATACCTATTCTTATGATGAGTTTGACTCATCGCAAACACACGAACCATTCTGGAATGCAATACAAAAAGAACTTCGCCACACAGGATATCTGAATGGTTATCTTCGGATGTATTGGGCTAAGAAAATTCTAGAATGGAGTGAGTCTCCTCAACTCGCACAACAGATTGCAATAAGATTGAACGATACGTATCAATTTGATGGACGAGATCCAAATGGCTATACAGGAATAGCCTGGGCAATTGGCGGTGTCCATGATAGACCATGGTTCGAAAGACCAGTTTATGGATATATCCGATACATGAATGAGTCAGGAGCGTCGCGTAAGTTTTCTGTATCTGAGTATATTACCCGCGTTGAAAAAATGGTTGTTGCATCAAACGAGTACCATATTTGACTGCAAAATACGCAACCATCATCCCTCCAACAATATCAATGGTGTAATGACCTCTCGTAACCCACAAAGCAAACGATTCAAGAACAATGAGCAAAATATATACTGCAAGCCATTTTTTTGGATAATTCCACTTGTGAAGTAAGAGATATTGTCCAACCAGGAAGCCAATGTGTCCGGAGGGAAACATCCCCATAAGCGGATATGCTTCCAGAAATCCATAGACCTCAACATCGCCACTGGGATCGCCAATCGGGGTGACGAGATTGAGTAATCCTCTCAAGAAATACAGAAAAGCAGCCGTCGCCATTGCCGTCTGAAGCTTCGTTTGGTCAATCTTTATCAGAAATAAATAGAGAAGAAAAGACACCACAATGACACCATCTGCAACATATGAAAACTCAGGAATATAGGGAGTAATGCGGAAAAAGAGGTCATCGAGGATTGGTCGTACAGGAAAATAGTTGCGTACCATTTGATCTGCAAACCACACAGAGAATGTTCCAACACCCATCATCGCGATGAGTACTGCATATTGTTTCAATCGATGCACTTGCCACTTCATACTGGGAATGATACCCTAGTCGATAATATCACGCAAGAATCACTATGGCTCATAAAGTTACTATTCTTTCCACGGGGTATGTTACCCACGATGTAAAACGATACATCGTTTCCAAACCAGAAAACTATACGTTTCAACCCGGACAAGCAACAGAAGTCGCGATCGACAAACCTGGCCTCCGCGACGATAAACGCCCTTTCACCTTTACCTCTCGACCAGACGATAAAATACTCGAATTTACCATTAAATCTTATCATGATCATAACGGCGTTACGCATGCCCTCTGGGACACAAAAGTAGGAGACACACTTCTCCTCGATAAGCCGTTTGGCGCAATAAAATATTCAAAACCGGGATTATTTCTTGCCGGAGGAGCGGGGATTACACCATTTCTTTCTATCTTCAGAACTTTATGGAGTCAAGGTGAGTTGCGCAACTCCTGCCTCCTCTACTCCAATAAAACAAAAGCAGATATTATCTGTGAACACGAGTTAACTCACTACTTCTCGCAAGAAAGTAACGGGCTTCTTTTGACGCTGACAAGAAAATCTGCAATGGGATATGTTTCAGGAAGAATTACTGCAAATGTATTAAAGGAATTTTGCCCCACGCAAAGGGATACCGCCTATATTTGCGGACCTAAAGAATTTGTTAAAAACATGAGAGAAATTCTTGAAAGTATTGGCTTTGAGCCTCACACCTTGATCTGGGAAAAATAGGGAGCTCCCCTACCGACAACAGAATCCACCGCGTGACGACAGAGTAAACACTCCTACAGTATCAAAAGCAAGCTTTACTCTACCCAACAAAGAGAAAAGTGATTATTTCTTTAATTTCTTGACCACACTTTCCCATTCACCCATCAATTTCTTCTTTAGCGCATCCATATCGGCCTTGTCGAATGACTTGACTTTTGCGTACATTGCAGTGACTTCTTCCACTGCTTTTGCGTATGTTTCTTTGCTGACAGTCTTTGCCTTGGCAAGCATCTTTTCTACGTCCTTGCTCATTTTCTTTGCATAATCAGCAAGATCTTTACGTAGTTCTTTACCAGATTTTGGTGCAGTGAGTAACCCAACCGCTGCGCCAACTGCTGCTCCAGCAAGTAACCCTTTAACAAATGATTTTCCACTCATAATTCGAGGCAATTAGTTTATTACTTCACTATACTACAATTGACCAATTGCTTCAAGTAATCCAACATAGCCAATCGCAATAGCATCGGCAACATCATCTGTTTTGAAGTCGTTCACGAGACCAAAAAGGTTCTTCATGACGAGTTGCATTTCTTTTTTACTTGCCTTCCCCGAGCCAACGAGTTTTTTTTTCAATTGCATCGGGTGTATTTCGCGTACCTCCAACAAATGTTGTGACGCAATAACTTTCAACACACCTCGGACTTCTGCAATGGTCATCGCTGTTTTTACATTCTTGGAAAAGAAAATATGCTCGATACACATACAATCAGGTGAATGAGTTACGATAAGCTGATTCAAATCTGAAGCAATCTCTCCAAGTCGAAAAACGGAATCCTTCGTTTTCTCTGTTGTGATTAAGCCGTAATGCAATAACGCAATCCCTTCTTCGGAATCTTTTAAAAATGCCCAGCCTAATCGATCAATACCAGGATCTAACCCAAGAACAATCATCGCGCACTATGCCAAACTGATTGAACATCTTGGTGTTCTTCAAGTGTGTCAAGAAAATTCTGTACCGTCTCTCGCTCCTTTTCAGTCACTTCCTTTGGAGTATTCGCCTCAAAATGGTGTTCCGACGCAATGACTTGATAACCGACCTCCCGAATTGCCTGACTGACCTGTGCCAACAGGTTCGTCGCGGTATAGACATAAATGACTCCCTCTTCATGTTCATTCTTCTCGATATCAACAATGTTCGTTATCTCCATCAAGGTAAGCATTACCTCATCAACGTCACACGAAACTTCTTTATCAGCTTCTCCGAACTTTTCTGACGGAACAATCTTGGTTGCCTTTACGGTGATTCTGCCTGATTCCGTAAACTGCCAGAGGACAGAGCCAATCGACCCCAGTTCACCACCCGCCTTCGAAAAAATATTTCGCAACTCATTTACCGTTCGGTTTTTGTTATCGGTGATAGCTGATACAATAAACGGAATTTTGAGTGGCCCATACCCCTCGTAAACGACTTTTTCGAGTTGTGATGAAGAATCCTCTCCTGTTCCCTTTTTAATTGCACGCTCTATATTTTCCTTTGGCATATTAACCGATTTCGCGTAGTCAATGGCAATGCGAAGTGATAAATTGTGGTTTGGGTCGCCACCACCCTCTCGAGCCGCCAATATAACTTGTTGTGCGGCCTTGGTAAATAAAATACCCCGTTTTGCGTCTGCTTTGCCTTTGGCTTGTTGAATATTGTGCCAATGAGAATGTCCTGCCATAGGGGATTATACCTGAATGCGTTGCTCTGTAAAATTTTCGGTAAAAATGATATAATACCTTCACAATGGCTCACACTTATCTACACGAAACTCAGAATCGAAATGAACTACACGTAACAGCTCCGATTGTTAAATTACTTTTTCAAACTACCTCTAAGGATGCCTCTCAAGAAAATTCTTTGAGGACAAGCAGCATTGTGAGAATGGTGGATAATTTGGCACAAACAAATCCAGAGGTACATAAATTGTTAACAAACCTCTCAGTAGGGTTTGAAAAAGCGACAGTATTTCCTCGATATTTATACGAAGTATTGGAACATATTGAATTTTCAGCTCGACGTAATGAACGTCGCCCTCCACAATCAATTCCCCTTATTGCAGAAAAATTTAAATTTTTTAAAATAGAATATCGAACAGGATCATGGGAAACAGATAAGTCTGCATTTCTTTATCAATTTGGAGTTCTCCCAATCGCATTGGTGATTGCAAACGATTCTGGTACTCTTGCTAGGTTTAATCGACTAATTTCGAGAAGAGATACTCGGCCTGAAGATATTGGAAAGTTTATAGACACTTTATTTGAAGCCGCAAAAAAGCAAAATAGAAATGCCGATAATTCTCTCAGAGTGGTACCTGAAGAGGGAAATCCATTTTCTTATAAACCGCACCAAAGTATCCCTAAAAACCTGAACCTTATCGATATGACGGCCGCTTTTATTGCAAAAGCTCATGCCCCGAATAACCCGACAAAGGCATTAGGAGTTTATAACTTTACGCGAAGGACAGCAGACGCTACTGACAAACATGGTCATTACAATATAACAATTGACAAAAAGATTACAGCAGTTCAAAGAAAAGATGGAGATCATGCAAGACAATATGAACGGGCTTTTGCCTGGTACAACGAGGTAAAGAAGAAGAAAGGTCCACTCATGCGAATGGTAATGAATATTGCCGAATACACCTATCTCAGACCAAGCGCCAACATCTATGAGGCCCTTAGTCTTATGAATATCGACATTCAAACCTTTTTTACTTCCTTACAGCTACTTCGTTTAAAAATGACTCTCTACAAGTATGACCCACGCTTTGAAGACCATAACTTCTTCTTGAAATTACAGAATAGATTTCGAATAATTTTCAATGAACTAGTAGACTATCAAAATGAAAGAGTATCCGTTCAAAACAAGTTTTGGAGAGGAACACTTGTTCCAGGAATTGATGACGTTAAATATACGTTAAAGGAATTCGTAACAAGAATGGGAGCGAAACGTATAGTTAGACTCACTCGACCGTACTCTATTACTTTGTTTACAAAACAAGAGAAGAGGAATAAACAGAGAATTAATTTTCTTGAGTTTATAGGTGATAAGAGTGGAAGATTATCAGAGAAACTAAATCAAATAGAGAATAATCTATCAACTTACAACAGAGCGATTCTTTTTTTAGATGAGATTATTGATGAAGCGATACAAGCACCAAAGCAAAACGCTAAGAATACCCCTGTAGTCTTCTTACGAGAATTTAAAAAGAATATTGATCAACAAATCATACACTTTTTGGAGAATTCGTTCCTCAACAACACGCAGAATTCTATGGCAGATATTGCTAATTTTTTGGAATTTATAGAGACCGCGACATCCTTACTTAACGGAGTAGCTCAAGAGATGCTGCGAAGTAATGCAGGTGATTCCAACGCATGGACTGGTTCACGTGTAGACAAATTCGTTGGCGTAATGGCTCGTCGATTAAAGAGTAACGATTTTTCATTACAACATTCGCGTATGGTTTCAACGAAAGTCCCTGTATTAAAAGTGGATGCCACTACGGGAACCACGCCCCCACGACAACCACCGCAAACGCCACCTCAAGCGGCCCCGGCTCCTGCGCCAGGGGTAGCAGAAATTATTACAACTCTGAGGAAAAATGGAGTAACGGCAACAACCATACAAGCAATACTTAGAGAAAGAGGCATTCCTATATCCTTAAGAGATGCTCAAGGGAATTACTAATTCACTCCCCCTTATTCTCTACCCACCTCTGGATCTTTTCTTCTATCACTTCTCGGGGAACAGCATACTTCTCACGTGATTTCTGCTTAATGATGTCTTTATAACCAAAGCTTTGGAAACGAAACGGTAGTGAAACGGCACTGAAAGGTTCAGAAATCCTATCCTTAATAATCATTCTTAAATAGATATGATAATTGGGAAGTGAAAGAATATCTTCTGGTGTTACGTAAGGGGCAAATTCTTGAGACAATTCGACTGCATCTTTCTGGCTGACACTAAAGGTGATCATCGTTCCTACATTTCCAAAAATTCCTGCTCGCATATTGGGTGGCAACTGCTCAGTGAATTGATGGTTAATTACCAAGGAGAGTCGATACTTTCGTGCTTCAGACAAAATATTGACAAAGGCATCAGTCGTAAAGCTCTGAACCTCATCAATGTACAGTGAAAAGTCTGTTCGTTCTTCGTCAGGTTGATCAGCGCGCTCCATTGCTGCGGTATAAATTCGTGCAATGAGCAAGCCACCAAGTAACGCGGTATTTTCTTCGCCAATTCTACCTTTGGAAAGATTTGCAATGAAAATTTTCTTACTATCAATCATTTCGCGAATATTAAAGGTTGATTTGGTTTGGCCCAAAATGTTTCTGACAATTCTTGGTGACAAGTAGCGCCCAATTTTGTTCTGAATTGGTGCAACCGCATCAGACAGCAGTTTGCGATTTTCCTCAATCATACTGAATTCTTCACGCCAAAATCGGTGAATCATTGGGTCTTTCACATGCGATAGAACACGCTTTCTATATTCTGTGTCAGTAAGCATCCGCTGTACCGAAAGTAATGTCGTACCTTGTGAGTCTAACGCCGAAAGGATGGTGTTGTATAAAATATATTCTAACCGTGGTCCCCACGAATCAAAATATTTTTTGAAGACGCCAATAATATTGTCTGCAATTAAATCTCGCTGTGACTTGTCCTTCACATAAATCGGATTGAAACCAACTGGATACTCAATATCTCCGGGATTAAAATAAATAACATCCTCAACACGGTGCGCAGGTATATGATCAAGAATAAATTCGGCAGTCTCACCATGCGGGTCAATTAACCCAACACCTTCGCCTGCCATGATGTCAGAGACAATCATATTTCGCATAAGACTTGTCTTTCCTGTTCCTGTACGACCGATTATATATGCGTGACGTCGCTTATCACGCGGGAGTATGCCAAATTCATGACTTTCTCCGCGATAGTTTGTACGAGCGAACAACGTACCTTCGCCAATGGGTAAATCTACGGGTGGAGGTAACTTCCCTGCGGTTGTCACAAACAACGAGGTCGCTTCACCTGCTGTATTTGGTAAGTGATATAAAGACGCAATTTCTTCAATATTCAATATCTCTTCGTGTAATTGGGACATATATCGCGCCTTCATTTGTGTAAAAACCGTAGCAGGTTGTTTCGACAGATTCAGCGAAAACGCATTCAAGTGTGCCGTTGCATACTGCCGAAAGGATGCAGCAATTCCTTCAAAAATCTGAGCAGCACGCGCTGAGTCACGACTCTTAGAAAGAACTCGTATAACAACTTGAAACCCTTGTTTTTCCGCTTTTGCTTCTACTCTTTTGATTTCTTCCTCTTGGTACGGCTCTAAGCGAACTGAAGGAACTTTTACTTGCTGCGGTTTATCTGGATCATAGGTTAACGAATCAGCAAAGAATCTGAAGAATCCTGCAAAAACCGACCAAAATGCTTTCCAAAAACCGTTTGCTTCGAAAATACTGCTTCCTTCCGCTCGTAAAGCAGAAATATATTTCTGTGAAACTTTTTGCCAAATATTTGGGTATGGTCGAATAACCATTTGCAACCAAGCCTCTTCGTCACCTTTGAGTTCGCTAATTGCTCCTGTTATTCCTGACAAAGGATCAACATCAAAATCTTTGAACGTTTTCAATGGAAAAATATGCTCTCTTTCGAGCACAATTTCACCAGCAGAGACTTGTGTAGATTGATCCCAGGTTTCTGCGGTATCCATGTAATCAGAGACAACTCCAATCTCTGCAGCAGGATACTGCGCATATATTTGACCTTTGACAAATGAGGCAACCGCACTGTGAACAACAACATAAAATTGAACCCCCATGCGTGAATTGGACGCCAACTCTAGGCTTAGAATCGGAATTCTTGCTCCATCCTTGTACAGACCATGAAGTGAGGCAAATAATTGCTCTGCCGCAAGCGGTGTTTTATCGTTATTTCGGGGGACCTCTATTTTGAGAATAACTTTCGTATTTCCTTGTAACGTTTCTTCTGTCCCGACAGGGAAAGCATCGGTGTTTCTCTTCCTTGGCCAGAGCATAATGAGGAGAAACAGAAAAAAGACAATGCCAAGAGCAATTAGGAAAATAACAAGGGGCGTATTCATCTCTCCATTCTACCGTTTAATCAAGAATACTACAATATCCCCGGTTGTCACTAAATTACTTGGTCTCCCCTCCTTAACAACTAGTTTTCCGTTGGGAAAAGAACTCTTGATGATCGCTTGAGTTCGTGAGTACGCCAAACTATCACGAACGTACATCACCGCAAGTGCATCCCCTACTTCTTCGTATGTTGCATTGCCAATCCGAGAAATATCAATCCCTAACATCGCCCATTTTCGTGAAACTATACTTGCATACCCAGAGATATCAGTTGCATTATAAACTTCAACGAATGCCTGCTCCTGAGCGATCTCATCGATTTTGAAGAAGTCAGGGTATTGTTCTCGAAATGCTTCATAGGTAATCACAGATACTTCGGTTCCGTCGTCTAACTTTCTTAATCCGAGTAGGTTTGTTCTCAATTGTAATGGTGTATTTTGCTCAATTCCTCGGAGTAATTCCTGTGCTTCCGCGATGGTCACCGTTGTCTGCAAGCCCTTCTCGGAATCATCGATGAGAATATACTCAACAGGAACACCGCTTGTGAGTGAGAGCTGTTCAATAACATAACAAGGATCATAATCACCTGTTTCTAATCGGCTTAATCGTAATATTTCTCCGATTTGAGTGAAGGTAAAGTTTTTTGAGAAATATACTGGTACCCAATCTGAGCTGGTCAGTCTAATTGCTTTGACTGAGCCCGTTGTCGTAGGTGAGGTTAAAAAAATATCCTTGACAAATGAACCTTCCGTACGAAGAATAACCCCATAAAGTGGTTTTGTTTTGACTTGAAGAAATAAGGGTGAACACGCAGAAAATTTTGCTACTCCTGGACGATATGACTCATTTATTGCTTTTGAAATTGCACCCCAACCAGAAACTGCAAAAAACGCAAGTATACTCACACTGAGGAGAAGTAGGCTTCCTCTCCCAATAACTTTTTGAATCTTTGGCGAGATACTAATTCTTTTCTTGCGAACATTAAGACGGTTTGGTATCTGTTTACGACGTAGCATGGGCATGTAACTATTCTATGGTATTTCCGCATATTTCGCAACAGCACCTATCCGAAATACACTTGTGCAAGTACAGCAAGCAAGATAATTCCGACATTAAATAACCAGAATCTCATAACCACTTTCGTTCCTGGCCAACCAATTGCCTCAAAGTGATGATGAATAGGTGCGATTTTGAATACCTTCTTCCCAAAAAAGCGAATTGACCAAAGTTGGATAAAACTCGTAGCTAAATCGACAAAGTAAGGTAACATCAATACAATCAGCGCAGGGAGCACGTTACCATATAATCCTAAAAGCAAAAAAACTGGCCCCATGGGCATTGCTCCTGGTGCACCCATATAAATACGTGCAGGCGGAATATTGAAATAAAGGTAAACCATAAGTACGCCCATCATAACGCCTGCAATAACGGCGGCTGTTGACTCACCTGAAGTAAAATAACTTGCAGGAAACGCAAGCATCAAAAGAGTAAAGCCTACAATCGTAATGAGAAACATCCCAGATGATAAACCATCGATTCCATCAATAATCTCTGTCGCATACGTAAAGAACGTTGATGCCAAGGTGAGTATCAGAATCCCAACGAGAGAATTCAAGACAAGGTTGAAGCCAAAGACATCTATCTGCTGTATTCCCGCGATTTTTACAATAATCAACGCAACAATAACATTTATAGCCATTGCAATGATAAACTTGCCGACTCTCCACTCGAATTTATTCTGAAACTCCCGAAATTTAACATTATTCTTAGTTAACACATCACTTAAACCATCCAAAAATCCATACGCACCGACTAACAAGTATATAAATGAGACAGCCTTCATCAACGGAACTTCCCAAAAACCAACAAGGAGTAGAAACGGA
This sequence comes from Candidatus Dojkabacteria bacterium, assembly GCA_030583685.1. Classification (GTDB taxonomy): domain Bacteria; phylum Patescibacteriota; class Dojkabacteria. The sequence goes on along the minus strand of CP129470.1, from coordinate 852,458 downwards.
ATTGTGAGCCAAATTAAAATACCACCAAGGCTAGGAGTTCCCGAGTCTTTACCGTGAATTTTCATCCATTCCGCATTAATTTTGCTGGGCATTTCTATATGTTTGATGGTAAATTGAAACCGATACAAAAAGTCAATAAGTGGAACGACCCAGAGGGCAGCCGCCACAAGACCTATCATCGCCCAAACAGCGAGTTCCTTAACCATAAAGAAAGAAATTGCAGTAATCATTTATTTTGTAGTTAGTTAATTCTTGGTACACCAAGATCGTCTTTAATTGTATCAAAGATTTTCATCCATAGGGGAAGTACCGTTAAGTTTGCTAACGTCCCCTCTTTTGGATTTTCAATTTTTACTACCATCACAAATCGAGCATCAATTGCTGGTGCAAAACCAACATAGGTTACATTTACCCGGTCATCATAATACCCAGCAGTGTCAGAACGCGCAACCTGAGCTGTTCCTGTCTTACCTGCAATACTGTAGACACCTTTATAACGAGCCATATCAGCACGAGTAAAGGTGGCCTCTTCCATCATTTTTGCAACCATAGTTGCAGTTTTTTCTGAAAACACTCTCCCCACACTTGTTGGAGTAATCGTAATCTCATCTTCATTGTTATATATTTTTTTTACTAACATTGGTTGCATTCTTACGCCACCATTTGCCAACGTGGACATGGCTGAAGCAAATTGCAGAGGAGTTGCTGAAATTGCCTGTCCATAGGACGTTGTTGCGACATCGATGCTCAACCAACGGTCAGGTGCTTTAATAAAACTTGTTTCTTCTTCGTGAATACCAATTCCCGTCGAAACACCGAGCCCTAATTCTCGTAAATATGCATACATACGATCCGCCCCAACTAATAGTCCATACTCTGCCGCACAGATATTGTCCGAATATTGAAGGGTTTGCATAGGAGTAATTCTTCCATATCGCGCGAAGTTAAAGTTGTAAATGGTCTTGTCATCAAGTTTTAACCGACCAGTATCATTACAAATATGCTTCTCGGTTATTTTTTGCTCTTCTAAGGCCATTGCAACCGTCAGCGGTTTTTGCACTGATCCATATTCGTAAGGACCAGAAACCGCGCCGTTACGAAACACAGAAACATCACGAACCTTCCAAAATTCATTTGGATCGTAGTCAGGATAATTTGCCATTGCGATAATCTCTCCAGTTTTCGGATTCATAATGACCACACTTCCGGCATCTGCACGTTGCTCACGCACACCGCTCTCAAGAATTTGTTCCACCTTCTTTTGAATCCCAGAATTAACGGTGAGCACAATATTTTTCCCTTCACGAAACTGAACATTTCTATACTGTTTACTGATAATTGCCTTGCCACTTAAATCTTTCTCTTGTTGCGTCGCACCTTCCTTTCCCTTAATATCACCCCAGAAGAAGCCCTCGATACCATAATTTCCCCGCGGTCGCCCAAAACTATCTGTCCCAATATACCCGATGACGTGAGAAAACAAATCGCCGTTCGGGTACAACCGTTTTATTGAATCTTCTGTGTATATTCCCAGTAGCTTTTTCTCTTCTAAAATATCTTTCTGTCTCTTATTGATACCGCGATATAACACCTGATACGTAAGTACGTTTGGATTGTAGATTTCACTCATTTCTTCTGCATCAATGTCTAACACCGAAGCTAATTCTGACAAAATTTCATCTTGCTTCACAAGAAAATTTGCTTGATCGACGTGATTGGTTACAGAGAGAACAACGTTCCACGCCGGACTATCAACTGCAAGAACAACACCATCTTGGGTATAAATCGTTCCCCTCTTGGTAAATACGTCTTGTCTTACTGCCAATTGAGCATTTGCAAGAGCAGAAAATCGATCGTACTCGAGAATTTGCCACCGAAATTGAAAATAAAGAAGTCCAAAAAACAAAAAGACAATTGCCATCCAAATATATTCTTTCGTTGACAAGCTGTGGGATACTTTCTTTTCAAGTTTTTTATTCATTACTACTCACGAGCGTGTTACCAGGATTTACGTACAACACTTTTGATGGTGTCGAAACAAATCCTGACGCCTTCTCGCTGACCAAAAACTTACTTGAACGAAGAATAGCATTCTGTTCCTCATAATCCAAGTAGGTGGTATTCAAAATTCTTGATTGTTGATCCATGACGCCAATTGCGCTGGCTACAGGCTCATATCGAGTTACCACGACAAATTGCAATGCTATAGTGAAAAAGGTGAGAAGAACAGCAATGCGTAAAACAAAATTTGGTACAACTGCGTGGTTATGTCGTGAATTTTTCATTTTTTCGTAATAATATATAATTTTGCACTTCGTGCGCGTGGATTCCCCCTCACTTCCCGAGGAGCGGGAAGAATTACTTCCACTCTGATTCCATTTTGGCGGGCGAATGATTCCACAACCATTTCTTCACCACTATGATAGGTCATTAATAACAACCTACCTGAAGGAATCAGATAAGAAAAAGCGACCGGGAGGACTTCCTGCAAGTTTTGCAATTCTGTATTGACAGAGATGCGCAAAGCCAAAAACAGAAGTGTTGCAGGATGAATCCTCCCCTTCGAGCTAGCCCGAATCGGTACTACTTTATGCGAAATATTCGTTAATCTGTTTATATCGTCAGAGTTACCAAAGAGTTTTACTTCTCGTGCAATTAAAATCTCTTTGGTCAATTTTGCAGCAATTCCTGGTGGCATTCCAACCGTATCGCGGAACATCGCTGACATTTTTTTGTAAGGCAAAATATTCAATAAATCATAGGCGGCAACAGCATAATGCTCAGGATCCATTCTCATATCGACTTTCCCCTCAGCATGAAAACTAAATCCCCTCTTTTTTTGCGCAAGTTGTCGAGAAGAAATTCCCAAATCGAGAAGCAATCCAGAGAGTGCCATTTCTGTATTGGTTTTCTTTGTGACTACTGGCAGATACTTACGCATATTCGCGAAATTATCCGATACCATCACCCATTCAGTATTTTCTGTCACCTCGTCAAGAACCGATGGCAATTCAATCTCATGCGATTGTAAGGCAGAGTATCCTGACATATCCCAATCAACACTACAAAGACGATTTCTTTTATATGGTTTGATAATTTTCTCGTATATTGCGCGCGAATGTCCTCCATCTCCAAACGTTCCATCGATAATCCATCCATTTGGAGGGACTACTGATAATTCTTCAATGACTTCTTGTAACAAAACAGGTCGATGATAAAGTTTTTTGGGGGCAGTTTGGGATTTCATACTGATTGAGACTCTTTAACAGATATTAATTCTTGTGCAATTGCATCAGCATTTTCTTCAAGAAAAGTGTTTCGCTCTAACCAACGAGATTTTTCCCAGACTTCAATCCAGTTCACCAATCCAACAAAGACAACTTCACAAGATGAACGTTCTGAATAGAGGGTTTGTGCGTATGCTCTCAAGGTCTCAGGGATTACGACTCGTCCTTGGGCATCTGCAGTAATTTCGAATGCGCTTCCGACAAGAAAACGAAGGGAGTCACGAACATTTCGATCTAGGAACGATCTCGACTCCATAGGTTGGATAAGACTTTCCCACGACGACGACGGAACAATAAGTAAGCACCCCTCATAACCTTTTGTCATAACAAATGAGTTTCCCAGTAATTTTCTGAGTGCAACGGGCAGTGCAACTCGGTGACCGGCGACAAGTTTACCGGAGTACTCTCCGATAAGTTTTGTACTTTCACCAATTTTCACCATACTTCACCATTATAACCAATTCATTTGCATTTGTAAAGAGGTTAACGATGAAAAATTACTGTTATTTACACAAAAAACACTTTGCCAGAAAATCGTGTTTACTCTTGGGTTTTTCGGAACAATTCGTACATCGCTATACTTGCTGCTTCAGCAACATTTAGTGATTGCTTCAGTCCAACCATTGGAATACGCACAAATTCTTTTAAACCCGTCATCACCGAGAGGGGGAGCCCCGTTACTTCATTTCCAACATACAGAAAAAGCTTTCGTTTCGTCGGGGTCCACGTAAAGATATTTTGAGCCTTCTGCGTTGTTTCCAAGCCAATATGGGCAAAACTCGTTTTCGAAAACAATTCAGTTGGGTCGGACACGACAAACCAAGGGACGTGGAATTCCGCACCAAGCGCAGTTTTGTTTACTTTTGGATTTTCTGGAGTCGGTGAATAACCTGCAAGAATTATCCCTGTTGAACCTGTCCCATCAGCAGTCCTAAACATTGCCCCAACATTGTATGCAGAACGAACATCAACCGCCACCAACCAGGTAGTGATAGTAGGATGAGATTGAACTTCGGCAAGCGAAGATAATTTCGCTGTCATACACTATTTTACCCTAATAATTGGTAAAACAGAAATATGCTTCTCTCTCAGCAATGAATACACTCGCATAGCTTGTTCAATAAGCGATAACTCCTCTAATGAGGCTATTTTCAGTTCAGTAACACCAGATTGATCGATTCCTAAGAGTTTACCCGCACCACGTCGCTGTAAATCATATGTCGCAACATCACTGCCCTTATGGTGTGAAGTAAAGAACTCCAACCGCTCAATGACTGTATCTTCATATCGAGAGGGAATCAGAAAACAATATGACTGTTGGTTGCTTCTTCCCACTCTCCCTCGTAGCTGGTGCAATTGTGCTAAACCAAAGTACTCTGCTCCATGAATCGCAATTATTGTCGCATTTGGGACATCAACACCGACTTCTACCACCGAAGTCGCACAAAGTATGTCAAGATTACCTTCTGCAAATGATGTCATAATGCTTTCTTTTTCTGATTGTTTCATTCCTCCATGAAGCATCCCTACGCGACAACCAGAAAAATACGAGTCAGATAACATCTCAAACATCTCGATGAGTGATTTCTTTTCGTCATCTTCGGACGTAATTCGAGGGAAAATAATATATGCTTGCTCCCCTTTCTTTACTTTTTCCGCAATCCACGTGTAGGTACTATCGTGCTTATCCTGAGGCACAACTCGAGATAGGATTTCTTTCCTTCCGTAAGGTTTTTCCTCTAAAAAAAGTGCTTCCGTGAATTGCATGAAACTCAACGCCAAGGTCCGCGGGATCGGAGTAGCAGACAAAGTAAGTACGTTTCTATTCCCTCTCTGAAACAGGAGCCTCTGCTCAACCCCAAAGCGATGTTGTTCATCGATACATACAAATGCGAGTAAGGGGTGTGCAATGAGTTCAGATTGATACAGGATCGCCTGAGTTCCTATATAAATAACGTGTGGCTGAAACGATTGGGTACGTTTGGTTCTTGTTGCAGTAACTTCCTCAACCTTCACTTGTGCAGCTCCCTGTAGTCGTTCGATAAGTTGTTTTGTCGATAACGCGTGCTGTCGAGACAGGATCGTCGTTGGAACAAGTATCAATGCGCTTTTACCTAAGACCGCAAACGCGAGTGCAACTAGTTGTGCGATTATTGTCTTGCCACTTCCAACATCACCGTATAGAAAAGTATCTTCGGCAGACTTTTGCTGAACTTTTTGCATGTATGCATCAAGGATTTCTTGTTGCCCTTTGGTGAGAGTAAACGGCAAGAGGGGTACCCAGGAGTTAATGAGCTCTTGAACCTTTTTTCCAAACTCATCCATTTTGAATGGTTCATGAGTACTCGCCTGTTTCTTTTTTTCAAATTCATCTCGTAATTCAAGTAATTCCTGTAGTTTCAGGCGATTTACTCCTTGATTGAGTTGTATGAAGCTGGCAGGTGAATGAATATTCCAATACGCATCGGTCAATGGTGAAAATTCATGCTGATCGATAATTCCAGATAAAAAATCGGAAACTTCAAGCTTGGGAAGAATTGCTCGAATTGTTCGCGCAATAGCCGGAGACTTAAGTGTTTTAATCCTTCGATAAACGGGACTAATTCTTCCTAATCGCTGCAACGTTTTCTCGCTATTATACTCCTCAAATTGCGGTGAGCTTAACGTAAACCTCGCTGCACTCTCTCTTTTCACTTTTCCAAAAAAAACATACTCTGTTCCAACTTTTAATTGTGTCGTCACGAACGGCATATTAAACCAAATCGTTTGCAATGTATCCTGCGTTTGCTCGTCTACAATATGTGCGGTTGTCAACGCAAATCGGCGTTTCGTCTTAAAGCTTGATATCTTCCGAAGTTTCCCTTTTATTGCGAATTTCTCACGCGATAATTGCCATAACGGAAGATGAGAAATTCGCTTTATGGCCTCCGCAAGAGAGAGTATTTCGGTGCTGTCTTCATAACCAGTCGGAAGATAGTGTAATAAATCGCCAATCGAATAAATTCCCGCCCCATTGAAGACCTGCTGCGTCTTTGCTCCAACACCGGGAATTGTTTCTACCGCATCTGAAAGCTGCATACTTTATCCAAACACCAAGAGTAGTGGGATTGCCACCATGGAAAAAATTACTGAGATGACGAATAAAATGATAAAGGTTTTCACAATGCCTTTTTTTAATCCGTTCATCACTTGGTGAAAAAGTTGTGATCGACGCTCCTTTTGTAGACGAAGCTCCTTTGCGGAGGGCTTTGCTAGGTCTTTGCTGATTGGCAAATTCATAGTACCATTATAGCATGCGGGAATTACTTCGTGTATTATTAGGAACACATGAATAGACTACGGTTACACTCACAATCAAGACAACCGAAATCTTTTCAATTTGTTGCGGTGAAAGCGGCGCAAAAAGGAGCCAAGGCTCGCAAGAAAGGGCAAAACACAGGAAAGAAAGTGTTCCTGACGATACTTGGAATTATATTTGGAATATTCGTTCTTTCTGGCATTGTCGGAGCTGTATTGGTTACTGGATACATCGGGACTATCAACGCATCACTTCCCGATGCAGGTAAGTTGGCAACACAAGACTTAGAACAAAGTACAAAAATTTTTGATAGAAATGGTAAGTTGTTATATACCGTTTATGGAGATATCAACAGAGAATTTGTCGCTTTAGAAAATATTCCTGAAAAAACACAGTGGGCCTTGCTTGCGGCCGAGGATGTAGAGTTCTACGAACACAAAGGAATTGATATTATTGGAATCATTTCTGCTGGTGTCGATTATATTCGTTCAGGCACACAACGTTCTCGAGGAGCAAGTACGATCACGCAACAACTCGCTCGAAATACGGTGCTCTTCAAAGTCCTCGGTAGTGATGCATATAACAGAGACCTCAATCGAAAACTAAAGGAAATGCTCGTAGCATTTCAGCTTGAAAGCAAACTCACCAAAGATCAAATTTTAGAGTTGTACATGAATGAAGTCCCCCTCGGAGGACCTGTGTATGGTTTCCAGACTGCCTCAAAAGCGTACTTTAATAAGGATATTAGCAAACTGACACTTGCAGAAAGTGCAATGTTATCAGTCGTTGTTCGAGCTCCAGGATATTATAGTAATAGCTTATATAACGCTAAATTCGAAGAAATCATCTTTTTTAGAAATATTGTTCTCGACAATATGTTGAAGCACCGCGACAAAACCGGCGTCACTCCAGAAGAAATTGAAGCGGCAAAAGCGGAAGAAATCGTTATCACCCCAGGGAAGGTTGATATCACAGCTCCTCATTTTGTCTTTTATGTAATTCAGCTTCTCGAACAGCAATATGGTTCAGATGCGGTACGCGCCGGAGGTTTACGTGTTTACACGACGCTTGACTTAGAGACACAAAAGATTGCAGAGGAAGAACTCCGAAAACACATCAATAATGTACGGAATCGATACAAAGTTCACAATGGTTCTGTAGTTATTAACAACCCTAAGAACGGTGAGATACTCGCAATGGTTGGTTCTGTTGACTACAATAACACCAAAGATAAACGTATAGATGGTAAGGTTAATGTTGCAGTAATGCCGAGACAAATGGGTTCTTCCGTCAAACCGTACACCTACTTAGAGGCATTTCACCGAGGGTACAACCCAGGAACACTCGCTCCTGATATTAAAATGACCTTCGGTGCATATCGACCCGAAAACTGGAACTTTCGCTATGATGGGCTCATGACTATGAGACGAGCACTCAACCAATCACGAAATCTTCCTGCTGTTTACACCCTACAACTAATTGGCGGAACTGAAGTATTCCTTGAAGCTGCTGAGAAACTTGGCATTACAACACTCACACAAAAAGAACGATATGGGCTTTCCCTTACCTTGGGTGCAGGTGACATGAAACTCATCGAACATACAAATGCATTTGCAACTTTCGCAAATAAAGGGGTGAAACATGATATCACAACAATTCTTCGAATAACTGATTCCAAAGACAACGAGTTGTTTAAATCAAATCCTCAAGCCACAGCAAAGCGCGTGTATACTGAAGAAGAAGTGTATCTCCTTAACTGGGTTATGTGTATGATTGGTGGTGACAGAGATAAACACGTTCCTCAATATTACGCAGCGGCCGGGCAAACCCTCTGTGGAAAAACAGGAACGACCAACGATCAGAAAGATTTGGTCACACTCCTCTACTATCCTCGCTTAACTGTTGGCGTATGGAATGGGAATAATAATGGAGATAGAACGACTGGATGGTCAGAAAATGTTCCAATTATTGTCGCGAACAACATTATGAAACGATTAGTGCCAAAATATGGGAAAGAATTCTATACTCAACCATCAGGGGTTACGTTCACAGCAGTCTGTACCGATACAGGACTCGGCGCAACAGGAGATGTTGATTGTAAGAAGTTCTCAACTCCCATCATTAGAGGAAAAGGACCACCTGCAGACAATGCACATAAAAAACTTCCCATTTGTACTAAAACCGGCAAAATCCCTTCAAATGAAGCCGAAGCACGAGCAGCTGGACTTGTTAAGGATACACTGTATCTCGACTTTAAATTGCCTAACTCAGCACAACAAGCTGCTTATGATAAGTATGTGACCGAAACTCTCAAATACAAGCTTTGGAAAAATCGTCCCGATGAAGCCCCCTGTATCCCAGATGTCACAATTGCGTTTGTTACCCCAAATGAGGGAACTACCTACATTCCGAATCAAGCGATTGCAGCTTCTGTTACCGCATCTTCTGTCGATGGGATTGCAACTGTTGTGTTTACGATAGGAACTGACACCTATCCAAGCGTATTTGCAGACGGGAAATATACCTGCATTGGGTGTAAAGTCCCCTTAACGGCATCTCCAGGCACTTTGACCATTACTGCCAAGGCGACTGACAATTCGGCAAGAATTGGAACTGCTACCAGAAATATCACCGTAATACTCCCAACCGTCACCCCATCGGGACCATAACAATCCGGAAATTATACCAATTTCCCACCGACTTCTTGAACAGAGAAAACGAGTGAGTTTCTATACATTTGTACTTCTCTCTCAGAGAGTGATTGCTTCAGTGGCATGTAGGTAACACTTACAGTGACCTGCTTCGTTTCTTCTTTCTTTTGGAAAATATCACGAGGTCGCAAAGAAACAGTAACTTCAGCTTTGTAAAGAAGTGCTGCCTTCTCGATTTTCTGAATGATAGACGAATACGCTACAGACACAGGTACTTCGAAACAATAATCTTCCGTAACTGTTGGATATCTTGATGGTTCGGTATATACAGGATCAAGTGTTGCAAACCGACTTAATTTTGGCAAACTCACCTCTGCAAGTGCAATTTGCTTGGTAATTCCGGCATCGGTTAGAATGGCAGACTTTGGCTCTCCTATGACACCCAATACCTCTTGGTCACCAGCATAAATGAGAGCAACCCGCCCTTCGCGATAAAACGAAAGCAGTTCAACTAACCAAACGGGAAGTGCTTTCTTTTCCTTTGCCGAAAGTGAGGAAGGATGCAAGAATGATACAGTCATACGCAAACGTGCTGCAAGCGTCTCAATAGAATGCTTCAACGTAAAATACCCTGGTTGTTTTGAATCATCGATAATACCGAGCGAGAGATGCTCGTCTTCTATAGGCAAACCCAACTCATCAATGCCGAAAGAGGATTCAGGCATATGCAATTCTTCGACAGGTGCACCAGTATATCGCATGGTACGACGAGACGTTTTTCCAATTTCAAAAATTCCGAAAAGAGGTGCGTTATACTGATTTTTCGTTAACTGACTGAAGAGACCGGGCAATACATGCTTTCTCATATACTGGACATCAGGTGAAATTGCATTAGAAATTTTTTGAGCATCATCAAGTGATACTCGACACAACGAGTACTGATCTTTACTCACAAAACTAAAGTTCATACCTTGGCTGTATCCTATTCCTGTCAACACAGAGAGAATTGTTTGCTTCACCTGTTCGTAAGAATCCAAAGAAACGCCAAAAATTCCTCTTTTGGGTAATTCAGGAGTAATATTTTTATACTCTACCATGCGGGCGATTTCTTCATAAATATCTTCGTCAATTGCAAGATCTGGCCGCCAAGAGGGAGTGTCAATTCTATACATCCCGTTTTTTCGTTGCACCTCACACCCGAGCCCCGTAAGGATCTGTTCTACATTTCCCACCGACAGTGCAATACCAAGGAATTCCTCTAATTTTTCATGAGAAACGACAATTGTTGTTGATAATTTTTGCGGAGGATAGTCATCAGCTATTGGTGAAACAACCTGAGCGCTTGCCAGTTCTTGTAATAAATGTACTGCGCGCAATAACGCTCTGACTGTTTTTTCTGGATCTTGTTTTCGGGAGAACAAAATTGAGGCATCTGTGGTAACCCCCAATGCCATGCTTGCGTTTCGAATTGCATATTTATTGAATACCGCAGATTCTAGAATAATTCTTGTTGAGTCAGCAGTAATTCCTGATGCTTTCCCGCCGATTATTCCTGCAAGCGCAAGAGGTTCTTGTGTGTCAGTAATCAATGTTACGTTCTGTCCTAGAGTTCTTACTTTTCCATCGAGTGTTTCTAATTTTTCTCCACCTTCGGAAAATCTGACGTCAATTTGGAAGTCCACTTTTTCATCTCTTGTCTTGTGCAATACGGTCGATGCATCAAAAGCGTGCATTGGCTGACCATATTCAAGCATCACATAGTTAGTAACATCAACGACATTATTGACCGGATTAATACCGTGTTTTGTTAAATAAGCTCGTAACCAAAGCGGTGAGGGACGAACTTGCACACCATCAAGCACTATAGCTGAATACCTTTCCACTGCTGATAATGCAGATAACTTGATTGAAATTTTGCATGGCAATTCCTTATCAAACTCTTTACCAAGTAAATCTGCAGTTTGCTGTGAGGGAAGTTGCCATTCAGGAATCGTGACAGGCAGGTTATACAAAGTTGCAATTTCACGTGCTATTCCTGCATTAGAAAAACAATCTCCACGGTGCGTTAATGATTTATTCTCAATCTCAAAAATGACGTCATCATATTCAAGTACCGAGGAAAGTGCTGCCCCAGGGACAAGGTCAAAGCGTACTTCCTCAGGGCGCAGAATCATAATTCCGCTATGATCGTCACTCAATCCCAGTTCTCGTTCGCTTGCCAACATACCAACAGAAGGAATGCCAACCATCGTTCTTATTTCGATTTCTAAAGGATTTCCCTGCTCATCCGTCATTGCAGGGACAGTTGCACCAACTGAAAGATAGGGAACGAAATCACCAACTGCAAAGTTCTTTGCGCCAGTAACCACAGTTACCGGTTCTGAAGCACCACAATCAACGGTTGCTACAACTAATTTTGATGACCGAGGATGTTCCTCAACTGACAGCACTTTTGCAACCACAATCCCTTCAAATTTCTTTTTATAATCGACCACGCTCTCAACCTCAGCAATCGACCCCCAAATTCGAGTGATCAATTCATCAGTAGGAATTGTGACAAGTTCTGGGATGTATTTTTTGATCTGTGTGAGTGAGTATTTCATACTGCTGAGCTCAGAAATCTTATATCACTTGAAAAGAGAGAGCGAATATCTTGGATGCCATTCCGTTGCATGACCATTCTATCAAGCCCTAATCCCCACGCAAAACCGCTATACACTGCTGGGTCAAATCCACCTTCGCGTAAAACGCTCGGATGAATCATCCCTGCTCCAACCAACTCGAGCCACCCTGTATGCTTACAGGAACCACATCCAGCGCCTTCACAGAAGGGACATTGCCCCATATACTCAATTCCAGGTTCAACAAAAGGAAAATATCCCGGCTGGACCTTTCCCGTAACTTTTCGCCCGAAAAATGCCTCTACAAAGGCATTTATTGTGGCAATCATATTGCTAATACTAACTCCCTTATCAATATACAGTCCTTCAATTTGATAAAATGTGTGCCCATGGACCGCATCAATGGCTTCATTTCGAGAAACGCGACCATAAATTACGGCACGTAATGGCGCTGTCTTCATTTTTCGCATCACGCGAACCTGCATGTTAGAGGTGTGTGGGGTCGGAATCAGATTGTCCTCGGTTCGGAATGTATCCCAATTCTGGCGAGCAGGGTGCTCCTTAGGCATGTTGAGAGAATCAAACACATAATAATCTGAATCAACTTCTCTCCCTTCAAATGGCGTAAACCCCATTGTCGTAAAAATCGTTAACATTCGGTTAATTTCGTGCTGGAGTGGGTGCAACGAACCAACTCTCGGTAATTTTGGAACATCTGGCATATTCACGTGAAAAGGCGCCGTCACATCAATATCTCGTACCGCATCTTGTGCAGCAAGTTCTTCAGACAAAAGCTTCGTTAATTTCTCGGAAATTGCCTGCTCAAGCTCACGTTTAGTTGCATTAATAAGGGAGCCAGCAGTTGGACGTTCTTCTTTGGGCAAATCTTTAAGCAATCCTAATGCTTTTTGTAATTCACTCTCCTTTCCCGTATAAAGGGACCGCAACGGATAAATTTCTTCAGCTTGAGTAATTTTTGAAAGTTTTTGTGTCAGTTGAGTAACCTGATCACGCAGTACTCGCTCAATTTTGTTTATTGCCATGAATCATATGACTAACCTAATTTCGCGATCTTTTTAAAGATCTCCGGTTGCTTAACAGCTAATTCCGCTAGCATTTTTCTGTTAAGTTCAACCTTCGCGGTTTTTAGGTTTGCCATAAATTTGGAATAACTCATTCCAAACTCTTCGAGTGCAAGTCCAATTCTTTGAATCCACAACTTCTTAAATTGACCAGGTCGCTTCTTACGCGCAACATACGAATATTGTCGTGCATGAAGGAGTGTTTCAATTGCTTTTCTGACATTCTTGCTATGCGACAAACGGTAGCCTTTCGCTCGTTTGAGAATTTTCTTGTGTCGCCGTGCTGTTACTGTTCCGCTTTTTACTCGCATATTTATCCTTGTACCAGTTTATTCCATGGATATCGTTTAATAGAATCAACCTTTTTCGCTGCAGTTCTTGCTCGAGCTGAGGAAGATTTTTTGCTTCTAAGGTGTGCCGAAAATGCTCGCTTTCTGACGAGCTTCCCATTTGGCGTGAGCTTTACTCGAGCCATTAATGTTTTGTTGGTTTTTAGTTTCGGCATTAGTATTCTACTTATTAGATTTCACCAAGATATAGATATTCTTACCCTTTTCTTGAATGCTGATGATAGTACAGGATTCTTGAATTTTTGTCAACATAACATCCTTGAATTTGCGGGCTGCTTCTTCAGTCACTGGCCACCTTCTCATAATCGTAATTTTTACTTGATCACCTTTCTCCGTTATTTCAAGGATCTTTTCAACTTTTCTTTCGAGATCGCTCCCAGCGATTTTGGGACTTACCTTAATTTCTTTTACTTTAATCGATTTTGAATGCTTCCTCATTTCCTTCTCTTTCTTTTTGTGCTGATATTTGAAAGATTCCCATGTGGTAATTTTACAAACGGGAGGTTTTGCCTGAGGAGCAATCATAACGAGGTCTAATTCTTCAGATTCTGCACGAGAAATTGCTTCATCTCGCATCATAACCCCGAGATTCTCACCGTCAGAACCAATAACTCGTACTTCTTGTGCGGTAATTGCATGATTCCGAGGAAACTCTCTTTCCAATGGATCAAAAACTTGTTGACGAGGTCGTGGTGTGTATCCACCAGTACGGGTATACGTACTTCCACCTCCAAAGCGAGGGTTATAAGGGTATCGTGTATCTCTCATTATATGAGCGCAGATTTAATTGATTTACTTGAAATTTCTCCTTGAATATCTCGAATAAACGTTTCAATGTCAAGTAGTCCAATATCGCCATGTCCTTGAACCCTGACAGAAATTCCATTTGTCGTTTGTTCTTTTTCACCGACAATAAGCATATAAGGTACTTTCTCCTCTTCTGCTTGTTTAATTTTGCCTTCCAATGGTTCTGCATCTGAATCGATGGTTGCCCTAATCCCCCGTTCAAGCAGTTGTCTGGCGACCTTCTCCGCATACAGCTCTTGTTTACTCGTTACTGGAATTACTCGTGCATGTTCGTAGGTCAACCACAACGGGAGTACTCCCGCGTAATGCTCAATCATCGTTGCAATCACTCGCTCTAACGATCCTGCAATAGTTGCACGAATAACGACCGGATTATGTACCTCACCGTCGCTTCCCATATATTCAATTTGTTGCTCAATGGGCAAGGACATAAGCAACTGTATTTTTGACCACTCACGTTTTTGTTTCAGGGAATCGGTTACCCGCATTACCAATTCAGGTTCTGCAATAACACGATGCTCAGCTGCTTCAAAGGTAATCGAGATTGCCAATTTCTTAGAAATGGATTTCACATTAGTTTCAATTTCTGCAAGTATCTGTTTCTGTTGTTTTGTTGTTGCAACCGGAAGTCGATATACTAATTCGAAATCAGTAAATCCAAGATCTCGGACAAAGGCGACAATCGTCGTGATGAGCAGTTCTAATTCTTTTTCTAATTGTTCTAGGGTACACACAATTGTTGTTGTATCTTGCGTAATCTCCCGAGAACGATGTAATCCTTCTAATTCACCACTTTTCTCGTAGCGAACAACTTTTGCAATTTCTCCGACTTTCCAAGGTAAATCACGATAACTTCGTTCTTTCCAAGAAAACATTCGCACGTGCGCTCCAACAACTTGCTGTCGAACTGCATACCATCGCTCTGTATCTTCGTGAGTACTTTTTGCAATCACCTGTTCAGATTGTGGCTGTGTAATCAAAATTGTTTTTTCTGCATTTGCTAAAACAGGTGTTTCAACCAGCTCTGCACCCAAACGGAGTACTCGTTGTTTAATTATTCCCGCAAGTGCATCTCGAACAAATCGACCGCGAGGTGACCAAAAAATGAGCCCCGTACCAACTTCAGGATCAACCGAGTAAAACCCGAGTTTCTTTCCCATCACTCGATGGTCTCTTCTTAAAAGCTCAGCTCTATATTCCCGAAAGGCTTCTAGTTCTTTTTCTGAGGCAAAACACGCACCAGAAATTCTCGTCAACATTGACCGTTTATCATCACCTTTCCAATATGCACCAGAAACATCTAATAGCCACAAATGTTCTAACTGCGAGGTCGATTCAACAACAGGTCCTGCTGCTAAATCGATAAACCCATCGTTTCCTCCAATCATTGTGATTTCCACTTTACGAGACCCCACCTCATCTAAAAGTTCCCGTTTATAAGGTTGCTCTTTACTCGTAAACTCTTTTACCACAGAATCGTACGATCTATTCTCTTGGGAAAACTTGACGTTTTCAAGGACGATTTCAAGCATCTTAGCTTGAATAGCAGGAAGCTCATCAGAGCTGATTGGTTCATCGAACTCAATGTCATAATAAAAACCATGGTCAGTAATTCCAAACGTACCCAGCTTTGCATCTTTGTATAAAGAAGTCACTGCAAGGGCGAGCAAATGTGCTGCAGCGGTGCGTAATTTTGAAATATCGACAGTGCTCATAAAGATTTGGCTATTATACCGTTATGCCAACACCTTATCAACTAAACCATATGCCACCGCTTCTTCTGCTGACATCCAATTATCGAGTTCTGTATCTTGAGACACTTTTTTGAGATCTCTCCCTGAATGTTTTGAGATAATTGCATTAAGGGTTTGTTTGTTTTTCTGTAATTCCTCGTTCTCCACCATCAATTCTGTAGCCGTCATTCGTGGTAAACCAGACACTCGCACTTGATGAATCATTGCACGGGCATGAGGAAGCATAAAACGCTTACCCGAAGCTCCTGCGGTAAGCAATATCGCTGCCATAGAGGCAATCGATCCCATCCCGATAGTAACCACATCTGGTTTTAAATATTGCATTGCATCATAGATTGCAAGCCCAGCTGAGACAGATCCTCCGGGACTTTGAATATACATCTGGATGTCTTCCTTCGAATTTTCCTTCTCCAAGAAAACCATTTCTGCAATAATTATATTCGCCATTTGATCGGTAACGGGTCCGTTCAAAAAGATTATTCTATCTTTCAGAAGCCGTGAAAAAATGTCGTAATACGAGCGATATCCTCTTCGATCCTCTTCATAAACGGTCGGAACAACCATATTTGCAACCTGATGTTTCATTGCTCATTATACCAGATTCACAAGCTCAGAGTGAAGCGTCATGGGACTACTCAGTTGGCATACTGGTATTCGGGTTTTCAATATGTCCCAGGCGAGAGTCGAACTCACAACCTTTCCCTTAGGACGGGACTGCTCTATCCAGTTGAGCTACTGGGACGAGAACTACTTACTTTCTTGAGAAGGAGCCTCGGCAACGGGAACTTCTTCAGAAGGGCCCTTTGGTTGCGCTTCAGTGTTCCCAACCGCAATCTCTGGTTCTTCATGTGGCTGTAACCCAATCTCCTGTTTA
The DNA here is from genome assembly GCA_030583685.1 of Candidatus Dojkabacteria bacterium. GTDB lineage: Bacteria > Patescibacteriota > Dojkabacteria. Next base: position 835,734 of record CP129470.1, on the reverse strand, counting down.
AACAACTGAACAGCCTTGTACATTGCAGCGGTTTGCAATATGACATCAATTTGTCGTTGAGACAGCTTCTCATCTGGCTTAATGCGTAAGGAAGATGCAGCGTAATTGATAAAAACGACATCCTGTGGATTCTGTGGATCTACTTTGATTTTTCGATCACGAATAAAGAGGGTCCAGAACACATCCTCTTTAAATCGCTTTTCAGCTGCATCGCGAATTTCTTTTTCGTTTTGTTCTTCAGTTTTGTTGTAATGCTTCAAGTAATCAGCAAAGGTAATTCCGTACTGCTTAAATTGTGCTTCTTGTGATTGACGAGTTGACTCAAAGTTCTTATCAATGACGCTCTGTGGAGTCACAATCTTCATATCCGCGATCACTTTTGCTAACGCTTCATTGACTAATCGATCTTCTTCCTGGTGTAATTTCGCATGTTCTAATTCCTCACGTAACAATCCTTCAAGTGCCTGCACTGTTTCAACATTAGGAATTTTCATCTGTTCTTTTACCCAGACATCTGAAAGTGCTTCGTATGTCTTTTTATCTTCCTCACTTGCTTTCTTGACCCATTCTTCCCACAGGTTCTTCTTTGCTGTCTCAATATCCTCTGTGGATACCTCTGACTTTTCGAGTTTCACCGTATAGTTTCGCGTGTCAACTAAGGTATAGTCTGGTAATTTGTCAATCTTCAAACGATAGACTAAAGGACTTTCAACCATAGTAAAGGTGACGCTCTCGACTTCAGGTGATGAGGTCGCAATAATTCCTTCGTCCGCCAACAGTTCTTCTACAGAGTAATTGACTAAAAGGTTAGTCAGATCCTTAATCACCTCTTGGTAAATTTGTTGTTCAACAAGATTTCTCGGCGCTTCTCCCTTTCGAAAGCCTTTAATCTGAATCTCCTTGCTCTTTGCAGCAAAGATCTTCTCATATGCATCTTTCTGGACCGCACCGTTCACGGTAATTTCATAAATATATTGGCTTCCTTCCTGCGATACAATTTTCTTTGCACCGACAAGCTTTTGTGCCCCTGGTTCTAAGAGTTGTGCCATACTGAGTCGAAGAATTTAACTTCCGGATTGTAGCATAGAATTGAGAATTTCGACACTATCTCGATATCGCTGAATTCTCTTTCGCCGACTGACATAGGAAGGTATCGATTCAATGGTCATCCCGACCAGAGAAGGACAGTGTGCCAAGGCGAGTACATTTTTACGGTAAAATAGATATTCATCCTCCTGCAACCAGGTAAGATCATAGTGAGAATCGTAATTTTTTGCATAAAATGGCGCCTTCGCAGTTTTCACGTGGGCCTCGTTAAAACTCAGATGACCGTAAAAAATCTTCTCGGTCAGTCGTTTAATAAAGTAATTCTGATATTCAAACTGTGAGAGTGCTTCTTCGGAGAAGAAATGCTCACGATGTTTGATTTCTCTCATCGTCATAAATCGACTAAACGAGTTTGCATGCCCCCAGTCAAACAAAACACCATAAAAAGGGCTGTTAACTTCATTCATTAATCGATCAAAAAATAACGCATCTCCCAAAAATGCGGTGTATTCCTCATGATGTTTTTTCAGCCAAGGCATATTCTCAACGACAAGTCTCACATTTTCGCCTTGCAAAACAGGCAATGTTTTCTTTACGACAGCACTGATTGTTTGTATCATCTCTTTTTCTGTCTTTCCCGGCTTTGCAGGTAAAGGATGTACGATAAGAACCTTCTCTTGCTCCTTTGGGGCGAGTACAGAATACAACTGAACGTGAGAAAAGAGACAATTCCAGGTAGCAGAAACGTTTTCAGTCAGGTCAAGGACATTTTCGAGATAGGATTTTCGCGCAGTTTGGTAAATTTTTCCATCATCAATCCACGGCGCGTGCATGGATCGCACCGATACCCCCAGCGAAAGAAATCTGGTTACTGTTTTCATTTTTATCTCCCAATGTTTGGTAAACATGCCAAGAAAAGAGGGAACTATCTCAACAAACAAGGTATCTGACGCTCCTTTTTTGTATATTGAATTATCTATTCCTGGAATAAATTGGAAAATGCTTTTCAGAAATTGTACCCCGAGTTTTCCAAAAAGGTATCGAAGTGCGGTATTTCTTGTTTTACGCTCAATACTTTGGTAGTTGTAGGTAATTGCTGTATTATTGTTCTTCATGACTTGGTGCTTCATAGTACTTCACTTCTTTTCTATCGGCAATTATAACGAGCCGCTCTCGAGAAGTCCATAAAGGGTGACACGTTATTACTGTTATTTGGGGAACTTCGGTCTGTGCGAGCACTGACACGTCATCAACCATTACAATCTGTTTCGAACGTACTTGATATCGAAGAACCCCACGAGCATCAGTCAAGATGATTTCACTGCCCTGCTTGACCTGGTCTAGGTGGTAAAAAGTTTGGGGATTCGGCGGAAGAACTGCAAATCGGTGTCCAATAATAACGGTATTCCCAGAATCTTCCCAAGGGTTTGTTCCCAAATAGTTCCAAAAGCCTGTATCGAGAATACGTTCAGTATGCGAAAAATAGACTCTTCCCTTAATCGACACACTTGGTATTTCTAAGAACACCTGTTCCCTTGACGAGGGATAGGGCGCAGAAGTAGCGACGGCTTGGTCAATCTCCATTACAACGAGGTGAGGCCTTTGTTCATCTCCTGACGGGAGAGCCAGTTCCTGAATGGTGACTCGCTGATACATGCGTAACTCACCATGAAGCACGAAAGAGACAGCAATTGCAAGTAGCACGATGCTGACCCTGCGAAAAAATATTTCTGTTGGAGTTGTCATATATCCTAGTTTATTATACTATTACTTAGCTATGGCAACATTACCAGACGCTGCCCCTCCAACAAATCATACTTCTGAAACACTTCCACAAAGTGTCCTCATGGTTTTTCTCGTTTTGTCTATTGTTACGTTTCTCGCTATTCTCGGGACAGTTGCCTATTCATTTTTTGCAAACTATTCTCTTCCGGCACCGTACTTGCAGGAACTCCCACGCTACACGACCAATGAATCTCTCGTTATCTCTGGAACGGCACCAGCACATGCAGCAGTTGAGGTTTCTTCCAGCAACCGAAGCTACCAAACAACGGCCGATGCCAAAGGATTTTTTGTGCTTACCATTTCCCCTGCGAGAGAAGAAGAAACCACGTTTCATGCGATTGCAAGAAAGAACATTCTCTTTAAAGCATTTGTGAGTGACTGGAGCAATGAAGTGTCAACCATTGTTGACAGAACACCTCCGGTTGTCACCCTTTCCTCGTTGCCAAAACAAACCAAAGTGTCAAGCATTGTTGTCACCGGAACAACGGAAGAAGATGCGATAGTAACGGCATTTGTTAACAACACCGCGGTCGAAAAAGCAGAAATTTCGACGTCAGCTTCATTTTCACTTAAAATCCCTTTATCCCCTGGCAATAACGAGGTTCATTTTGAGTTTGCTGATGCTGCAGGAAATACTACAAAAACAACACCCGCTTACATTGCGTATGCAAAATCCACATTTCCGTCTCGACTTCCTGATTCTTCAGGAAATCTTGCACAGGCGGCAGCACAAAACACCAGAAGGATATTTATCACACTTCTCTCAGCACTCATGATCATGACCTATATTGCTTCTTCTCGGGTCGTCACATTCCTTCGCATTGCGCAAAAACACCAAAAACGATATGATGAGACAGGATGACTGCCCTGACTCGATTACAAAAAATTCTCCTGCTTTTCATTGTTCTTGTCAGTCTTCTTGGGCTAGCAATCATAGTATATTTTGACGAAATAAAAGGGCAGGTACTCTCACTCACAGACTCTGCTATTGTCACCGTAACTGGGGATGTCCCACATATTCTCACGGTGCAAATCAAACCGGAAAGCCGAATTCCCCCCATCGGTAACGATGACTTACCCTTACAGGTCGAAATTAGACAGCCAGGAGAGACCCTCCCTGTGGTCACCATTACCGCAACTGCCGACTCTCTCGGAAGTGCAGCGTTAGGGACAATCTCCGCTGTAACCGTTCCTCCTGGAACCTATGATGTCGCGATTAAAGGAAGATCACATTTACGCAAAGTTTTTGAAAATCAAAATCTTGATGGACCGGTTATTCGTAACTATGCATTATTATTGCCCCAACTTCCTGCGGGAGATGCACATCCAACCGCTGATAACTACGTCAATGGTATGGATATCTCCTATTTGCATATGACGGTATACTCTGCAGACGCACGAGCAGATCTAACCAATGACGGAATCGTGAACTCACTCGATTACTCAGCACTGCTGAGAAACTTACATAGTTACGGAGATCAATAATGACAAATAACACAACAATCTTTACAAAAATCGGTATTCTTGCCGTACTCGTCTGGTCGCTCTTCTCCATTCAACCCGTTTCCGCAAATGGAACTTTTCGTTTAGATCCAACTGCAGGAAATTTCATTCGCGCGTGTCAACAAAGTGTTGCAATCATGATTGACGTAACCAGTGGAGAAAGTAACGCTGCAGATATCATTCTTACCTACGACACAACAAAAATAGATATTATTGACGCTCTCCCAGGAGTGCCGGGAACACAAATCCTCCCCGGCAATGCCTTTGAAAGTTATTCCGGAAATTCCGTCAATACCACAACAGGAGAGATAAAACTCGTCGGTTATTCAGGAAATGAGACCCTCACCGGAGAAGCAGTTTTCGCGACAATACTCTTTAAATCAAAACCACTCGCAGCAAATGGAGGATTCTCCTTTCTCTTTACAGGGGCAAATCCATATAACACGCTCGATTCAAATATTGCGGATGCGACGACCTCGTATGACATGCTTTCTGGTGTGACGAATGCCTCCTATACTTTCAGTGCAGGAGGCTGTGAAGCAGATACAACACCTCCGGCAATTACATTTGATTCACCAAAAAACCTTGCAAACAATGTCTCTCCAACCGCACCTGTGGTCGTCACCGTTTCGGATTCTGGCTCAGGGATTTCACTTCCTTCTGTCACGATCGTTATCAATGGCACCGTTTACACATCAACAAGTCCTGAAGTAACATATACCGGAACGCCTGGGAATTATCAATTTACTGTCCTTCCAGCAGCCCCATTTCCTACAAACACCCTCAGTGTCATTTCTGTATCGGCAACAGATAACGCGGGGAATAAAAGGAACTCAAATATTGTGGTAAACGCAAACCTCTCCTGTCCCGTTACTCAAGTTTCAGTCCCTGGATCATGTCCTTCTGTACCACCTGTCGCCCCGCCAGATAATACCAGTCCCGTCATCGAAATCACCTCGGGTACAACCTTACAACTCCGAAGCGACAACAAAATAGTCATCGTTGCAACCGATCAATCCGGATTATCGCCAGAATCATTCGTCCTTTCGCTTGGAAAATTAACCTTTACGTTAGCGAGTACGCCAGAACTCATCACGGTTACCGGGAACAAAAATAATTATGTCTTTACAATTACCCTTCCTGAATCACTTCTCCTGCAGTTTGAGCATAATTTAGTTGCAGGATATGCAAAGATCTCAGATTTAGAAGGAAATACTCGCATCGAACAAATTGTACTCCAACTCCCAGGGTTGCCTTCTCGGCCAACGGCACCAAAAACGATGCTCGAACAGTTTTATGAAACGGTGTTACAACCACTTACATACTATATTCTTCCGTCACTCGGCGCTCTCACATTGATTTATTTTGGGTTACTCTCCACACAACCAACCATTGCTCAAGTGCAAACCTCTGGAGGCAAGGCTGTACGCTTTCCAAAAGGATATCTCCTTCTTGACACTGGTTCTCGCATCACCGTTCGCGGAGGAATATCTGGGAAACTTCATGGAAAGGTACCTCATTCTGCGAAAGCTCTGGTTATCCAGAAATATGGCTATCACGAGCAAAAACTTCCGATTTCAGCAGAATTCAGAGCACAAAAGGAAAAACCTACGGTGACGCTTCAGAAAGTTTCGTAAGGATATCGCGATACTTTTCGACAAACCAACCGTCGAGATACGGCAGATAGTACCGTTGCCGTTCACGAGGTAAAAGAAAAAAATTTCCTTGGTATATTCCCCGACAGATGTTGGCCCCACAATGACAGAGAAATGTCCCATCATTGTCACCATTCACCGCGTAATCATAGGTTATTTCGTCACCTCGAGGGATTTTTCGTAAAGCAAACACATGTCGAACTCCCGCTCTGGTTCGCACATACACATTCGGATCACAGGAGTGGTTGATATACTTTTCAGGTTCCTGCATCAGTATTGTCTTTCCTGCGACATAATCAAGATCAAACTCGTGTTGTTCTGGTGTTAGCTGTGTTTCGTCAGTTACGATATGAGAATCATCGATAGTTAGCACTAAAGTGCCGGGACTAAAGTCTCGCAAAGCATATACACCCTTCCCTTGTACCTGAGATTCCCTTACTGCAACTGATTTCATATTAAAAAAGTGTAAATGAGTGTATTCCGAGCGTTGCTAACGCTGTAAATACGTTATACAACGCAAAAATGACGAGCAAGGCTCCCATAAAATAGGAGAATAACGAGAAATTATTTGCTTTCAAACTGCTTACTGCACCAACACTCAATACCCCAAGGACAGGCAAGGTTCCCAAAGCAAATACCCCCATAACCAATGCTCCTGTAAGTGCACTTGCGGTAGAAAGTGCATATAACTGTATTGATTGCGTAAAGCCGCAGGGTAGAAAATACGTAACCACCCCCAACGTCGCAGCACCGCTTAACCCTTCTTTATCTGAAAATGTACCCAATGCGCGACTAATACCTTTTGGAAGTACCACGCGAAAGAGTTTTATACCAAGTAACTCAGCCCCTACTCCAATCATAGCAAGGGCAACGAGTATTCGTAACACAACCGAAACAGTTGCAGAAATTATGAGCGCTTTTCCAATATACCCGGTAACCGCTCCAAGCAGAATAAAGCCGAGTAGTCTAGCAACATGAAAAAGGACGATACCTTTCTGCTTATTTTGACTTCCTAGTCGGGCCGACAGCGAAAGAACAACGCCACCGACGACTGCCATGCAGGTCGAAATCGACGCTAAGACTCCAATAAGGAATATCGCTGGATAGGTCAACGCATCCGTTGCTACTCCCTGAAATAACTCCAACCGTTGGAGGTAGATATATCCCACAAAAACGACCAGCGCAAGAAGCCCCGCACTCACTATCTTGCTCAAATTCGGCTTTTCTTTGGCAATTTCTGAGCGAATCGAATACCCTTGAGGTTCAATCAATTTCTGTAACGTTGAACGAAAATCGACAAGCTTGACGTCTTCAGTAAGTGTCACAATTACCTGTTGTTTGGCTGCATTGGTGGCAACACCCACCACGCCCTTTTGTCGATTAACCATTTCTTCAAGAAAAAGTTCACAGGACTCACAGTGCATTCCTTCAATTGAAAGCTCGCAAATTTTATGGTTAGTTTGTTTCATCTGTAAATCGTATCACAAAACTGTACATCCCCATCGAACACCCAGCAGTTACTTCTGTCCCTGCTGGTTGTGGGGGGACAGAAATATCGACCGTACCGTTTGGTGGCAATAGTCGCTCAATCCCTAAACGAGGAATTACTAACGATGCACTACAATCATACGTATTTTTGGTTTGAAACCTGATAACATTCTCGACATCCGCAGGAAGTTCTACAAGTCGAGGTAAGTAGCCAGATTTAACAAATACCGTTGCTGCAATGCGCGAATTACTGTTAACACCCTCCTGAACTGTGGCGTCACGACCAAATTGATAAATTGCATAACCACCAATAAGAATTGCAAGCAGTGGTGTCACAATCCATTTCGGAATTCTCAGTGTCATCGCATTACTCCTGTCTACCATCTATTGTTGCAAGCAGAATAGCTCCTGCCCATGCCATTTTTTCGGATATTTCAGTGGTATCGACATCAACCGAAAGTATGTAGCGGAAAATATCGAATTTTTGAATGAACGCACCAATCTCTTTCTCCTCACTCTTCAAATGAAAGGTTTGTGGAACAAGAGGAATAAAAAAACGTCGGAATAATGCTGCAATCATTGAATCTTCCTGCAAAACTGCATATTCTTGACCACTCGGCGTCATTGCACGCCATTCATCCCGAAAAAGTGATCGAATTCCCATTCTCCTCCATGATCCTAACTGCTCCTCTGTTGTAGTATCAATAACATCGAACGTTGCTCCAAAATCTAAAATATTTCGCGCCTTAATACGAACCAAGGGTGTTTTCATTGTCTTGTCCGTGTAAAACGTAATTTCCTCACGTAGTTTGAATGCTTTTTGTCTTGCATAGGCAACAAGATTCCCTTCAGAAGCGATAATCGAAAACTCTTTACCAAGCAGGGTAAAAAATTTCTTTTTTACCGTAAAGCGATACTGAAATTCATTCTTTTCCATTTCTCATTATACCGCAGATTCAGAGGTGAGTAATTCGCGCAAAGAGTATATCATCTTTCCTGAAAAAGACGACATACTCTGCTTTCGATTAATCCACAACACTTCGACATCGGGTCTAACCCGTTGAAAAGTTGTAAGCACCTCCAAGTCATCATCAATTAATGTCACTTTGTTTGGTACTTTGGCAACTATTTCGGGCGCCAACTTATTCGGTGCAATAACGACCTTGTGCCAAGGTATATATTTAAGCACGCCAGAATGTTCAACTTTTATTCTTTGATGACCTGGATTTGCTGTTGAATATATTCCCATTTCAACATTATTCTCAGACAATGTTTGCAACACCTCATAAACTTCAGGAAACACATAGTCAGCAATATAGTTACAATCTGTTAAATAGATTTTCAAAACATCTCCTGGGGAAACTCCATACAAATCACTCAAGAATTGTGCATATCCTTCCACAGAAAACAAAAGATGATTCTGGATTGAATCAATATATTGACGCATTCCTGCATGAATATCTTCTACAGATAACTGTGTAATCTTTGCTATCCGATGTGCTTGTTCTGCTTTCAATGCGTCCGTATCGATTAAGGTTCTATCAAAATCGAAAAAAATGTGGGATCGCATACCGAATTGTACAGGAATTTTCTGAAATCGTCTGATACGATACAATACCGTATGATCCCATTAAGTGATAGCCACAAAACATACGCAATTCCCTTTATAACTATTATTCTGGTCATAGTGAATGTTCTGGTTTTTCTGTTTGAAATGACTACCCTTGATTTGGATGCATTTATTATGCAATACGCATTTACCCCTGCACTCTTTTCTTTTTCGGATCCTTCCACGTGGGCACCCGTCATCACTTCTGCTTTCTTGCACGGTGGTATAACCCATATTCTGTTTAATATGCTTTTTCTTTGGGTTTTTGGTGATAACGTCGAGGAGTCACTCGGAATAATTGGCTACCTTGTTTTCTACCTTGGAGCGACCATTAGCGCGGTTTTTCTCCAGTATTTCATTGATCCTCTGTCTACAATTCCAATGCTTGGTGCAAGTGGTGCCATCTCAGGTATTTTGGGTTATTACCTGATGGTGTTTCCTCACCACCGTATCAATACCCTTGTCATTTTTGGGGGAGGAATCTTTCGACAAGAATTACCCGCACAAATTTTTCTCGTCTACTGGGCAATCACTCAATTTTTCAGCGGATTTGGAAGTCTTGTCACTCCTGAAGAAGGGGGTGGTACCGCGTGGTTCGCGCACATTGGAGGATTGCTCTTTGGAATTATTGTTGGCTTTCTGCTGAAAAACAAGAAAACTGAGACGACCTCATACGAAGTTGTCGATCGATTTCCCGGGTACTAGGCTACGATTTCTGATTGATAATTCCACCATTAAAGTACGCGATGTAGACTTCCTTTCCCTTGGATACTATCCTTTCTATTTGTCGAAACTCGGTAATATCTCCAATACATTCATTAGTGTACTCTAAATCAGCTTCACGATACGATTCTGGCCCACGATGAACACAGTTTCCTGACGGACCTTGCGCCAATGCAGCTCGTAAAAATGAGTACAGTACTCCGAAATCTTCACCCTTCTGCAACTTTCCCCCAATACACACACCGAAAGATTGGTTTGCCAGTTCCCAAATTGTTTCATTGCCAGAATACGGTTCACCACCATAAAATTCGTCTTCATACGTGTAGGCATCAATCTGAAGTCTGAGCAACTTGCCTTGCTTCGAATTATCTTCGTACGTCTTACTTGGATCGGCATATCCTTTGACATTGAATTCTCGAAGAAGTTTTTGGAGATTGGAAGGCAACATTGTTATATGATCGTTAATTTATTCATTATCTGCTTTCTCATAAGCAAAGTACCTGTCTTTGCGACATTATCTCGAAATTGTAGTGACAAGTTCTCTTGAAGTAACTTTTTTGTTTTCTCATCAGGAGTAAAAATGTAATTCACTCCTTCAGAAATGGATACGATGTTAATGAACCATCTTCCATTCCGCGCAACTGAGTTCATACATGCGAGCAAATCTTGTTGCATTTCTGCTACCAGTCTCGATGCATTCCAAAGTTCGATTTGCCCAATAACAAGTGGACCAATTGGGGAGTCAGTTACTTTCGTATCAGCTTTCACAAGTGTTGTTAAATTCGCATATAGATGTTCTTCTTGTTCGGTAAAATACTCCGCTACCCATGTTGTCGAAATGCTTGCTTTCTCTTTTAATGTTTCAAATGCGGAACGATCACGCTGGGTAAGAAGTGGAGATTTCATTGCTAGATTATTTGAAACAATCGCCGCAAGCAGTAATAAAGCCGATTCTGAGGAAATATTTTCTGCAAATCCACGTTTCTCTACTTCTTCCCAAATTAGCGTTGCGCATGCGCCAACTTGTTCTATTTTAACAGACAACTTCGGTGATGATACCCACTCATTTATAAACATCGGGCGATGATCAAAAACCTCTATTACTTGTGATTTAAAAAATTGCTGTGGAATATGCTTTGGATCAGAAACATCAACCAAAACAACACTTTCAGTACCAGTTGCGATATACTCTGTCAGGAACGGTACATCAAGTTTACGAAGTGATTCTGTAATACTTGCAGTAAACTCCTTTCCAATTAAGGCTTGAGCGTCTTTTCCTTCTTTGCGTAATAGCTCTGCATATGCAATTGCACATGCATAAACATCAATATCAGAACTACGTGGACCAGCGGTAACAATATATTTGCTTACTTCACTACCTCGCATTAACATATGCTACCATACTTTATGGCCTCGCATTCAGTGTCACTCACTCAACTCCTCAAGAAACTGTCAGTTACGAATACTCACGGGCTTTCTTCCGAAGAAGTAATTCGACGAAGAATTTTATACGGAGAAAATAAACTTCCTGAAACTTCCGCAAAAACCATCTGGCAAATTCTTTGGCATCAGTTTCATAATGCACTTACCTACATTCTTCTCTTGGCAACGATTCTCTCGCTTCTTTCCGACCACCTGATTGACGCAGTTGTCATTGGCATCCTTATCGTCATCAATATGTCCGTTGGGGTATTTCATGAATTCCGAGCTGAGAAACGCGTACAAAGTCTAAAACAACTGGTAACATTAACCTGCCGAGTTCGACGTAACGGGAAAATTCAACTCATTCAGCAATACGAGCTTGTACCTGGTGATATCGTGCTTCTTGAAGACGGACAGACTGTGCCCGCAGACATTCGATTACTCGATTCTCGCGAGTTGTCCACGGAGGAAGCGAGTTTAACCGGAGAATCACTTCCAATCTTGAAACAGGCAAAAGAACTTCCCATAAAAACGGCACTTGGGGATAGGATCAATATGGTTTTCATGAGTACGCATGTTGTTTCTGGAAAAGGTGAAGGTGTTGTTGTTGCAATCGGAGAAAAAACAGAAATCGGCAAAATTTCGAAACAACTGCAAACGACGATCGAGCAAAAATCACTCTTCCATCAGAGAACGGAATTTTTGCTTAAACAAATGATTACTGTTGCAATAGTCCTTTCTGGATTAATTGGTATATTGCTTTACTTTCGAGGCGAAAGCTTCAGCGAAATACTCTCCTTTGTGTTTGCAACAATCATTTCTGGTATTCCTGAAGGGTTGCCGTCGGTTTTGACGGTTTTGCTCTCTATCGCCTCTGTGCGCATGTCTCGCAAGAAGGCACTTCTGCGAAACCTCCCAGCCATTGAAACACTTTCAACAGTCACAACCATTATCACCGATAAAACAGGCACCTTAACCGAAAATGTGATGAAGGTCGAAAAATTGCTTTTTGCAGACAGAAATCCAATCGACATAACGGGAAAAAGATGGGAGCTCACAGGGAAGTTTCTGCGAAACAAAAAAAGCATTTCAACAACTGAGATGAGTGGATTAAAACGTCTGTTTTCTCTTTTTGCACTCACGAGTATCGGAGAGATCACCGAAACGGAATCCGGTCCAACAGTTACTGGTTATCCAACAGAAGTTGCCCGTTATGTTGTTGCACGAAAAGCTGGATATACCCGAACACTTGCCGCAGAACACTATGAGCTACTGACTGACACTGCATATAATCAGGATTCTAAAACGAAAAGTGCACTCTTTAAAGAAAAAGCTACAGGAAAGTTTCTCTTTGTACTCCTTGGCGGTGCAGAAGCCGTTCTTGCGAACTGCAAAAATGCAGGAGACCTTGTTTCCGAGGTTGAGCGAGCAGCAACAAAAGGGTACCGCATGCAAGCAGTTGCTTATACTCAAATCTCCCAATCAGAAATGCCTAAAACTGTACCAAAAACGCTCGAATTAGGAGCGGTGCTTCAAATTGCCGACCCCCTCCGTGAAGAGGTGCCAGCGGCCATTACAGCAGCTCACACTGCGGGTATCCGTGTTATTATGGCAACTGGGGATCATGTTGCAACCGCCTTTGAAATTGCACGAAAATCTGGAATTATTGATCCAACAACGCCGAATTCTCAATTACATATCCAGGCACTGTCGCAAACAGATATCGACGAGCTTTCTGACGAAGAATTTGCACAAAAAGTGAGAACGATCAATGTTTTTGCACGCGTAACTCCTGAAACAAAACAACGAATTGCTCAGGTTTTGCAACAAGACGGGCAAGTCATTGCAATGACCGGCGACGGAGTTAACGATGCTCCCGTCATCAAGCAGGCCGATATTGGTATCTCAATGGGTCTTATGGGAACCGATGTCGCGAAAGAATCGAGTGACCTCATTCTCCTTGAAGACAGCTTCGCAACAATCATCGATGCGGTTCAAGAAGGGCGAACCGTTTTCAAAAATATGAGGCAAACAAGTTTGTATCTGATTACCACTAATCTTGCTGAGTACTTTTTGATCTTTGTATCGTTTCTCTTTGCAACCCCATTGCCGTTGCTACCCTTGCAAATTCTCTGGCTTAACCTCGTAACCGACGGACTTTCAGATGTCGCCCTCGCGACAGAAAAATCTCACCGCTCAATTCTGACGGAAAAGCCACGAAATAAAACCGAGTCAATTGTGACAAGAAAAGACTTCGTTTTCATTATAACGTTAGCGCTTCTTATGATGACTCTGGGCATGGCATATTTCTTGCCGTATCTGAGTGGCTCACTCGACAAGGCACGTACCATGGTTTTTGCGGTGATGGTTTTCACTCAGTTGTTTAACGTCTTCAACCTTCGTTCTCTGGATACTCCCATTTGGAAACTTGGGTACTTCTCTAATCCTGCAATAAACGTTGCGGTCGCGGTTTCGTCGTTTCTTTTCCTCGGCGCCATGTATACACCTTCGTTTCAGCCAATTTTCAACTTTGTCCCACTCACTTTTTTCGAGCTTTCCGGAGTTATTCTTGTATCCGGGATTGTGCTGTTAACGGGAGAAGTGTATAAAACAATTCGACTGAGGCGGTTAACCTTGTAATCCCCATGCTTTGTTTGAAAATCGTTCTTCTGTAAACAACCGTTCAACAATTTGATGGATTTGTTCACAATCTTCTCTTGTTAGTGGTTGATATTCTGGCTTGTTTCCTGGAATTATGGGATCACCGTATTTTTGCCATTTTGCCTGTTTTGCTCTGCAATACAGGTGAACATGTTGAACAGGTGTCCAGTTACCGTTATCTTGATAATTGATACGACCTATTTCGACGCCAATTGCCGACATCGCTTCTTTCATGGCGATTCCGGCGACCTGAGTCAAACGCGCAAGATCAATCATTTGTTCGGGGGTATAAAACGAAATGTCTTCTACAGAAATCTTCGGAGAAATTTTAACATGTCCCCCATCAAGTCTATCAACTTCGGGCTTTTCGAGCGATTCAAGGAGGAAGTGTTTAGATTCAAAAATGGACATGGCAATTGCTAATAAATAAGATGCTCTTCACCTTGCAGAAATCGCTCCGCTAAGCTTACCATTTTAAAGTGATAGTTATCGTAGTTATACGGAAAAGCATTTTTGTTCACTTCAAGCGGAATTGTTTCACCTGTCGAAGTAAGACCAGATACAGTAATTTGATATCCTTCTCTGGTATGCACTTTTCTGAGCTCTGCTAAAGGAACACTACATATCGCATACACCTCTGCTTCTTCAAGTATATAGTCTGTAATTGGCCGATCATCGTGGATTATAGATACATCCACAGCATTGTTTCGATGTTTCCCATTAACATCAAGGCTCACATTCAATCGCTTTCCTAGATAGGTTACTTGCTCAAATTCATAGGTGATTCCAAGTTCTTCTTTAATTTCTCGCAATCCATCAGCAAGTTCTTCTCCTGCGGAATAATGGCCACCAGCTGTAACATCAAGTTTGCCCGGTTCCCAACTACTTCGTAAGCTTCTCACTTGATACACAAGTGAAGGAACAGGTTGCTTTTGTACAATCCATAAGTTAAACGTCCCTATCCAGTTTTCGTCGTCCCACGCTTGCTTCAACGGTTTAGTCACACCTGTCTTCTCAAACGTTGGTGGTCGAAGTATGTCAACGTATTCCATTGTAAAATCTATTAAGTTAACTCCTCATCCAAAACCTTCATTACTCCTTGCATTTTATCTTCCATGAATTCATGACCATTAGGAAGCTCAACTAATCGCTTGAGTTTCAATTGTTTTATTTCAGTGAAATTCTCCTGCTGAATGGTTGTATCTTGCGCTCCCCACACAACAACGGTTGGCACCATTTCAGACGCCTTTTTGTACAGCTCAAGCGGTTTCATTGCTTCTGCTTCCGCCCAAAAATTCGGAGGAATTACTGTTTGTGAACCATCTGTTCGAGGATATATGCTCATTCCTGATTCATTAAGGACCGCTCCTTTTCGTTTACCAAACTTTTCACGCGTTCTTTCCGCAACATTTTTTGTTGGCGGAGGTGCAAGCATAATATGTTTTGCTAATTTCGCGTTCTGTTCAACAATATACTTGCAGGAGACGCCACAACCTTGTGAATGTGAGATGAGGATAATTTTCTTTTTTCCGTATTTTTTCTGAACTTTCGAAACAACGTGAAGTAATTTTTCAACTTGCTCAGAGTAACTTATGGCAAAGATATCTTGCGTAATATCATCAACGACAACATAGTGAAAACGAACGGTGAGAAAACGTTCTTGATACCGCTCTACCAAGAGGTTGAACATTCCTCGGGAATCGCTTTTTACACCAAATCCGTGAGAAAAGATGAGTATCGTATCACTCGATTCATTGCCTGTTATTCTCCCCAATATTTGTTTTCCTGATTCAGTTGCGATGCGGAGTTGCTCATCTACCATCACTAATTATACAATACCGTATGAGAATCTTTATTTCTGGAAGTCCTGGTGCAGGGAAAACGACCTATGCAAAGAAACTTGCTCAAGAACATGCCGTACCCCTATTTCATACTGATGATTTATGGAACAACCAGGGAAAGAGAATGCTCACCCATGAGGAAATTTCACGAGCGATACCATTGGACGGAAATTGGATTATCGAAGGTGCCTATTACTTGCCAGACTATATTCGGCGGGCAGACAAGGTGATTTACATCCGGATTACCCCTCTTCAGGCAGTTATTCGAATTCTCAAACGGTGGACACAGGATAAAAAATTTCGAGCAACTTGCTCATTCAGTAGACTGCTCGCACTGTTACATACAACCTTTTGGGGATTTTTTCTCACCGACCATATCCCAAGTGAGACAAACATAGCCAAGCATTACAAAGAGCGAGATATGTTTCGATTGATATCGGCGAATGCGAAGAAGGTAGAGATTATATGAAACTACGTAATATGTTTAATTTTTCGTTGCAGATGTGCAAGAAGGTCATCTAAGATTGATAGTCGTTTATTATCTGGTGTACCTAAATCAAGAAGCATTGAAATCTCTGACGCGTATCCTTCTTCTCTGAGGAGATCATCAAAATAATTTTCTTCGGATTTTTGTTTCTTTTTTAGGTTTAGTAGTTCTTGTCATACTTATATTTTATTAAATGCCTTTCTTATAACTCCCGCCATGAGTTTTCTTCTTTCTTGGAGGAATGTATCATATTCAAGCTGATAAAAATTTTCTGGAATAGCGTGCTCTGCCAGCATTTCTTTAATTTCGCTCTCGCCGAACCTTTTTTGCACCATTGCAAAATATTCGCTTGGTTTGTCGTCGCTGATTTCGATATTATCTTCAAATTCCAAAAATGTCAGATTGGCAATCTGGTTTATTTTTGCCTTGTCTTTGTTCTTATCAAATCCATATTTTGAAATGAGATAATTTCGTGGGAATATGTGATGTTTTTCCAAACGCTTCTTTTTAATCTTTAAAGACGGATCATAAAGATCGCCTACAAGTTTGCGAGAAAATAAAACTGGCGAGCCTAGCTTGTTGAGCGCGGCATAAAAAGCATTTGCCTCTGGGCTTCTTGCTGATGATGTTTCCATTTGCCCGACAAGCGTAATATCCCAAAAATCATTGGTTAAATTCTCACCAATTATCTTTTCAAGTCCGCTGATAAATCCGTCGTGGCTAAACTCTTTTATTCTGTTTAGATCCTTTTCAAAGGCGGTTTCTGGTGAAGAAGAATATCTACCTGTCAGAGAAGACATCACGAACCAGCGCCCGATAATTCTTTGCAATTCGTGATTTTGCGTATTGAAATTTTGTTTTCCAATAAGATAAAGAATATAGCTATACAAAACGGCATTTTTTGACGATATAAGTTCTTCATCTTTATATCCGCCACCAATAAGAATTTTCAGAAAACTTTGCCAATTCGTATTATCAAGGATAGTCGGCAAATTTAATTTCAATTTATCAAATTGATGCGTTCGCAATTCTTCTGAAAATTCTCCTGTTTCCATATCGCGTCCGCGAATAATGGAGTAGACATCTTTCATTTTTGCTCGGTGGAATGTCAGACCAACTAAAACGCGAAGCATATCGTCCGGATCGGGCTTTATCAAATAATTGAAAGACGAAAAACGAGTTTCTTTTTCTGGAATTTTTCTTGAATCAATACAAAACTGCTCAATTTCTTTCCTGCCCTCTTCCCAATAGACGGAAAGTAAAGTCAAAATGAAATCAGCTTGCGTCAAACTCACCCCTTGACTGTTTATGCGAACAAAAATATCCGAGACGATTTCTTCTTCTAAATTAGGAGCAATTTCAAGAGCCGTGAGAGGATATTTATTGATGTTTATAAGTGATTGAATGTTTGAGGAAATTGTCTTTTCTTCTTCTTTCGTGATTTCTCGTTTTTCTTTTAACGCTGAAATAAAATTGCTAATGATAGCAAAATCACCCTCGCCAGACCAAAGAGCTGAAAGGTCGGGAATATATTCGGGGTCGCGATCGGTCGCCGCGTCGCCGACTTTGAAAAGTGCGTCTATTGGGCGAAAAGCAATTTTGATAGCTTTGCTTTCATAATCAGGGGTCAAAACTTCCTGATTTTTCATAACGGCAAAAAGAGCCGTCAATCTTTGCTGTCCGTCAATTATCAAAAATCTCGGAATTTTCCTTTTCTTCTCATCAAAGCCAATATTTTTATAATCACTGCGATTGGCATTTTCCCAGAAAAGCAAATATCCGATTGGATAACCGCGATAAATCGAATCAAACAAATCACGGACTTTTGATATTTTTTTGTACCATACGAACGGACGCTGAATATCTGGCAAAGCAATATCGCCGATTTCGATATCGTCCATTAGTTTTCCGATTGTATAATCTGTTGTTTTGAATACTTGTGCCATATTTTTATTTCATTAAATCATCAAGCGAAACACCGAGAGCGTCCGCTATTTTTTTAACTGTTTCAATGGTTGGGTTAGGAGTAGAGCCAGCTTCAATTTTTGCAATCGTATGAAAAGCTAAATCCGCCTTTTTTGAAAGCTGATCCTGCGAAATGCCGAGCTTGTTTCGGTATTTCTTTATATTGTCTGCGATTGTGGATTTTTCCTTTGACATATTCGTATAGTTTTACTATGATAGTTGTATAGTATTAAAAATATCACTTATCAATAGTTAGTATATGAAATTTTTAGCATTTAGTCAAAGAAAAATTTTAGGGAGTTCCTTAGCGTTGCCCGCGAATGGGTTGGGTGGGTCAAGGGCAACATCTTCATTGGTGGCGCATTTTACTTTGCAAAATACGAAATTCGGAAGCGAAAAAGGAAAGGTTCAAAATCCCGCCCGCATTCCTCCCCAGACCCCTCCTGCGGGCGGGAAGAAAGCCGAGGCTGTTTCTTACGATTTCACAAAAAGTGAAAATTGGCGGAGGGGGAGGGATTCGGCTACCCTTGTATTTCAGGCTTCATGCTTCAGCTCTGAAATACTACATCGTAAGTTCTATCGGACCTTGCGCGCAGCCCCGCCCTGCGTCGAACAGAACTGTCTGTTCTCCTTGGGTTTCTTCATCCCTCACCATTTCATTTTTATACTTTCCTCTCCTTCTTGCTTTGCCGTTTTTTATATTTTTCGGATCCTGACCGTCGTGAGAAACAACTGGTTGTTTTGAACAGGGAAGGAGAGAAAAATATAAAACGGAGGGGGAGGGATTCGAACCCTCGATACGGAAAACCGTATGCTGCTTTTCGAGAGCAGTGCCTTCAACCACTCAGCCACCCCTCCTCACTCGGTATTATACCCTTACTCTCGCCTGCTGACTATCAGAAAGGTTGTTCGGTTGTCTGCACTGTCTTGCAAATCGGTGGCAATAGTTTCAAGTTGGTATAAATCTGCAAGGAGAGGATTTCCGAGTATAGCCGTGGCCTCTGGCATTTTTCCTTCGTAAAGTGCCTGCGCAGCTGCAGCCGTGTCTGCTAAATCTCCTTCACCAGTTTTTTGCTCAAGGTGCGAATACTTTTTCTGCAATGTTCCGGCACATTGTTTCAATACTTGATCGTGCGCCATAATCTCAGTGAGTTCCTTTGTTGAGACTGAGGGTAATTTCATCAAATTATGCCGAATTGCAATGCTAAAATGCTCAACCACCTGAAACGAATATGTCCCTAATACTGAGAGAGTTTCAATAACTAATCCACCCAGCGTGTTGTGAATAGCAAACTGGCCATAGGTAATTTCTCCTGCAACTAATGCCTGCAACACCTTCTCCGTGGTAAAGAGATATTTCACCTGAACACCAGACAAATCGTTTCTTTCACAGAAATCTTGCAATGCCAACTCATTAAAACTTCCTTTTCCTCCTTGGATGCCAATAATCATGTCGTTGTTTGTAAAAATTCAGCCAATAAAACCGTCGTTTCTCGATATAGCGTATTCATCAACGTTGTGTCTCGTGCCAATTCGCTCGGGACGACCGACTTCATTCTTTCAAAATACTGCCCTGACGCAGTCAAATTCGGGGCTGCAGCAACAGATAAAACCGTTTTAGCGCCCTCTTCAGGAGAAATCATCAACAGTTTAATCGTTTTAATGACAGGATTGGGCAGCGTACGCCAAAATTCCGTTGCGACGACACCAGGGTGTACTGCATTCACGCGAATGTTTTCTTCCGCAAACAAAGACGCCAAATATTTGGCGTGTAACAAATTCGCCAATTTTGTGGAGCCATAAGTTCTGAAAAAGTGAAATGGTTGCTTCTCAAGCGGAAACGTAATTTTTCCAAAACGGTGTGCATCTGAAGTCAAGTTTACAATTCGAACATCCTGTGTTTCCTGTGCAGTCAATCGCAGCGTGGGGAGTAACTGGTGCGTAAATACAAATGGTGAGAAATAGTTTACCGTCCATGTCATATCAAAGCCATTTTCATTGAGTCGTTGTTTCGTTTCCCAAATACCCACATTATTAATGACCACATCGATTTCACGATAGGCTTTTCCAATGAGCTTGCTGACCGCTGCCATTTGATCGAGCTGCTCGAAATCACACAGAAAATAGTCGATTGTTGCTTTGTTTGGTGATAATGCTTCGAGTTCTGCGGCAATTTCACGTAATTTTGCCTCATTCCTTCCGACCAATACTAAGTCATACCCAAGCTTTGCCAAACTTTTTGAAACTTCCAACCCTAAACCTGAGGTAACACCCGTAATAATTGCGCGTTTTTGTCGTGGCATGAGCTATTTTACACTGAAATCGGACAAAAAGAAGATATGAAAGATTGGAACGACTTCTTTTAACTTCCTTCATTTTTCGATATACTTCTCAATGGAAAGAAAAGACTTTATCGCTGCGTTGCAGCAACAACTTGAACCAAACATTGTGCGTCACTCTTTTGCTGTAGAAGCATGTATGGATGGACTCTACGACTATCTTGAAAGCCAAGGTCGTATCACTGCAGACGAGCCAAAAAAAGAAGACTGGCTTTTAGCAGGGCTCATTCACGATTGTGATTTCGGAGGTGAGTTTAAGGAAGAACATCCCCAACACACCCGCGATATGCTTGCAAAATATGGACTCGAGATTTCCGACACCGTACTCAATATCGTTAAAGCACACGCACCCGATTTAACTGGCTATCAGCCGAAGAATCTTGCAGAATGGTCGATCTTTTGCGTTGATAGTCTCACCGGATTGATTACCGCAGTTGCGTATGTGTATCCTTCGCGAAAGCTTGCTGACGTAAAAGTCTCCTCTGTCCTTAAACGCTTCCTTAAAGAACCAAAATTCGCAGCTGGCACACGACGTGACGAGGTTGCCCTCTGTGAAAAAGCTGAAGGGCTCAATATGCCCATCGAAAAGTTTATCGAGGTAAGCTTAACGTCAATGCAAAAAGTGTCGGACGCACTTGAGTTGTAATCTGGTATACTGGAATATGATTGCATCAGGGGTCAAACACACCGTTCCGAAAGATTTAAAAGAGATTTTGCAATCAAATGCAACACTCCTCGAAAAATGGAATAATTTAACCCCTCTCGCTCGAAATGAATGGATCTGCTGGGTTATTTATGTAAAGAAACAAGAAACGCGCGACAATCACCTAGTCCGTTTGAAAAAAGAAATCCTCGAAGGGAAAAAAAGGCCTTGTTGCTGGGCTGGCTGTCCTCACCATCGACCAAATGCTGCAAAATGGTTTAAGTAAGACGACTAATGAATATTCCCGTTACTGGCCTCTCGCTCAAGATGATGCAATTCACGAATAAGAAACCAGTGTAATTCCTTGGGTACTGCAGGTTCTCGTAACCATACAGTGAGTAACTGATTTTTACCAAGTAACCGTGAGCCAGTTTCAAGCCGATGTTTTTTCATAAGCTTCATATGCTCATCAATAATCATCTTGCGAAATTCCAAGATGTATTCAACATATACTTGCAAGCGGAGATTCTTATTATCAATGAGTAAGAACAATGGTTCATTTGGAAAAAATAGTTCTGTCGAAACCCTATGCTTCATACTATACAGGTATAACCCAAAATACCGAATGCTTCAGTTATATCTGTGTCCGTTGCCGTATAGGTATTTTCTGACTGTACTTGTTTTAATAAGTCGAAAGGATCTTCAAATCGTAACCTTTCTCGTTTTGTAAAAAGGCCAATGCGGTGTAAGAGCTCGGATTGTCTCAACATTCTTTTTGCCTGTATTTTATTATCGTGAGAATGGTGAGCAACCAACGTTCCCCATGAAATTTTTTCTGCGACACGAGGCAAAAGAACTTCTCGCGGAAATCCTGTTCCTACTCCTCCCATTACTTTTCCAAAAACATATTAACCAATTTCGAAAACAGATTATTATTGTTCATGTATTGATCAAAGATAATATGCTCTATTCCTGCGTTTTGTGCAAATTGAGAATCGACTTCGCTATCTCCAAAGTAAATAAACTGTTCGCGAGGAATTCCCGTTTTTGTAATAATTTCGTGCAAACACGTAGGGTTTGGTTTTTTATACCCAGCATCAACACAAGAGACGACTTCATCAAAGTAATGCCCTATTCCATTAACAGCAAGCACTTGATCGAGTAACGAACGAGTTCGATTCGTGCAAATGTACAATTTCTTGCCTCGTGATTTCAAAAATTCTAGCATTTCAACAACACCTTCAAAAATCTGTAACTTGTAGACACTTTCTGATTGAATCACTCGGTCATAAGCAAGGAGTTTTTTGACATCTGCTTTAATTTGCAATTGCTTCAGAATCTCATGGTATAAATCTTCGATTGCCAAACCGCGGATTGAATCATGCATCTGACAGATTAAATCAAAGTTGGCGGAGGGAACTTGACTGGTAATTGCACGAGCTATTGTTTCTCCACAAAACTTTCGTCCATCAACGAGTGTATCGTCCAAATCAAACACAAAGGCGCTTTTCAATACTTTTTCTTTCCGATGATTTTTTGGTTTGAACGATTTTTCCTCGTCATCAAAATAGTAGGAAATAGGCTTACCCACAATGTTTGCAATTTGCTGCAATCGTTCGATTGAAACAGGCACAGTCCCTAGCTCGTACCGACTTACCATCACCTCAGTACAACCAAGGCGATGCGCAAGCTCTTTTTGCGTCAATGACGCGGCGAGTCGAGATTCTTTAATTTTCACAAACAGTGGCGTTTTCACAAGAGAATTATACATCACGCTACTAGGAGTGTCAATACTATACCAAGCAGGTCTCGCTATAGTATAATTGTTTATGGCACCAGATAAAAAGCTACCATATGAAACACATGCACGACGCGCCATTACAAATCTTGGTGATATCTTGGATATACCTGAATTGAGAAGCGTCGCCCTTGATGATGGTGAATCCTCGCAAATTAAGGTTGTGAGGATTGACGTAAAGTCTCAGCCTATTATCATAGCGATTGACGTTAAAAATGGTGAAGGTGCAATTAATTTTGGTACGAAAACATCAAAACAAACGATTCGCGAACTGACTCTAAGTTTTCAATTTTCTTCTTCAGGAACTATTACTGGTAAATTTGCACTAACGCAAACTATACAAGATTCTGAGCGTCGTTTCCTCGCCAAATTAAGGGTTACCAGTCAACACAAAGGATCCCCAATTTTCAATTCAAAAGTAGTTACCCTACCATTTGATGACACACCCCAAGAAATTCGGAGAATTTTTTACGACTATTTCGCTCGCGCGACTCCCGCAGAGTTCGACGAAAAACTTAAAAATTACATTCAGAGTTTCCTCGTGTCAGATTGACATCCCCGTTTCACATGATACGATTACGATATGGAATTGACCATATCCCACAAACTTGTTACCACCCTTACCGCTGTAGAGCGAACTCTAACCTCTTTACCACGAACTGCTGACCATACCAGTTTTTATCGAAAGCGTGCTGCAGACGTACAACTCAATGAAATTATCACTCTTGCAGAAACCATCGAACTCCCCCTTCTTGCCGATGATGCAAAACTCTATCTGGATTCTCCGATAACAAAGCCTACTAATCCTCAACAACGGTTGCTCTTTAACATGGTTGCGGTCATGAAATATACAAAAACCCTTCGTGAAGGTGCGTTTACTTCAGCAGTATTGCAGCACATCAATAAACTTATTTCTGACGGGTTTACCGATTTTTGGGAGGAGGGAAAACACCGAGCAGCACACGAAGCTCCGCTTTTCGCCCATGATAGCCTACGGAACAGACCCCCTAATTTCACCTATTCGCTCTGGACTGAATTACGACAAGTATTATCCTTCCCCGACAATTCGGTTCATCCATTTCTCCTCGCGAGCATGACAGTATATCACCTCATTTATGCGTATCCATTTTTGCAATTCAACCTGCAGACCGCGTTACTCTCGGCATATGCAATTGTTAAGCCAACTCGCTATTGGAGTTCCGGCGTCACGCCAATTATGACAACCCTGTGGAAACAACTGCAAAGAACCGATTTTACCTTCGATTCCGCTCCTGAGCACTTTACAACTTTCGCCGAAAAAGTGTCAACGCAATTCCTCACGGAACTTGATACAATCGACGATACATTACGCCACCAATCATCGATTGCGCCGCATATTAGAGCATCTTTGAATGATCGACAATTAAAGATTCTGACGCACTTTAAACAATTTAAGAAAATAACACGCTTAAAATATGCGAAAATGATGAATGTTGCCATTGCTACCGCCTTCAGAGACTTAAACGATTTATATACAAAAGGGCTCATCACCTCAGTCGGAAAAGGGCGAGGAACCTGTTACCACCTTGCAGATATTGTGATTCCAGAAGAAAAGCCAGTACCGGTTGAAGAACACGCTCCCGTTAGGGTTGGCAATATTTCTGATTTTGATTTTACTATTGAATAGACTCCGCCCCCTCTGTAACACCCAATTCTTTTACCAGTAATGCATCGACCTGCTGCGGATTTGCCTTGCCACCGAGTTGTTTCATTGCCTGTCCAATAAGGAACTTGTACGCATTGGGATTTTTCTTCATGTCCTCAAGGACTTTTGGATTGGCAGCAAGTACCTGCTTCACCACATCAAGGATAGCTCCTTCGTCAGAAACTGCTTCAAGACCGAGTTCCGTTATAAGTGCATCTGGCGATTTCCCTGATACAAGCATTTCTGCCAGAATCTGTTTCGCGCTTGGTGCGGTAATTTTCCCTTCATGGAGTCGCTGAACGAGTTCTCGCAACATTTCAGGGGTTACTTTTGCCTGAGAAAGCCTTGTCTTTGAAGCTTTCAGTAACGCCATAAAATCACCAACATACCACTTTGCAAGGTTCGCAATTACCTGAGGCTCCTGGACGCCGACAATACTTTGTTCAAACCATTCTGCCTTCTGCTTTGTTGCAATAATTTTTTCAGCAAGTGCTGAGTCAAACCCGTAGTCCTTCTGGTATCGATTCTTTTTCTCCTGCGGAAGTTCTCCGAGTGTCGCACGTAACAAGGTTACTTCCTCTTCAGAAAAAACAATTGGAGGGATATCTGGCTCTGGGAAATATCGATAATCATTTGCTTCTTCTTTGGCACGTTGCGAGTGAGTAATTCCTGACAAGTCGCGTAATCCTCGTGTTTCTTGTACAGGTGTCTCACCTTTCTCTAGAATTCCTTGTTGACGCTCTGTTTCGTATGCGATCACTTTCTCCAAGACTGAAATCGAACCAATGTTTTTCACCTCAACTTTGTACTTCGGAAGTTGCGTTTCCCCAATCTTTCGTAAAGACATGTTCAACTCGAAGCGCATTTGTCCTTTTTCCATATCTGCGTCACTCACGCCGAGATAGGTAACGATTTGTTTCAAACGTTTCGCAAAAAAGACAACATCTTTCACTTCTCGAAAATCGGGTTCCGTCACAACTTCGAGTAAAGGAACTCCTGATTTATTGAAATCGAGCAATGTCTTATTCCCTGAGTGTATTGATTTACCCGTATCCTCTTCCATATGGACGCGAGTAATTGCAATTTCTTTCTCACCGTCTTGAGATTCGATACGAACCTTGCCCTTGTACCCAAATGGTAAATCGAACTGAGAAATCTGATATGCCTTAGGAAGGTCTGGGTAGAAGTAATTTTTTCTGTCAAACTTTGAAAACTTGTTTATTTCGCACCCGAGCGCAAGCGAAAGACGGATGCATTGTTCAATTGCTTTCTTGTTTGGGACTGGAAGAGCCCCAGGTAATCCAAGACACACG
This sequence comes from Candidatus Dojkabacteria bacterium, assembly GCA_030583685.1. Taxonomy (GTDB): domain Bacteria; phylum Patescibacteriota; class Dojkabacteria. Next base: position 809,771 of record CP129470.1, on the reverse strand, counting down.
GGACACACATGAGTGTTTGGAGCTGCAGAAAAATATTTTGCGTCACAACGACAGAACATTTTCGACTTGGTTTTCGCCTGAATATGAATTTCTAGGCCGATAACGAGTTCGTAGTTCATGATGCGTAAACCTCCTTTTCGTACAGATGACCAAAATTGAAGAGCACTTCTTCTTTAAAATGTGGTGCAATTAACTGCATACCAACAGGCGCAGATACGTCATTTTTATCGACTGGAACTGACAATGCGGGGACACCAACAGGGTTGACAGAAACAGTAAACGCGTCCATAAGCCATAACTTTAGTGGATCATTGACATCCTCCCCAATTTTTGGGGGTAGGACAGGCATTGTCGGCGTCAGAATAATATCGACCAACGAAAATGCAGAGAGAAACTCTTTCTTCAGCAATTTTCGAACTTGCTGTGCTTTTTTATAAAATTGGTCAGCATACCCGGCTGAGAGTGCGTAAGTTCCAACCATAATTCTTCGTTTTGCCTCATCATTAAAACCAATTCCTCGTGCGTTCTTAATTTTTTCACTCCAATTCTTCCCTTCAACTTCCGTTCCAAACCGAATACCATCCATTCTTCCAAGATTTGAACTAGCCTCGCTGATGCCAACAATATAATATGCCGCAATTGCATGTTCTGTATTTGGAAGAGATATTTCAATTATTTCTGCACCCAGCGAGGTATACACCTCAACTGCCTGCATAATTTTTTGGCGAACAAGAGGATCCAGACCGTCGACAAAATACTCTTTAGGAAGGCCAATTTTCTTTCCATGTAAAGAATTTTCAAGGTATGCAGTGTACTCCGGAACTGCACTCTCACCAGTTGTTGCATCGTAAGGATCTTTTCCTGCAATATGCTGCAAAACAATTGCAGCGTCTTGCACAGATTTCGTCATTGGACCAATAGAATCATAGGAACTTGCATAGGCAATTGCGCCATACCGAGATACTCGCCCATACGTCGGCTTGAGCCCAACAATATTACAAAATGCTGCCGGACAACGAATCGAGCCACCAGTATCTTCCCCAATTGAATATAACCCCCCACCGTACGCGACTGCTGCTCCTGAGCCAGAACTCGAACCTCCCGGTACTAGCGTTGTATTGATAGGATTCTTTGTTGGACCAAATGCAGAATGTTCTCCCGTCGAACCGAACCCAAAACTATCGCAGTTTGTTTTACCAATAAGAACTCCTTGCGCTTCCTGTAACTTGCGCTCAACAGTGGCATCGTACACTGAGGTATATGACTCGAGAATTTTTGAGCCTGCCGTTGTCTTTGTCCCAACTACATTATAAACATCCTTGAGTGAATAAGGGATACCCGCCAACGCAGAGAGCGCCTTCCCTGTTGCTCTGTCAGCATCAACGTGCTTACTTCGTGTAAGCGCGATTTCTTCTGTTACCGAAATAAATGCGTTAATCTCCGGCTCTCGAGCTTTGATACAACGAAGGCTTTCCTGCGTCAATTCTGTTGCAGAAATTTGTTTTGAATCAAGCATTTTTGCCGCATCGGCTACTGTTAATTTTACTAAATCAAGCGTGTTACTCATAGTTACCCCTCCGATGCTTCGAATACACCAACAAGTGAAATATATCCTCGATCTGAAGAAGCTTCTCGATTACTCATAACCTGTTCCTGAGAGAGGGAAGGCTCAACGACATCATCAAACATAATATTTTCATTGTCTGTTTGCTTGTAGTATGAATCTTCAGCCGTCTCAACTTCAGCAATTTTTTTAACATATGCAAGAATTGACGGGATTTGCTTCTGGTATCGAAGTTTCTCCTCTTCCGTCAACGAAATCATCGCAAGCTCAGCAATATGTTCAATTGTTTTGCCATCAATCGGTGTTTCTTCCATTCCTGGAATTATAATCCCTAACGCAATTTTTCGCAAAGCCGCCGATGGCGTCCCCTATTCTGCTCAGAATTCTTCGGTACGCATTGATTAACTGTTTTGCTCTGCATTGTCGCTTCAACTCTTTTTCTTATATACCATCCCCTGCCATACGCACACGTAATGATATATGTTGCTTCTACCTTGGCTTTCAGCCTTGAGAGTACCGTATACAAGGCAGATTTTGAGTGTACCGCTTCTTCAAGGAACACGTCTGACGAAACAGGAGATCCTTCTGAATGCAGGAGAATTTGCAACACACTCGTTTCCTCTCGAGATAATCCTGGATAAAAGAAGGAAGGCAGGCGGTCGTGTTGTGTATATCTCTCAAACCTTACAATTCGCTCGTATATTTCTGCAGGAAATACTGGTTTTTGTATGTAATCCACTGCTCCTTCTCGAAATATTCGCAATCGACGCGGAAGCGAATCTCTCCCCGTCATTACAATAATCTTGCACGCAGGCGCTGTTGTCAAAAGTTTTGGAATAAGCTCAATTGCATCACCATCGGGTAAATACAAATCCAACAAGAGAGTCGTTGCTTCCTCGTAAGAGGACGACAAAAGTTGCGCACAAGTGGTAACGTATGTTGTCGATAGACCTCTTGCTGAAAGGTAGGTTGCTAACGCGTCTGCGAGTTCTTCGTCATCTTCTACGATGAGTACCTGCATATAGCTCTAGAGTAACATAAGAACACTTACCATAACCCCAATAGTTAATGAAATTCCAACAGAAATGTACGGTGCAAAAGGAAGAATTGCAAGAAGGAAAAGAATCACAAGCGTTCCCACTACAAAGGAAAGAATAAGTTTTCTCATATTTCCTTGCAAGAGTGTTAATTGCAGTAAGTAATACATCAAGGCATATCCAACCATCGCAAATGCCTGAAATCTCAAAAAATTCCCGGTGAGTTCTGTAGAGTCAGTGGCGAAGCTTCCTCGAGCATAAATGAGCGAGATGATAAAATTTGGAGCCACTACCAGCACCACAGCAGAAACGAGAGATAACCCGCCAATAAGCAAGAAAACGGCCGTATTAACGGTGGTAATAGATTTTTTCTCTTCGATCCATCGCTGCATTGTGGGAATCAAATAGGTAGTCAAAGGAATAACCACAATTGGGTTAAAGAGTCCAATTATTTTATTTGCATAGTTATGAGCTGCGATATATCCCTCGCCAGCGGAAAATAGTTTACTTAAAATGACAAAATTGGGAATTCCCGACAAGATAAACGTCAACACAATTGGGGAAATGTACCAAAGGAGCTTTGGTTCGAAGCGAACTTTTTGAAAAGCAAAAAGTTCGCGAACCCATTGTTTACCTTTCAAAAATTTCCTCAAATCGGGCAGCAGTATTCCAACTCTCAAAATTCCAGTTCCCAACATCACCACAACGTACCAGAAGATTCCGTATTTCCATGCAATGACAACACCAACAAGAAGAAACACATGGGCAATCAATTCCTGAGCACCTGGCCACAAAAAAACTCTATTGTAATTCAAATAACTTTGAATGATTCCTGCCATTCCGTAAAAAACACCGGGAGTCGCAGCAAGTACTGAATAATACCAGGGGATGTGAGGATACGCAGTCACCATCACGACTCCTAAAATTACCGAAGCGAGAATCAGTATGACACGATAAAAATGAAACGTTCTCAAGAATATATCTCGTTTACCTTCCGAGCTTCTTCCGAAAAATATGGTCAATGACGTAATTATTGTTTGATTGATGAGGTATGCCGTGACGAAATCTGTTGGAAGCAGGAGTAATCCAAGGAGATCTGATTCAGGACTGGTACCAAAGTAGTATGCGATGAATGCATTGCGAAGAAATCCAACAAACTTTGAGGTGATTGCCAATAAAATCAAGGTGATTGGTTGCCAGTATTTCGTAATAAAAAGGGAAATTTTTGACATCGAGAGGATTGTAACACCTTCACGAAACGGTTTCGATTGTTGGCGCGAATAACAACAACTCGCGACCATCGTATGAGTACTTCCTAAGATGAGAAAAGAACATGTTCTTTATATACCGAATTTGTGGCAGTTGTAACGTAATTGCAAGCCCCTGCTCTCCTGAAGGGTATAAAAACAAAGTCAATTCAGTATCAGTTCTATAAAGCTGGTATGTCATTCTTTCCTCGTCACAAAATTTATGCAACTCATCATCTAATCTATAATAGTCACGAAGAGCAGAGGAGTAATTGCCTCGTGTCAGTGTAGGAAAGGTATTTATAATGATTGGATAATTCAATCCGTCAATTTCGATTCCCAAAGCAACATGATTTCCTGAAACATCTACTTGTACCTCTGACTTCACAACGACGCTGCGCCCTTGATAAAATGCTGCATGAATATGCAATTCACTATTGCACTGGAATTTTCTCTCTAGTCCTCGAGTTTCAAAAATCTCACACTGTCTCCAAGTAACACCATTCCTTTTACCAGCATCCTCAACATGCGTTTTTATAAGAGTGAAAGGGAGACGATCGTTCGGTAAATATTCTTTTTCAAGTGAAAATTTTACGGCACGAACTCCAGGAGTTTCTTCTGCTCTCCATTCCTCGACAATACAATTGTCGGAAGGCTTCACTACCGAATGTACAGTAAATTTGAAACCAAGATATCGAAGGTTTGATACATGACTGTGCACGTACGTTTCGTCTGGTGGAGTATTAACGAAACTAAGATCTAATTCACTCACTTGGTATTATACCAACATCTGCCCCGTCATGCTTGGTGCTCCGTGTACCTCTAACAGCGACAAAACCGTTGCCGGAATATCAGATAGAATACCGTTCTTCTCCATCTCATTTGCTTCAAACACCAGTCTTTTCAAAGCAAGTACATCTTGCCATTTGCCATCTTCCAACACATCAGGATTCGTAATATGCATAAACGGAACGAGATTTAACGTATGGTTTTTATCAGGCTCACCAGAAATTGGATTAATTTTCTGTTCGGCATTGCCATGATCTGCAGTAATGATTACCTGACCACCTTGCGACAACATCTCCTTGACAAGAAAATAGATACATCTATCGGTAACTTCAACTGCCCGTGCGGTTTGCAAGAGCTTGCCGCTGTGTCCCACCATATCGGGATTTGCAAGATTCAAAAGATAAAAATCATCTTTTTTCTGACGAATTCGTTGTAATAAGACATCAGTAACCTGATAGGCAGACATCTCAGGAACTGTTGAATAATCTCTCACCTTTGGCGATTGAATGATATGAAACTCTTCTCCTGTTGTGGGAGCTTCACGACCTCCATTGAAAAAATAGGTTACATGGGCATATTTTTCTGTCTCGGCAATGTGAAATTGTCTGCGCCCTGCTTTCGCCAAGGTGTCAGAAATTGGTTCATAATTCTCTGTTGATTCAAAAAGTACATCAACCGGTAATCCTTCTTCATATCCCGACATCGTTATGAATCGTTCTGTCACAAAGGGTCTCTCAAACTCAGAGAACTCCTTTTGTACAAATGCCTTTGTGATTTGTCGAGCCCGATCTTCACGAAAATTATAAAAGAGAACAACATCATTTTCTGTAATTGGCCCAACAGGTGCCCCCTGCTCATTGACAATAATCGTAGGAGTAACCGTTTCATCATCCTCTTGCCTTGCATAAGCGTGTTCGAGCGCGACCTCAGGTTCGCGCTCTTTTAGTCCATTCCTTCCAAGAAGCGCCTCATACGCAAGTTTTGTTCGATCCCATGCGTTATTTCTGTCCATAGCATAAAACCTGCCGATAACACTCCCAATTCGTTTTATTCCAAGTTGAAACATTTTTTCTCGTAATTTTTTCAGATAAAATCGAGCCTCAAATCGTGGAGTATCACGTCCATCCGTAATGATATGTAATACTGGGTCAACCTGGTTCATCTTGCAAAATTCAAGCAATGCAAATAAATGCCGAACGTCTGCATGCACTCCTGATGCAGTTAATAACCCGAATATGTGAAGTGTTCGACGATTTTGAGTAACATCTTTAACCATTCGGAGGAGTACTTCACTTTGAAAAAACGAGCCGTCAACAATGGAGTCATTAATCGTAGAAATCATTTGGTAAACGACGGTTCCAGCCCCAAGATTCAGATGGCCAACTTCACTATTTCCGGGAACACCTGCGGGCAATCCAACGTCAGGACCTGATGCCCCTAACAATAATTTGCGATCAGCTCGAGTCCATAAACGGTCAAGCGTTGGTGTTTTTGCATGGAGAACTGCATTACCGGCATACTCTTTGCCAATACCCAATCCATCCATTATAATAAGCAATAGGGGCTTCATGCTGAAATCATTATACCTTACTTATGGTACTTCACAACATCTATTCACAACTAACTGAAAAAGATCTTTCTGAATTATTCTCGCTACAATCGTCATTTTGGAATACTCCAGAGGGGAGTTCCTTACAAGAACTTTGGGAAATGGCACAAACAGACCAAACGCTCCTTCACGAGGTACTTACCGAGACACAATCACAACTCCCGCATGCTCTTGAAGCTCACGCAGATTCCTTCGATTCGAGAGGATGCATTATTGATTTGCGCGTTGGGCAAGGCGGTTTAGATGCTCAAGATTGGACGAGTATGCTATTCACGACATACCTTGAAAGTTTCAAAAAATTATCACTCTCTTATGAAGTTCTTGAGTACGAGCCAGATCCTACAGCGGGTATCACCCACGCTATGCTTTCTGTTCCTTCTCCCTATGCATACCTTTCGTTCAGACACGAAGAAGGCTCACACCGGCTTGAACGAAAATCCCCTTTCAATGCAAAAGGAAAATTACAGACATCCAACTGCTTAGTTCAGATACATCCACTTGCAACACCACGAGATACAACCATTAAAGAGAGTGATCTCGAGATTAAAACAGGACGATCCAGTGGTCCTGGAGGTCAGAACGTCAACAAAGTCGAAACAGCAGTCATTGTCAAACATATTCCAACAGGAATCTCAGTCAAAAGCAGCCAGACGAGAAGTCAGCTGCAAAACAAACAGAATGCCATACAAATGATCGCTGCACTCCTTCTCAAACAAGAAGAGGAACGACAAGAAAAGGAATTGGCGACATATAAGGCAAAGTCGCTTGAATCCGTAATTCGAACATACGATCTCGCCTTAAACTATATTAAGGATTCTCGAATTGGATTTAAGACCTCTCACGTCGAAAAGGTACTAAAAGGAGATTTACTGCCCTTTTTGTGGCGAGAAATCCTTGTTCTCTCACGCTAACAGCGCAATATGTTACAATGAGACATGCTCCTTGTATCAAAACTATCAAAATTTTATCAACTCGGAGGTGCTGTTCTCCCTGTACTCAAAAATGTTTCGTTTACGCTAGACCGTGGTGAATTCGTATTCCTCACCGGTGCTTCAGGATCAGGTAAAACAACCCTCATCAAACTGCTGATTCGGCAAGAATTGCCAACAAAGGGGAGCATTGTTTTCGAAACGGTTCCCATCGAAAAGCTACCACGACAACTTGTTCCTTCATATCGAAGAACGGTAGGAGTCGTCTTTCAAGATTACAAGTTGCTTGAGCATAAGAATGTTTACGAGAACGTCGCGTTTGTATTAGAAATTCTCAACAAAACACCTCAAGAAGTTAAGCAGACCGTTGAATATTTACTCGACTACGTTGGATTAGCAGACAAAAAAGAATTATTTCCAAAACAACTTTCCGGTGGAGAAAAAAGACGAGTAGTCATCGCTCGAGCAATCGCAAACAATCCGAAATTACTCATTGCTGATGAACCAACAGGAGATTTAGACCCTGACAATTCCAATAATATTATGGAATTACTGTCAAAAATTAACAAGGCCGGGACGAGTGTCATGATGACAACCCACAACCTCGATTTAGTAGAAAGATTTCCTCACTCTCATTGGCATCTTGATGCAGGTGAACTTAACCAAGGAAAACCAGGCAAGAGCTCAAAGAAACAAACGTTTATGCAGAAATTGGCAAAACTCCTTCCAGATGAAATTATGAACAAACTTGAGGCATTAAATCCCGAAGATATTTCAGAATTACTCTCCCTTACGCCAAGTTTTTTCAGAGAAGAACTCAAGTTTACCGATAAGGAAATTACCTTACTTACAGATAACCTAAAGAAACTCGCATAATCATGAACCTTGTTTGGAGTACGACAATGAAATACATCAAGCGGAACCCAGGGCTTTCGTTGGCAAGTATTGTCATTATTACGGTTACATTTTCCCTCGGCACCATTTTCTTCGTAGTAAATCAATTTGCTGCACGAGCAGTCGATTATCTACAAAGTCAGCCGACACTCTCAATTTTTTATGACCCCAAGGAAAAAGAAGAAAATATTATTACCTTCAAGAATCAACTCGAAAAAAAGGAGGGCGTGCTTTCTGTTTCCTACTCAACTTCTGCGGATATTCAAAAGCAATATCTTACCAGCATTGGCATTTCCCCCGATCGTCAAGGCGAATTCACCTTTGATGCCAATCAAATTCGAATTTTACGCGTACAATTGCAACCTGGTGTTGACTTTAAACCATTTGTTCAAACGGTCGAAGATGAAAAGAATAAAGGCGCACTCATCCTTGATACTGTCTTTTTCCAAGACATCGTCGAAAAGATACGGCAATTCAGCAACACTGTAACCATCAGTAGCATTGTTGTTACGGCATTTCTTTTCATTATCTCCATCGTGCTTGTCTACCTGACCATCAGTTTTACCATAAACCGCTTTGCACAAGAAATAGAAATTATGGATTTGGTGGGGGCTGACCCGAAGGTTATTGCCTTGCCCTTTATTCTACAAGGTAGTGTTTATGGTGCGGTCGCAGCTTTTATTTCTTTCGCATCAATTACAACGCTCTGGGCAATAGCAAATGTTGTCCTGAAAAATAATATTCTCTTTGAGTATATTTATGGCTTAATGTCAGATATTGGAATGCAAGCATTGTTCTATCCTTCTCTCCTCTTTGTTACCTTTGGAGTAATAGAACTGGTTGCAGGTACAGCTATCGGCTATGTCTGCGCTTACTACGCGACAAAACGATACATAAAATAACTACTGCCCTCATGAATAAAACAGCTTTTTCTCGAACAAACATTCCACTTCTTATTATTTTTGTCGCAACTTCACTCGTTGTTTCAAATCTCTTCTCTCAACCTCAGGTTAATGCTGCAAATGACTGTCCCTCTGGCTACTCACTCAGCCAGTGTTACGACTACCTGATTAAGAAGCGAAATGAACTGCAAGCCCAAAGAAAAAAAATAGAGGGAACGCTAAATTCTGTTCGTGCTCAGGAAGGAGATATTCAATCCCAAATTAATACACTCAATGCCCAAATCAGTGCGAGCGAGAACGAGCTTGCGCAAAAACAAGTTGATATCGAAATTGCAAGCATCGAAATTGCAAACATTGGAGAAGATATTGCAGAAACAAAAAACAGGATAGATACACTAAAGCAGGAAACACATCGATCGATGCAGAAGGTTAATGAAGTTGCTTTACTTGCATATAAAGTCAACAGTATACCGGTGTGGTATCTCCTCGCACAAAATGATCTTATCTCTACCTTAGAGATGCTTCGCTACTTCGATTACGTATCAGAACAAGAAAAGGTTCGCCTTGCGCAATTTACGAATCTTCAATCACAACTCTCGACCGAAGAGGAAGTTCTTGGCATTGCTCAAGCGTCGATAATCGAAAAAAGAAACTCAATGGAAGAAGCGAATCTGAAAATTATTGAACTCAAGGCAAGTTTAGCAACACAACGGGATAAGCAAAAAGTATTACTTGCAGAGCTTGAAAAGCAGGAAAAGGCACTTGCGGCAGAAAGGTCAAAACTGATGGCTCAACAAAATGCTGCAGATCGACAAGCACTTGCGATTGCGATTCAACTTTTTGAAGCTAATAAACTCGGAAACGGTACTTCGGTAAAACGAGGAGACATAATCGGCAGACAAGGCTTCACCGGTTGTAGTTTTGGGTCACATATCCACTATGGCTTTATTTCAGGAACAGGAACATACTATACAAATGTAAATCCTTTCTCTTCTGGCTTATTGAGGCAATCTGGCTCCTATGTCGTTGACGGAAGAGCAAAATCACCACTTCCCGGAGCTCTTCTGACATGGGGCTTTCATGACAATTACTCAATTGATATGGTCTCAACTACTTCAGGGAATCAAGATAGATCACGAAAATATCAAGTCATAACTCCTGTTTGTTGGCAAACCAAAGGAAGTACCCACTCACTTAACGGATGGGGTGCCCCTATTTACTCTGCACTCGACGGTAAAGTATATTACGGGGTTGACAGTATGGGAGGAAGATACGCGATTATTGATCACGGTAAAGCGTATAACGGGAAGCTTCTTAAAAGTATTTACTGGCACCTTGATGGTCCAGACGCCAAAAAGAAAATCCTCTAGTTTCTCTTGGCAAGCACAAAAATTCTGTTATAATGGTTGCATATCATAATCTAATTCTGACGATTACATGGCCGAGGTAATACAAAAAGTTTCATCTAAAAAGGTTGCACTTTCTCTCAAAAAAGAAACCGCAATGAAGTTCGCTATTGGTTTATTGGTGGCAGTTATTATGCTTCCTGTGCTTGACTGGTTGATTCAAACTTCTATTACCTCCCAATATGTCGCATTTTATAAGAGCTCCGATGTCTCTCGTGCAGCATATGTCAAAGAATTAGAGCGACAATATGGCGACCAAGTGGTCAATGAAATGCTTGCAAAAGCAGCAATCGCACAAGCAGCAAAGGAACGAGGGATTACGATTTCGAACGAAGAAGTGGATGCGGCAATCGAACGTGATAAACAAAGCGCAGGAATCACTTCCGACGACGAGTTTACTTCCGTACTCGCGCAGAATGGCATCTCTGAAAGTGATTACCGCGCGTACGTTAAGGTAACGGTAACATTAGACAGATTACTCGAAGGAACAGTTGCCGAACCAACAGAAAAGGAAATTGAGGAGTATTATGCAGATAATAAAGAATATTTTGCTGACCAAAAGCTTGAGGATGTTAAAGAGCAAATTGCAACCGACATTAAACAATCAAACCTCAATACACTCAGGCAAGATTGGTTGAGTAAAGCACTTGCCGGATACAATAAAGAGAACACTCTTGTCACACAAGATAGTCGTCAGTACGGATTCATGAAGAGCATCACCCTGCTCCAAAGACTTTTCAGTAACGACCCAACAAAATAACAGGAACCACTCTTGCTCATATGCCTGCAAGAATATGCTTGTTTACACCTTCGCGCTGCGTTGAGAAAAATCTTATCCTGCGATAACCATTTCGTATTCGTCATCTTTCTTGACAACGACAGCAACATTTCCTGACTGTACATCTTTAAAGATGAAGAGAGATTTATCGAGTAATTCCATTCGTTCTATCGCTTCTGTTACGGACATAGGAGGCATTTCCTTGATTACTTTCCTGCGAACTGGAGGAACATACCCTGCATAAATTGCACTCGCAGATTCGTCATGGTCCGTTACTGCGAGGTCTTCTACAATAGCAGCTTCTGGCCAGGATTCGGCACCGTCCCATTTTCGGAAGTTATCCTTATATTTTACTAATTTCGCGTGCAAACTGGGCATCATATCATCAACTAGTACATACACATCTCCTCCATCTTTTTTCATACGTACCACTGCTTTTGGTAAATTCATTAAGATTCGTACATAAAAATCTTTATCTGCACCTTTGTGAAATACTGTTTTTCCTACTTCTACACTAATTTGTGTGGCAAGTTCAACATGTGGTAATTTATTGATTTTGTCTTCGATATATGATTTCATTGAGTCGGTAACTTCGACGTTTCTTCCAGTAAACAAAATTGGTACATTCATGCTGTGCAGTGTTTAACTTATCCGTAAATACTCTATTATACCAGCCCGGCAAACTGAGCGAGAACGTCAGGAATTGCTTCCGCAATAGTCGCGTGTAATACTTCTTGCTCTTTGACTGAATATTTCTTTAAAACATACGTCTCACCGGGAATTTTTCGTACCGGACCTCGGTTATCAACACCAATCCGAAGTGACTGAACTTGCGTTCCAACGGATGCAAGAACCGACGCAATTCCCTTATGTGTCCGAGAATTCTTAAGGGGTGAATATTTATACTTTCCTAATTCTATATCAAGCTCGTCATAGATAATCAGCACATTGCGTTGATCTTTGACACCATATTTTCGCATAATCTTTTGGACTGCACTACCACTCAGATTCATATACGTCTGCGGTTTTACGAGTACCGCGAATCGTTCACCTTGCGTCGAATATACTTCGGCAATCTCTGCACCCTCTCGTGATGCATATTTCCACTCCTCAACGGCATATCCCCGTTTCCGTATCGTCTGAGCAATTACATCGATTGCCAGAAAACCAGCGTTATGAGGAGTATTCTCAAATTCCTTTCCTGGATTACCCAGTCCTACCAGTAGTTTCATACATCTTTACCAATGAATTAGTTAATTTCTCCTGCCACTGGAACATGTCATCAGAATGATCATAACCCGAAAGGTGCAACAGTCCGTGAATGGTAATCTCAATCAGTTCTCGTTCAAAAGAATGTCCTAGAAACTCGGCGTTTTTTTGAATTTCGAGAGGACATAAATACAACTCTCCCATCAACCCATTTTCGAACAACTCAAAACTAAGTACATCGGTTGGAACATTCTTACCGCGATACGCTGCATTAACTTGCGCCATCTGAGCGGGTGAAACAACAGAAATTTCTATTCGATGTTTGTGAGCCTTCTCCTGAAGCACCGGACATTTATTTAATTCTTGGAGACATTGAGGTGTTGAAAAGAAAGATAGTACACGCTGAACGAATTCTTTCTGTACGCTAGTTGCTACTGTGTAGGAAAACTCCATGCAGTATTAAAACATCTTCTTCTTGACTTTGACAACAGTTCGAGGCTTGCTCTTTGCTCGTCGTCGCTTTCGAGATGCAGATCTTTGTAATTCGTGTTTTTTAATTCGTTTTGCTTCTGATTTTGATACGAAATAGCGTTTATCAAGAACATCACTGATAATTCCTTCCTTGATCACTTGTCGCTGAAAACGTCTCAATACAGAGTCGATTGCTTCATTTTTATGTACAACAATAACTGCCATGGTCGAATTATACACAATTAATATGCTTTTGCAAAGATGGTCGGCGTACCTTCCTCACCTGTCATAAAGTCCGGACCTTTTTGATCAATCGTATCAAAAGGAATGACTCTTGGGGTGATTTTGTACTTTTCTTGCAATGTTTTTGCTCGTTCCGTGTCATCTTTAAAGAAAACTCGGTACATTGCCTTTCCAGATTCCATTGCAGCAACTAATTCTGCTTCAGACGCGACGTCTACGGTGTTTTCAAACAAAAGCTGCTCCGCCTGAGATAAAAGTAATGCCTGAATCTCGTCAAGCAGGGCATTCAATTCTTTGTAAACTTCAGAATAAAGTGCTATTACTGACTTATTCCCTAAACGCGTGGCAACCGTTAATTGTTTCTGCTCAACCTCTCGAATCCCAATTTCAATTCTCAGTGGTACACCTTTCAGTTCCCATTGATTAAATTTCCACCCTGGAGTTTCGTTCCCCCAATCTGTTTTCGTTCTAATACCAACGTTTTTCAGCATTTTTTCAATTCCCTCACAGTAGTTTGCAATCGCAATACGGTCCTCTTCTGATTTAACAATAGGAATTATGACTATTTGCACGGGTGCCATACGAGGAGGAAGGACGAGGCCCTTTTCATCGCCATGAATGCCTATCATGCCTCCCAGTGTACGAGTACTAAAACCCCAGCTTGTTTGCCATACATGCTGAGATTCATTTTTTTCGTCAAGAAAGGTAATTCCAAACGCTTTCGCAAAATTCTGACCAAGTAAATGTGATGTACAGATTTGTAAAGCCTTTTTGTTCTTTACTAAAGATTCAATGGTGACAGTAAAATCTGCACCTGCAAACTTTTCACCTGTGGTCTTGTACCCCTTATAACCCGGAATTGCCATATATTCTCGTAAAAATTTTTCATAACGGGTTGCTGCTGACAGGACATCTTCTACTGCTCCATCACGAGTTGCGTGTGCAGTATGCCCTTCCTGCCAAAGGAATTCTGACGTTCTCATATACATTACGGTTCTTTTTTCCCAGCGAACAATGTTGCACCATTGGTTAATTTTTAGAGGGAGATCTCGGTAAGATTGAATCCAGTTAGGAAACGTCTTGTACATTATTGTCTCTGACGTTGGGCGAATAACTAAAGGTTCTTCCAGCTTTTCACCGCCTGCTTCGGTAATCATTGCAACTTCAGGGGCAAACCCTTCAACATGCTCTTTTTCTGCTGCCAGAAAAGAATACGGAATAAATAAAGGAAAATATACATCTTCTACCCCATCTGCTTCAATCATTTGACCAAGCACTTTCTGCACTTGCTTCCATAATGCAAACCCATATGGTCTATGAATCATTGTTCCTTTCACTGGACCGTAATCCGCAAGTCCCGTTTTTAGCGTGACGAACTGATACCAATCAGCAAAATTTTCAGAAATGTTTGGAATTTTTTCCATGACCAAGTAATAAAAAACTTATTATTTGGTATGGACGAGTTGCTCGTGGTACCACCTTACCTTTCCGATGAATATCGGCTCATTTTCAGAGTTGTCCTGCTCTGGCAGTTGAGTTAGCATTTCGGTTTCTCAAACGCTCTCAGGCGGGTTCGCTCGAAAGCTACTATTCCTGTTCTTCGCGTGACTCTTCTTTATTATAGCATTTTTGAGTGATGAGCAGCAAGAGCAACGAAACGACGCTCGTTACCTCACGAAAAACATCCAGACATCCTTAATCATTATGGCGACACCAAGGCCGATTAAGAAAAAGAGTCCTAATCCTGTTAATAAACTGACAAGCTTTTGATTTGGTTTTCTTCCTCGAGCTTTTTCGTAAAAAAGAAGAAAAATATGCCAACCATCAAGTCCGGGAAATGGAAGGAGGTTAAAAATCGCAAGACTAATACCGATCAATCCCGTCATACTTGCTAAGTCGGCAATAACGGTAGGAGAAACCGTTACAACTGAATCCACAGCAGCAACAATGGCTACTGGACCGGCAAGTGCATATCCCACCGGTTCTAAGTCGCCTGTCTGTTGTGAATATCCTATCAAGAGGGAGAGCATATCCCAAGTCAATATGGTAACATTTGCTGCATGTGAAATACCTGCGAATGCTTTTGTTACCAGTGACCCGCTATAATCAAGAATTAAAGCAGCACTTTGTAACTGAACACCGATTCGTTTATTTTCGTCTCGAACTACAGAAACAACACGTGATTCACCACCGGGTACTTGCACCAATAATGAAACTTCATCTGTCGGCGAATCCACGATATGCTGACCAACGTCAGCAGGAGCTGACACAGCCTTTCCATTGATTTCAACAATATGGAGAGGAGGAACAATTCCAGCCTTTTCGGCAGGAGAGCCGGGAGCAACAGCAATAAGCGTAACCTTCTCGAGTGCGACTTCATTTATTTTTCCCCCGATTGGCGAAAAATTTACGGGAATTGGCACTTTCCAACCATAGAGTGCGATAGCAAGGTAGAAGGCCACAATTGCGACCAAAACATTCATGGCTGAACCAGCAATCAATACCTGAAATTTTGCTTTTTTACCCGCAGTTGCGAAATTTCCTTTTCCTTCTTCAGCTTCCATTTCACCTTTTAAACCGTTGTACCCACCAAGCGGAAAAAGTTTCAGTAACCACATTGTCCCATTCCATCTCTTCTTCCAGAGTGTTGGTCCGAACCCAACAGCAAACTCATCAACCTCAATGCCATTCCGTCGGGCAAACAGATAATGCCCAAGCTCGTGGGCTATTACCATAATATTGAGAACAAGAAGGGCAATGATGATATTGAGCAGCATAATGAGTGACTATTTCAAGAGTAAGTCTCTTTTCTTATCGTAAATATCGTTTATTTGATCGGTATATTTTTTCGTCGTTTCATCAAGGTCCTCTAACGCTTTATACATCGCATCTTCGGGAAGTTCACCTGTCTTCTTCATCTCCTCAATCTTTGTTTTTGCAGTCTGACGAACTTCACGCAATCTTTGTCGAAAGCTTTCGGAGCGATCTTTCAGAAGGCGTGCATATTCTTCTTTCTTTTCCTGTGTAAGAGGAGGAAAGTTAAGATAAATTGCATCTTCTTTGACGGTTGGTGTTACTTCGTTTTTCAGTTCAGCAGTCAATGCATCGCCAATGGTCTTCAAGTTTCCTTTGTCCCACGGTGTAATTATTGCAGTTGCTGCACTGGGTGCGCTGATGGTTGCAACTTGATATAACGGCATGGAAGAACCATAGACCGTTACCTGAGTATTCTTCAAAGCGTCTACATTTACCGCGCCTGCACGCATTTTTTGAGCTTCCTCTTGAAACGCCATAACGGCCAATTCCATGTCGTTATCGACATCAGTCCAGACTTGGGCTAAATCTGCCATCTTTCAAATCGTGATATTTTAATGTTTTCTCCGAGTTTGCCGGTTACTTCTTCAAGCATATCACGAATTGTCTTGCTTTCATCCTTAAAGAATGGTTGATCGATAAGTGTATTTTCTGCAAGGTATTTCTTTAGTTTTCCGTCGATAATCTTTTCAACTGCTGCTTCTGGCTTTCCTTCTTGCAACAATTCTTCCTTCCACTGCGCTTTTAAGTCTTCAACAACTTTCGCATCGATAGATTCAGAAGACACAAATTGTGGATTTGTGGCAACAATTTGTAACGCAACATCATGTGCAAATTGTTTTAATTCCTCATTACGAGCAACAAAGTCTGTTTCACAAAGAATTTCAACTAACGAGGCCAGAGCACCATTACCATGAACGTATGCGTGAATAATTCCATTCTGAGTGACACGTCCTTCACGCTTACCTGCCTTTTGCTTTATCAATTCAACAATATATTTTTTTGCTTCTTCGTAGTTGTCTGGATATTTGTCAGCGGCTTCTTTACACAACCCAAAGCTTGCCTTTGTCTCTTTCCTTAATCGGAGTAGAATTTCATTATTTGCCATATTTCTGTACCACTGAGATTATCTTTTCTGCCGTCTTTGCACCAATTCCTTTCAAACTCTTCAACTCTTCGAAGGATTTCTCTTTGATTTGTTCAATAGAAGTAATCCCTGCTTGCGTTAATTTTTCGAGAACTGTTTCTGGAAGTTTCAATTCAGAAATTGCTCTAAAGGAGGTCACTCGAACTGTACGGCCCGATTTTGATTCTTCTCGAGGAGTAACGGTTGTTTCAGTCTTTTGTTCAACAGGCAACTCGCTTGCTACCTTAATTCGATGCTCTTCTTCAATAGATCGATTGAGTTCGGCTAAGCGCTTTGCGAATTGTTCTCGCATAGGAACCAAGCGTTTTGAGCTATATTTACTTAAAACTTCACTAAACACGCCAAGGATCAATCGAATGGCTTTAATTGCATCATCATTTGACGGAACAGGGTAGTCAATAAGCCTTGGATCACAATTTGAGTCAATTATGCCGACTACTGGGATACCAATTGCGCGAGCTTCCTTTACCGCAATCTTTTCATACTTCGTATCAATGACTATTATCACTTGCGGTAGTCTATCCATAAACATAACGCCATTAAACCTTGCTTTTAGCTTCTCGATTTCTCGTTGCATTGACAGTAATTCTTTTTTTGGAAGAACATATCTTTTTTTAATATGTAACTCCTGTAATCGTTGTAACTTTTGAATAGATTGTGAAACCGTCTTGAAGTTCGTCAAGAGACCTGAGGGCCATTTGTCATTCACATAGAAGATTCCGAATTTCTCGCCCATTTCTTTCACGATTCCTGCGGCCTGTTTTTTCGTTCCAACAATCAACACTCGTGCTTCTTTTTGGACGGCAGCACCAAGAAAGTCGACTGCATTTTCGAGTGCTGGTACTGTCTGACGAACATCAATGATGTGAATTCCTTTAGCTTCTCTATAGATATACGGCGCGAATGCTGGATGCCAGCGTTGCGTTGAGTGCCCGAATTGCGCACCTGACTTGAGTAATTCTTCCGTTGTAGGGAAGACAACTGAAATTTTTTCTTTATTCATAACTGCTCCTTTTACCTAAGCTTTCGACCATTTGGCAGGAGTACGAAAGCCTGACTTATATAAAATTCCTCTTGCGAGGTGAACTATTATAGCATATTTTTCGATTCTTTAAAGCTATAAAAGCCTGCTGTTGTCACAATGACGTGATCAATAACGGTAACAGAGAGAAGTTCTCCTGCGGCAATAATTCTTTTTGTTTGTAATACATCCTCGCGACTTGGCATTGCATCACCACTGGGATGATTGTGAACAAGAATAATGTTGCGCGACCGGTGCTTGATTGCGTAATAACACAGGTCGCGCACAGGCACAGATACCGAGTCGACCGTTCCACGAGACAAGAGCCGTTTCTTAAGAAGTTCCAATCGAGGCGACAAATACAAGCAATACAGTTTCTCAATCTTACTTCGAGCAACATCTTGAAACATCGCAGCAACCAGAGAAGGCTTACTAAAGATAATTGGAGAATCTGATGTTCTCTTCGTGCGTAGAAGTAATTCGTAAACAGCACACAAGGAATGCTGCTGTGCTTCACCCAGCAGATGCTTCTCTCGCAACTTTCGTAAGAACACTTGCGTATCAGTACGTTTTGTAAGATGAGTTTGAACCAAAGGGGCAAGCCGTTTACTAAGCGTAAAAATAGTTTGATATTTTGTTCCCGATTTAAGTACAAGCGCAAGTAAGTCTGCCCAGCCGAGTGACTGATACCCAAACTTCTTACTTAGCTCTCTTGGTTTTTCTTGCAGAGGATGTCTTTTTTGCCGCTCCACGTTTTACTGAAGTCTTTTTAGTTACCGCAGCCTTTTTTGTGGTGGCTTTTCCTTTTCTAACAAAACGACTCTTAATATATTTACAATGAGGATATCCAGAGCAACCGATAAAAGGTCTTCCTGTTTTTCCTCGCCTTTCAACTAAGTGTGCCCCACAATCAGGACAAACTTCCTTCAACATAACAGGGAGTGTCTTTTTTACTTCAGGATACCCTGGGTGAGCCCAGAAAATACCAAATCTTCCTTTTTTCAAAATATACCCTTCCTTCTCGACTTCATCTGGCACATGATACTTTTCCATATCAACAAAGGGCTCCTTGTTCTTACATGAATCATTAGGACAGAGATAATATTTGCCCCAAGGACCAATTTTAAGATGCATTTTTGTCTGACATTTGCGACACTCTTTATCAGTTTCTCCAAGCGAAGTAAGTTCTTCCTTTTGGATGCTTTTATTCTTTTCTTCAATTTCTTTCGCGAAATGCGGATAGAAGGAATCAATCATCTTCTTCTTGGTCAGTTTTGCATTCGCAATATCGTCCAGTTCCTTTTCCATCTCCGCGGTGAATGCATAGTCGACAATCTTGAAAAAATGTTTTTTTAGGAAGTTGCAGACCAACATTCCGATTTCTGTTGGAATAAGAAACTTGAGCTCACGAACAACATAATTCCTCGTCATCAACGTTGCGATTATGGAAGCATAGGTAGAAGGTCGACCAATACCTAACTTTTCCATCTCCTTAACAAGAGAAGCGTCGTTATAACGCGCCTTAGGTATTGTCATGAGCTCTTCTGAAGTAATTTTTCTGACAGTCAGTTTTGAACCAACTGCTCCCTGCGGCAGTGGGATGATTTCTTTTTCTCCCGCATGTTTTAATAACCGATACCCCGCAAATAACTCTCGCTGAGACACTGCTTCAAATACCCATTTTTTCTTCTCGAGATTTTCCCTTGCCTGACCAGCAACGGGGAGCGTCTTTAAATGCTCCTCCTCTAGAAGTTGCGGCTTCATTTGTGTTGCGACCGCTCTTCTCCAGATAAGTGCATATAATTTGTATTGCTGTGGTGTCAGATACTGTTTTACACTTTCAGGAGTCAACTCGACATGAGTTGGTCTGATTGCCTCGTGCGCTTCTTGTGCAACTCGTGATTTCGTCTTATACCGACGAACACTTTCACTTAAGTACTCTTTCCCATATTTCGAAACAATTAAGTCTCTCATGCTTGCAATTGCCTGCTCACTCATGTTGACTGAATCTGTTCTCATATATGAAATAAGACCGATTCTCCCACCTTTTTCTTTCACATCGATTCCTTGATATAGTTCCTGCGCGATTTTCATCGTCATTTTTGCGGTAAAACCAAATGTCTTATTTGCTGCCTGTTGCATAGTTGACGTCACTAAGGGTGGTGGTGGTGACGAGGTGACTGTTTTCTTTTTATAATCAATCACCTCGTGTTCTTTGGTCTCCCTAAGCTGTTCGTCAAGCAATTTTCCAGCTTCCGGATCAGCTTTGACCATGCTTCCCCTCCCATCAACAAGATTGAATACAACATTACTTCGTGTGTACAACACAGAAAAAGTCATATACGGTGTTGGCACAAAGGCACGAATTTCCTCTTCGCGCTCAACTAACAATCGCAACGCAGCTGATTGTACTCGTCCTGCGGAAAGTCCAAATTGAATTTTTTTCCAGAGTAATTGTGAAAGCGGATACCCTACCAGCCGGTCAAGAACACGACGGGATTGCTGCGCTTCAACTAAGGAATCATCAACATCCCTTGTTGCGGAAATTGCTTCATTGACTGCGGCTTTTGTAATTTCATGAAAAACTGCGCGCTTCACTAATTCAGGTTTTTTTGATAACTCACAAATCTGTATAACTTGCCATGCAATCGATTCCCCTTCACGATCAGGATCTTGCGCTAAATAGACCGTTCCGCTTGTTGTTTTCACGGCCTTTTTGATATCCTTAATTACCTTATCCTTCCCCTTAATCGTGGTATACAGCATTTCGTATCCATTCTCAATATCTACGCCTAACTTACTCGTCGGTAAATCAATCAAATGGCCTACTGTTGCAATTACTGCAAAGTCCTTGCCGAGATATCCTTGAATTGTTTTTGCTTTTGCCGGAGATTCGACAATTACTAAATTTTTGGCCATGAGTTGTATCCTGAAAAATTTATTACGATGTTATTTTTTCGTTCTCTAATAATACCAAACCGTTGTAATTCTATCACGACTTGCTCAAAACGCGATAAATCACCTCGGCAAAACTGCAGAAGAATACGTTTTACATCAGCGACAGCAAGATGACGATGGTCTTTTTTTTGGATATGCAACCTGTGAAGTGAGAGCTTGTCGATGAATTCTTTATATTTTTCCAGAGAATCCTCCCAATTCTCATTGAAAAATACGTCGTATATACTCTGTATAAATCCTCCTTGGAGTTGTACTATTCCATAACACAATCCCCCATATGCACTATCCTCATACGGTTCAGGGACAACAACATACACTGATTTACCGTAAGATTGTGCCAATTCTGCAGTTATTAAGGTGCCACTTCTCAGAGGGGCTTCGACGATAACAGTCACCGGAGATAGTGCTGCAAGCAAACGATTTCTTGCGATAAACTGCCACTTCGAAGGTTCGCTTTTTTGTGGTGGAAATTCGGAAATAAGTAAACTCGTATCCCTATCCGGAAGTAAAGGTTCTCTCGGTAACTGTGGGAGGATTGCTATAGTATTTCCATGTCGAGCGAGCGTCTCATTGAAAATACCTGTATCTATACCGTTTGCGTATCCTGATACTGTCGTTACCTGACATGCTGCTGCTTCATATGCAAATTGCTTTGCTTTTAGCATTGCCCACGCTGATGGATGTCTTGTCCCGACCAGTGTGATCTTCCGACAATTCATCTGAAGAAGAGCAACCTTACCGTATACGAAAAGTACTGCTGGTTTATCGACAATATTTTCGAATGCTTCCGGATATTCATCATCACCAGGGATAATCATAATCACTCCCTTTCTGTGAAGATCGTTCACTGTTCTTTTCTCCTCATCCAGCCATAAGGTCATTTGCAACAGGTGCGTTGCACAATCCCCGCGTATCACTTTTCTTTCGTAGAGATCCCGAACATAGTGGTGAATTTCCCCAGAAAGAAGTGCCTCTTGAAAATGCGCCTGAAACTTCCTTTGAAAATCTGGGAACCAGTTTGCAAGGGACTGACTTGTTGTTATTTTTGTCGAAATAAGATGATAGAGTATTGCCCTTAATTCATTCATAACGAAGTATACTCACCCAATTATGAAAAACTTTGTTTACTAACCTCTCGGAACTATTACTCTGCTGTTGTCATTTCTGAAGAATACTCCCCAGAAACAATACGTTCCAAATCTGAAAACTCTGTGGCAATAAAATCTGGTCGCAACGCAATATATTTCGCAAAATCATAAAACTGACTGTTTTCTTGATGGCACAGCAAAATTGTTGCAATGCCAGCAGCTTTTCCTGCCTCAATATCCTTTCCTGTATCACCAATAATGATACTTTCGGCTACATCACTTGACAATTTTTCTAGTGCATACGTTACAATTTCTGGGTGCGGTTTTGGATGATTGACATCCTCCTCGGTAACTACAACATCAATAAGCTCATCCAATTGATTAAATTTGAGTGCAGGTAACAGCACACTTTTTTCTGAAGAGGTAACAATCGCGAGTTTTACCTTTCTTTCCTTTAACGTTGTGATGGTTTCGACGACACCAGGATATAAAGGAACTTGAGCAGTACCTTTTCTGACTTCGACAATAATTTCTCTCCAACATTCCTCATTATCCTCTATACCAAAATTCTTTGGCCCATGTGAAAGATTACCCCACGACTTCTCAATAATCTCGGCAGAAGTTGCACGAATACCTCGACGTGAATATACTTTCTGATAGGTTGACATCCATACTTGCAGTGTTTTCGCCATACAGCCATCCCAATCGAGCAAGACCGTAGAAAATTGCATTCTGGCCCCAGTTATATTAGTTGTTGGCTCGATCACTCATTTTGCCGGGCTTGGATTCGAACCAAAACCGGCGGTTCCAGAGACCGCTGTCCTACCATTAGACGACCCGGCAGCTATTACATGTCTATTTGTGTAGACACTTCTGAAAGCGCTGCGAGACAAAGTCGCGACCGGCCAATTCCATAAACTCACGAAGTGGTGGAGAAATTCGTTTTCCTGTAACGATTATACGCAGAATCATAAATAAGTCGCCATGTTTCAGTGCATACGTATCGGCCAAGGCACGAATTGTCGGTTCCCACTTTTCCTGACTCCAAGAGTCTAGTTTTTCAAGAGCTTCTCGCAAATTATAAATGATTTCGGTTCTTTTCTCAACTTCAGGGACCACAGATTCCAATGCCTCCAAATCAAAGGAGACATCCGTAAAGAGGACCGCTAACCAGTCGAAAACATCTGGTAACTTTTTAACCCGCTGTTGAATTATCCCAAGTAATTCCCTGCTTTTTTCTTCGTCCTGCTGCAAAAAAGCACGAAGTTTTAGGTACTTCTCACGTTTTTCTATCAGTTCATCCGAGACACCTCGCATTGCATCAACAACATTGTCAGTAACCACCAAATCAATCCACTGATATACCCGTTCAAGAAGCTCCTCTTTAGATAATTTTGCTATCCATGCCGCATTAATTGCCTCAAGTTTCTCCACCTGAAATCGACCAGAGGAACGTTTAATTCGTTTCGGATCAAAATGCTCAATAAAGTAAGCAATATCGTATATTTCATCTTTATGCGCAACACGAGGATCAGGATTCCACCCAATCAACGAGAGAAAGTTGACAAGTCCTTCACGAATGTATCCTTCTCTAAAAAAATCCAAAACTGCAACATTTCCTTTTCGTTTACTGAGTTTTCCTTTTCCATCAGGATTTAAGATAAGGGGAACGTGTACAAAGATCGGTGGTTTCTGATCTAAATACTGGTACAGTAACACATGTTTCGGAGTACTTGGAATCCATTCGACTCCGCGTAAGATATGCGTAATTTTCATTTCTATATCATCTACCACGACGGCAAGATGATATGTTGGAATTCCGCTCGCCTTGACAATAACTTGTTCGTCAATTTCTGAGGTCTCAAACTGAACTCTCCCGAATACCAAGTCCTCAAAAGAAACCGTTTCATTTTCTGGTACTCTCATACGAACAACAGGTTTTTCTCCTGCTGCAATTCGCTGTGATACTTCTTCCGGTGACAAATTACGACACAACCCATCATAACGAGACTTCTGCTTCAGAGCTTCTTGCTCTTTCCGCAAATTCTCTAATCTTTCTTCAGAACAAAAACAATGGTATGCATGTCCTGAAGCAAGAAGCTTATTCACATATTTTTGATAGATATCAGTCCGTTCCGTTTGTGTATAAGGGCCATACGCGCCACCGACTCCGGGTCCTTCGTCATGTTCTATTCCCAATAACTTGAGTGACTGAATCAGCGATTCAACTCCGCCAGCAACCGTACGCTTTTGATCAGTATCCTCGATTCGTAGCACTAAACTCCCCTCCTTCTGTTGTTTCGCCATATAATAATCGAACAAAAATGTTCTTGCAGTTCCAATATGAATCCAACCCGTTGGACTTGGAGCCATTCTTACTCTGACAGATGACATAACTTCTGATACAATCAATTCAATAGGTTGATTATAGCAAAGTATGACATTAACTGAAACAGTATTTTGGACGAAAGCTGCATCGAAGTTTGTAGGAGTATTCGTTGTTCTCATCATTGTCGGGTACTATGCCTATTTGTACGTTATTAGTATCACCAGAACACCAGATCAAGTTTTTCGAGCAGATTTCCGATGTGGGGAACTTCCAAAAGTTGAGATCGAAGCTCAAGAAAGTACCGAATTTGGCAATGCCTCTATTCAGGTTGTTGCACTTGGCCCCTCACTCCCCAATGACCGTGTCCCTTTAATTACTTATGTGTACAAGATCGATGTCAAAGGGGAAACATTTGAAACGAGAGATTTGGCATATTCCTTAGCGCGTGACTTCAATATTCGGACCGATGTGCAGCATGCTGCCGGTTCAACCATCTATCAATGGAAGGATCCAGCAAAACGTTCTACTTTAACAGTAAATACTGACACGCTCCATTTCTCGTATATTCGTGAAGATGCGGTATTACCCGCCGTCCCAAATTTACAGTTACCTGCAACAGTATTTCGTGCCCCAGAATACGCGGGTAATTATCTCCGCGCACTTGGCTTGTATACCAACGACTTTGCAAAAGGAAAATCTTTTGCGTATCCAGTAACTATGGTAAACGGTCAACCGGTATTAGCAAAATCCCTTGATGTTGCCCAACTAATTCGCGTTGATTTTCAAAAAGTAAACTACTCACTTGTCTATGATCGTGCGGTGTTATCGCCAACCTTTGATGCAGCTCGTGGCATTGATTTTGTCGGCTTTATCGATTTGATGAAGAAAAAAGGAGAAGATAATCCTGCTTACATCAAATTCGAATCACGTCGGGTTTCTCGAACCCCTGAGACCGCAAATGTACAAATTTACATTCGTAGTCAGGGAGGTCACCCTTCAGATGGAATCCAACAACTTCACTACAACAACTGGAAAGTTGAAGAAGTCCCTTGTGGTACGTATCCAATTATTCGTCCAGCAGATGCTATTAGCAAGATCTCTCAAGGTGAAGGAACTATCGTCTATGCGATTGAAAAAGGAGGGGACCCCCTACAACCTCGCACCTCGGCACCGCTTAAAGAAATCAATCTTTACAATCTAGAACTTGCGTATTATGAACCAAACAGAATTCAACCCTACTTACAGCCAATTTATGTAGCTTCGGGTGAGGTCGTCTTTGAAAATGGTGCACGAGGGGATATTGCACTCTATGTCCCCGCAATCGATTATGACGCGAGACCAACGACTCGTTAAATACTTACGCTTTCACGAGGTCCCATTCAGCAGGTAAAATTGTTTCTCCTATGAGCGTAATTTGCATAGCACCGCGAAACTCTTCTCGTTTTGGCTTCCCCACAACAATAACTTCCTTTCCTTGATCAAGTTCTTTCAGCAAATCGAGTCTTCCAAACAGCAATACTGTTATTGCACCTTTTTCTGTTGCTAGTTCAAGCTTAATATGATTATTTTGTTTTCCAATCGTTCCAAACTGCTCTACCTTGCCTCCCACCGCAAAAAGTGGTTCAGCATTCTCAGGTCCGAAAGGTTCAAGAGCACCCAAGCCTTCAAAAAATGTTTCGGTTAAGATATCTGGTGAAATATAGGCATCGATTGTACGGACTGCTTTAGGGACATATGATTCGTAATTGCTGTGCAATATTGAGCGAAGAGCTGAAATAAGCGGTTGCTCAGAGCCATCTTTCAACGTAAATCCTGCAGCACTATGATGACCTCCAAAACGGGTAAACACCGAAGCAATTTGCTCAAACAAGGCGGTAATATTCAACTCACCAAAACTTCTCGCAGACCCTTTTGCACTTTGCTTCTCTTGGTTCTTCGAGACAACGATTGTTGGCAAATCATGCTTATTCATCAGTTTCCCTGCAACAAGCCCAACAATTCCTTCTTCCCAATCGAAACCCGCTGCAATTTGAACTTTATTTTCAATAATAAGCTTCTCTGCATCTGCTCGCTCAAGCAAGTCTTGGGTCATCTGCTGTCGTTGTTCATTAATTTCAGAAACTTGGCGTGCATATTCTTTTGCGGCGTCAGGGGAATCCGTTGACAGTAGTTTTGTACTCAGATAGTGATCTCCGATTCGCCCACTCGCATTTAACCGAGGGCCAATCATATACCCGAAATGATATGGTGAAACCTCATCCTGACGTATCTGAGCTTGCTCCATAAGGACTCGTAACCCGAGTGATGGATTGGTTTTTGCCTTTTGCAAGGCACGCTTGAGAATACTTCGGTTCTCCCCCACTAAAGGCATAATATCAGTAATTAACGAAAGCCCAACAAGATCAACCACCGAATCAGAAAATTCATGCGATTTATGCAATAGATCTTCAAGATAGCGAACTACTTTCCATGCTACGACCCCTCCTGAAGTAAACCTATTTTTCGATTCATGTGCTGGATACAAAGGATGAACTGATACGCAGTGTGGAAAATTATCACTTGGTTGATGGTGATCAGTAACAACAATCTCCATACCAGTTTTTTCCGTAACTTCGGCGATTAAATCAGAATCTCGAACCCCACAGTCAACGGTAATGACTAAAGACGTTCCTTTTTGTGCGAGTTGCAAGAGGGCCTCCTTATTCAATCCATAACCCTCTTCTCTTCTGTCGGGAATATACACGGTGGCGTCAGTTATCCCTAAGATACGATAGAGAAATCGCCATAAAATCGTTGCAGCAACAGCACCATCTGCATCGTAATCACCGTACACGACAATTTTCTTCTGAGCCGACTGGTAATGTCGTAAGAATAGTTTACCGAAGCTCACTAAATCATGAAGCTCATCCGCCGGAAGCAAGTCAAATGAATTGGTAAACTCACTAATTTGTTTTTTATTTTGCAGCCCTTTTGCCCAATATACTGCCGCCAAAGCGGGACTGCCAAGTATAGCAACAAGTTCATCAAACGCTGCACTAACAGGAAGGCTTCGCAACTGATATTCTTTCATTTACTGTAGTTTGTCCAAAACGTCCTTACGAATTTTCTCCTGCAGTTCAGGTTTATCTCGAAGAAACTCTATGACTGATTCTTTCCCTTGGCCAATTTTTTCTCCATTAAGGCTATACCATGCTCCTGCTTGTTCGATAATTCCATATTTTACTCCTGCTTCAAAAATACTACTCACTTTGTCGATTCCTGAGGCGAACCGAATATCAAAATGAGCATTCCTGAATGGAGGTGCGACTTTGTTTTTAACTACTTTTACTTCGCGAGTATGCCCCAATAACTCACCGTTCTTTGTAATTTCTTCTCGTCTGCGAATATCCAAACGAAGACTGCAGTAAAACTTGAGTGCATTGCCTCCAGTTGTGGTTTCTGGATTTCCAAATTTTACTCCGAGGTTTAGACGAATCTGGTTAAGAAAGATGACAACGGTATTACTCTTTGCAGTTAATGGAGTAATCTTTCGCAACGCCTGAGACATCAATCGTGCTTGCAACCCCATGTGAACATCACCCATCTCCCCATCTACTTCTGCTTTTGGAACAAGAGCAGCAACAGAATCGACAACAATGACATCAAATGCGCCAGAACGAATTAAGGTTTCCAAAATATCAAGTGCTTGTTCACCAAAATCTGGCTGTGAGACATATAAATCGTTCACATCAACACCGATTCTCTTGGCATATGAAGGGTCGAGTGCGTGTTCTGCATCTATAAATGCCGCTTTTCCACCTGCTCTTTGTGCCTCTGCAACAATACTTAAGGCTAATGTTGTTTTTCCTGATGCCTCTGGGCCATAAATTTCCATCACCCGTCCTCGAGGAACACCACCAACGCCAAGTGCAGCATCCAAAGATAGTGCACCGGTCGAAATAGTTTCCACATTCAATTTCTTTCGAGACCCAAGTCTCATCAGGCTACCCTCACCAAACCGTTTATCAATCATTGTTAGTGCAGCGTCAATAATCTTTTGTCTTTCTTCATTGTTTTGAGGGGTGGTAATCTCTGCAACTGGCGTATCACCTTGCTCGTCCTTTTTCTTTTTCAGAACTCCCATATTTGTTTTTACTAATTTACTTTATCTATTATACTCTACCCTTGACTGCTCCCAGCTGAAGCTTGTAACAATTGTTCAATATGGTCATCGTCTGAGGATTTATTAACACCCACTTTACCACACTTTTGACATTTATGAATCAATCGCACCTCCCCGTGATGCAGTTCATAATCGATTACTTCCATCAACCCTTGGCATACCTCTTTTCGATCACCAGGAATTATGTCAACATGTTTAGAATATAAGCAAAACGGACAGTGATTTCTCGACGTCTTTCTTGCTGGAGCAACATGTTTTCCGCAATTCTCGCAACGAAACGCCATATTTAATTTCCGAAAGTCCTCGTGAGCCATTAGACCTTAAAAATGCCTGAAACGAGTTTAGAAAAGAGATCATTTCCCTTCTTTATGACGAGTCGATCGCGCATCCATAAATCCATGACAAATGCTGTTAAACTCGCAACCGCCATTGCGAGTAATTTCAATCTGGGGAAAGCCAAGAATACAGCAACAATAAAGGTTGTATACGTTATAAATCGGATAACATCATCTTTATGTACTTGAAAGCTTTGGCGGAGTGCCCATTTAATTTGTGCAGCTCCAGACATTTGCTGGTTTGCTTCACCAACATACGAATTGACTTCTTTATAAAAAGCAAAGCCAGCAGCAACAATTCTCATACCAAACCGAAGAACTTCGATTCCAACAGCAGCCATCACCAAATTAAGTGTCGTAAATAGCTGCTGATCGAGTGTCCATCCGCGAGTCATGAAATTATAATCACCAACAGCTGCATGAAGCTCAACATTGAGTGCATCTGGCAAGAAGAACAGATTCTGACTGTCCATGGTCAGAAAGAAAATAAAGAGTACGACTTCAACAGCATCGCCAAAAATATCTTTGAATCTCACTTGCACCTTCTGTTTCCATGTTTTCTCTACGAGATCTTCGTGCTTTGATTTTTTGTTTAAGAAACCTGTTGCTACGATTAACATGGCAGTAAGAACTATGGTAAACACGGTCACATCGTACGACTTGCCTACCCATTTATATGCATAAATAAGTGCAAAATATAGTAAGCCTCCGAGTAAGTATGCAAAGAAGGGAATTAAAAAATAGATTGCTTGTTTGATAATATCTCGTATAAACTGTAACGCAAGCTTCAAAAAATTCATCAAATCAACAATTGTTAGGGTCCCTTCAATAAAAATATCGAGAATCTGGCGTACTTGGTTTTTCAACCCTACCATGACTAGTATTCCCAAAATCAAAAAGAGCAAAACTAAACAGAACATAAAAAGCCAAAAAGCATTAATAATTGCCGAGAATGTAGCGGGTGCAGTAATTGCGAGAACTCCTCCAATAATCAACAAAAGAACTACCAAGAGAATAAAACCTGTAATGAAGCGTGAATACCTGCCGGTATCAGCTGGTTTCCCTCCTTGTTCACCATCTGGAACAACAGGAATTTCTGGGATTTCAGGTTGCACTGGTTGTTGTTGAGATTCTTCGTTCACATGCGATTATAACAAATTCACAGATATTTACTATACAAACACAAGGTCAATCCGAATCTTTATTGCGATCGGCAGAGAACGTGGCCAGATGTACCACAGAGAAGATCAGCAGTTTTTTCAAATCCAACCAACGGTCTCAAAACATCAAGTAATGTTGCGTCGTAAATAATCCACTCTGCAGGGAAACGACGGTTATCGACAGCCGCCAAATCTCTCAAAAAATTGGCGGGTCTTCCGACTGTGTACACCCAGCCGTGAATTTCTAATCGATCATTACCCGTTCTAGCAGGTGTCTCTGGCTTTTTAAATGAAACAGTAGACCCATTTGTTCCTACAATACCTGCATGGAATTGGTCGACAATTGGGGCACCTTTACCTCCACTTACTTCAGTTCTCTGACGATCACCAGATGGCCTATCTTGAACTGAGAGAGAACCTCCGTTCCCAACGACAAAGAGACACCCCGATTGCTCATTTTCCTTTGTAAGATTACCCGTTATTCTTACATCGCCGGTAATAAAGATGACATTGACTTTCTTACATACCAAATCACTTGAAATTGACGCACTGTTGACCGTTAATACCGTGTAATTATTACTTCCCAACTCAGAAATACTCGACGATTCAGTACATGTTCCAGGATTGCCTGCATTTAACAATTGACAATTAACTTTTGCAATCGATTGCAGTCGCTCAAATTCATTTCCTTGGCTGAAGGAGGTTAACGAGAAGAAATTATATACTGTTGTCCCTGACCCTTGTCGATAATTATTGAGAAAACCAAGTGGCGTTTGAGTCGAGCCTGAAGACTTTCCACCAAGCAATCCAGAATTGCTTGCACCAGAACTACTTAGTAATAGCCCTGTCCCAACAGTAAACTCCTGTTCAGAATACGGTGAATATATTGTAACTTGTGAATACTGCTTACTCTCTTTTCTGGTTTCGTCCCTTGTTTCATTACCGTTAAACACTTGATTTGACGGCAAGGACATACTAAATGGTGCACTTGAACCAGTACCACTATAGATATTTCCAAATGATGTCTTCATCCAGTTGGCAAGAAATACATAATTCTCAGCGTTCTTTCCACATCCCATGTTTCCTGCTGCATCGTAGGCACAAAGCCCAGCTACAATCTCATCACCAGAAGACATGCCTCGACCAATGAGCGTCATTGATGAGCCAGTAAATCGTTGATGATCATTCTTTCCGTCAAAATCTTCGTCACTTGCTTCTTTCTTCGTCCATTCCCAGGTGCCAGAAGGCTCTCCATCAACCATATTTTGGAACGCTAGGAAGCGATTTGTTACCCCACGAACACCGGAACCACCAGTATTATCAACAATTGTCACAACTGCTCGAACAGTCTCATTATCTGCATTAGAAGACCAATTTGTTACAGTTACTTGAGGTGCAATAGTATCGTACCTGATTCTAAAGCCATTACCTGATACACATGATGCACCCTGACATACCTCACCAAACTTATCAAACAAAGTCCATCCTTCAGGACCTTTCCCTTCGACTTGATACAACGGGGCACCAACTTTATCCAGAGCACTTATTAAGAGAGAGTAATCGCCTGAGGGCATCCCTTGTCCAGTTAATGACTCGCCATCATTAAAATATAGGCCAAATCGATAGGTAATCGAGTCAGTACCTTTTGCCTCCATGCCTTCTCGTTTAATACATGCGGCACAGTTTGCAGGACAAATATTCGAACTGCTAGCAGCAACCACTGTTGGTGCGTGCCCTGCTTTTGGATAACAAAGCATATTATTTTCATCAGCACCGATTGCCCATGCATAATTATCAGGAAGCGAGGTGTCATTTGTTGGAGCAAGTTTTGCAACTGCAGGAACATTAGTATTATTACAGCCACCACGAACGAGACAATCAGGATAACCCACACGATGCCATTCATTGGTAGTTGCAGACTTTTTTCTATCCGCCGCCTGAGACATATACAAATTGCCGTTCTTAGAACCGACAGTTGCAGGATTTCCTAAACTGGTTATTCTTCCTAATCCGGTAAATACTGTTTTCGGACTTGTTGTCATATTTAATGGCCCACATGCTTCAGTCAAACACCCTCGCGAGGTAAAATGATCAAAAGCACCAATCTTCAAGGTTTCTTTCTCAGAATAAAGTGCTTGGAAACTGAACCGCTGTGCACCAACAAGCGGAAAATTTGCTACATTACTGTTTTTTCCGGTTTCTCGAAGCTGTAACCATACACCTGCTTGCATGATATCATTTGCACCATTTCTATCAGTTACCGTGAATTCAAAGAATAACGGGTTTTTTACCCCAGAAAGATACTCTTCTGCACCAACAGGACACGTTATCGGCATAATATTGGCAAGCGTTTCTTTACAGTAATACGCTCTGAACTTATTTGCAGTTGTTAATCGCGAACCAACATTTACGATGGTATCTGTCCCATTAATCAAATTTCCTGAAGTACGCATCGCCGTCATCGTGTCTCTATCTTCTAAGCGAATGCCTGATACAGTCGGTGCATGGTTCGTGACCGTAACATTAACTTTACAGACAGCGACATCAGACTTGTCAGGCCCTGCACCATCAGAATCCAAATCTCTAATCTCAATGTTCAAACTTCCTTGACAGACTGAACGACCATTTGCATTTCGAGTATATACACCATGAGATTCACGAGCATCAACCAGAAAATTCGTTGTTTCAGAAATCCTTGCCTTGTCGGCGTCCGATCTTCCTGGTCTGACTACGGCACCAAGAAGACTTTGGCCGGAAGTTCCAGTTATCTGAGCACAGGAATTGAGCTGCCCCTGAACATCCAAAATCTTAATTCCCGTTATTTCGACTGCATCACCCCAATCGTTATCCGTAACAGTAAGCGCAAATTGCTTTGGATCATCTTGCCTATCAATAACAATATTACCCGGAAGAATTGAGCACACAGGCGGGGTATTTGCGTGCGTTGGATCACACGCATAGGTTTGTCCATCACATCCATTACATCGAACACCATTTCCATTGGAGATTGGACGGGTCATAAACTTTGTAGGGGGAGATCCTGGGGGACAACTAACGGGATCACAAGAACAGGCAGGACATACCGCACCAAGATTTGAACATGACTGCCCACCTGATTCTCGACAGTCACCGCCGACACAGGTACAGGCAGCAGTTTTCCCACCGCCACACCACGTTTCTCCACCTTGCAGTTTTGGACCACAGGTTACACCGCATTGTGGATACGAAATACACTTACCATTCTTATCGCGTTTTTTACATTCACAAGGTTGCTTGATATCACACCCTCCCGAACAATACCACGCTTGCACTTTATAGTCGGAAGACCCTGTGGCAGTACCAACAATAAATACTAGGGCAGCCATTCCTACCATTGCTAACAGGAGGTGTTTTATGTGAAATCGTATCGTCATAGCACGCTTAATAGGAAGATGTTAGATAAAGTAGTACAAGTGTCATATTGATCGAGCCCCAATAGCCATCGAGCAAGTAGTCTGCGTCAGCTTTATACACGCCGGTTAAAATTCTGTGATAACTCGTGTAAGGTTGTGGAACAATCGAATACGCATACGGATTCAATACACCCGCATTGAGCACTAGTTGGAACAACTTTTCGTCGACCTTATCTGGTGTAATGTTAAAATCTTGTTCATCAGTAAATACCTGTCCGAACACATAGAGATAGTAAATCTCCTTCATCATAGCAACAAGTCGCTGGTCAGGAAGTGTCTGATTGTAAACCATATGAAGACAAAGCTTGTCAATTTTTGAAATCGCCTCTCCTACTTCGTAACTGTTAAAGGCTCGATATATCCCGCTCTTCAAGAAATCCTGTTTTAACGCGTTAATCTCACGCTCAATCTCAGCATAATTCAGAGGCTCCTCAATGAATTCGTCATCAATTAACACAAATCGAAGCTCTTCATACAACTCCTCTATATAGGTACTTTTCCGTGCGCTTGCCAAATGGTTAATCGGACAAACAGGGTAATCATACACCTGCATATTGTGATAGTACGCACACTCTCCTTCTGGATCACAGTTACCGTAATAGGTAGCCATGTCAGGATTATTATCAAACACAAACGGAATAACCTTCTCTCGTAACGCCAAAGTCATTTGTTTTGCCACACGCTCATCGATACGACTTGCTGCGTACACATAATACATAATGTTTGTAGACGCATTTTGCGGATAGGATACTTCACACTGTTCGGCGACCTCTGCCGTCGGACAATACACACTTCGCCATGCCATGGCTGGTCCTAGCTTTGTTACCAATTCTTTATTGTTTGGGGCATTTAAATACTCTTCAGTTTTGAGAAGTTTATTGATATCTTGCCATGCTTGTTTTCTCCATTCCGCAACAACTTCTTTTTTTTCTGCTTCTGAATAATCTGCTGCAAGTTTCACCTTTGAAATTTTCCACGATTCCATTGCAGTTGCTTCATACACTTCCTTTTCACCTCGCATAACCATTAAATAATGAGTAACCAGTGAAACAGGGGTAAGCTTTGGCTTCGTGTGCGAGACCTCTGCCTCCATTGACACCGGCAATGGCTCTGATCCTATCGACTTGATCGTTTCAGAGGTAATGCCTAATCGGCCAATAAACTCTTCAGGTAACGGATCGCGCTCGGGGTTGTAAGTAAAAACGATGTCCTTTTTAAACTGAAAACTTGTCGGAAAATAGTCTATTAATTGCAATGTTGAATATGGTATCGCAGCACAGTAGTATTCTGTGGCACCATTCTCAACTTCTGCTGCATCGTACAGGACACAAAACGGTACCGTTATTGTGGTACCACCAGAATCGTTTTTTTCGCTGGTCATCTTAAACGTTCCGTCTGCAACAACTGGCAATGCAACTGAAGAATCTACGCTCCAAGTACTCTCATCATCCCACACATTCATCATTTTTATGGAGAAAAATGCACCGCCTCCTATGAGAGAAAGTACCGCAATGATGGCAATAGCAAACCAGACAGTTTTCTTGTGTAACCTCATATTACGGTTACTATACTATAACTTTACTTGCGTGGCAATTACGCGGACTGTAGCTCTTGAATAACAAAATCTTTTGGCCTCAAGCCAATGATTTCTTTGACGTATTCTCCATTTTTAAAGATTTTCATATTAGGAATACTCATAATTTTGTATTCCATTGCAATTGGCATATTCCCAGGTTCTTCAGTGTTAATTTTAACAATTTTTGCTTTACCTGCCATCTCTTCCTGCACTTTTGCAAGAATTGGCGCCATCATTAAACAGGGCGTACACCATGGTGCCCAAAAATCAACGAGTACTGGGATTTGTGACTCCAGCACTTCCTTCTGAAACTGCTCTTGCCCAACAATATCAATAATACCCTCCATAGGTACAATACTAACAATTTATCACGTATGATTAACCAGATGCGCAAATAACTTTGCAGTTACCTCTTTACGTTCAGCAAGCTTGGTGCATTGTGCGAGCTCTTTTTCGATGATTTTCTGCATTACCGCATTCACCCCAGCTCGAACTGCTTTTAACTGAACGATTTGTTGTTCGCACGCAACACCAGACTCTCGCAGTCGGACAATTCCTTCGAGCTGCCCGATGAGATTTCGGATTCTTGCTGTTACATCTTTTTCCATACGAGAGAGTGTAGCAAACACCCCTAGGGGGTGTCAAGGGTATATTGGAAACAAGTCTTTAGTGCGATATAATTCACCATCGGAGTGTAGTTCAGTTGGTAGAATGCACGCATGGGGTGCGTGAGGTCGTGGGTTCGAGTCCCGCCACTCCGATAGTGGTGCTTATAATTTTTACAGAACTCTCATGACTTCTCCTTACTTCATCTTCGATTTTGACGGTGTTGTCGTTAACACCTTATCCATGGCATACGAGATTAGTAAACAGAATCACCCTGAGATAACGATACCTGAATACAAGAATATGTTTACTGGAAACATTTATGATGCTAAGCAAATAAAAAACGCGAATACACGATCAAATGAAATTAAAAAATTTTTCTCCACCTATAGCAAACAAATTCTCTCCTTACTTCCAGTTGATAAAATTGAATCTGTCCTGCATTTTTTCCCCGAAAAGCCAACCATTGTTTCATCGACAATTACCCCACCGATACACGCTTTTTGGAGAAATATAACCTCCGACACTATTTTGGTAACATCCTTGGGGTAGATGTTGAGAAATCAAAAGTGATTAAATTACAATCAGTCCAAAAACTACACCATAATCGAGAGATGTATTTTATTACAGACACTCTCGGTGATATTCGTGAGGCAGAAAAAGTTGGGATTGAGGCAATCGCCGTTACATGGGGATACCATGACAAGGCGATGTTGGAGCAAGGCAATCCGCGAGCAGTCGTCAACTCGATAGAAGAACTTGCTGAAACAGTTACCGCCATAATATCGCAGTAGCCGCATTCGAAACATTATTCCTGAACTCTCGAGTATTCACCGTGAACTACTTGGAAAGATTCTCTAATGCTATCAGTTCCGTCCATAGGAGTTGGTGCCTTCTCCCATTCTAATTCATTATTTCTGAGGACTCCATATAACTCATATTCACTTCTACGCATATCAACTTCCATCACGGAGTATTTCAGCTTAGACTTCTTATGAATCAGAATGGTACCAACCTCGAATTTTGCTTTAATAGTTCCCTGAGTTCTTCTTTCAACTTGTGGTCCTTCAAATGCCATATCCAACTATTCCAAAGTTATTCTCGATTATACCATTCTATTGGGACTATATTCTAACGCAAATTCTTTGGCTCAATTCTTAGTATTTTATCGTCTCCCGATTTTGGACTTCCTCGACCATCCTTATTTGATGTTCCAAAGTACAAAAACCCATCCTCCCCCATCGTGACAGCGCGAAGCCTGCCGTACCTTTTGTGATAGAACTGCGTCAGCTCCTTTGTTTCGATCGTATAGCGATATAACGCTTCACCCCGCAATCCAGTAAAATACAGATTCCCTTCAAAATATGCTAATCCCCCCGGTGCCCACGTAGTTGAAGCTCCAGACTGTGCAACGGGAGAAACCAATCCCACTTTTGCCTGCGGACCTTGAATGGTGGGCCATCCATAATTTTTTCCGCCTCAATCAGATTGATTTCATCATAGCCAGACGCCACGCCAGATCTTCCATGTTCGGAGGACCACAATCTTCCTTCTGTATCCCATGAAAGTCCCTGTGGATTTCGATGTCCGAGTGAAAATACAGGACTACCGGAAAATGGATTATCAGATGGAATCATCCCTTCATCTGTTACTCGCAATATCTTTCCGTGCAGGTGTTCTCGTACCTGTGCCGATTCACTTCTATTTGCATCACCAGTTGCAATATACAACATTCCATCGGGACCAAATACCATCCGTCCCCCGTCATGGATTGCAGCACCAGGAATTCCGGTGAATATTTCTTTTCCTCTCTTCAAGCTTCTCACTATTGAGACGATATCGCTCAACAATATTATTGAGCCGATTTGTTTCAGTCGTTGTTTTATAAATGTAGACATAACTGTTCTGCATAAAGTTTGGATGAAGTACCAGACCAAGAAGGCCACCTTCACTTGTTCGAGTAACACCTTCAATTTGATACACTTTTCTATCGTTTGCGATTTTCACAATCCGACCGTCACGCTCTGTCACCAACATTTCGCCAGTTGGTAAAAAAGCAATCCTCCCACGGGACAGATAAACCTTCAACAACAACTTCTGGTTCTCTTTTCTCTAAAACTTGATCATCAATTACGGAAGGTGTTGCAACCTGTGCCTCATTCTGTTCAATCGTTGTCCCTGCCGGAGGAAGGATATAAAATAATAGTATGCGCCACCCAATACAGCTGCGCTTATTCCAATTACCTAGTAATAGTTTGTGGAGTTTCTTCATTGAAGATTATAGCAAAAATGGGTCGGCAGGGACTCGCCCACTCACGAAACGCAGTGTCTGCGCTACGCGTAGTAAGGTGTTTCGAACTCGGGCCCTCCCACTACGTCAAATGTAGGTTGCTACATTTGACTCGGGGTTTCTCGTCCCTCAATTTACTTCACCATGTAGTACCTTGTTACTGCGCAACAAAGAAAAATGGGTCGGCAGGGACTCGAACCCTGAACCTACTGATTAAAAGTCAGCTGCTCTACCATTGAGCTACCAACCCGTTCAGGTGAATTATAACGCATTTTGAGTCATGATAGCAAGATTTCCAGAAGAAATACTACTCTTTCCTCACCATTACCAATCCTGCATAAGTCTGGTCAATTGGCATGATCTCAATTGCATCGATATTTACTCGTAGTGGCTGCTCGATAATCCATAATGCGGCTTTTGCAATATCTCCTGCCTGCAGTGCGCGAGTATTCTTGTACACTGCAGCGGCTTTTTCAGCATCTCCCCTGAATCGAACAAGTGAAAACTCAGTCTCTGCAGCTCCGGGTTCGATGACACTAACTTTAATATCTGTGCCTGCTAAATCTGCACGCAAGTTACGTGAGAACTGTCGAACAAACGCTTTTGTTGCTCCGTAGACATTTCCTTTCGGATAAGGTGCACTCCCTGCAACTGAGCCGATATTGATAATCAACCCTGCATTCCTCTCTTTCATGTTATCGAGTGCTAACCTTGTACAATATACCAAAGCTTTATTGTTTGTCTCTATCATTGCCTCCCAATCGTCAAGTGACGCCTCTTGTGCCAAATCCAGCCCCACGGCAAGTCCAGCATTATTAATTAACACATCAATTTTTCGAAAGTTTTCCGGCAACTCTTTAAAGAAGTTTTCAACTGCACCTCTGTTTGTCACATCGACTTGCTGGATATAAACATCCGTTTTTAACTCTTTCTGAAGATTCTCGAGACGCTCACGCCTTCTTGCGACAAGAATCAGCCTGTAACCCGACGCAGCAAAAAGTCGCGCCATTGCTTCGCCAAAACCTGAAGAGGCTCCTGTAATCAGAATTGTTTTTTGTTCCATATGTAATTATATCGCAGAGTGGTGGTGTATAATTTCTCATGACAGAGCTCGAAAAAGTTATTAGAATTCTTACAGAAGTACGATATCTTTCATTGGCAACTCTGGGAGATAACTCCCAGCCATGGATCTCCACAATTTTTTATGCCTATAACAAAAATCTCGATTTTATCTGGATGTCCAAAAAGGATACACGACATTCACAAAATATTGAAAAGAACCCCTCAGTTGCACTTAATATGTACTGGGTCGGCCCAGGACATGACAATGTAGATGCCCTGTATATTGAAGCTCAAGCACAAGAAATTACTGGGTTACGCGCAACAATTGCATCCCTTTCAACCTACACACAACGCCTGCTTCAACAAAAGTTCTTTAATAGCTCTGAAGCGAAGAAGTTTCTTGCTCATCCCGAAGATTTTCTCAAGGAGGCTCCATTTCGATTGTATAAAGCATCACCAACAGCTGTTTATAAGTTTGTTCAACTTGAAAACTGGAAAGATAAACTTGTTGATGGCAGATTGGCAATACCTGTACCTGAGATTATCAAACTCATCTAACAGTTATTTACACGCCAAGATGGTTGCAAAAAATCGCGAGTAGGTTATAATTACGGAAGCTGATCCTCGGTAGCTCAGCGGTAGAGCAAGCGCCTGTTAAGCGCTGGGTCCATGGTTCGAATCCATGCCGAGGAGAAGTATTATTGCCTTCTACCATACATCCTTCGGTTATTGTTCACTTACCCCGATAATGTAATATACTCAATTATGTTGTCAGCGCAATCGATTAGCAAAGCAATCAGAGAAAGTGAAATTAGCATAACTGGTCTATCTCCTAGCGATGTTCAGTACCCATACTTCGAGCTTCGATTTAGTAATGATTTTTATATTTACGAGAAAAACATTGAGGTTGATATTAGGCGTAAGTACCCACAGAATATAATTAAATTAGAAACTGCTCCAGATAACTCAATATTACTTCCACCAGGAATGTTCATACTTAACAAAAGCCAAGAAACTGTGTCGCTTTCAGAAAATTTCTTCGGATTAATAACCACGAGAGGAAGCCTTGCACAGTTTGGCCTTCAAATACATCTTTCATCACTGCACATTGACCCTGGTACTAATTCTACAATCACATTTGAAATTAAAAACCTTGGAAACAATAGCATAAGAATATATCCTGGAGAAGTTGCTGCGAAAGTTTACCTTTTTAAAGTTGAATAAGAATACAGCGACTTATCGACAGGAAATGTTAAGAGTTGTGAAATTAAGTACTTTGCTTAATGCCTCAAATGGGATTGCTAAGTCTAGCTCTCCGTTCCGAAACGTGCCAACGAGGGAAGCTATTCCGCTTCTCATTAATACTCCTCTGTTAATCGTTCTTAACCTACACTGGAATTTACGCCATACTATTTTTCTCACCTCGTGCTACAATGCCCCATGAGCAAACTTATCACCTGTCTCTGGTTTCAAAATAATAACGGCGAAGAAGCAGTTCGTTATTACCTTGATACCTTTAACGCAGCACCGGGAAATCATTCAGCAGAATTAGGCGATATCACCTTTGCACCAAAAGCTTCGGAAGGAGTATCAGGCAGACCTGAAGGCTCTGTGTTAACGGCTGAATGCACCATTGACGGAATGAGCTTTATGCTTCTCAATGGCGGTCCGAATGAACCATACAAACTCAATGGCGCCGCCTCATTTATCGTCGAATGCGAAACGCAGGAAGAAATTGATTATTTTTGGGAAAGACTTTGTGCAGAACAAGAAGCCGCTCAATGTGGTTGGTGTACCGACAAATTTGGCGTAACCTGGCAAATCGTTCCGAGAATCTTGGATGAAATGATGCGAGATCCAAATAAAGCAGAAGCAGTTACTGCTGTTTTCATGCCGATGAAAAAACTTATACTCGAAGATATCAAAAAGGCAGGCGAATAATAACAAGAATGTTCCCTTGACTTATTCACTTTTCGGTCTACACTTGAAATATGACAAAAAATCCACTTGCTCATGCCCTTGCGGCAAATGTCTATATTGTGCTGGTTGTTGTCATCATGAATGCAACAGCAACCATTGAACATGATGCTCCTATGCTCGTTATGCCGATTCTCTTTATTTCCCTCTTTACCCTCTCAGCGGCTGTCATGGGATATCTCTTCGGGTACTATCCACTCGCACTCTTTCTTGAAGGCAAGAAAAAAGA
Source organism: Candidatus Dojkabacteria bacterium (assembly GCA_030583685.1). Taxonomy (GTDB): domain Bacteria; phylum Patescibacteriota; class Dojkabacteria. The sequence continues at coordinate 768,487 of CP129470.1, read as the reverse complement.
AGGTGTCTCCTTCTTCTTGAAAACTGTTGGTTACTTCGCAATCGTACCTTTCGTTATTGCAATCACCTACCTCGTTTCGGCACGTCTATAATTGCTTCAATGCTTCCACTCTCCGTAGCCTACGTACATTATTCCCTATTTCCCCACAAATGCCGCACATACCCTATTTCTGAAACGTTTTTCATTAACTCACTATTTACCCACGCTATCATTATTCGTAAAGGACGTGGTTCACTCCAAGGGTGTGCAACGAGAGTGTCCAGTTTTTCTTCCGTCATTTTTTCTAATTGTGACAGCCATTCAGTATTAAGTTGCTGTAAAACCTCAGCTATTCTCGATGCGGAGCCAGGCCAAAATACTTCATTATGCTCCAACTTCTGATCACCTCGCAGCACAGCAGACGCGCTGCTCCACCACCACATAATATGCCACGTAACCCACGCAATTGACGTTGTTGGTATTGGAACTGGCTCAGGAACGATCCAGTCAGGAACCCATCTGCCTTCGGCATCTTTTCTTACATTCCAACTATTTTTTGTCGGTTCCCACAAACATTCTTCATCCGTAAGATCTTGTAACGTATATTCCGCCAACCTCCAGGTCAAGGAGTATTGCCAAGAGAGCGTTTCAAGTACAATTGTTTTGTTCATTTCGTCTCGTGTGAATTAATGTAGTTTTGTAATCCTGTGAAATCTGAGACTCCGTTCTCAAGCACCGCGTTATAAATTGTCGCGCTGGGGATTTTCAATTGCTGCGCTTTCACAAGATATTTAAGCCTTAAGATGGTGAGCTTTTTTTCATCGCTCAGGCGACTTTTCACCCATTCAATCTTTTCAACTTCCCCTGACACGAGCTGTTGTGATTTAACTTGAAAAGAGAACGCAATTTGCCATTGTCGTCCTTTGTAAGAATACGGATCGATATACACTTTAAATTGGTAATACGGGACTTTTGTTAAGAAGTTTTTGATGCGAAGCAACTCGACTTTTGGATTCATCACTAATTCCTGCGCGAAAGAGAAACACTCTTCTACTGATACCTTGTTTTCCACATAACAAGTAAAATCAATATCTTCGTCAATTTGTAATCCCATGACGGAACTTCCAATCTGATGACATTCTGAGTATCTATTTGCAATGGACAGTAAATTAAGATCCGTGACGATTTCTTGAGATTCTTGGAACAACTTTTCTGATAAGGAGAAAAGCTCTTGGTTAGATGGTGTCTCCATTACATCATTCTACCTCATTTTTTGAAAGTATTCTGGCATTTCCTCCGTCTCCGTTCCGGCAACGATTTCTTGTAACTCTGGAACAAACGCATGATTATTCCAAAACTCATTATCCTCTTTAGTCGCACGTTTACCCCAAGGCTCTGGTCCTGTTGGAGTTCCAAAGTATGCGGTAATTAACACATACTGCGGTAAATCCCTATACTTCTTCAGAATGACAGTCACCATATTCACTTCTACCGGGACACGGTTTCTGACAAAGCGTGATAATCCCTTTCTATTCTTCCGTTTTGCAAAAAATATATCATCCTTCTTCGTGGTCGTAACGATGCTGCTGACCCCAACAATACGGTCAAATTCAACGGAAATTGTTTTCAAAGGTGCACTGTCATCTGGTGCAATATAAATTTTTTGTACTACCTCAGGAAGCACCTCTTCAACTACCGGCAATATATGACTGACGTACCTATCAAAAACCCTCTGACCTGAGCCAAGAGTCCATTTTCTTCTCATTGGTCATTTTACTCTATTAATATTGTTGAGTCTTCATATTTTTGCTATAACAGCTATATGTTGACAAAATATCTTGACAAGGCACTGAACTGGTTGCCACCAACTCGTTCTCCCAAATGGAGCAAACTTTTAGTTTGGCTTGCAGTAGGAAATGCCATACTTCTCCTTCTTACGAGAGTCATTCTCGGCGTTTCAATTACCATCGGCTCAGTGACTGGATTTCTTATCATTTCGAGCATCATTTCCGTATTTCTTATTCCCGGCTATTTCGGATACTCACGCTATGCACTCGGAATTTTCTCAGGTATTGCGATTGGACATCTCTATATGTTTACACAGGTGCTTTTCTCCGCAGATAAATCATGGACCGATTTAACCAGTATTTTCTCCTTCCTTTCAATGGTCGTTCTTGGCATTATGGCAGGATTACTCGCACAAATATTGGACTCTCTCATCACACAAGAAAATGACAAACCGTAACGTTGTATTGGTCACCGGCGTTTCCTCAGGTTTCGGATACTTGATTGCAAAAACCTTTGCATCGCACGGTTGGCTTGTTTATGGAACTGTTCGCACCATCAAGAGTGTGGCTGCAACCGAACTCGCCGAACAGGGTGTACACCTTATAACCCTTGACGTCACAGACAAAAAAGCAATCCACGCAGGAATAACGAAAATTTCCCAAGAGCAAGGACGACTTGATGTCTTAGTCAATAATGCAGGTGTTGGCTACATTGGGGCAACCGAAGAATTTTCTGCAGAGGAAATTCGTGAGCAATTCGAGGTCAATGTCTTTGGTGTTCACGAAGTTACCCGTCTCGCACTTCCTTTACTGAAACAATCGCAAGGAAAAATTATCATGATGAGTTCGCTTGCAGCGCGATCTACTGCTCCACTTTATGGTGTGTACTCAGCAACTAAACAAGCACTTCATGCGCTCTCTGATGCACTCGCATTTGAACTCGCTCCCTTTGGTGTTTCAGTTTTGCAGGTAGAACCCGGCAGTTTTGCAACAAATTTTGGGAAAAATATGAAGTATCCCCAATCGTACACAAAGGAGTCACCCTACCAGAAGCTCTATGCGAAGTATCTTGGCTTCAGAAAAAATTTGGATGCACGTTTGCCCTGGCTAGATAGAATGAGAAATCCTCAAAAAGTTGCAGATCTTGTTGTCCGCATTGCGTACTTAGAACAACCGAGACAGAGATATACTGTTGGTTTTGGCTCAAAACTTGCGTTACTATCAGTAGCTTTGCTGCCCGCCACCTTTCGCCACAGGATATTCCGATGGTGGTATGGATGGTGATTTCCTGTTGCGTTTTATTGTAGTAGTGCTATAATACACCGCAATCAGGTAATCCTTCCACTAATGAATCTCCAAACTCTTCGCGATAAAATACGCTTCTCAAAAAAGCGACAATTGGGCAGTGAAAAAAAAGTTGATCCACTTCCAGTTCTGCATGCAAAACCTTCGACTTTTCAACTTGCATTTAATAGAGTTGCAATTGTTTTGACCGTACTTTTTTGGATTAGTTACATTCTTTCGATCTTTTTAAAGCAACTTGTAGATGGTCCACAAAATTATAATTTTACCGTTGAAGCTTTTGGCTATACTGCTGTTATGACATTTTTGACTTTTTCGGCATTAATGTATTTGATAGCAAGACAAGGTGCTTATGAAAGATTTAGCAAACACACAAGAGTCCCTCGTGCAGTACTTGAGAAACACTTTTCCCAAAGCACTTCGGATGTCACAGTTTTAATCCCCTCATATAATGAGGAAGTCTCTGTAGTAAAAAAAACTATGATGTCGGCAGCATTGCAGGAATTTCCTAAGAAAAGAGTTGTGTTACTTATTGATGATAATCCAAACCCAATCGAAGAATCTGCAATTGAAAAGCTTAATGCCACGCGAGCAATTGCGAACGACATACAACAAGTACTTTCAATACCGAAAAGAAGATTCCAAAGAGCATTCAATTCCTTCAAACAAAACAAAAAGGTTTCAAACGAGAGTACACTAACGTTAGCAAACCATTATAAATGGGCCGCGAACTATATATCTGAGATTGCAAGCAAAGAGTCGGTTGAAGACCACGTTGATTTATTTTTTGTAGAACAAGTACTTCTTGATTTGGCACAAGATTTTCGTCTTATTCACAAGGCATTACAGCTTTCAGTACAAGACAAAGCTCAAATTTCACCAGAACGAATTCAGGAGCTATACCAAAGACTCGTTTGGATTTTCTCTGCTGAACTGACCTATTTTGAAAGAAAGAAATACGCATCACTTTCAAAAGAGTTCAATAAAGCGATGAACTTGAACTCCTATATTGGGTTGATGGGTGGATCATATGTCGAAGAAGATTCTCCAGATGGTAAGTTACTCATTCAGTCGAACCCTCAAACAAAAGGCAGTATTAGTTTTCCAGATTCAGAATTCCTTTTGACCTTAGACGCAGACTCTATCCTTCTTAAAGACTACTGTCTCAGACTCATTTATCTCCTCCAGCAATCGGGCAACGAACGTGTCGCTGTAACCCAAACTCCTTATTCATCTTACAGAGGTGCATTTTCAAGAATAGAGAGGCTATCAGGCGCAACAACAGATATACAGCATATAATTCACCAAGGAATGACTCGTTTTGGTGCAACTTTCTGGGTCGGAGCAAATGCGGTTATTAGAAAAATTGCACTTGATGATATTGTAGAAAAGGAGAACATTGGAGGTTTTGAAATTAAGCGGTATGTTCAGGATAGAACCGTTATTGAAGATACGGAGTCAAGTGTCGATTTGATTCTGAGTAATTGGCAGCTGGTCAACTATCCTGAGCGACTCAGTTATAGTGCTACTCCGCCAGATTTTGGTTCATTAATTATTCAAAGAAGGAGATGGGCAAACGGTGGTCTCTTAATACTACCAAAGTTATTTACTTATATCCGCAAAAGGAAAAGTAAAAATCTTATAGTCCCATGGTCTGAAGTACTTCTTCGAATTAACTACATGGCATCAATTGCATGGGCATCTTTCGGATTAGTATTCTTGCTTGCATATCCATTTGATGGTCAACTATTAAGTACATTAGTATTACTCACTGCTGTACCATATTTCATTTCTATGGCAATTGATCTGAAATATTGTGGTTATAGATACTCTGATATATTAAACATCTATGGATTTAATTTGATTTTACTACCGGTAAATCTTGCTGGTGTATTAAAATCTTTGGAGCAGGCAGTCACAGGCAAGAAAATCCCATTTGCGAGGACACCAAAAGTCAAAAACCGTACTGCAGCATCATTACAATATCTTCTTATTCCTCTGATAATTGTACTCTTTTCATCATACATTACCTATATCAATTATCTCAAAGGCAATTGGGGAAATGCTACATATGCTGGTTTCAATATGGTACTTGCGAGTTGGGCTATTTTCGCATATATTGGTTTCTTCAATTTTATAGAAGATATGTGGATTGGACTAACAAGTTGGCTTTATGTCGAAACAAAAAACCAGCAAAAAGAAAGCGTTAACAAGACAAAGCAGAAAATTGATTGGCAGTCAGTGCTTTACCACGGAAATCCAGATCAGAAAGTACCACACTCCAAGACTAAAGAACTCGTCACTAACGATAAAAAATTAATTAAGTCGACAAAGTAATGGCACAATCTGGAAGAAAGCTCTCCTTTTTTAGGGTCATGTTTGCACTAATGCTGCTAGTTGGGCTTGGCTATTTTAGTTATACACATTTTATTGACTGGGAACAAACAAAAAAATTAGGGATAAATACGCCTTGGTTTGCTGCATATGTTGATGTAACAGCAGAACCGCGTTATGCATTTGAACAGCTTGGTGCGACCCAGGGAAAAAATGTAATCCTTTCTTTCATTGTTTCATCAAGTACTGATCCATGTACTCCAACATGGGGAAATGCATATACAATTGAGAGAGCTTCACATGCACTTGATCTAGAACGAAGAATCGCAAGATTGCGTCAACAGGGAGGGGATATTGCTATTTCATTCGGAGGCTTACTTAACGATGAACTTGCGCTTCATTGCACCGACGAAAACTCACTTAAAAATGCCTATCTTTCAGTCATTGACGCCTATGAAATCACTACAATTGATTTAGATCTTGAGGGTGACAGCTTGAAGGATTGGGAAGCAGGAGTAAGAAGAGCAAAAGTATTGTCAGAGATTCAAAAAGAAAAACGAAAAAAGAAAGAACCTCTCGCAGTTTGGGTCACCCTTCCTGTTATTCCCCAAGGTCTAACTCCTGAAGGAACCAATGCTGTTTCAATACTTCTTGAAAATGGAGTTGATCTTGCAGGTGTCAATATTATGACAATGAACTACGGAGAGAGTAAAGGAGACACAGAATCGCTTGCCGAAGTATCGAAACTCGCTATGATAGAAACTCATAGACAATTAGGAATTCTCTATAGCCAAGCAGGAATTTACCTAAATCGATCCACACTTTGGACTAAAATAGGAATTACTCCAATGATTGGTCAAAATGATATTTCAGATGAAGTTTTTACTGTCTCAGATGCCAAGATTCTCAATTCGTTTGCTAGAGAAAAGAACATCCAAAGAGTGTCAATGTGGTCTGCGAATCGTGATATACAATGTGGTGAGAATTATGTCAATGTTAAAGTGGTTTCAGATTCTTGTAGTGGTATCACGCAAGATAAACTCGATTTTATTGTCTATCTCAGTGAAGGATTTACAGGAGAAATTGAAGCAAATTCACAAGCTGAAACCATAGCAGAAGCAGAGTCAGAGCCAATCATTGAAGAAGATGATCCAGAATCAAGTCCTTACCCTATTTGGAACGAAGATGGTGTATATCTCGCAGGAACAAAAATTGTATGGAAACGCAATGTCTACCAAGCAAAGTGGTGGACTCAGGGTGATTTGCCAGACAATCCAGTTCTGCAATCTTGGCAGACACCTTGGCAACTTGTTGGACCAGTTCTCCCGGGAGAGAAACCACTACCGCCAATTACTCTTCCACCAGGATTTTACCCTGAATGGTCTGGAAGTAAACAATACAACACTGGAAGCAGAGTACTTTTCGAGGGCATCCCTTATCAAGCAAGATGGTGGACACAAGGTGACAGCCCGGCGGCAGCATCATTAAATCCCGCTAATTCACCTTGGACACCTCTAACTCAACGACAAGTTGAGCAACTTTTAGAAACTACGAAATAATCCCATTCCCCCTAAGAACACCCAGTGGTTGCACCACAGTCCAAACACTTATAGCACGCTCCGTTTCTAATCATGACTGACCCGCAGTCGGGACATAAGGGTGCATCTTCGTTGTTTTGTTTCATTGCCTGTTGCGCCTGTTCTTTTCTGAGCATCTCCAAATCGACTTCAACTCGTGCCGGTGGAATTTCTGATTGTTCAATTTCTTGAATTTTCGCTTCTACGGGCGCTAACTCTCCAGTATCAGTTTCATCTTCGACAGTACGAGTTTTCGTAATTGTTTCAGTAACTGTTTTGCTATGAGAAACACTCACCTGTTCTTTCACCTCTTCTGGCCCATGATGTTTGTATATCTTCATAACATCAACCGCTTTCAAATCGCCATTGCCCATCGCTCTGTCAACCAATTCTGCAGTGTGATACCGTTTTGCCGTATCAGTATCAAGAAACTTCAACGCAAGCCATCGCGACAGGTAATCAACAATCGACTTTGCCATTGGGATGTTCTTGTTATTAGTCATTCCTGAAGGCTCAAAGCGTACATGTGAATATTTATTGATGAGCACTTGCAAAGGAACGCCGTACTGCAAATTCAAAGATAGCGAAATAGCCCAGGCATCCATAATGCCACTGAGCGTACTTCCTTCTTTATTCATGGTGAGAAAGATTTCGCCAGGGGTTCCATCTTCAAACAAGCTGGCTGTGATGTACCCTTCGTGTCCCCCAATCTCAAATTTATGCGTGATACTAACGCGTTCTAGTGGCATCTTTCTTCGCGGGAGTAACTGGGTTATTGCCTGAACTGTCGTAGCTTCTTGTTGCACCGCACGAGAAACAGTAATTGGAGTTACCTCGGCTTCGTCTGTTGCTTCTCCTTCCTCGTCAAACGTAAACAACTTCGAGTAGACATCATCGCTATCAGAAGACGTTGATAAGGGCTGAGACAATTTCGAGCCGTCTCGATATAACGCATTACACTTCAAGCCAAGTTTCCAGCTGCTCATGTAGATATCTTGAATTTCTTGAATTGATGCATCTTCAGGAAGGTTTACGGTTTTACTGATAGAACCGGAAATAAACGGTTGTCCTGCAGCAAGCATTCGAACATGCCCCATCGGCGCAATATATCGTTTTCCTTTCGATCCACATTTATTAGCACAATCAAAGACTGCATAGTGCTCTTCCTTGAGATGTGGTGCACCTTCCACGGTCATAGAACCACAGATATACTCATTCGCAGCTTCAATTTCGTCTTGTGTGAAGCCTAACTCCTGCAACAAGTTAAAGGTGGGAGCGGCGTAATCCACACCAGGGAGAATACTTTCAATAAATTCCGCCCCGAGAACATACTGATTAAACAGAAACGTTATACTGAACGCCGAACTAAGTTGCGTTTCAATTGCATCAAGTTTTTCATCAGTAAAACCTTTTTCTTTGAGTGACTGCCGGTTGATATGAGGAGCGCCCGTCAATGAAGCTGAACCAAGGACATACTTTAAAATATCATGCACTTGGTATTCATCGTATCCTAGTGAGGTAAGTGCAGGCTCAACTGACTGATTCACGATTTTAAAATACCCACCACCAACCAATTTCTTAAACTTAACAAGTGCAAAATCGGGTTCAAAACCAGTGGTATCACAATCCATTACCAGTCCGATTGTTCCAGTAGGCGCAATCACAGTTACTTGTGCATTTCGATAGCCAAATTCTTCCCCAAGAGCCAAGGCTTTGTCCCAACTTTCACGGGCAGCGTTCAAAAGATAGGGAGGGGTCTTCGACGGATCAATCCCTTGTGGAATTGTTGAAAGGTTCTCATATTCAGAAGGTGTTACCGAATATGCAACTCTGCGATGGTTACGGATAACTCGGAGCATATCTTCCTTGTTCGCTTCATAACGTTCAAAGGTACCAACCGCTTTTGCCATTTCCGCGGAAGCAGCATATGAATCACCGGTCATAATTGCGGTTAACGCACCCGTTACTCCACGTGCCTCGTCGCTATCGTATGGAAGCCCCATTTTCATCAGGACAGTACCAAGGTTTGCATATCCCAACCCAAGCGTTCGATACTGGAAGGTTCGCATCGCCATTTTTTCTGAAGGTGACTGAGACATTAAAACAGAAATTTCCAATACCATTGTCCACAAACGAATGACGTGACGATACGTTTGAATATCAAAGGTTCGTGTGGCTGAGTCGTAAAATTTGTTCAAATTGATTGACGCTAAATTGCACGCTGTTTCATCAAGAAACATATATTCAGAACAAGGGTTTGATGCATTGATACGTCCATCTTTGGGGCACGTGTGCCAATCGTTAATGGTTGAGTCAAACTGCAATCCGGGATCGGCAGACTCCCATGCAGCTTCAGCAATTTTATCCCAAATTTCTTTTGCTTTTACCGTTCTCTTAATGCTTCCATCGATTCGGCTGAGTAGATTCCATTCTCGGTCGGCCTCAACTGCTTGCATGTACGCATCAGTAACGCGCACACTGTTATTGGAGTTTTGACCATCAACAGTAACATACGCTTCTGAACGATAATCAGTATCAAATGTCGCAAACTTAAAATCTTCAGACTTTACCCCATTCTCCACCAACATTAACACTCGCTTGATGTAATTCAAGGGAACATGCTGCTGCTTTGCCGCACTGATTTTCTTTTTTAATTCTGGATTCGCTTCAGGATTTATTCCACTTTTTTCTGCAGACTCCATAATTGCTTTCAAGTGTGAGTAGGCAAGGTGACTTCCTGTAACTAAGGCAACAACTTTACGCTCTTCACGAACTTTCCATTCAATAAATTTCTCAATATCAGGATGGTCAACATTCAGGATAACCATTTTCGCTGCTCGTCTTGTTGTCCCTCCAGATTTAACGGACCCAGCGGCTCTATCAAAAACTGACAAAAAAGACATCACACCAGAGGAACTTCCACCACCTGATAGGCCAGCTCCTTCTTCTCGAATATTGGAAAAGTTTGTTCCTGTTCCTGATCCATATTTAAAAACGCGAGCTTCTCGTGTCATCAAGTCAAAAATACCTTGTGGATTGACCAAGTCATCTTCAACTTCTTGAATAAAACACGCATGGGGTTGTGGATGTGAATACGCATCAGAGGAGCGGGTTAATTCACCAGTTGCAGGATCGACGTAGGAATGACCTTGTGCCGGACCGTTGATTCCGTACGCCCAATGCAATCCGGTATTAAACCATTGCGGAGAGTTTGGCGCGGTCATTTGCGTAATTAAGGTATACTTCAACTCATCGTAAAAAGCTGCCGCATCTTCTGAGGTATCAAAATAATTAAACTGCTCACCCCACCATGTCCAAGTCCCTGCCAATCGATGAGCTACTTGCCGAACTGACCATTCGCCCGTAGTTTCTGTCGGTTGTTGGAGAGAAGTAGCGAGTGCTTCATAGCTGTCATCTTTAGAAAAATCGACACGTTCTGCAATTTCAACAGGCACACCTTTTTTTCGTAAATATTTCTGGGCAAGAATATCTGTTGCCACCTGAGACCACTCTCGCGGTACTTCTACATTATCCTGTTGGAATATTGCTTTCCCTGATATATCAACGATTTTAGATGTCCTCTTTTCGTAGACTATCTGTTCAAGTTTGTTGTCTTCTGGTTTGGTAAAGACTCTTGTTACTTTTAATCCATTTTCCCCAAGATGCTCTTTAAGCACCGCGTCAATCGTATGTCTCATGGTTCATCACCCAACTTAATTGAAAGAGAAACAACTCTTTACTGAACACGATATAGGCTAAAAAGTTCCACGTCAACGTACATTCCTGAATGCCGAGAAATGTGCAGTATTACTCTGCGAGTACGCAAGAAATTATAGGAAACTATGGCAATTATGTATTGTTGTTTCATAAGCTATAATGAGCTCATGACATATTCAATTCGACAAGCAATAAAAGTTATCCTAGACGAACATCTTCACGCAAAAGTCCCAAAAACCATCTTCGCTGAGATGCTTCACTTGCCCAAAATTAAAACCATGTTACAGGAACTCGACAACGCGGTTACCCTCTACAATCGACTACGACAACATCAGAATTTTCCCTCATATGTTGTAAACGCTCGAGAACTAAACAGTATTCATCAAGAAAAATTGCCATTGTTTACCGAACTATCCTTGAGCAAACAGGATATTGCGATTATTGGCTCTCTTCTTGCGACACATCCTTACTTCACAACGGTTTGGACGATCGCAAACCCCTCTGAATTATTATGCAATCTTGTTCTCTTGGTGTATAGAACCCATCTTTTGACAACGCACGCTGATTCCCTTATGGTTGGGGCAGAACGACGTGTTCAAATTTCCTCTACCATTGAGGAAATGATCGGGCTTCTCCAATTGGAAAGCGCTCAGAAACTGTTTACCTTTACTTCATTTTCGCTCTGGTATCGAAACTGGCAAGAAGAAGCTTTTTCTGAGGCGTTTTATAAAAAAATTCAACATCTCCTCTAGTATGCATCACCTTGCGATACTGAATCCGAAAAGGAAATTGCTCGATAAAATTCTGTCTGGAGAAAAGACCATTGAATCTCGCTGGTATGTTCACAAAATAGCCCCTTGGGGTAAAATCACAGCAGGAGATGTCGTGTATTTTAAAGACGCGGGAAAACACGTAACAGTTCACGCAACCGTACACAAGGTAATACAGAAAAAGTTGCAAACACCTGCAGATGCACTTCCGTTTTTGAAACAATTCGCAAAACAGATTCAACTTTCAGAAGATGCACTCGCGAATCTCGAATGGTTACACAAAAAGCGGTATATGATTCTTATCTTTCTCTCAAAGCCTCAAAAAACACAGCCCTTTTCCATCAATAAACAAGGGTATGGGAGTGCATGCGCCTGGATATCAGTTCCGGATATCGAGCTCCTGAAAGAAACAAGAAAAAAGTAACCTACTTCTTTTTTGCTCGCTCAACCGTAATCCCCAAAGGAAGAAAAACGGTCACCAAGGTTGCCACGATTGCCCATACACTCATATACACAATCATGAAAATTGGAAGAACTGTTTCATCAACACGACCGTCTAGACCAATTTTTGGAAGATTGAGTGCAGATAAGACACCCAGTATAACAGCAAAAACAGCAGTAATTGTGGTTGTTTCTCGTCGGAAATCTGCAGACATTGAGACACCAGTGTATTGCTTGTACAGTAATGCCACAAATACTGATGTTGCCATTGGCAATCCAAAGAGCGCAGCAAGTGACCCGGTCAACAACCACAAGAGTGGGGCAACGATGACACTCATTACCACAACTGCAGCAGAAAGCATCATTGATTTTTGGGTGGGTTGCGCAGAGGGATTCGCTTTAACCGCAGAAACGGTTCTTTTCTTAACAGAAGTTTTTTTTACAGCACGAGGCATGGGGCAGCCCTATTAAATTATAAAGCAAGTAAAGCTTTAGAGCAGTAACCAGAAAGGAATAAAGCCTTTGTTTGCTTTAATTCGCTTCAAATGCCCTATCGCATTAACTCTTTACTGGAAGTGTATCATGCTGTACCCACGGCGTCCAATACACCTTACGACCGAAGGAAAGTTCTCCACTTCGTTTGCTGACTTGACCCGCTTCGAACTCGTACGTAATAACTTCACCCGTGGGAATGTCGAGATTGACAATCTGCTCGTCGGTTATATTCTCGATGTACTTTACAATCGCTCGCAAAGCGTTTCCATGGCCAGAAATAATGACGTTTTTTCCAGAGGAGACATACGGCATAATCGTATTCTTGAAGTAAGGAACGACGCGTTTGTAAACATCTTCCAGACTTTCACCTTCTGGAGGTTTCGACGCATAGCCTCGACGCCATTCGAGCGTTTGTTCTTCTCCGTATTTTTTCTTCACCTCACTTTTATCTAAACCCTGAAGCAATCCGTAGTGACGCTCATTCAACTTGTGTGTCTCGTAAATTGGGATATCTTCCTGAGTCATAAAGTTTGAACTAAGCGTTAACGGATCTTTTTCAGCCGTATGCACAACAATACCTGTTTTATTTTGACGAGACAGAATCGTAAACAACGTTTGCTGAGCACGAACGAGTGCAGAGGTAAACGCAACATCAAAATCAATCGTTTTTAGTTTATCGCCACAAATTTGGGCTTCTCTTATACCACGAACACTTAACGTGACATCAACCCAACCGGTAAATCGATTAGAAGCATTCCATCGAGATTGTCCATGTCTTACCATGACGAGTGAATTCATACAGCAATATAGCATTTCTGCCTCGGCTATGCTATCATAAAAAAGGTATACATTAACTAAATGGAGGGGTAAGTAATGCTATTTAATACAGCACTCACGCTCGAAAAACTGCTTCGTTCAAAAACCAGAACTCGAATACTCTGGCACTTTCTCGAAAATATCGAGGTTCGATCAGGCCTTCGTGAATTGAGTCGTATTGTGAAATTGCAGGTGCATGCCGTTGGTCGTGAAATTGCCTTACTTAAGAAAGCTAATCTGCTTCTTGAAGAAAAGACACCTGCAAAAAATTTCTACTCCCTGAATACTGAACATCCTTTTTTCGACGAAATAGTTTCTCTCTTTCATAAATCGTACGGTGTCGGCGGCATGATTATGAATAATAAAGACGTTTTTTCGGGAACAGATTTTCTGCTCTTGACCTCAAATTTTCTTTTCAAAACTCCCAAAGACAAATACGATATCGACATCCTTATTGTTGGTTCACCAAAAATTGATCAGGTTTCAATTTTTCTCCATAATATCGAAACAAGTTTGCAACGCGAGTTGTTGTATACCATTTTAACGCCAGGTGATTTCAAAAATAGAAAACAAAAGCTTGATCCTTTCATTTGGAATATTCTGGAGAAACCTTCAGTCTTACTCATCGGAAAATCCGGTGAATTACTGCAAGGGATTGCCTCTTAAAGAATCAACAAAGAGTCTCCGTAGGAAAAGAGTTTTGCATCGTTCTGTATTGCATATTCATAGATTTCTCTCCATGTTTGTTTTGCTTGTTTATGCTGAAGGAATGCATCAACCAACGTAATCAAGGAACTTTTCGGAAAATGAAAATTTGTTACCAACGCATCAACAAGGCGAAATTCAAAAGGTGGATATATGAATAAATTGGTTTCCCCGGATAAATCTCGTGCTTCGTAGTCATGTTGCAGCAACTCCGATGCAACTGTTTCTAGTGTTCGCATCGCTGTAGTTCCCATCGCAATAACACGTCTCATGGCGAACTTTGCTTGATGCAACGAGCGAGCTGCACTTGCAGAAAGAAAATATGGCTCAAAATGTAATTCATTCTTCTCAATGTCATCGTGCCGCAGTGGTAAAAAAGTTCCCCTTCCAACATGAAGCGTAACATCTACCAATGTCGTTCCCTGCTGTCTCAAACGTTTCTCGAGTGTTTTGGTAAAATTCAGAGAAGCAGTCGGTGCTGCAACAGATCCTAATTTCTCTGCAAAAATAGTTTGGTAGCGAGCTGCATCTGCAGCCTCAGTTTCCCTCCGAATATACGGGGGGAGTGGCACTTTACCTGCTTGCTCAAAGAAGGCAAACAACTCATCAACTGATAGTTTCTGGTATTCTCGGCAAAATACACCTTCAAATGCCCCTGCTCGCTCTGAAATTGCCTTAATTCTCACGCCATTTCCAAGGTCGACATAATTGAGCTGTGAGAGGAAAAGCTTTCGTTTTGGAGCCAAAAATACCAACCGATACCCGTTTGCTTCTTGATCATACTGTCTTGCAGCATATTCTTCAAACGTTTGAGCATGTGGTTCTGTCAAAAAGATTTCACATTCAGGAGCACGTGTTTTATCCTGCAAGACCGGAACCCCTTGTATCCGAGCTCGAAACACTTTGGTGGTATTTCTCACAAGAACATCGGTACTAGCAATATACCGGTCGAGATTTTCGTATACATCTTGGATAATTTCACCAGTTTGTGTCAGTACAACAAAAAGTTTCGAACCACCTCGTTTTTTCGGTGGGTGAAGCGCAATGGCCTGTTCAGGGTAGACGTAATCGTATTCAGAAATATGCATTATAACCTTTCACTAAAAAATGAGCTGGATGCACCGTAAGCCCGCTTCTGTTTTATGCAGGAATTTCTCTCAGCGTTTACACTTGCTCGATGTCAGGGGTTATCTGTAGCCAATTTGGCATTTCACCTCATTTCTGAGACTATTTCTGTGACCCTATCCGTAAGATTCCTCCTACCGAGCTCTCGCTCGTGACCTACTCGAGGCGGGACTTTCCTCTCTTCTTCAATGAAAAAGAGCTCCTGCTCATGCATCCTTCTCACCGTATTATATCATTTCTTAATCATTTTTGACGAGGTATAGATAAGGATGGTTTACACAACACTCTTAGAATTGTATCGAATTCCCGAGCTTGTACCCGTCGAAATTACCATACTTCGAGGAGCACGGCGACTTCGTTTTAGTTCAAGTCTTCGAAAAAAGTATAGTGATTTTTCCCCAAAAATATGGAATATCCTTGCAAAACTTGGTTACAAGAAGTATTTACAAAAAATATATATTGGAATTGAAGCAGACTTTCCGCTTGCATTGCCATACTATCAACTTCCAATTGTTATTGGCATTCTTGAAGCTACGGGAATGCTTCAAACAAATACGTCACTCTATTTCACCGGTAAGTTCCTTGCGAATTACCAGCTCTCCCTGCCAAAATATACCCACGGACACCAAGAAGTTCCGCAAATCAGCACTGTTGCAATACAAGAAGCAGAAACAATTGAATCACTTTTACACCATCTTCATACCACACCACTTCCCTTTTCTCCGCCGACCTTTGACCTGCAAGAGTTTTTTCCTGGTGTAATTTTTCAGAATGGACTCATTTCGATAAATAAAACTCCCCTTCCAATTCTCAAAAAAATCCCTCAGGATACCTACACAAAACAGGGGTTTTATCTTTCGTACCGTGCAAGATTGGTTGATCCCAAGAAACTCTCCTTTCTCAAAGAATTAGGGAAAATTCGCCTGACGCTATCTCAAAAAGCATGCTCTTGTGAATTGATTCCTTGTATCTGTACGGAAACAGAAAAGCAACTATACAAACAACAACTCCATGAATTGCATGAACTAACGCTTTGAGAATCGTGGTGCTTTTCGAGCCTTCTTTAAACCAGCTTTCTTTCTTTCAACCTGTCGAGGATCTCTCGTCATCAACCCTTCTTTTCTCAAGGCTGATTTCATTTTTGCATCAAACTCAACCAAGGCTCTGGCTAGTCCAAGAGAAATTGCATCTGCCCAACCGGTCATACCACCACCCTGAGCTTTAACAGAAACACTGAATTTGCCTTGCATTCCAGAAACAACAAAAGGTTTCATAATTCGTTCTTGGGCAAGAGCGCTTGGAAATACCTGTTCTAATGTTTTTCCGTTAACAACGAATGTCTTTGCATCGTCTTGCATAATCCGCACACGAGCAACTGATTCTTTTCGTCGCCCAATTCCTTCAAAATATTTCACTTTAACAGTCGCCATAACACTTATACGGTAATCTTAGTTGGCTTTTGTGCCTCATGAGGATGAGTCGCCTCTGTATAGATATGTAATCGAGAGAGATAGGAGTCTTTCAATCTGGTATCAGGAAGCATTCCTTTTACCGCGGAGTGAATGACCTTCTCTGGTCGGTTTTTCATTAATTCGCTGACCTTTGTTTTTTTCAAACCACTTGGATATCCAGTATATCGCTGGAGTGTCAAATATGATTCCTTTTTTCCGGTCAGTTTTACTAAACCAGCATTGGTAACGATAACAAAATGACCCATATCAAGGTTCGGAACATACTCAGGAGAGGTTTTACCCATCAGATACTTCGCAATCTTTCCTGCCAGTCGTCCAAGTGACATTCCAGTTGCATCAATTTCGTACCAACTTCGCTTTACGTCCTTGACGCTTTTCCACGTTGTTCTATTGTTCATCGGTCTTCTTTGGCTCGTAATTTATAATTGACACTTCATATTGTGGTGCATTGTCACCCTTTCGAGGACTGGTCATAACCACTGAGACTGCAAAATCTGCACCAAATGATTTCAACTTCTCTGTTGCACGGGCTTTATACGCTTGCGTAGAAAGCTCTGCACTTAACCATCGCTTGGTATCCAAAGATGTTGTCAACTTACGAAATGCGTTCACTTTAGACAATGCATACGCCTTTAATGTCGAAGCACGTGGTTTTGTTGTCACAACCTTTCCATACAAAAGCAATGAGGTAAAAAGATTCTTTGCTAGTAATTTGTCGTGTGCTTTTGTACTCTGGTTGAGGTTAAGCTTTTTTACTCTTTTTCGCATTCTTCGCAAACCCTAAGTTATACTGCGCCAATAAGTCAGTTAATTCTTTTACCTGCTTTGCAGTTAATTTTACTTCTTTTGTGAAGTAAGTTTTTGCCTGTGCGGCAGCTTCTGCAAGGGTGGTAATATTAACAGCATCCAATTTTTTCGTCATTTTCTCATCAACTCCAAGTTCTGAAAGTTTCCAGTCACCCATTGTTACTGATCCTGACTCTGTTGTTGATTCCATCTCGCTTCCAAAGACAACAGCGACCTGTCCAAAGAAGGAACGCAAAATTCCGCCAGCATCAGAAATCGCTTTTTCTGGAGTAATGGTTCCATCTGTCGTCACCGTAATCATCACTTTGTCCAAATCAGCTTGGGCACCCTTTCGTGTTGGAAGTACTGAAAATTCTACTAATCTAACAGGGCTAAACAAGGTATCAACAGGAATTCTTCCGATTTCATCGCGAAGAGATTCGTCTGCTCGCTTGTATCCAACACCTTTTTCAACAATTGCTTCGAGTGAGAGTGTTGTAGATTCATCGGTAATTTCAGCAAGAACATAGTCACCATTAATCACTTCTACCCCTTTTGCAACAGAAAGATCTTTTGCTTTGATAACCCCTTTACCCTTCTTGGAAAGTGTTAGTACTGATGAGGTTTCTGCACCATCCATCTTTACTCGAACATTTTTCAAGCGCAGGACGATATCAAGAACATTTTGCTTGACGCCTGGGATGGTCGTGTATTCATGTGTCAAGTTGTTAATTCGGACACTCGTTATTGCGGATCCCTCTAAAGAAGAAAGCATGACTCGTCGTAGTGAGTTTCCGAGTGTATTTCCGTACCCCTTTGGTAACGGTCCAATTTCAAATGTTCCAACAACGCCGACTTCCTTTTCTGATGTCTTTGTTAGGGTTAGTCCTGAAAAATCTACCATTTTCTGTCTGTTTAAAGTTATCTCGAGTACAACTCGACAATTAAATTCTCTCTAATTGAGGGATCAATTTGTTGTCTGCTTGGAAGCGTCACAACAGTGATCTTATTCTTTTCAACGTTTAACCATGCAGGAACCATTGGCCCTTTATAATCAACTTTGATGGTGTTATATAAATCTTCTTTCAGTTCAACAACGTCGTTAACTCGAACAACAAAGGAAGGAATTGTTACCCTCTTTCCGTTGACATACACATGACCGTGCGAAACTGCCTGCCGTGCTGCATTTTTAGATTTTGCAAGGAGTGCCGCATACACAACATTATCAAGTCGTCGCTCAAGAAGTTGGAGCATAATATAGCCCTTGTCTTGATTCGAGTTTTTCGCAGTTTTTACGGCAAGAGAGAAAAATCGTCTAAATTGTTTCTCGCGCATGCCATAAATTCGCTTAACTTTTTGCTTTTCTCGTAACTGACGTGCATACGAAGATAGTTTTGAAGGCTGGACACCGTGTTGTCCTGGTTTTGTTTGCCTTTTTCCCCATGCTTCTTTTGCAGAAAAACTTCTTGCACCTTTCACGTACAAGTTCGTTCCTTCTCTTCTACTTAATCTTTCTTTTGGTCCAATCATACTTCTTTCTAATCAACTAACCTACTTTCGTGGTTTGCGAGGTGGACGACATCCATTGTGTGGAGTTCGTGTCACATCGGCAAGTAATGTTACTGCAAGGCCTGCAGAAGCAAGGCCCTTCACTGCTGCATTTCGTCCAACACCAGCACCTTTTACATATACCTTAACTTCTCGAAGCCCGTATTTATCTATTGCTTCTGAAGCTGCGGCAAATGCTGCTTTAGTTGCTGCATATGGTGTCTTTTTCTTTGAGTTTTTGAAGCCAACGCGACTTGGGGAATACTGAACCAAGGTATTTCCTGATTCATCAGTGATTGTTACCATTGTATTAGTAAATGTTGCAAGTACATGTGCTTCGCCAGAAAGAACTTTTACTTTTGCCTTTCGTGGCTTCTTTACGACTGCTGCTTTCTTTGTTTCTGCCATAATTATCTAAGAAAATTAAGTCTTGGTTACTTTCGGATTAAGTCCACCGACTGCCATGTTTCGACCTCTGCGGGTGTGTGCATTATGTCGGGTTCGTTGACCACGAACAGGCATATTAATAATATGTCGAACACCACGATAATTTTTAATATCTTTCAAACGTCGAATATGATCGCGAACTTCTTGTCGAAGATACCCTTCAACAACAAAGTTTTCTTCAATATAGTTCTGGATTGCTTTAATTTCGGGATCGGTCAGTTCATGCGCTCGCTTATCGGGATTAATTTTGCACACCGTGCAAATCTTTTCTGCTCGCGCTGGACCAATTCCAAACAAATAGCGAAGTGATACTCTCACTTTCTTTTCGTCGGGGATTTGTATACCTAAGATTCGTGGCATAATATGCTAAACAATAAGTTATCCTTGCTTCTGCTTGTGCCTTGGGTTGGCGCTGCAATAAATGTAAACTACTTTTTTTTGCGGTTTATGCGCGCCCTTTTTAGTGCGGATAACTACGTAGCACTTAGGGCATCGCTTGGTTACGCTTGCTTTAACCTTCATCGATACCTATAAACAATTTTACCTTGGCCTGGATCGTACTCCGAGACCTCTATTTTCACCTTGTCATTATCTGTGATAATGATATGGTTCATTCTTATTCTACCAGAAACGTAACAGATAAACTGACGTTTCTTATTTTTATGCTCAACCTCTACTTTGTACTTCCCATCAGGGAGTGAAGAGAGGACTTTTCCATCGAGCGATATCATAAGACGGTTAATTATATCAGAGGTTTCCCGATATAGCAACTAATTTAGGTTGACGGCATTCTACCCTTCACAAATCGCTTTGTCAATACGGGAACACCGAGTTTTATGGTACCAACAATCGACAGGCGTTGAGTAAGTTGCTCCTCACCTTTCCACATCCAAAGGGAATTCATTGTAAGTCGCGCTGCACAGTTATAGGTTCTTAAAAAATCTCTACTGAATTCACTGTACTTCTCGACAAATGTTTCTGCAACAAGGTATCCCGTCTCAGACTTCTTTTCAAGAATCGTACACGATAGCGTTTTTTGTTCACGAAGAAACTCATATATTCCTGCAAGTAAAACTGGCATATCCCCTCTTACCGCATGTTTATACATCCCAATCAAGAAATATCCCTTATCGGTATCAAATCGCACAGGAAGTGGCTGGAGTGGCCGATTTTTTAACTCTTTCAATTTCCACATAAAGAGTGCTCCAACATTTCCACTGATATTAGGCGTCGCTAAGACATAATGCATTGCGTCCATCAAGAGTTCTTGCTCTTCAAACTTTGCAAGTTTCATGTAGAGCGCTTTATGACGAGGATCATTCAACTTTGTCGTTAACATCATTCCCAATTCCTGAAATGGATAACGAATCCGATTTCGACGACTATTAATTTCCTCAACGATTTGCTGCAGATTAATGGAAAGCATACGGTATTATAGCGCGACAGGACTTCCTGCTTGCAAAACTTCCCCTTGCGTCACAATAAGTGCATCAGCGGGGCTCAATGCAAACCCTTTCACCGTTGGTGGCAACAAGGCTTTAATTGCAGGAATGAGTGTCTTCTCCTCGACATGTGGATATACTTCAAAATCGACAAAACCTAAGGGGACATAGTTAACGACCGAAGGATCAGTTTCTCCAATATATTTCTCGGCAAAGTACGTCGTTTTTGAAAGGCACATGGCACCTGCAGAAAATCCGATAACGGGCTTACCAGACCGGATTAGTTGCAGCAGTTTTTCTCTGACTCCAGATTCATCTATTGCTTTCAATAGGCGAGAAACGAGTCCCCCGCTCATGACAATAACATCACAGTCTTCAAGCGTTTTTTCCAAAATAGAAACGGGCCACCGATCTAAGTCCAATTGTTTCAAATACATATTATTAATCGTCGTAAACTGCTCGAGGTAAACATAACTCATATGAGCACGATCGCTCCCGAGTCCCCCATTGGGAATCAACACCACCTTTTTATCATCTAAGTCTCCACCAAGCATTTTTCCAAAACGGGTTTCAAGGTTTTAAACATATGTTCTGACGAAAGGATAAGGTTAATCGTTCTATCTGGATAATCGCCGATTTTGGTAACTTGCGAATTGACCGCAAAGATCTCCTTATGCGTTCCTTTCTTTTTGAATTTGGAGTAAGACATGATTTGAATATTTATTGCCGCTACGGGGAATCGAACCCCGCCTCCCAGGATGAGAACCTGGTGTCCTAACCGATAGACGATAGCGGCGAATGGGGAATTATAACAAGAAAGCAGGTAAAGCGAAAGATATTATTACAACTTAATACCTGCAACGTTATTGAAGTTCTGAAGTAAGGGCAGAAATCCTTTACGAGAAACCTTTACTCATCTTCTAACCACTCTCCTTCTCGTCGCAGCTTTTAGTACGTAATCCGCTTCAACACTTGACAACTCCCCTTTCTCTGCTACACTAGAGTAGTTGTACCAACAACAGGTTTTTTATTGCGTAGCGTGCTTGAAATAAGTAACATAAGCCTTATCAGGCGTACTATAAAAGCACAGCAATATTTGAACCTTGTAGAGCATGCTCTACCTACGACACAAGTCGTATGTGCAACGCACAAGGAACAATTTTCATAACCCCAAACACCTAAATTTATTGAAAACATCATGGGAAACCTATTGCTTACCGCCGATGGATTCAAATCTCTCGAACAAGAACTCAAAGACTTACAAACTCGCGTACTCCCTGATATTAAAGTGCGTATGGCAACAGCCCGCGCAGATGGCGATTTGAGCGAAAACAATGCGTGGATTACCGCAAAGGAAGAAATGGAAATAACCCGAATGCGTATTGCTGAACTCAAGTTACAACTAAAAACAGCGACACTCGTCAAAGAATCAAAGAACTCTAACGTCGTTCAGGTCGGTGATCAAGTGACTATCATCATGAATGGGATTAAAACCACAGTCACCATAGTCCCCACCCTTGAAGCAGATCCGGTAAACAAAAAACTCTCAAGTGATTCTCCCATTGGAAAAGCAGTTGTCGGGCAAAAAGTAGGAACAACCGTAACAGTACAAACACCAGCAGGAGAAACTGTTGCTGAAATTGTGAAAATCGGTTAGAAAAATAGGATTAAAATACCTGCACTCGCAACAAGCAGCCCCCACACTTTTGATGGAGAAATATTCCATGCAAGTATTTTTTCTGCATAGGTCGTTGATGCCATCCATGCGAGCACATTTCCAGTGAGTACGGAGTACAAGAGCACAATAACACTCGTCCAAATACCCCAGAAAGGAAGGGTCATCCATTTCACCGCCATCAGAACAATAAAAGTGATAACTACCCAATAAAGAAAGTTTTTTTGAAACCAGTAGGCACACCAGACCATTGCAACGACGGGTAACGCAACCAGAGTGATACGCAACAGCGTGATGTTTAGTAATCCGGAGTGTAATCCCCATTGCCACAACGATGAAGAAATTCCAATTACTGCAAGCAACACCGTAACAATGAACGCTTCACTCAAAACTTCTTCTGTATAGTAGTCAAGTTTCCCAAGATAATAGGTCATCACAGTCGATACGACAACAAACAGGAGAGCCAGAAGATAAATGCTTATCAGAAAAATTCCCCCGCTCATCCAAGCAACTGAAAGAAAAAAAGTACCAATTCCAATCAAACACACCGCAAGTAACCTTTTGATTCGTGCAAGCGGACGAAAATACAAGGGGAGTAAGCCAAACAACGCTAATGCTATCCAAAAAGCAGTCAGTCCTTGTGCGAGTGCGAGATTCATACGCGTACAAATCCGAAGTTAAACGCAATTAACAAAATTCCTATGAAAAGTGTAAAACTTATAATTTCGTAGCGGTGCCGAGAAAGTTGCCGTTTATAGGCCAATTGCGCCGTATATACCAGCAAAATAATGAACGTAAGGGCAAACAACAGAAACACCGCATCTCGAAGCGAAGAAATCCCTAACGTGAAGCCACTGGTTAACCCTGCGCCAAGCCCCGAAGACTGCTCTCTTCCAAGCTTTTCTAGGTTTGAAACAATCGTTGTTGCCTTTTTATCTTGAAAGACGAGGGAAAGTGTCACCGGAGCATTCTCCTTCGGGAGACTTGCCAAGGGGATATTTACTTCGCGAACGCTTTTTCCATGCATATAGCGTGTTGAGCCAACCGTTGCACTAAATAGCTGTAATTCTCGCTCACAAGTATAGCGAACTTCCAAACTCATACTGGTTCGTCGACTCGAAATGCAAGTTTCTGCAATACCTAACGATTCACCATCTTTATTGAGAACGGTGATGGCAACAGAATCGGTAATATAAATATCGTCATTGGTTGCTGCACGCGCAGATATGGTTTGCTCACCCTCGGCAGCGGTAATAGGAACGGACAAGGAGAATGTTGAGTTTTTTGTTTGTGCTGTGCCCAACAATGTTTGGTTAATGTACAGCGTTACCAACGGATTTCCCATATCCGTTACTTCTCCGCGAATATCGGTTATTCCATCTTCAAGAATATCACCATCGCGAGGATTGGTTAGCCGTAATACTGGGTTTTTCTCTGGAGCTTGTGGAGTTTGGCCTGCATTCGACGTCGGTTGATATACTGGACTACCGAACATTTGCACAACCAGAAAGACATCAGAGCCAAGTAACTTGCCCTTCAAAACAGCGATACCAACCTCTTGGAATTGTGCGTCTAGAATGTTTGCTCGGTGTGTTGGACTTGCCATCCACGCATCATGAACGGATTTCGAATCGCTAAACCCTTTTGCCAGATTTTCACCCGCATATGCGTATGAGTACCCGGATTGGATGATAAATTGCCAAGGGCTTTCTTTGTTTGGACCATAATGTGACCAATACTGCAACTTAAACATATTTTCTGCTTTCAGCATTGCAGCACGCTCGAGCTTTTTATTGTACTTCAATGCTTTGAGTCCTTTTTTTTGACGGTCTTGATTAGCAAGTTCGGCAAGATAGGTCCCTGAAATTTCTGATGCGAGTAACTCAGGAAACCCGAAACGCGACGCCAAAACCACTGCGAGCAGTAAGAGCGTGAATGTGCGCAGCAAAAAACGAAGCATGGGTCAGTATAGCAAGTTTACAGCGGTTAAAGCAATTAAAGTGTTAATGCGTTGCAAGCTCTCCTGCGTTCCTAAGTATCATTGCTTATTTTATACCTTCTTCCTCCGACCAAACATCATACCTAAAAAGAAAACATTGGCGAGTAATGCATAAAAGGGATAGGCAACCGTCAAAAAGGTCAGCGATTCGAAGGCTGAAATAGTAACCGCGTGTCGGACGGCACTTACTGCATATAGTGCAGCGGTTTCTTCTCGTGGCCGCTTCCAGGTTTTCAGGATAGTGGGAAGAAATGACAAGAAATCTATAGTTATCACAAGAATTATCGAGAGTACCGGTTGAGCAACAACAAGCCATAGGGTAATGGCAAGTATTGCCAAAAAGAGAGACACAAAATCTCCTCGGGTGAGATGGCTAAATCCATTTCTCATGCCAAGTACTGCGAGTGCGAAGCAAATGACGGTCATGACCGCATTAACGTAAGCACCTGCCCCACCACCAGAACTCAGTTGAATACCAAACGCAATCAGCGACGTCAGCCCCCAAATAAACCAACTAAACATATGAGGCTTTGTTTTTCCCAGAAAAGTGTCACGAAAATAAGGAATATATCCGATAAACACAAGGAATATAGCAAACAAGGCTAAGTACGATTTCATATCGAGCATTGTAACACGCAATTGGCAACGTCAGTAAAAAAAAAGAGGAGCAGAGTCACCTCTACCCCTCTCTGCATAAAATAGTACCTGAACGGACTATCTAACTGCTTCGCGAAGCTGTTTCCCAGCCTTGAAACGTGGAACGTTTCGTGCGGGAACCTTGACAACTTTGTTGCTCTTTGGAACGACTTGGTCTCGTGCCTTGAGTCGTCCAACTGAGAACTTACCGAAGCCGGTGATGGTTACTGCTTCACCCTTTTTAAGAGATGCGGTAACAACATCAACGAATCCTTCGACTGCTGCCTTTGCTTGCTTCTTAGACATGCCTGTTTTGTCGGCAAGCATGCTGAATAGCTGTGCTTTGGTCATTTTACTTTTCCTCCTGTTATTGTTTTTTCAGTTATAATGCAGTTTCCGCACTTTGTCAAGCGTTTTGCCTAAGAATTGCCCGAACTTGCGTGTGCACGCACCTCTCTTACGACAACGACATTCACAATACCGGGAAAAACTCCTGTTTCGTCGATCTTCTTCGCGATATTCTGTGCCATAACCATTGCTGCTTCGTCATTTACCTGACTTGGGCGTACCATAATTCGAAGTTCACGGCCAGCACGAACAGCGAACACTTCTTCGGCTGCATCACCGGCAACTTCGTAGGCAGTTTTCTCAAGATTTTCAATTCTTTCAACATAATCTTCCACATTTTCTTTACGTGCACCAGTTCGAGCACCAGATGCAGCATCAGCAATTTTCATAATAACTGCTTCAACACTTTGTGGCTCGATGTCTTCATGATGTGCCTCGATCGCGTTGACAATTACTTCATCAAGTCCATATTTTCTACCAACGTCACCACTAATATGATGATGTGGTTTCTTTACTTTTGTGGTCAACACTTTTCCGATGTCATGCAACAATGCTGCCTTTAGCACAACATTGACATCTGCCTTCAATTCTCGTGCAATATATTCTGCAATTTCCATAACTTCAAGGGTATGCTCCACCATATTCTGACCTTTACTTCGTCGATACTTCAAGCGTCCAAGAATTGGTACTAACTCTGCTGGTACATCGAACCAGTTTGCTTTTTCTGCCATCATTTTTCCTGTTTTCTCAAGTTCAACAATGACATCTTTCTTCGCCTTATTATATTGTTCTTCGATAGTAACGGGGTGAATTCTTCCATCTTTAATCAGTCGTTCCAATGCAATTCGTGCAATTTCTCGACGCACTCCGTCATACGAAGAAAGCCCAATAGCTGTGGGTGATTCATCAATAATAACATCAACACCGGTTACCTTTTCAAAAGCGCGAATATTTCTCCCTTCTTTTCCGATAATCTTCCCCTTAATTTCCTCATTTCCAATTTCTACGAGGGAAACTGTGATTTCGTCAACATATTCTGTTGCAACACTCTGCATTGCATCAACAATTAATTCGCGTGCTTTTTCTTCTGCCTCCAGCTTGATCTCTTTCTCAATGGCTGATATTTTCTTCGCTTTGTAGGAAATCAAACTTGCTTCAAACTCCTTCAAGTATTGTGCTTGTACCTCTTCTTTACTCATTCCCGCGACTTTTTCGAGCTTGATTAACAAGTTCTTGCGGGTTTCAGCGACTTCCTCTTCCTTTTTTACCAATGACACTTCCTTGTCTGCGACACTCAATCTCTGTGCTTCAAGCAATTTTTCTTTCTGCTCTAATGCTTTTTGCTGAGATTGGAATTGGCTCTTGATTCTTTCGTAAAATTGTTTTGCCTGCTTTCGAAGCTGTTCTGCTTCTTGATCTGCTTCCTTAAACTTGTTCTGCAACAATTGTTTTGCAATTTCCTTTACTTTCTCCTGAGATTGTGAGGAAAATGTTGCTTTCTCCTTTTGCAATTGAATGCGAAAGTAAAGCGCTGCCCCAACTCCTGCTGCGGCAAGGATACCTAAAAATACCACGACTGCGGTCATACTATAAATAATTAACTTAATACGAGGATTAGTACCTGCCAGAAACGATTATTTCACAAATATTGCATACTGCTCTATTTTTTCCATAGTTTTCGTTCGGTTTCACATGTCGGCGGAATTGCGAATCTGTGCCGATTTTTGTAGATTCACTCATTATTTCGGTTCTCTGCTGTCACCAGTGTGGAGAATCTAGACGTACTCATCCCTACCTGGAATTGTACGCTACTCTCTGCTTCCGGTCAATAACTCTCCACCTGATTTTCCGACAAAGATAGTATTCTCATAGATTGCGCATACTTCACCGGTAACAGATTTTGTTTGCCAACCATCGGAGAGTGTCTTTATTGCAGGGTTTTTGTGTCGAATCGCAATGATTTCCACCGCAAGTGTTTGAAATTCTTTGAGTACGGGTCCTGAATGAGCTTTTCCGTATCCAGGCACGTCTGGCAACATATGGAGTCGTTCGCCAACGCCATGTCCAACCATTTCTCTGACAACTCCGTATGGATGCTCACCTTCAACAATCTGTTGAGAAGCAGCAGCCATATCACCAACTTTTGCCCCAACTGCAGCTTGTGCAACTGAAGCAAAATGTGCTTTTTTTACCGCTTCAATAAATGGTTGATACTGATGAATATCCTCTCCCACGACGACAGTTCGTGCCATATCTACATAATAACCTTTGTAAATAATGCCCATATCTACTGAAACAATGTCTCCGTTTTGATACTTTTTGTCAGACGGAAATCCATGAACAACCATATCGTTTACGCCAATACATAAATGGTACGGATACCCTTCATACCCTTGAAACGCCGAATGAACTTTCGCTTGAGAAATTTGGTGTGCAAAGATTTTTTCCAAATCGAACCCCGTCGTACCTACGGAGATGTTCGATAAAACGTGAGACATAATTGTCGTCAGTATTCGTCCTCCTTCTTTCATGAGAACAACTTTTTCTGGGAGTTGGCGCATTGTCTAGTAGTAATTCTTATCTTTCTGATCCATTGCTCGCATTGCCTGCACTTGTCGAGTCATATCCATGACTACCGAAGCCATAATCATTGCTCCTGTACCGGTAATCACCTGCTGTGGAAGTCCGAACTGCTGCACAAGGATATTTGGGCCCGCAACAATTACTGCCAGCAGTAACGCACCAAAGAGCGTGGTTGTCAGCAACGCTTTATTTAAGAAGCGCTGCGTTGCTTTTCCCGGGCGAACGCCTTCAATAAAAGCTCCTTGCTTATTAATATTCTCCGCTACTTCCTCTGGTTTAAACACGATGTATGCAGAGAAAAACGCAAAGAATATAGTAATCAACATAAGCAACCCATCGTAATAGAGCTGATTTGAGAGAAAGTTCACCACATTATTTGCAAAAGTGACAAAACCAGGATTCTGCACCTGCGTTGCTAAGTACTGAAACACAATTCGGGGAAGATCAAGAATTGAGATCGCAAAGATGACCGGCATAACCCCAGCGGTATTAATACTCAAGGGAATATAGTTCGCATAACCACCAATCCCGGTAGGTCGCACACGACGAGCATAGATTAACTTAATCTTTCTTACTGATAGTGCCACAATCAAGGCAAGTATAATTGAACCAAGGATGAGCCCCAACAGCAATAGGAATTTATTAATTGCCTGCGCGGTACCATCAATTGAAAGCATGGGAACAGTATCCCACAGTTTCATGGTACCAAATTTGACACCAATAGTCTCGAAATCTCGCATTAATTGAGCGGGAACAGATACCAGAATTCCTGCCAAAATAATAACAGACGTTCCACCACCCATTCCGAATTCAGTAATCAACTCACCTAGCCACATGGCAAAGGCAGCACCAAACGTTAACATTACGATAATTGCAGCCACTTGTAATTGTGTTGCAGCTGTCCCTAACAATCCAAGTCTCTGAAGAATTGTGTAAATAACAACAGATTGAATAATGGCAAGCGGAATAGAAAGTAATCGTGTATACATGGTGAGCATTTTCCTCTCTACCGGTCCACCTTGATACAGTTCCTTAATTTGAGGAATAGCAACACTTAATAACTGGAAAATATAAGAAGCATTGATATAAGGGCCTAAACCGATTGTGAGGATACCAATGCTTTGCAGCATTCCTCCAGAAAGCAGCCCAATAACCTGAACGAAATTATTACCTGTGAGTAAATCTTGCAACGCATTTTGGGGAATTCCAGGAATAGGAATAACAGCAACTAATCGAAAAATTGCCAAGATAATTAGCGTGAATGAAATTTTTCGGACTATGTCCTTATTTTTGAAGTATGCAAGCATGGCATTAGTCTATCACGACACCACCTGCAGTTTCAATTGCCTTGCGAGCACCTGCGGTAACGGGAATACCTTGAATCGTGAGTTTGTGGGCAACGTTATCTTTTCCAACAATTTTTGCTTTGTCTGTTGGTTTCTTAATGACATTGTGAGCAATCAAAAATGCGGCGTCAACCATTTGCTCGGCTTTTGTATGAGCGTTTAGCCAAGAAATTGTGACTGTCGCTGACTTTCCTGTGGGCGATTTAAAGCCTTGTTGTGCAGGTAGCTTTCGGTATAGCGGAATTTGTCCACCTTCGTCCGTGTTCTTAATTTTGTGACTACCACGAGAACCTTGACCTTTTTGTCCGTAACCGACGGTGTGTCCACCTTGTCCACTACCAATGCCTCGACCTCGTCGTTTCTGCTTATTCAGCACTAACTTTTGGAGATTTACTTCCACGTTTCACTTGTTTCAACTTAGTCAAAGCTAAAATTGTGCAGTATGCATTCGTTAAGGAGTTTGCTGCCCCCATTCGTTTTGCTACAACATTTTCAATTCCAGCAAGTTCCAATACTTTTCTGATTGATCCTCCGGCAACAACACCAGTACCAATTGGTGCAGGTTTAATAAGAACATTTGATGACTTATACTGCGCCTCAACTCGATGTGTTACTGTTTTTCGCTCTTGATTCATTTCAACTGAGAAAAGTTTTGAGTTCGCCTTTTTCATTGCTTTCTGAATTGCTTCCTGTGGATCAGCTCCTTTACCCATAGCAATACCTACTTTTCCTTTTTTGTCTCCAACAACCAACACTGCGCTGAAGCGAAGTCGCTTTGCACCTGCTGTTGCCTTCGCAACACGTCGTAAAGCAACTAACTCAGAAAAGAGTTTTTCTTCTTGTTGTCGATTCCCTTGACCAAATGGTGGCCTTCGGTTTCCTCTTTGGTTATTATTTTGTTGTCGGTTATTGTTTCTATCCATGAACCATCGGTTATAATGTTAATCCTGCTTTTCTCAAGCCATCTGCAAAGGCCTTTACTTTTCCGTGGTAAACATACCCAGAACGGTCAAAAGCAACTGCGGTAAATCCTGCCTCTTTCACTAGCTTACCAAATGCTTCACCCATTTTTTCTGCGCGAGCAACTGGCTTATCTTTCTCTAATTTTGCTGTTTTGACAAACGCTTTTTCATGCAATGCTGCAAGTACTTTACCCGCACTGTGTACATCAACAAGTTGTGCAAAAAAGTATCGATTTGATTTATCAACTGATACACGAGGTAGCTTGCTGTTCATTTTCAGTTTAAATCGTGTTCTGTTTCTTTTTACTTGTAATTCCATACTTCTTTACTCAAACTTATGCTGCTGCTGTTTTAACTTCTTTTTTACGAACGTATTCTCCAACATATCGAATACCTTTACCTTTATACACTTCTGGCGGTTTCAAGGCTCGAACCATTGATGCGTACAATCCAAGTTTTTGTTTGTCGATTCCCCACATCTTAATGCTGGTTTGAGAGGGAACCTCAACTTTCACATAGGCAGGGATCGGATACTTCACTAAGTGTTTGTAGCCAATAGCCAAAGATAGATTGTTTCCTTCGAGAGAAACACGATAGCCTACGCCAGAAAGTTCTAGCTCAACGGTGAATCCTTCCGATACGCCAGTGATCATATTTGCAATCAACGCTCGAACTGTTCCATGAAGCATTTTCATCTTTCTTGAGTCATTCTTTCTCTCGACAGTGATGGTGTTTCCTTCCATCTTCACGGTAATTCCTACGGGGGTCGCCTCTGCTAGCTCTCCATGTTTGCCTTTAACAACAACAGAATCAGCAGAAACAGTTACGGTCACGCCTTCTGGTACTATTATTTTTTTCAATCCTACTCGTGACATAATTACCAAATTTCACAGATAAGTTCACCTCCGACATTCTGCTTTTTTGCATCGGCAGTTGTCATAACACCTTGTGGTGTCGATACAATTTGAATTCCTGTTCCGGAACGAACTGGTCTCATCTCTTCAGCTTTTACATACCATCGTCGCCCAGGGCGAGAAAACAATTTGATATCTTGAATTGCACTCAGACCACGATCTGAATATTTCATTTTGACTGAAATTTCACGCCCCATGATATCGTAACCCTCGATAAAACCCTTCTTGGTTAACACCTCTAAGACAGAAATTGCATACTTAAACTTTGGAACCTCAATAACCTTCTTGCTGACCATTGCAGCATTCTTAAGTCTTATTAATACATCTCCAATACTATAGTTCGTCATCGTTTACCAGCTCGATTTAGTTACACCTGGAAGTAATCCTTGATGCGCAAGTTCACGGAAGCAAATTCTGCAAAGACCGAAATCTCGGATATATGCAGAGCGCCTTCCACATCGTGAGCATTGATTATAAATTCGGGTTTTAAAAGGTGCTCTTTTCAGCAGTCTTTTATGTTTTGCTTCGCGAGTTTTTCTTGACATCGTTTCTTATTCTTTAAAAATAAAACCTAATCTTTTCATTAAATCGCTTGTTAACTCTTTCGTTCCGTTTGAGAACGTGATTGTTATTGCAAAACCTTTTGCCTTAACGACTTTTGTCGCATCAATTTCAGGGAAGACAACGAGTTCAGTCACTCCCAATGTGTATGTTCCTTTTGCGTCAAACGCTGTTGGAGAAATACCTCGGAAGTCTTTAACTCTCGGTAAAACGATGTTAATGAGCTTATCAATAAAGTGCCACATTCTATCACGTCTCAGCGTCACTTTCAAGCCGACAACATCACCTTTTCGAAGCCCGTAATCTGCGATACTCTTTTTTGCCTTCGTTGGCGTTGGTTTTTGTCCTGCAATTACTTCTAAATCTTTCAGAAGAGGCTCGACAACTCCCTTATCTTTTAGCGCTTCGCCAATCCCCATGTTGAGAACAACTTTCTGTGGAATTGGAGCTGCCATTGGATTGGTAATACCATGATCTGCCATGAACTTCGGTAATATTTCTTTTTCGAATCGTTCTTTAAGCGGTTTCATTCTTAGACTTCTTTGACTTAACTACTTTCTTCTTTTTGGTTACTTTCTTTTCAGGTTTCTCTACCTCTGCTGTTTCTGTTTCTACCGCGACGGAAACGACCACTTCGCCAGACTTCGCTGAGACTCTTACCTTCTTGCCGTTTGTCTGAGTAAACTTCACTCGAGTTCCTGAACCAGTTTTTGGATCAAGTACTTGAACATTGGAAATATGAAGTGGGCGCTCAATTTCAACGACTGTTCCTTGTTGATTCTGCCCCATAACATTCTTCTTTACAAACTTTTTCATTTTGTTAATACCTTCAACAATCACTCGATCGCCGAGCACTGAAAGTACCTTTCCCTTTTTTCCTTTCTCGTCGCCAGTCATGACAACAACAGAATCTCCTGCTTTTACTTTTCTCATAGTGTTTCTGGCGCTAAGTAAGTTATTTTGTCAAAGCCATGAGCTTTTAATTCACGAGCAACTGGTCCAAAAATTCGTGTTCCCTTTGGCTCGTTTGTGGTTCCATCAAGGAGGACCACTGCGTTATCGTCAAATCGAATATACGTGCCATCTTCGCGTCGATGCTCTTTTTTTACACGAACAACCACCGCACGAAAGAGCTCACTCTTCTTCACGCCTGCGTGAGGTCGAGCTGCTTTTACAGTCACTTTAACAACGTTACCCAAACGGATAACTTTTCGTTTCGTTCCTCCAAAAGTACCGATTATTTGTGCTTTTGTGGCACCAGAGTTATCAGCGACATTAACAAATGTTCCAAATTTCAACATACTATTTCTTCTTCACCTTATTATCATTAACAAACACA
The DNA here is from genome assembly GCA_030583685.1 of Candidatus Dojkabacteria bacterium. Lineage (GTDB taxonomy): Bacteria > Patescibacteriota > Dojkabacteria. Next base: position 735,381 of record CP129470.1, on the reverse strand, counting down.
TAATGTTTCATTTTTGAAATCTTTTTCACTGCGGGAACGATAGAAACTTTCTCACCAACTTCGTGCTCGTTTTCGCTGTGAACTAAATGTGATTTCTTGTAGGTAACAATCTTTTTGTACAATGGATGAAGACGTTTATATGATACGGTAACACGATAGGTCTTGTTTCCACTCACTTTTGTAATTTCACCTTGTAACGCACTACGAGCCATGTTGCATCGCGTTTAACTTATACAATAGAGCAGCAAGCTCTTTTTTCATTTTTCGCAAGCTACTGGTATCTTTTAACTCGCCCTTGACATGCTCAATTCGTTTCGCAGCAAGACTTGCTCGAAGATCTTTTATTTTTGCGAGTAATTCTGTTTTCTCCATAATTATTGCTTGCGCACAATCTTAACTTTTACTGAAAGCTTGTGTGCCGCTCTGCGGAACGCTTCCAACGCATCTTTCTCCTCTACACCACCAAGCTCGAAAATAATTCGACCTTTTTTCACAACTGCGGCAAAGAAATCAACATCACCTTTACCACTACCCATTCGTGTTTCTGCTGGATGCTTGGTAACTGGTCGGTCAGGAAAGACTTTCATCCAGAGTTTCCCTTTTCTTTTTACATATCCAACGATGGCGCGTCGTGCTGCGTCAAGCTGGTTTGCACTGACCAACGCATTTTCAATTGACATTATACCAAACGAACCAAAGGAAAGAGAATCGACCACGGGTTTACGGTTTCGAGGAACAACGGTGTGTGGTTTTCTAAATTTTAGTTTCTTTGGTTGTTGTAACATACTGCTTTACGATAATTTTACTAATAGATTTCTCCTTTATAGATCCAAACTTTTACACTTAAAATACCTGCGCTCATCGATTTCGCACGAACATAGGCATAATCAATGTCAGCTCGAAGAGTTTGCAAAGGTACACGACCAATTTGTTTTTTATACATATTGGCATGCTCTCCTCCAGTTAATCGACCTGCTACCCAAATTTTAATACCTTGAACACCAGATCGTTGTGCAGATTCAATAGCTCGTTTAACCAATGATTTAACACTTCGACGCTTTTCAATGCCATCTGCAATCTGTTGTGCAATTATTCGTGCAGAAAATTGTGGTTGCTGAACACCTTTGATTTGCAGATCAACTGCTTTCGCTTTTAACACTTTCTGCATATCTTTTTTCGCTTTTTCTATCAACTTTCCTTCACGTCCAATTGCCATACCGGGTCGTCCAACGTGTACAACAATTTCGAGTGAACTTGGTGATCGGTTTATTTCAATTTCTTGAATTTCTGCAGAAGCAAACGTTTTATGAAGAAATTCACGGACTTTTAGGTCTTCGTGAAGATTCTTTGTATACTCATCGCGTGACCCACTAAACCACGTTGAAAGCCAATTTTTGATGATGCCTATTCGGAGTCCGGTGGCATTAATCTTATTTCCCATACGAAAGTTCGACGTATAAGTTAGATCGATATTTTCTGACAAATGAAACTCTTCCTCGCGATGCGAAACGTACCTTGCGAAGTCGTTTCATTCCATCAGTTACCCAAATTTTTGAGACTATCAACTTTGCTGTATCAAGCTTAAAGTTATGCTCTGCATTCGCAACAGCAGATGAAATCACTTTGTACGCATAAAAGGCACCCTTCTTTGGAAGAAGTTTTAACTCGTCCAGTGCCTTCGAGGCTGTGTGTCCTTTGACGACTTCGACCACTCGAGCCAATTTCTTTGGAGACATTGGTACATTAATTTGTTTTGCTGTTACTATCATACTACTCGCTATTCATCTTACTCTTTAAGGAATCTACCAGAGAATCCATACAATTTAGAGATCTTACCTTTCTTCGCATGACCTTGGAACTTACGAGTTAACGCAAATTCACCAAGTCTGTGCCCAACCATATCTTCGGTAATTAAGACGGTTATGAAATCTTTACCATTATGAATGGCAAATTTCATACCGACCATATCAGGAAAGATTGTACAATCTCGTGCCCAGGTCTTTACCACAACACTTGTCGCTTTCCCTGATTCACGAAGAGCAGTCACCTTCTTGAGAAGGCTTGGCGTGATGTACATTCCTTTTTTTAGTGATCGTGACATAACTCTTAATGTTTATTTAGTTCTTCGTTTCAAAATAAATTTCTTTGTTCTCTTGTTTGCGCCGGTTCGAACTCCAACTCGATGTCCATAGATATCTTTAGCTGGTCCACCGGTACCGGTCTTGCCTTCACCACCACCGTGAGGGTGCTGCTGTGCATGCATTGCAACTCCACGAACTGTTGGTCTGCGACCAAGTCTTCGGTTAACACCTGCACTCCCAATAACTTCGTGAAGATGATCTTCATTTGAAACAGCACCAATAGTCGCAAGACAATCTCCATGGATAAGTCTTACTTCTCCTGATGGCATTTTTACCTGAACATACTTTCCTACTTGTCCTTGCACTTGCAATGAATTGCCTGCAGAACGTCCAAGTTTTGCACCTTGTCCTGGATACATTTCAACATTATGAACATTGAAACCAGAAGGAATATTCTTGAGGAGCGTCGCATTTCCGGGATCAATCGAAACTTCTTTACGGCTAGAGACAACACTCATTCCAACCTCCAACCCGGCAGGTGCGAGAATAAAACGCTTGTCGCCGTCTGCATAGGTCACGAGCGCAATAGCTCCCGTTCGGTTTGGATCAAACTCGAGAGAAACAACTTTACCAGGAATATCAAACTTGTTTCTATTGAAGTCAATCACCCGATACATTCGCTTTTGTCCACCACCTCGGTGTCGTACAGTAACACGACCTTGATTATTTCGTCCAGTAACCTTCTTTGCAGGAGCCAACAATCTCTTAGGCGCTGCGGTCTTTTTTGCAAAACCAGAACGGTCGATCATGACTCGCTGTCTTCGCGGGTTAGTTGTTGCTTTATATCGTTTGAGCGCCATAGCTCGGTAGTATAATTAATTATTTAAAAAGATCTAACGATTGACCTTTCGCCAATCGAACGTACACTTTCTTGTACTGAGGAGTTGAGTATGCCTTGCGAGTTAAAAGATTTCTCTTTTGTTTACCTTTTCTTACAAGAGAGGTACACTCGACTGCATCGACACCGTAAACTTCCTTAAGTGCCTTGATTATATCAGATTTCTCCATCATTTGCATAGTGGCAAAGGTGTAAATTCCAGAATTCGCCAACTTAAAGGTTTTTTCTGTTTTTACCGGGAAAATTTTAGGAGTCATGAGAAATTCTTTCAACTAAAGTGTTTAGTGCTCCCTCTGCAAAAACATAGAGAGCTTTTTTATTCATATCAAGAGGACTCAATAGTGATGCTCGGCGAATTGTAACACCTGGAATATTTCTAAATACTAAGGTGGACTTCTCGTCTTTTGCTTGTAATACCACAACAATAGGAAGTCTAAATGAATTGACTGATGCTAAGAAGGAGGCTGCTTCTTTCGTTTTCGCAACAGAATGCGCTTCGTTAAAAACAACTACTGAACCTTGTGCCATTTCCTGATCAAGGAAATATCTCATTGCTTTCTGTTTAAGTGCCGAAGAAAGCGTTAGTCTTTTCGTATGTGCACGAGGACCAAAGGTGACACCTCCGCCGACCCAAATTGGAGAATTTCTTGATCCATGTCGAGCTCTTCCTGTTCCTTTTTGCCTCCATGGCTTCTTTTCTGGATGAGATACTTCACCGCGAGTTTTAGCTTGCGCTGTGCCTTGATGTTGGTTAGTTCGATAGACTCGAAGTACCTGTGCAATCATGGCTGCAGACATTTTTTCTTCAAATGGCGTATAGGCGTAGTCACCTACTTTCTTTGCCTCTAGATTGTAAATTGGAAGTGTGAGTGACATTACCAAGATAGTTGAATTATACTTCCGTTCGGTCCTGGAATAGCTCCTTTCAGAACCATCAGCGACTTCCCGTCTTCTGTAAATACCTTTACGACTTTCAAATTTCGTACTTTTACCGTATCCGTTCCCATTCTCCCAGCCATACGGGTTCCCTTAAAGACACGACCTGGTGTTGTACCTGCACCAATTGAACCCGGCGCACGAACACGATCAGATTGTCCGTGTGTTTCTTTTCCCCCTTTAAAGCCATGTCGTTTTACAACACCGGCAAACCCTTTTCCTTTTGAAGTACCTCGTGCGTGTACCTTCTCTGGCATTTCTGCTGGAGTATAGGCACCAATCTGTGAACCTTCAACTGGAATATCTGTCTCAAGTACGAGTTGAGGGACAAAGCCCAACTCCTTATATTGACCAAGCTGTGCTTTTGTTGGGTTCTTAACTTTCCCAAACCCAAGCATCACTTTGTCACCAATACGAGCCACAACATTCTCAGAAATGTCCAAAACAGTAACGGGCTTCACGAGATACCCTTCCTCAACATGAGTCATTCCAATTTTTTTACCAAAGAGTACCATGTTATTTCTGATTCAACTCAACTGATACACCTGCAGGAACATTAACACCTTGCAATGCCTCGATTGTTTTTGGATTCCATTGAGAAATCAATATAAGTCTGCGATGTGTACGCATTTCAAAATGCTCCATCGATGACTTATACACGTGAGGTGATTTATTAACTGCCCAGACTTTTCTTTCAACAGGAAGCATAACTGGCCCAACGACTTGAGCTCCTGTTTTAACTACGTTTGCAACGATATTTTTGACTGTTGTGTCAAGAAGCTTAATATCGTAAGCAGCGAGTTTCACTTTGATTTTTACTGAACCAGTGTCGTTTGCCATATTTTTTGTTTCCTATTATGTAAAAGAGCAGAGCGTGGGGCAAAGCCCCACAATCACCTATTTAACGATTTCGGTGACAACTCCTGCACCTACGGTCGTTCCACCTTCTCGAACAGCGAACTTCATTCCCTTTTCGATAACAACTGGAACAATCAATTTAACAGTAAGATCTGCGTTGTCTCCCGGCATAATCATTTCGACACCATCTGCCAAGGTTACTTCACCAGTAACATCTGCAGTTTTAATGTAGAACTGTGGTCGGTATCCACTGACGAATGCAGTGTGTCGTCCACCTTCTTCCTTTTTCAGGACGTAAACGCTTGCCTTGAATTCGGTATGCATAGTAACGGATCCTGGAGCTGCCAATACCATACCTCGCTCAACATCTTTTCTTTCAATACCACGGACCAGTACACCGACATTATCACCTGCAACAACCTGATCAAGTGATTTTCGGAACATTTCAAGTCCAGTTGCGGTTGTCTTGACTGGTTTGTGTCCGAGACCAAGAAGTTCAACATCTTGGTTAACATTCAATGTTCCTCGTTCAACACGACCAGTACAAACAGTTCCTCGTCCAGTAATTGAGAAGACATCTTCAATACCCATCAAGAATGGCTTATCCATTTCGCGCTCTGGCATTTCGAAGTATTCGTCAACCTTTGCCATCATTTCTTGAACCTTTCCAACCCACTCTTCATCACCTTCTGATGCTTTAAATGCATCAATGACAAAGACAGGTGCTTCTCGATCGTAACCATTCTTTGAAAGCAAGTCGCGAGCATCTTCGGTGATAAGTTCAAGGATCTCATCATCTGTCTGACCGAATTTGTTAATAACAACTGCGAGTTTTGGAACACCAACCTGTCGTGCCAACAAGACGTGCTCTCGTGTTTGAGGCATTGGACCATCTGTTGAAGAAACAACAAGTAACGCACCGTCTAATTGAGCTGCACCAGTAATCATGTTCTTGATATAGTCTTTGTGTCCTGGACAGTCAATCCATGCATAGTGTCGATTTGGTGTTTCAAATTCTACGTGAGCAATCGAAATAGTGATTCCTCGATTTCGTGATTCAGGTGCCTTATCAATCTTATCTGCAGTTGCTTGCCACTGTGGATCAAATGCACGAAGTACTGCACGAGAAAGTGTTGACTTTCCGTGGTCGACGTGACCAAGAGTTCCAATGTTAAAGTGTGGCTTATTTCGTTCAAATGTTGCCATGTTTCAATATTTTATTAATTAATGTATACGTTGCTTACAAAAAGCTCCTTAATAATATCAAAAGTTTTTAGTGAATGCAATACCTTTTGCACTCTTTTTCTAACTTTTTCTACTATTTCGCATTTTGCACCAATTGTGCGACCAACGAATTTGGAACTCTGTCATAATGAGAGAACTCCATATACGATGACCCACGACCAGAGGTTGATGCACGAAGCCTTGTGGTAAAGTCAAAAGTCTCTGACAAGGGAATGTCTGCAAGAATAACTTGTAATCCTGCTCGTTCACTTGCACCTTGAATTTGTGCTCGCTTACTGTTGAGTAAACCAGTCACTTCACCAAGATATTGATCAGGGACCATGACTTCAATCTTCATAATTGGTTCAAGGATGTAGGGTTGAGCGGCTTTTTGACCATCCTTAAACGCTTGGGCACCGGCGACTTTGAAGGCAGCTTCAGAGGAATCGACATCGTGATAAGACCCATCATAAACGGCGACTTTAACATCAACGACTGGATATCCTGCAATTACGCCAGCTTGCAACGCCTCTTCAACACCCTTGCGAACTGCAGGAATGTATTCTCTAGGAATTGCGCCACCCTTTACTTCATCAATGAATTCGAACCCTGCACCTCGCTCTTGTGGTTCCAGGCGAAGCCAACAGTGTCCATATTGTCCTTTACCACCAGACTGTCGAACGAACTTTCCTTCCATCTTAACAGAGGTTCCAATTGATTCCCGATAAGCAACTTTTGGCTCACCTAATCTGGTAGATAACCCCATTGCACTCGCCATACGCTCAGTCCAGATCTGCAAGTGGAACTGCCCCATACCCATAATGATTGTTTCAGCAGTTTCAGGATCAACCTTAACTTTAATGGTAGGGTCCTCAACCTGAACTTTCGCCAAGACATCTGCCATTTTTTCGGAATCTTGTTTGGTCATTGGGAAAATTGAGGCAGAAACAACAGGATCAGCAAATTTGATATTCTCCAGAATTACTGGGTTTGTTTGATCAGAAAGCGTGTCGCCCGTGACACTCTTTTTCATGCCGACGACTCCTCCAATTTCTCCTGCTCGAAGCTCTTCCACTTCTTCTCGGTGGGCAGCATGAATCAGCAGAACTCGACCGATACGTTCCATTTCATTCTTTGTTGAGTTCCAGACATACGACCCTGGTCTTAGGACTCCTGAATAGACTCGAACATAAGACAATGTCCCAACATGTTCATCACTCACGACTTTAAATACCAATGCTGAGAGCGGGTCCTTTTCATCTGGATGACGAGTGACTGTTTCCTGAGTCTTAGGATTTGTACCTTCGACAGGGGGAACATCGAGAGGCGAAGGTAGGTAATTCACAATATTATCAAGTAACTGCCTAATAATTGGGCCACGAGCATTACCCCCAAGAACAGGGAAGATTCCACTCTGAATAGTGCCCTTTCGTAAGGTTTTTCGCAAATCTTCTACAGGAATTTCCTTACCTTCCAGGTACATTTCCATCAATTTGTCATCAAACTCAACAATTTTTTCAATAAGAATATTTCGATATTCCGCAACCTTTTCCTTCATATCCTCGGGAACAGGTACTTCTTCCAAATCGAATTGATTAATATCTTTGTAGATATAAGCCTTTTGATCAAGAAGATCAACAAGTCCCGTCAGATTATCTTCAATTCCAATAGGCAAAGCCAATGCTGTTGCGTTCTTTGATAATCTTTCCTGAATAGACTTCAGGCTTGCATAAAAATCTCCACCAACGATGTTTAACTTGTTAACAAAACAGATTCTTGGAACATGGTACTTATCTGCTTGCCTCCAGACTGTTTCAGTTTGTGCTTGAACACCTGTCTTACCATCAAAGATAACAACGGCACCGTCAAGGACACGTAGAGATCGCTCTACTTCCGCTGTAAAATCGACGTGTCCAGGGGTATCAATTAAGTTCAATCGATGTTTTACTCCCTCTTTTGTCCAAAAACAAGTTGTTGCAGCCGCAACGATGGTGACTCCTCGTGCTTTTTCTTCAGCAAGATAATCCATAGTTGCTGCACCTTCGTGAACTTCACCAACTTTGTGAGTTTTTCCCGTAAAGTACAACATTCTCTCAGAAGTTGTCGTTTTTCCTGCATCAATGTGTGCAATCGTACCAAAGTTTCGAACTAAATGTAGGTCAATCTTTGCGTTTTCGGCTTTTGCCATACCAATTTTGAATTATCTTAAACAAAGGAGTCGAGTGGATTATACTACTAGAATGAGAGAAAATCAAAGGTTTAGCCCAAAGCTTCACTTAGCCCCGTTACTGTTCGTAATTTGCTTTTAACTAACGCTTCCACTTGCCCCCAGTCCCAGTCTTCAATCATCCTGTCAGCGACCTTATGAAGTTGCGGGCTGTCATCGAAACAGAGACGCATACCTCTGTCACCGGCTTTCACTAACTCATAATCACCCGAACTGTGCCCTAACGTTACGCAACAAGCATATTTGTGTTTCTTTCGTAAATATGACACCACTTGACCTTTCTCTGCAACTCCAAACAACGCGCCGTGAGAAGAAATTGTCCCCTGTTCGTTCGTATTCATCGAGGTCGCGACTGTATACACAAAAGAACACGTTTCTTTGTGTACCTTGTTTAAAAATCGTGAAATTACCATAGACAAGCCAGAACTTACAAAATACAAGACGACTGCCTTTTCAGATGCGACAAAATTTAGGAATTTCACGAAGTTTTTTCGTGGAGTTGCAATATCGACGACCGAATCAATCACTTGCGTAAACTTCAGTAAGGGTAATCCTATATAAACATTACCCAGTATATGCAACCCTCGAGTAGTATTGTCTTTTTTTGCCATCTCTATTGCAGGTGTCGATTTCCCTTTAAGTACTGCTTCGGTAACCATTCGAGATAAATGTTGTTCTGTCGCACATTCATCAAAGTCAGCAAAAATTGCTATTTTTTTTGAAGCAGTATGCTGATCGTCAAGAGCGTTCAGATATTGCCGTATTGCGTTTGAATTCATAACATAATTTTCACACATTTGCCTGCTCAATCTAGTGAAACGAACTTCGGTAAAATGCGATATACTCTTCTATGCAAGAAATTCATGACCTGCAACGTCAGATTATCACGAAATTGCTTCAAAAACCTTTGCCTCAACGATACAGCGAATTACAAATACCAGGTGTCGACAACGACTTGTTTAACTACCATCTACAAATACTGGTAAAGAAAGAGTTCCTAACAAAAAAAGATAGCCATTATCAGCTTTCTGAACGAGGTAAACAGTTTGCCTCGAAAATGAACGCGCAGGGAATACCACAACAGTTGTTTAAGAACTCTGTCGCACTCGCAGTATTCCGTAATAATTACACAGAATTACTTGTGCAAAAACGATTACGAAGTCCTTTTTACGGCGATTTGACTTCAGTTGCAGGAAAGATTCTGCTTGGAGAATCTATTGTATCAGCGGCACGCAGAAAGCTACTTGAAGAAACTAACCTCGCAGCCCAATTTACCTTTATTGGTGTTTTACGCAGTATAAAACGAAATTCTCGTAACGAACTTCTTGAAGACACGTTTTATCATTATTGTGTTTCCCACGATCCTGTTGGTGTTTTACAAGAAAGAAATGAGTTTGGAGAAAATTATTGGATGACACCAAAAGATTTTTTAGCTAATCTTCAGACCAATCAAGATTATGGTCCAGAAGACACAACTGTCTGGAAACGTATCTGTAAAAGGCAACTCTCGCCTTTTATTATCGAACAGGAATACCTTGTTAAGCATTACTAATCAATCAGATAAATGGTGACCCATCGTCGACTCCAGTCTCCGTAACGGATATCGTCGTACGCCAAATCAATCCTATTTCCTTTGATAAAACCTCCCGTGTCGAGCGCCTGCCCAAAACCGTAGCCAGGTATGTACATTTTTGTATACAGGGGGATAACTCTCGGATCCACGGCGACAACTCCTTTTCGCAAGAAAGCACCGGTCGCCGTAATATTATTGCAACCACGGCAAGTGCTATCATATGAAGTTGCCAATACGGTTAATTTCTTCCAATAATGCACGTGCGTGCCTTTAATTTCCTCGACTGCTAAATCATATTGTGTCCCTATACGGGCAATTTCGACGACCGGCTCACGTTCAACCCATCGAGAAACAACCTTCTTCTTTTTCGTTCCATCTGGAAAAGTTACTTCTTCTGTCACGATTCCTCGTCTTCCATTCTTTCCTGGCGAGTCAACAATTTTTTTACGATGAGGTACTTCTTTTGTATAGGTAATCTCGGAGGAGTAGGGAATTTTTTCCCACGTAAGTATCCGTTTTTTCGTGACCGGAACTGCTTTTATGGTCCTTTTCCCATTTTTTGTCGTATCGAAGGTGATTTCATATTCCTCGTAACGATAACCAAATTCCTCGAATATACGGTCATAATTAGTATGACATACCATTCTATATTCGTCATTTCCTGGCAATGAAAGCACAACAGGGTAATGTGCTACACAGAGAGTGCTTTGAGCAGAAACACGAGGTTCAAGAAGCGACTGAGTAAAAATTGAACGAGCAGAAACGGCTGAGAGAGATAAAAAAAATGAGACTACCCCTATACTGAGCACAACCGCAAGGCATCTTCTCATGACATCGCAATTTTCAATTTATCAGGGATGTCAGTGATGTACTGCGAAGGAACCGTTTCGAACATCATGCTTCCCAGTTGTCGTTTGCGTGAACTTGAGAGATATAAGTGCTCTTTTGCTCGAGTGATAGCCACATAAAACAACCGGCGTTCCTCTTGCATTTGAACAGGATTTTCCAAGGAACGATTGTGTGGGAATATTCCTTCTTCGAGACCAACAAGAAATACCGTCCCAAATTCAAGGCCTTTTGCCGCATGAATTGACATTAAGTGTACTTTACCATGGACAGGGCCGTGAACATCATCTGCAACTTCTTTTGCTTCTTCAACAAGCGCGACGTCTTCTAGAAATTTCATTAATCCTTCTCGCCCAACATACTTATTTCTTTCTGCAACTGCAGCAAGTTCTTGTACGTTTGCAGTACGAGAAATGATTTCTTCCTTAGTACTTGCCATTTTTTCAATCCAGGATTTATATCCAACACTGTCAACCACCTTCATAATGTAACTTGAGATGTCGATTTCAGGATCAAAAGACGATTTAATCGCTTGCCCAAGCTGCTCAAAGAGTTGAGGGAACTTAGTAAATACCGTATTCCCAGCCTCTTGGATTTTTAAGAGAAAGTCATCACTCACCATCGCTCGGGAAAATTCTGGATCATGTGAAACGAGGGCTCCATACCAAACAAACTCCGCAAAAGTCAACCGTGATGCACGTGCTACCTCACGGAAATTTTTAATTGCTCCGTCTCCAATTTTTCGAGAAGGAGTATTGATGATACGCAATAAACTGACCTCATCTTTGGGGTTACTTACAAATTTAATGTATGCGAGGACATCTTTCACTTCCATGCGGTGATAAAAGCCAACGCCCCCAACTAATTTGTAGGGTACTCCAAATTTTACGAAAACTTCTTCAAAACTTCGCGATAGTGAGTTAACTCGGTATAACACGGCAACTTCATCAAGATTACTTTGGTACTTTTGTAATTCTCGTAAAACCTGCATCGCCTCAGAGAATGGATCATCCAGCCTATTAATTATAATAGGAAATTCTTGAGATTTTTCAGTCCATAACGCTTTAGGGATTCTATTCGGATTTTTAGAAATCACATGATTTGCCGCCTCAAGAATCACTTTTGTCGAACGGTAATTCTGCTCCAACTTAACGATCTTATGTTCTTGGAAATCTTTCTGAAAGAATCTTATATTATCGATTGTTGCACCACGCCAAGAATAAATTGATTGATCTTCATCACCCACCACGCATAAATGCCGATGAACTTTTGCTAAAGCTCGAACAATTCGATATTGTTCCATATTTGTATCTTGATATTCATCAACGAGAACATAGTGGAATTGTTGTTGATACCGTGCGAGTATTTCTGGTTTTGTATCGAATAATTTCACTACTAATGACAGTAAATCGTCAAAATCAACTGCGTTTTGTGCTTGCAATCTGCGTACATATTCCTTATACACTTTCGAGACAATTTCATCAAAATCATCTCCATAACTGTTTTCAAAGTATTCACTCGCAGCAATCCCCTTATTTTTTGCATCCGAAATTTTGTCATGAATCAAATTTGGTTTGAAATTCTGGCTGATTTCCAAATCTTTACAAATTGCCTTGACAACAGAAAGTTGGTCATCTTGATCGTAAATCGTAAACGAGCGGTCAAGCCCAATCTCCTGAGCATGACGACGCAATAAGTAGGCGCCAAATGAATGAAATGTCCCAACAAATGGTTTCCGATCTTGCATTTCAGGAGGAAGCAATTGCGCAATTCGCTCCTGCATCTCATTTGCCGCTTTTTTCGTAAAGGTAACGGCCAAGATAGAATCAGGTCTATACTGTAGTTCGGTAATCAAATGAGCTATTTTCATGGTGAGAACTCGTGTTTTCCCTGAACCTGCACCTGCCAAAATTAATAGCGGTCCATCACATGCTTCTACCGCAGCACGTTGCGCAGCGTTTAATCCCTCTAAAGTTCCCATATGAAATTACCATACAACTTACAATTCTCGAAGAAACGGCTTGTATATCCATCCAGTCCTTCCTTCTTTTGTTTCAATACGCACCCACGCGTCTTGGTACCCTTTGATGATAACATATGTTCCAATATCAAGTCGGTTCACAATTGGGCCACGCAAATTTGGAGTTTCTCGTAGATTAACAAAATCTGCGCCATCACGAGAGATTACTCTTCCCAGTTTGAAGTTATCATTTTCAACCGAAAAAGATACGGGAATTTGCTTTCCCACCTGAGTGCTTCCCATTTTAATGACAAAACTTTCAGAATACTTTCCAGGAAGTAACGGCGATCCGAGGGTTACTGACATTGCAGTTTCATCACCTGGCAAGAGAATTCCAGGAAGTCGAGCAATTATACCCGGTGACAACCAAGAAGCATGATACAACGGGGAGATTCCCCGCGCAGTCGTTTGCAAGGAAACTGCGCCAGCACCTGACGGATAGATGGGAAATTCGCTCGTATTTTTAACCTGTACGGAAAACGAAACGAGTTCTTTCTGTCTCACACTCTTTGAATAGACTGGTTCTGACAATTCAATTGCATATGAGCGTTTTTCAGTTCCTTGGGAACTTGGTTTGATTCCTTGGCAAAGCACTGTGCAATTCTTCTCATTTGCAAGTGCTATTGTTGTATTTTTTTCATCAGTAACGGAAACGAGCTCAGCCTGAATTATTTTCGTTAGTTTAAGGGAATTAATAACTTCTTGAACCAAGGCTGTTGGAAGCTCTCCAGAAACTCCAAGAATATAATAACCAGCATTCTCAGCCATAACGACATTTGCCAAATAGTCAGGGTAATCACACGTTAGCGATATAAACTGACCACCGTGGGTCAAGGCATTGATTGGCGCTACGTTATTCCCCCGAACATATGCAAATTCATAAAAGAGGTTTTTTGCGAGTTCCTCTGCAGTTTTGCCGGTTTGTAAAGTCAAATCGTCAGTGAGTGGGACTAGAACGAGCGTATCCATAACTCGATAATTTCCCTTCGTACGATCACAGTTGATTGGGAAATACTCCTGTGGCGCTGTTTGTGCTGACACCAGAGGGATAAGCAATAAGTGTCCAAGAAGCAAAGTACAAATTAGTGGAAACCAAGTCTTCATTATTCCATTATACCTGGTAATAATGATTGGGCAAGGGGGGATTAGTAACAACTTACAGTTCTTTTGCCTTGTGGAGAATTATATTTTGCTAAATTGATACCTTTTCTTGAAACTTGTTGTAGTGCAAGGGCGTCTCCAACGCATGCCCTTTTTAATGTAAGCATTGGGAGGCCAGTATTTGCGGCCAATGTCTCACCAATTTGAGTCGCAGTAAACCAAGCAGTACTTCCATTAAACAAATCTGGCGCCTGGAACGCATAACCACCACCGTTATCTCCGACTAGTTCAGCACAAAACTCTGAACCTGATTTTGCGACATGCGTCAACTCGTGACGAAACAATCTACCTGCTGAATTCGGACACCTTCTACACCACGGATCAATTTCTTGAAAGCGACAACGAACAACCGGAGACCCAAATGCATCACACCAAGGTTTTCCGGAATTAGGAGTAATGAGTGTCCCATTCTTAGCGTTTGTACCGTTAAATATACTTTCTGCTCTTACTTGTGCAAAAATTTCTTGGCATGACCCAGAATATGTTGGTCCCCCTGGAGCATCGGGAGGATATCCAATTTCTCCTGGAGACGAAGGAGCGGTTGGATCGTCAATATGTTCAAGAGTAGGACTATACCCAGGATCTGGTGCAAACAACCCCCCCGAACCGAGGTTTTGGGTGATGTATGAAGGCCCGCCAAGTTCGTGAAATGACTGCAAGCCCATCATGGACAAAGCAAGTAACCCCATCCCTAATCCGATAATAACCTGCATGAGTATTCGGAGCATAGCACCAGTAATTTTGTCCAGTGTCCCAAATGTTACAAAGTTTGTGATATTGTAGGCCCATTGCAGCACCTTACTGACACCAGCGGTAATGTATGCAAGAGCGGCAGATAGTGTTGCATAGAGGGTTTTTCCAAGTACCTTTTTCGCCAAAGCTACAACTGTCTTTTCCACCACTAACTTCCCTAGTCGCTGTGCAGCAACGGAAACTCTAGCGACGACAACATTTAATAACTCTTTGGGCAAGTTAACAACATACGCAACAGTACGAGATACATTTGCAATTCCTCGGTATATTCGGTTATTCAGCATAAAGTGTGATACTCTTCCCATTAGTAACCACCCATCCCTGTTATTGATATGTTTTCCAAACCCTGTTCCAATCCAGGCAAGTCGCTGAAACGTATCACCGTTCAATAATCCTCCAAAAAACGCCCCAGGACTAAACGCGTAAAGCGTATACGACATCTTGGAAAGATACCCTGCTTTATGGGAGAGAACAGCAACAGGTTTGTATCCCCATTTGTTTCCGCCAAAAATTCCGAACTCCGCCTTTACAACGTTAAATCTATCGGTAAGATGATTCAATTTTGACTCAATCTTAGCTCTTTCCTTTGCTAATTGGTTTGCAATCACTGAGTTCGCCGCAAATTTCGAATCTCTTAAATTTTTCTCCAATTTAAGTTGCATCGCCATTACCGCTCCTTCCGCTTTTTTAAAACTTCTCTTCCCAAAGTTTGCAGTCGCAAGATCATTAATTTTGTCATTTCCTTGAAACAGTTGATACACAGGAAACAGCCCAGGGTTACTGAATTTATTAAAGGTGACCGCACCCGTCCAATTTGCCAAATCCAACCATGATGAACCCGTGAAAAGACCAACAGGCGTAAAAATTTTGTTTAAGGTTGGCATAGTATTCCATCGCTGGTACAAATACCCTAGTTGATTGACTGCACCTCGACGATCGAACAAAAAGGTATTTGGGTTATCCAGCGTCTGTTTTGCAAAATTAAGTCCTCTTCCTGCTCCAAACGTACCTTGTAGTTCGTCAAGTCCTAATTTTACGATACCTTTAAGGCTTCCCCCCTTATCTATCTTGGCTTCATACATCCCTCCAATAAAACTTGCAAATTTGTTTGGTGCATTAACTTGTGAGAACATCTGCTGCAATCCGTGGGCGACTGTGGTTGAATTTCCTGTGTTGAGAAGTTCTGCTGAAATGGCCTGACTAAATGCTTGCTGGATATATACCCCGGTAGCTCCAGGAGCAAACAACCCTGCTGCGGACATACCGCCTGGCGTCTTAGCTAGATCTGATAACGACTTTGACTTGAACAATTTCTCAAATTCGTAAACCGGGGGTTCTCCTGTTCCTGCTACTAACCGGTTATACTCTTCAAGAACCTTATCTTTTAAGGTATTGTTATAATAATCGGCGAACTCTGTTCGTTCAACTGGATTCGTCATTCCCGCATACGCCGCAACAGCAGTACTCAATGCCCCTTCATATTTTGCTGCATCAGCATTCGCACTCCTTTGCTCAAAATATCCTTTTTCTTTATCAGGGGATATTGCAACAGGAGAAGCCTTTTTCCACTCAACCTCCTTTGATGTAACGACTGCTGTTGCAAGATCTGCATCGACACCCGCTGCTCTCGATAATAAATATGCAGTTCCCAGCTGCACTGATGGCTCTTCGCCCCCTAAGGCGTTAATAAACTCTAAAACTCTCTGATTTACTTTAGCGTTCCAATATTTGTCCGCGATACTGTTGGCAAGCCCATTCGGATCAAGCATAGCCCCTTTTACTGTATCTGCAGAGAGTGTTAGTGCTGGGGGTTTTACCTCAGCCTGAAGATTAACATTCACTACTCCGTCATTTTGCAAGTAAGCAAATGACTCTCTTAATTGTTCAAGTGAGGAAGGGGTAAAACCAACACTTGTGCCCAAGCCTTCAAAGATACTTTGAACTTTCGCCACAGCAAATCCAGGAAGGTTTGCTCCATCTGGACTCATACCTGAAAGAGCGGATGCTGCAGAAATAATTCCTGCAGCGATTTCATCACTCACCTGCCCGGGAACTAAATCTGGAAGAGAAGCAGGACCATGATCTCGACTTTGTTTACGCGCAAGTTCATAAAGTGCATCATAAAACTGTCCCAATGCGCTTAATGATGCATTATTATCTCCTGCCATATTGTTTAAGAGTTAAGAACTATTGAAATAATCCACCGATAACTGGTGTAGATTGCAATGTTTTCTTGGCTCCATCCCATGCTTTGCTTATATCACCACCCTTTGGATTAAACATTTCTTGAACCATAATTGGTACCGTTGGAACCATATTCAACATGACAAGCGCTACCACCGCTGAAGGCCCAACTATAGCCATAAAGTTGTCTGTCATTGTGGCGGCGCCAGAAGGAATCATTCCTCCGGTTATACAAGTTAGGATACTTTTGCCTTCCCCGGCACATCCAGCACTCGAAGTTGCAACGGCATAGGCCATATACGCCGCAACGTTGACAAATGCAAACATGATTGGAATCGTAATTGAATTCTTAAACATTCTGCTAAGCCATGTATTAAATCCAGATTGTTTTCCAGGTAAAGAAGAAATCATCAATAAGAGTGGAGCAAGGACAATATCAATCACCATTTTAATATACGTTGAAAGCACTACCCAGAAAATTCTTAACGTTGTAATAAGTAACGCACCGGAAATTATTGTTCTTACCATTATCGTGAGTAGAGTTACTGTTGTTCCGGCAGTATAAGCCGAAAAATGAACAAACACTTTCTGAAACGCTTCTGGCATGTCTTCTGTAATCCCCAACGCAGATCCGACAATACTATCACCTGCCATCTTCCACCAAGAAGTTATATCACTATGCAGTGTTCCCCACACTGTCGTCCCAATAAAATCCCTAAACAGATTCCACGGACCATTAATATAAATCACGTCAATACCATAATCATTAAATATATCTTGGAAAAAGAACGCAACAACAAGCACTAAATATTTTGAGAAATTCAAAAAGAATGAGCCAATTGCATAGCTCGCGAGCGCGAGAAATGCACCGATAATCGCATTTTGCAACGCCATGGAAATAGTAACGACGACTTGTCCTCCGGCTTTACTTCGAAACATAATCATAAACCCTGCAATTATCAAAATAACGACCAGGATTCCCATTGCAAGTGTAAAACTAATACTCCATAATCTATTCATCCCAAGCCCATCACTTCCTAGGTATACGGTTGCAGATTCTCCGTTAGGAGGTTCCGTTCGTTGTGCCAACGCAGTTCCTCCGCCTTGTTGCCAGATCTCCTTTGGTAACAACATTTGCGCATAAAATACAGGGATATTATTGGTTGGACTATTTAAAAATGCATTAAGCATTAAGCCGCCTGTGTTCTGTGTTAAACCATACGCCAAGTGAGGGTTTCGTTGTAAGACACTTTGCTTGATTGGATTACAATCGGGAATTATCGTTAATCCATTTAATATTCCCTCTGTATCTACCCATCGTGAGGTCGATCCTGTTCCTGTTACTTTTAAGTTGTCACCGAACTCGCTACTTGTTTGCGCATATTTCTCGTCATTTTTCACGGTATACAAGGCGGGGATTGGGTTTTCACAATCTTCTGATTGTGCCAACACAGGTTGAATGATTGACAGTAAACTGAGCAGCCATACTAGCAGGAATATTCCAAATTTTTTCATGCCCAATTCTAGTTGTTTTTCTTGCGTCTTGTCAACAATGGTGTCACATAAGACATCACTGATTGAAAGATGCTTAAATAAAGCTTACCTGGACCATTCGCAAAGTCAGTAACTATCGACTTAACTCTCTCGTAGTAGGTCAGAATTTCAATAATCGTATCGAGCTTCTTATTCACCTTACCAAGCAAGTAAAACACATATACCAGTACTCCAATAAAGAGTAGTAACGCAATAATTGCAAGAACTTGCAATGCAACTTGTAATTCAATCATACTCTGGGCAGTAAACTTATTTCCCTTGAAGCTCTTGGACTTCGACTATCACATTGTACACGAATTCTCCAACAAAGGGTATTGCTTGTACACGTGTCACTAATATTCCCAATAGCGCAAAAAGCAGTGCAGCTCCAAGAATTGTTCCAATTCCCCAGCCAACTCCTGCAACAAATGCGTCGGCAAAGAGCTTTCTTTTCGGCTTATCGATATACAATTTCTGATTTCTCACCCCTCAGTATAGCGAAAACAAACACTTTTACGCAAGTGCTTCACCTCTCGAAAGCTAATTGCTATTTTTCGATTTTTGCGAGAATGTCATTGACCGCGACAAGCATGTATTTTGTGCCGTCAAGATCGACTTCGGTGCCTGCATATTTTGAGTAAATGACCCAATCCCCCTTTTTTAGCCCTCGCTCTGCAATCTTCTTCGAGGTTCCTACTGCAACAATTTCTGCCATGTTTGGCGTTTTATCTTCTTTTGCCGTTTCTGGAAGATACAAGCCAGACTTTGTCTTCACCTCTGGCTCGATTGTTTTTAAGACAAGATATTTGGCAACTGGTTTGATATTCATTGGTATTCGAATCAAATTATTATTGCGTTAAGTATAATATTAGCAGTTACACTCGTCAAGTGCTAATACAGATAATTATCTTTATTTGTGAGAAATCAGGTATACTCAGGAATGGTTCAAACAATTGAAATAACAGAAAAACTTACGTTGCAAGCAGAGAAAATTGGAAAAGGTCCAAGGCTTTTCTTTCTTGCAGGTGGTGGTGCAACAATTCATTATTATCACCCTTTTTTGAAGAAACTAGGAAAACACTTCGAAATCATCGCGCTTCACTATCCCGGCTTTCATAATACAATCAACTACCGCTCAGAGCTGACACTCGAGTATTACACAGCAATTGTGGCCAAGTTTCTGCAGACATTTGGCAAAGGTCATCACGTACTCGCTCATTCAATGGGTGGGGGCATTGCCCTTTCGGTTGATGCCTGCTATCCGAAATTGATTTCGAAAATGGTCCTTATGTCGCCAATGCTACAGCAGTTTTCACTCACCGAAAGTAAAATTCTTGCCCGTGTCGCATTAAATGTGACAAAAAGTACTCGAAAATCGACACTCCTCACTAAAAAAGAGGCGAGTATATTTCTGGAAGAAAACTTACAGAACTATCCCGAAATGAGCAAGCAACTGAAAATGCTAAGAACAAATTTTCGAGTCCCACTTGAACATGTAACACCTGCGAAGAAATTACTCCTTTTAGGAGGAGATGATGTTATATTCCCAATCAAAGAAGAACTTGCGTTGGCCAAAAAACTTCAGAGAGCTGAAATTGTTGTGCTTACCGGACATGGTCATGATCTCATGTTCAGCGCAGAAAATGAAGTTCTCGAGCTGATCCAAGAATTTGCGGTATAATTGCTTATGTTACAGGAATCAACTCTTGTGATTATTAAAGCAGATTCAGTTAAGCGTGGTCTCGTCGGAAGAATTCTCCAGAAATTTGAAGATATCGGACTCAAGATTACGAAGTTACAGCTAATCGTCGCTTCAGAGGAGCAAGCACAGGCTCACTATGCTATGGGTAAAGATGAAAAGTGGTTGCAAGCAGTTGGAGAAAAGGCGTTAAGCCTTTATAAATCCCAGTCACATGCACAGAAAATATTTCACTCCTGCAACCCCATTGAAATTGGGAAAGTTATATACCAGTGGTCGATAAAACAACTCACTAAGAAATCAATCGTTGTTGTAGTTCTGTATGGACCAAATGCAGTAGAAAAAGTGAAAAAAGTGGCAGGCTCACACATGCCGGCAGAGCTCGATTTATCCACCATTCGAGGGATGTATTCAACTGACTCACTCGCACTCTCACACGCAAAACGCAGAGCCCTCTTCAACACAATCCACCGATCAACGTCTCGAGCTGAGGCAAAAAGAGAAATTTCCGTTTGGTTTCCGAAGGAGTAGTTTTCCTGTATAATTCACCAGATTGGAGAGATGTCTGAGTGGTCGAAAGAGCTCCCCTGGAAAGGGAGTATACCCTTTACGGGTATCGAGGGTTCGAATCCCTCTCTCTCCGCCATATTTGAAACGGTTCCACAAGTCCCAGCTACTATACTTGCAAGCGACCAACGAGTCGATACTTTCTGATTGCCAAAAACAGAAATGTGTCAACGTAGTCCTGTAAGTGGTAAATATCTCGAATTTTGATCAAACAGTTTATAAAAAGGCTGAAGAATGATGGAAGCGACACTAAAACCGAATAAACTTCTCGCGCGAAGTAAAGCAAACAAGCTACTAAAAGAATTATCTATTAGCAAACCTCCAGTACCACTAAATCTACTTCTTCGCCACGAAGATTTAACCGAGTTTCCAGCGAACTTTGATGCATTAGGTATTAAAAATATTTCGGCTTTGATTGAATACGAGTCAGGAATGATACTCTACGACTTGAATAGCTCATACATGCGACAGCGATTCTCAATTGCCCACGAACTAGGCCAAATCACAAAAATGTATTTGGACATGTTATCAATTTCGACCAACAAGAAGCGAAGAAACATCCTCAAGAAGTAGAGGCTGACCAATTTGCCGCAGAACTGCTTATGCCTTTCGATTGGGTTAAGTATGATCGTCAGCATGGCATACGGAGTGTCGAAGATTTGGCAAAAAGATACATTGTAAGCCTTGAGGCTATGCGGTGGCGATTAATAGGAAGTGATGTATTGCTACAAGCAAGATAGGTATTGTTACTGTCAACACGTGGAAGTAAACTTAAAGTGCTCCCCCAATAAATTTACAATTTAGTTCATGGTATTTCTCTATGAGCGCCAGCACTACATCGACCGCTACGACCTCTGGACCATTGAGCACTGTCTTATGATTCTCAAGGTCAAAGAAAAAATGCTTAAGCACAAGCCTCTCAAAAAGTGGCACACCTTCGAGGACCATAAAGCTGAAGTCGATAAAGTAATAGCAATCATGCTGAACACTACCATGGCCGACGCCTATACCAAGAAAGAGAGAACCATTACCGACTGGATAGCAGATGATACCGAAGTACAGAATCGTTACGATTTAGCCCAAACACCGAATATCAAATGTGAGCAGTGTCACAAGAAAATGGAAGGAATGTACTGTACATTTAAAGGGAACGACCACAAAGCTTCTCTACTCGAGTTTGTTTTTTCCTAACAATTTTTTACTCGGCTATCCCCATCTGTTTTTCTAACTGCCCCTTCTTTTCCTGCAACTCTGCCCAAACACCAGTATCTTTTAGCAAGCCTTCTGCCATCTCTAGAAATTTAACATACTTACCATAGAGTTTTGACCATGATTCTGGTGCGCCGAGTGTGTAATAATCAGCATTGTCAAGCAAATCTACTGCCTTAATAATAGCCGCATCTCTTCCGTAAGCAATATTGCGCTCAAAAGTTTCAATATATTTTTGAACGTAGTCTGCAATTTCGCTTTTGAAACTGTTTGCCTCAACAAGTTTTGCAACTTCTTCACCAAATGATAACGTAATGTCAGCCAAGGTTACCTGTGTATCTTCTAACAAATCATGCAGAAGAGCTCCAACGACTACAGATGCTTTTTCCCCTTTGTCGTAAAGGCGCATCGCAAGCCGAATACTATGAAGAATAACAGGCTTACTGTTGTTACCTGATTTGTTGAAATTCTCAACTAAGAAACTAATTGCTTTTTGGATCAATTCTTGATCTTCTTTTGCGTACATAGTTTGAAACATGAGACATTATACATTCTTTTTTATACTGTCTCTTTTGTCTCGTTTTTTCTGTCGGCCATCCATTGTACGGTGCCAGACCCACAATCTCCGTTTTCTTATAATTCTCTCATTTCCTACTCAAAAGAAACAAGTACTTTTTGAGTTACGGCCATGAACCGAATTTTTCTAAAAATGTCAATAATCAACCTTTTTGAAAACGCACGGTTCTAAGCCAGAAGCGCCCTAAAAGTCGATCCATTCAGAGATCATTTGAGTCTTGCAGACAGGAGAGAAATATTTATGACATTCAAGCCAGATTTATTTTTGTATGCTGTTTCCTTTATCAACCTGACAAATTCTTGATACTCAACATCGGGATTCATCTGCTTTGCCAAGCAGTACAAACCAGCGAGCATCGGTATTGACCAGCTTACTCCGCTTTGAGCGCAATAATGATACCTATCTTCTGTTCCCCAAAGCGGCAAGGCTCTCCCTGCACTCGGTATTACTATCCTTGATTCAATTGTTTGTTGCCATTCGCCTTCTTTTTGCCAATCGTTAAGATCAACATATTCAAGATTTAAGACGTCTGCTGAAGTAAATCGACCACAGATAAAATCCTTATTGAATTCAACTGAATCAATTACTTGGCAATCTGCTTCTTTTAATTTTTCGACTACTTCATAATATTCATCTTTAGTGCTTTTGGGATATGGCATAGAAAGACTGACAACACAAATTTTTTCTCCTTTTGAAACCTGCTCATAAATCTTTTTTAGCCCATCCACAAGTTCACCATCTCTTTCTGCAGTCATCTGTGACATGGTGTAAAAATAGCATTTCGCATTTGGCACAATACCAAGTTTCTTGCCAGCAAGTATGGTTGACGTCAATAACCCGTGAAAATGTTCACTCGCAATTTTTGAGTGTTCATAATAAAAAAAGCCCGCCCGCTCTGTCTCTACATGAGGTAGGAAGGCTGAATCAATAATAGCGACCGACATTCCTTGTCCACTCACACCTTTTGCATGGAGTAATTCAATTCCCAAAGGAACCTTTCGTGTTTCTTTCAGGAGTTTTTCTGGCTCATAACCAACAGGTAATTTCACAGGGAATTCAGTTTTGTCATCAAAAGAAATTTTGTTCAAGGTATCTGCAGTCACCTCCTGAGAAAAAATTGCAGAAGAAATATCTCGATAGCACCACCCCCAAATAAAGAAAGTGCTTTTGTTATCCAGAAACATTTGCGAAATCCACTCTTGCGTGATGGTTTGTGGAACTGTGTAATTACTGAGAATGAGCTTTTTCTTCTCTTGCAGAATATTCTTATAATCTATCATACAAATAATGAACGTTCTAACTTACCTTGATACCATTTACGACTTAAGCACACGTCATACGGATCTCTTCTTGCGATTTTCAGTCCTTTCTCGCAGCCATAACAATTATACACCTAGAATTACGGTGCCAATCGTTTCATATCCCTTGTAAGAAACACTGTTTCTCGGATGTTTGGTAATCCAAGCATAATTTTGAGAAATCGCTCGAATCCAAACCCAAGTCCTCCATGCGGTGGACAACCATAACGAAAGAAATCAAGGTAATGCTGAACTTCTTGCTGCCTCATTCCTTTTTCCCTCACTTGTTCGACAAGCACTTGGTATCGATGCTCTCGCTGCGCAATCGTTGTTATTTCACGTTCCTTATAGAGTAAATCTGCGCTACGAGTTGTCTCATCAGTAGACTTCATATGATAAAACGGCCTTACTTCCCAAGGAAACTCTGTTAAAAATACGAATTCATGGCCGAATTGCTTCTTAACATATGCGCACAGCATCTTCTCTTCAGGAGACGATAAATCCGCGCCTGTTTCAGAAGAACCCATCCCACCCCGAACAATCTCTTTCGCTTCAGCCATGGTAATGCGTGGGAAAGGAAGAGAAGGAACAATTATTGTTGTTCCAAATACTTGCTCAACAATCATGCCATATTTCTTTTTGACTTTTTTGAGAACATAATGCAAAAATCTCTCTTCAAACCGCATCACGTCTTCAAACTTGTCGATAAACGACATTTCGATATCGAGAGTCGTGAACTGAGCTACATGCCAAACAGTTGTTGAAGGATCTTCGCGATAAGTGTCACCAAAGGTAAAGAATTTTTCAAACCCTGCGGCCATAGCCAATTGCTTATAGAATTGCGCAGACTGGGCAAGATACGCTTTCTTTCCATAGTAAGAAACGGTAAACAATTCTGCTCTACTTTCACTTGGACTCGCCATAAGTTTAGGGGTAGAGGCTTCTAGAAAGCCGCGCTTGATGAGATATTCACGCATAAGTGTATGCACATAGGTACTAATTTCAAAGATAAGCCTTTTTTCTGGCCTTCGTAAGTCTAGCCATCGATAATCTAACCTCTTCTTTAAATTCGTCTCCTCCTGTCCTTTTTTAACTACAGGAATTGGAAGAGCTTGCTCCGGCTTACTATATACTTCTGCTTTATCAACGTGAACTTCGAGCACTTTATGATGTTCGACAACAACGCCAGCAAATAAAACCACCGATTCCTCACTCAATCCTTTCGCAATTTGAAATGCTTGGGAAGTTCTCTCAACAACACACTGAACGATTCCAGAGCGATCTCTCAATTGAATAAAAATCACACTCCCTTGGAGTCGTATAGTATGAATCCATCCTTTAAGAAGTATTTTCTTACCTAACTTTCTGTGTAATTTGTCGATCATGGTCCTTACCATATTCGATACAAATAAATTTATGTACCTGATAAGGACGTTTTCACGTGCTGCCACCCTATCTTTGCAAAACCTTCACAGGTTTTGCCTTATCAGCTTCTCGGAGTGTGGAACTCGACAAAGCATTGCGCAATTACGGGCGCCCCCGGATCAGTTCTACTTGCCCTCAGGCTTTCTTCTGTCTCCTCATCCGTGTTAGCGGAATCACTGGAATTAGGTAATTATATCAAAAATCATTATCCAGCGTCAACAAAAAATCTCTTATGCCCTTTCACGCTACGCTATAATATGCCATGAAAGCTAACCTAGTACTTTTTGATATTGGTGGCGTACTCCTCGAATATCGAAATGTGTTTACTACCACAGCAAAAGAACTCGGATTTAACGTCAACTATCTCTACGACACCTTTGACAAATATGATGACCAAATTACTCTTGGCAAAATCACGCCACAAGAACTTCTCGAATTATGTGTAAAAGAGTACCAACTTCCGCCGATTCCACAGGGATACGATTTCCTTACAAAATGGTCGCTGGACTTTGAAATAATAATGCCAACGCAGGCATTTCTCCAAAAGATTTGTCAGCAATATCATGTTGGCTTACTTTCAAACATCTACACAGGCATGTTCTCAGTTTTTATTGAACACGGATTATTACCCAACATACCGTACTCATATCGATTTCTTTCCTGTGATATTGGGTACAAGAAACCTGATGAAAGCATTTTCACATACATTGAAAAAGAGACTTCACTTCCAGGTGCAGAGATTCTATTTATCGACGATCGTCAGGATTATCTTACCAATGCTCAACAAAGAAATTGGCAGACACATCTTTTTCAGAGGAATTCACCTGAAGTATCAGTAAATGAACTTAAATCATTGTTATTGTAATCTCATCTCATATTCTTCAACCTCTATATCTCCTCTCCCCACCCATAACACCGGTAACGCAGCAAATAACACCACATTTTTCATTACATACTGCCCTTCTGTGCTGAGTACTCCAAACGATAACCACGTATGTTCCGGCAGAAGAATCAGCGGAAGCATCGTTGCAACGAGATGCATAAACGTTGCAATAACAACACCTTTTGTAATACGAGGAAGCAAAAATCCAACACCGAGTGCACATTCAAGCAATCCAAATAGCACAAGAAATGGTGCAGCAGGCACAAATGGTAAGAGTACATTAAGCAAATCACTCACTAATGAAGTCGCAGGACTCACCTCGAAAACCTTCGGCATTCCAAACCAAATATATATGATTGCAAACGACAAGCGAATTCCCCAATCAATTGCGCTCTTCACCTTCATCGGACATTGTACTATACTCGCAATAGTAACGATACTAAATTCACCTACTCACACATGCTTCCAACAAAAGAACCTCTCAAAAAAGTGCCCGGAATTTTGAAGGAGTTCCAAACCTTCATTGCAAGAGGAAATGTCATTGATCTCGCAGTAGGTATTATTATAGGTTCTGCATTTACTGGCATCGTCAACTCACTCGTAAAAGATGTGCTTCTCCCCCCGATCGGAGTGCTTATGGGAAAGGTAAATTTTGTTGATTTAAAACTGGTGCTTCAGCAAGAAACAGAATCCGTTCCAGAAGTTGCAATTCTCTATGGTAATCTTCTGCAAAATGCAATTAATTTTCTTCTTGTTGCAGTTGTTGTCTTTTCATTGGTTAAAGCAATAAACTCCTTGAAAAAGAAAGAAGAGAAAGCGGTGGAAAAAAACAAAGATACCGAGCTTTCAGTATTAAAGGATATTCGAGACGCGCTTGTACCGAAAAAAAAGAAAACGTAACAGCTATACAACAACACGAATTCGCTCGAGAATTTCCCGAAGGTCTTCTTTACTCTTAAATGACAAGATGAGACGTCCACCACGCAAAAGTGGCTGAATATACGCACGGGTTCCTAGCATGTCACCGACTTGTTTGGCAATATGATCATATTCGACAGTTAACTTGGTTGCTGACTGCTTAAAGCGCTTCCCTCGACCAAGTAACCGTCGCACTAATTCCTCTGCTTCACGAACCGACAAGCCATCTCGCCTAATAATTTCAAATGCATTCACGATTAAATCATCGCGTTTCAAAGAAAGTAACGCGCGAGCATGCCCCTCACTAACTTCGTTATTTACTAAACCGGACATCACTTCATACGGCAGAGAAAAGAGTCGTATTCGGTTAGTGACAACAGTTCGGCTTAATTTGAAACGCAATGCCAACTGTGCATGAGAAACCTTCTTTGCTTTGCTCAAAAAATGGAGCAGCATCACTTGCTCAGCAAGAGACATGAACCCACCTTCGAGATAACCCAGAATTACCAAATGCAGAATTTCCATTGGGACGTCATCGATATAGACAATTACTGCCTGCTCTAGGGAGCCAAGTTTGAGAATCCGATGATATAACTCACCCAGAACTATTTCTGGACCACCTGGTGTTTTGAAACAAACCAAAGGAAGCCTTTGACCATCTTTTCGAACATCTTCTGCATAAGCGAGCATCGTGCTTACCGGCATATTCATAACAGGAACCTTTGGAAAAACTTTAATGGATTCGACAGGAAGTGTCTGGGTCAAGGATTTATCGAGTGTCTGTACTAACGAAATTCTCACTATTGATTATCCATTAAATTATCACCATACGATAACCGCTTTATCAATTTTGCCTCTTCCGGTGGAAACCACACCACAACTGCGCGCCCTTCAATATATTCCTTTGGAATTGCGCCGAATTCGCGAGAGTCAGTCGAATATTGTCGGTTATCACCCATCAAAACGAACTGATTTTCAGGAACCTTATAGGCAACTCCTTCACGAAGTGTCGCACCTGGCTGTGTTCTGACTGCTGAGTCAAGATACACTTCATATAATTCTTTCCCATCAACATACACCTTTCCATTCTGAACCATTACGGTTTCCCCTGGGGTTGCAATAACACGCTTAATATAATCCTGCGTTTCAGAATGCTTAAAGACTACAACATCACCGCGTTGTGGATTATCTGAAAGATATTGCAATTTGTACACCAAAATGAAGTCGTTGTTTTGAAGATATGGGTACATTGAGATACCGTCGATAGCACGAGGACTCAGGACAAAATACCAGATAATTATAAAGAAAACCCCAGCGAATATGTAAAATTCCAACGAATCAAGAATTTTCTTAAAAACATCTACCATAACGATTTCATAGTAGCACAAAGAATGGGGCTTGCCAAGTAGAGAATGAATGTTTCACAATGATGAACATTTTGAACTAGACTGGAGATTGTTTCGAAGGTTCGGTTCTCGTAAAAATTATGATCACTACCGTATCCTGACGAAGTAGAACTCATTATCAGACTGCTTTGATGCGAGTATTCTATGTTGTTTTCCTGCGGGAATGTACACAAGATCACCCTCCAAATACTCGATTGACTCACTCTCTGCAAATTCGATCACCCCACTTCCTTTTACAACCAAGAAAAATTCGTCAACATCTTCATGCACATGCCAATCATACCTTCCACCTGCAGGGATAAAGCCTTTCGTCATAGCTTCGAGATTTCTTGAAATCGAGTCACCCGACGAAAGCAGAACCTGCCGACTTCCTGAGCCACCATGCGCATCTTCTTTTTTTATATTGCGTAGAGATTTTTTAAATGGATTTCTCATTGTTTTCTTACCCGAAAAAGGAATGATCTGCCACTACGGGGAATCGCCCACTCACGAAACCAACTTACTCGCGCTACGCGTACCAAGGAGTTTCGAACTCGGGCCCCCCACTTCCTTGAATGTAGGTTACTACATTCAATTCAGGGCTTCGATTCCCAATATAAGGAATGATCTGCCGCTACGGGGAATCGAACCCCGCCTTGAGGATTGAAAATCCCCTGTCCTAACCGATAGACGATAGCGGCAATGGTGAATTATACAAAAAAACTTCATTCGTTTCAACTCGTCGCACTCATTATCAATTACCACCAGATGCATCTTTCTGAATATCCACTCGTCTGATATAGTACGATACACACTGTCTTAAATGGATAAACACTATGAAGTCCTTAACACAATTTGCGAAAACAAGACTCCACGAGCACCAAATTACCATTAATCAGTCGCTCGACACCTACCTGGCCGAAGTTTTCGGGAAAGGGGCTAAAGAGTATCACGACGCAGTTGGCTATGCCATTGACGTGTACAAAGATATCGTTACTCGCACCGCAAAACGCCTACGAGGAAGTTTTGTCATAGAAGCATATCGAATGTTTACGGGAAACGTACTTCCAGACGTTATTCAAGCAGCAGTTGCCATCGAACTCATCCACGCGTATCTTCTTGTTATTGACGATTTCAATGACAAATCGGACTTGAGACGAGGTGAACCAACAGCACATCGACTTCATGAGCGGTACCATAAAGAAAAACTAAGTCTTGGTGATTCACTCCACTATGGCTATTCAACAGCTACCTTATCAGGGCTTGCGGGAATGCACCATGCCGGAAATCTATTACTTGGATTACATTTCCCCCCAAAAACTCTCCTCCGAGCGCTACATGGAATTAACGATGCAATAAATGTCACAGCCTACGGACAAATCAGAGACATTTATAATCAACAGATTCTAACGGTCAGTGAAGCAGATGTTTTAGAAGTTCACCGTTTAAAAACTGCACACTACACCTACTTTAACCCGATTCAACTCGGAGCAGTATTGGCAGATCAGAGCGAGGAAACTATACAGAAGTTCACGACGTACACGAAACAAGCAGGAATCGCGTTCCAAATTCAAGACGATATACTCGGTGTTTACGGAGATCCTCATGATACAGGGAAATCAAATAAAGACGATATCATGGAAGGGAAAGCGACACTCCTTTCGGTGTATGCGCTGCAACATGGCTCTGACCTGCAAAAGAAAACCCTGAGGGCAGCTCTTGGAAATAGAGAATTATCTGATTCTGATTTTGAGGCAATTCAACAAATACTCGTTGAGACTGGTTCTCTCCAACATTCCAAAGAGGTTGCACATCACCTTGTTGTCAAGGCGAAAGAAAGTCTCTATAGAGAGTTTCCGGACTATACTGAATCGGAAGGGTTCAAGTTTATTGCTGGGGTTGCTGACTATATGATTGAACGAAAGTTGTAATCTTTGCTGCAACCTCGTCTTCATAGCCAACAAAACAATGTCCAGATCCTGTAAGCACAACAACCTCACCAGACGAAAACAACTCCCGCATTTTTTCATAGACAGCCTCTTTTGAATAAAATTCCGGGAAATCAAAGGCCTCGTCATCAGTTCCTGTAATTACTTGGATTGGAAGTGACAATTCTTTCCAAACCGGAAAATCATAGGTATCCATTCGATAGAAATCCCAAATTTCATTTAGTTTTCCAGGCTTGTACCACGAATGAAACGTATTCATCGTCATAGGGTAATCATCAAAGGTATTTGGAATGATCTCTTTTCCTTTCCCGTCTGCAATTTTCTTCTCTGCCTCAATAACCTGTTGTGGCCACGCGTCTCCAGATTTTTTCTGGACATACGCATTTTTATCAAATGGCCCCAGGAGAACGAGTTTTTTAACAGATGCTTGATACGTACCCTCATACAGATACCGCACAACTTTATGCGTTCCATACGAGTGCCCGACCAGAACAAATTCATTGTACCCTTGCTTTTGTAAGGCTTCGATCCATGCATCGATATCAAGATAGGCCTCCTCGATAATTTCGTGATATGAACCAATATAGGTGCTCTCAAGCATTGAGGTACGAAGAAATTCCATATGGAGACCAGTTCCCCGTGTTTGCGCAACAACAGTGGCAACACCACTACGTGACAAATCTGAAGCAATTTTCAGAGGAAACGGAAAACTGAAAAAATCACTTGTAAATCCGTGAATATAGATTGCTGCACAAGTACTTTTCACTTCTCCGGTGTACAACAACCCTGCCAACCGTAAATCATCCTTGGTACTTGTGTGAACGAGTTTTAGCTCCATGTTTGTAACTTCTCTGATCTTAATTTTTCTTGCAAGGGATCACCCATTTCAATGAATGTAGGTTACTACATTCACTTCAGGGCTTCTCCTCCTCAATTTTTTCGTCATTCTGCCGAGAAGAGGAGTCGAACCTCCACGCCCGTGAGGGCATCAGCTCCTAAGGCTGACGTGTCTGCCATTTCACCACCTCGGCTTATCCGTATTTTACCATTTCTGCCTGCTCAGGAGAAACTGTTGCCACAAAAGAGAAATCAACTGAAGGAGAATCTTTTGTTAACACTACCCTTTTCATCGTTCCACCAAGAAAATGCCCTGAAAGAGTCATCAGTCCATCAAGGGCAACATCTAGTGTTGCATACTCCTCAGGATCAATTGCTTCCATAACGATTATTGCATTTTTTGTAGACTTTTGCAGACTTGTACGAGCTGCCTCGCGCCAATTGAAGCACCTGCAAATAATCCCTTCGTCGTCTCGATAGACAATTTCACCCATGAAAGGTGGTTCCGGTTGCTGTGAGCCCAGCAGTTTGACTGGTGGTTCAGTTCCCTCAGCCACAGTTAACCGCATTTCACCAATAATTTCGTCAACATCTTCTCCACCAACAGGCAATTTGTATTTTAGCGACAAGAAATTGTATAAATCAACAAGCGTGGAAATGTGTGACAACTCTCTCCCGTTGAGTACCATTCGAATAAGATTTTCTATGGAACTCCGATAATCTGAGGGTTTTGCACCAAAACTGCGATACACCGATCTCCAACGAGATACAAAGGGAACTTCGGTAAGTGTATCAAGTGAAAATGAATGTTGCGTTTCCTGTACAATATTTCGTAATTTTTTAAGGAGTGCGTTACTTTCTGGGCCGTCATTCACAATTCCCTCGAGCAATACACATCCTAGACGAAGAGCCGGAGCATGTTGGAATATTTTTGAATCAATCGTAATCTTCATGACTACGCTTTCTCTTCTGTTTTTGTCTCAACTTTGGTAACTCGCTTCTTTGGTGCTACTTTCTTTGCAACAACTTTCTTCTCACTTTTTGGAGCTTCCACCTTTGGCCAGACGTTGACAACGGTTCGTAAGCCATTTGGTCTTCGGAGATATGAAAATTGAACAACCCCTGCAACTCGAGAAACAACGGAACTATCGCGACTAAGCTTAGTATTCATCCCCGCTTTATACACAATACCTGTTTGGCGAACTAAAATTTGTCCACCACGAACAGTTTGTCCTTGATTTACTTTAAGGCCTCGTCGTTTACCAACAACGTTTGCTTTTTGATGTGCTCTGGATGACCCAGCTTTTACGTGCGCCATATTTTTTTGCTACAGTTTAACTATCTCTTTTCGAGAATCATGATTTGTCTTCCAACAACGCTATCTCGGTGAGTCCAGATGAGTGGTCCGATATCTTGGATCAGTTCCGGAATTCTCCACACGGAAGGTGACGCTGCTAGTGGTGGATTATACCACTCACGCCCATTTCTCGCAACAAAGGAGAAAAGTGGTTTCACCATGACCAATCGATCTCCAGAACTTAGTGTTTTTGCTGCGATTTGCAGTAAACTACCATACAATCGATTAATTTGTTTCCATTCTCGCTGTGCAAGTACTCCTGAGGCAAAGGGTTTAAAACGAGGTTTCCCTAAGAAAGGCTCAGTCACAATTGCTGAAATAGAGCGATCCACTCTTGCGCGTTCAATTGGCTCTTGCAGTAACGTATGCTTCGCCTGGGCAACCAGTCCTTTTTTAATCAACCACTGCATATTTTGACGTGATTTTTCAATACTTTGTTGTGCCTTGTCGGTTCCATGAACAGGAATTCCTAAAAAAGCGGCTTGCATTGCAACAGTTCCAAGCCCCACAAACGGATCCCATAATTTACCCCCCATTTCGGCTCCAGACATATTGATCATCATCCGCGCAAGTTTTGCCGGCAACATGCCAATTTTCATATCTCGCTCTGGGCGTTCTGCATCAATAATCGACCAAAATTTTGCGTCCTGCACTTGTTTTGTTTTAATAACATACACGAGATTTTCAATCATCACCAACGAATATTCGTGCCCACCTCGAGCAAGGACATGAGCACTTGTGGCAGGAGCATGTTGAGGTTCGTCAAATTTTCCGTCATATTTTACCCCTGAGAGCAAGTCCTTCAAATCATGATGAAATGACCGTTTATCCAGTTTTACGCCATACAAAGAGATTACATATTCTCGTCTTGATTCTTCTTTCAAATCTGTAATGAGAACTTCTTGAATTTTTCGCTCAATCTCGTCGTCATGTCGGGGGATCGTTCCTAACACAGATCCGTAACGAGGGACCCCGCCAAGTGCGGTAAACCGCTTTGAAACAACTTCCTCATCTAAGTCAAACAACGCAACAGATAAA
The DNA here is from genome assembly GCA_030583685.1 of Candidatus Dojkabacteria bacterium. GTDB lineage: Bacteria > Patescibacteriota > Dojkabacteria. The sequence continues at coordinate 701,945 of CP129470.1, read as the reverse complement.
TAACGTAATGTTTCTCGTGTCTCAAACACAAGCCGTAGCTCAGCCAAAGAAAGTTCTGGATGAGTTCCAAGGAAAAATGCAATCATTTGTGATTATAACGCATTGCAGTGTAAAATACAGTATGAAAGGGGAATCACTATCACTCTTCGTATCATATTTAGTATCACAAAGGTCATATTCTCTGGTTGCGGAACTCGTACGTGAATTACGTACAGATTTCACTGTATCACCAAAGAGAGATTCCTCCTTTTATCCAAAAATAACGCTATATGTCGCAAAAGATGTGCTAACCTCACACTTGCCACAAGTTCAACAGATTGATCAATCAATTCCGGAGCACACAGTAATCTCACTCCAAGTGTCAGCGTTGAAAAAAACCGAATCAGGGTTACTGCTTCTCACGTTTCAGGAATCTCCTGAACTACGAACACTCCAAGACAATATCGCAAAACACGTACAACCATACCGAGCGACTCCAGAATTCCCTCCGACATATGGCTACAAATATTTTGCGGAACCACTACACATCACTGTTGGGATGAATGCAGAAGATTTTGATGAAGGAAAACTTCAAGAACAATCAGGAACAGTATCGAAACTGCACATTGAATTTGATAGCTATGGACTCTTCACAAAGAACACCTCCTGGGAAACAGAAGGAAAGCTTCAGAGAATAAGGGATATTACTTTGTAAGAATTTCGTCAACGCGAATGCGGGTTAATTCTTCACGATAGCCCCATTGTTTTCGATATCGAGACTTTGCTTTAAACTTTCCCGCTTCAAATTTTTCTCCGCGGAAGTGCTTCAAAATGGTACAGACAACTTTTGCTCCGGCAACGGTTGGTTGGCCAATAGTCGTTTCATCACCAATCTGTGTTAGTAAGACATCTGAGAATTCAATTTTTGATTCAACATCCCCTTGGATACGTGGCATATCAAGATACTCACCCTTCTTTAAGGAGTACTGGTGCAGTCCTTTTCTAATAATAGCGAAATCAGTCATGGTGGGATTGTATCAAGTACCTGCAGTACTGTCAACGCAAAACAAGAGCTATCGTGTGTCACTTCCTCACCAACCCAACCATCACCACCCCACTCTGCAATCTCAGGCCGAGCTCCTCCCCGACCGAACGAATGTAGGTCCCTTTGGGAACGATAACAGTAATTTCGAGCAATCCAAATTCCTGAAGATCACTCACTTCGACATTCTTCAACGATTCTTCCATTGTGCTGAGCCATTTTTCCAGTAGAAAATTGTACTTCTGCGCTGGGTAGGTTATTTTCTCGCCGAACACGACAAAGTCCGCAAAATTTTGTCGTAATTGTTCCATTTTTTTCGAAATCATGTGTAAAACTTCCTGTTTTGAAATAACGGTGGTCATCGCAACTGAATACTCAAGAAGCTTTGTTTCCTTGTATCGCTCAACGCCCTCTTTCCCCGCACGAATCAAGTCATACGAGGATTTTCCTTTCTGTTTTGCAGCACTGTGTACGGGAATTTTCTGGGTAAAGCCCTGCTTCATGAATTCTAATTCTTGAGTGATTCGCTCGGAAAAAGAATCAGAATCCAATAAAACATCGACTTTCAGCGGTAATTCTAAATCTCCAGAAGGTGTTGTCGCACCAAACAGAAATGTTGCTCGATAGGTTTTGTCGCCACCCAGATGTTGTGTCAGCAGCTTTGTTCCTTTCCCAATTCCAAGAATTAACGCGCCTTCCGCAAAGGGATCAAGAGTTCCCCCATGGCCGACCTTCTCGCCAGTTACTTTTTTATACATTTCTGTAATTGCTGTACTGGGAATACCATACGGTTTATGTATTCGCACCAAATTCGGTTGAATCGCTTGTTCTTGCAACCACTGAGAAAGCTCCATGCCTACCATCCACGTAAAATGTTGTTCAGAATATTCGCCATTGATTTGAGGGAAGGAACAACCGCACGATAATTCAAGTTAACATAGCCAATCGTTCCGACATACCCGATTGGTTGATCTTCAAATAACCGAAAGGGGGTAAAAACAGCGATAAAATTCTCAAGATCTTTCCAACCCAACTCAGCACCTGAAAAAATTCCGATGCCACCAGATTGAAATTCTGAACGTTGCTTAAAGAACGATGTTAACAATTCTGGATCTTCAATGACATCCCAGAACTTCATCAATCCCGATAAATAATCTGATTGAATCTTTTTAGGGAAATGCTCGTATTCTTTTAACAGTCGGGAAATTCGATAAAACTGGATAACATCGTTATATAAAATAAAGGACGGTTCTCCAGTCCATTTATGGAGTGTTTTCATTGCATCTCGAAGCAAAGATTGAACCTCAAAACGGGAATTGAACAATGACTGTCCTTCCTTAACGACATCAACAAAATCAATGACATCTTCTTGCATCAAATTGTTCACATAGAAATACAGTCCTTTAATCGTTGGGATTCGTCCAGATGCAAAATGGCTTTTCGTCAGGTACCCACTTTGCGACAATTCAAGGAATTCATTTCGCAGGGTCGCAGAACTCACAGCAAAATCACCGGAGCGCAGCAATTCAAAAGAACTAATATCACGACCACTTTCAATAAAGGACTCAACCAGGGCCTTTAAGATGAGTTTCTGTCGCTCGGTCATATCCGATTGTATTATGATTCTTCCGTTTTAGCAATCACAGTCTTGATTGCTGATACGGCAAGATAGCCAACTCCAAAACCGAACAGTACTCCCGTTATAAACCTCCGAGGATTCGTACTTTCGTAAAAACCTCGCTCAGGGGCAAGAACATACGCAATCGTTTGAATAATCCCATCAAGCGCTAAGGGAACGAGTAGAAACAATGGAAAAATCTTAGGAATTTTCCAACGCTGCATCAGTTCAGAGAGAAAAACGCCAACCAGCACACCCAAGTACATGCCAGTACATCGCGAACAAACACCGAATTTACACCCCAATTCTTCATTGCAGGTAAATCGTTTTCCAAAAGATATCGTCATTATCTGATCAAAAGGAACAATTCCTTGAACAGTGCTCTTCTCATACGTCAGTTGTTCACCAAAGAGAAAAAAACTTCTGTCAGCTCGTTGATGACAGAGAAACCCCAACCCAGAATACAAAAATGTTGCAATTCGCTCTAATCCTAAGTGAAACAGAATTGGTGGTAAAAGTACCAACATATTCACTATCACTACCAGCGTTTTCAGAATTCTAATTTCTTTATTCGCGACAGTCATAGAGTTTCGCATCGTCTTGCTCCCAACTTACTGTGCATAATTCATCGTACGCAGCACGGTTCAAAACCCGCCCTTTTTCCTCGGCCCAACTTGCCTCTCTCGCACTAAAAACGACAAAATCTATGCCGTATTTTCGGAGCATCTGCTCAACATACTGAGGTTCTTGCTCGGTGTATAACTGCTCAATGTCAATAATTCGCTCAGCTATCAAAATCGGTTGTTGCTCCTTCGTCTGCAGAGAAATGCCGCTGCCATCATATCCCCCGTACCATTGCACGTTATGTAATGGCCATCCGGATACTGCAGTATGCCCACTATATGAAGCAACTCGTGCATAATACGAATATGAATCATAGGTAACTATTTCAAGAATTGTTGATTTCGGCTGTACTAACAGATGAGAAACAAGATTATAATCTGGACCGTATTGACTTTGCATATAGGCGTACCCATTACTCCAATTTGCGTCAACGAGCCGTTTTATTTGAAATGGGCGGAATACCGGATTGATATACTGATCTACAGAAATAAAAGGATATGACATCATCACCGCTACCACTGCAACGAGCCCTGCATAAGGGACTGCAATGAGCCATTTCTGGGACATGTTTCGAAAAAGTTCCCCAATTGCCCTACCTGCAAGAACGAGTGTCCCAATACTCAGAAAAGCCCATGCATGAAAATATATTTTAAAAACTGTGTTTGTCCGTGCGTATGGCGGATTTAACGTCGTAAAGACATCTTTTGCATAAACAAACTCCACACTAAGAATTAATACAAAAGCGGTTATCAACAACAAAACAGGAAGCAACTGTTTCTCGGTAAAAATATATCGAATTATTCCTCTTCGGGTGTAGCCACGCAAAATCCACCAGTATAATACTCCAGCGAAGAGCAACAAGAGGAGAAATTGTCCGAATAATAAAAACATCTCCCACAGTCCACTGAAATTGGTATTAATCCCAATTCCTCCAACTGGCGGCAAATAATACGATCTTGAAGAAAGAAACTGAGGAATACTCATTGACGCAACAGGAAGACCCACCAAGAGGATTACCTTTTTCATCCAAAGCAGAGCGCTTCTCATACTTTTCTTCTGGACAAAACGTACGTTAATGAGCAGAAACAGCACGAGGATACATCCAAAAAGTGCCAACGTAAGTACATCCCAACTATTCGTTAAATAGAGATGACCGAGTAGTATCCCAAGAAAAAGACTTTTGGGAACTATCCAATCCTGCCTCTTTGTTTCCCTTTTCGGGAAGAGAATATCTAACAACAAAAAGATCCCTACTAAAAAGAAAGGATAAGAGAGATAATGCCCATGTAAGTCGCCTAGGATAACCGAATATGACGGGAATTCATTAATAGTAAAAGGTATAACTCGTGTTGCAGAAGCAAACCACTGTTCAGTATTATTATGCAGAATAACTTGTGCAAGTAAGTATAAATTTCCTCCAAAAGTAACGATAAGCGCAATCACGAATGCCGCTATATGAGAAACCTGCAACTTTCTCACAACTAGATACGCTGCTTGAACGATCCAAACCCCACCCAGTGAAACCGCTAAGTTATATCCGACCGCCGTTGGAATTTTGAAGATGAATTGAAACACTGCCAAAATGAAATGCCCAAAGTAGTAGTAATTCATAAAGAAACCTGACAACCAAGGATTCTCAATAGGTACCTGATTTTGCTTCATAATTGCATTAATCAAGGCTACGTCCATAAGTTTTTCTGTTCCCAAGATATCGGGCTTGAATGTTCGTATATATACCAACAAGAGATATAATAAATAAGAGAGAATTTCTATTCCAATGAATGTTTTTAATTGTTGCTTGGTCGGCAATCGAGCACGCTTATGCCAAATGACCATACATGTAACGCCAAAAAGAAATAAAAAGGCAATACTCCACCAGAGAAAGTTTGTCCACCCTTTCCCACTCAATAGCGACATATACCAAACCAAGAGTGAGAATATTGTTACTCCAAAAAACTTGTAGAAGAGTAAAGAGTACCGTTTGGGAAACAACACAGAACCGAGGAAATATCCCAATATCGTGAATGCCTCGATGCCTAGAAAGTATAAATGTATCATGCTACTATGTTCAAATAGATGAGTAATTATATACTAGATCCACAAAGTATCTTACTCCGAATAATCCTCGCGCTTTTTGTCGGACTTTTAATTGGTATCGACCGTGATGATAGCTGGCAGAAACAGAAATCACTCACCCGTTCGCGATTTACGTTTGTTCGGCCCGGAAAATATGCAACAGGTTTAGGTGGTGTTAGGACGTACGCAATCCTCTCGCTCCTCGGTGTTGTACTGGGAACATTCTATGTCGTCGATCCGCGAATGCTTCCACTCATGATTATCGGTTTCATCGGCGTTGTTGCGTATATTTCAATTGCATATTTTTTAAACTATTTTGATAAAAATACACTTGGGCTCACGACAGAGCTTGGCATGCTCCTTATGTTCTCTCTTGCGGTAGCACTTGGGGCAGGATTGCTTGAACCTCGTATTGTCATGGGAATTGCAGTTGTAGCCTCCCTGATTTCAAATTTAAAAGTAGAATTGAGAAAGTTTATTGGTTCTTTTACAAAAAAAGAAATTCTTGAATCAATCGAATTTGTTGCATTAGCAGCAATATTACTCCCCTGGTTGCCAAATGTTTCTTACACAGTGGGGAATATCTTAGGAAACTTTGGTATATCTGGTGGACAATTTGACTCACTCGTGCTTGTTAATCCGCTTACACTTGGATACGTTGTAGTTTTTATTAGTGCTCTCAACTTTGCAGGGTATTTTCTCACAAAGACAATTCAATCTTCATCAAGTATTTTGCTGACTGCCTTTTTAGGAGGAATCGTTTCGAGCACTGCGGTTACAGAATTTCTGTCAGAGAAAAGCAAAACAAGTTCAACAGCGGGAGGGAGCAAACTACTGACAGCAGCTGTACTTTTGGCAAACATGACAAGTTTTATCAGGATTCCCCTGATTGCACTCGCCTTGAACCCCACACTCTTTATTTCAATAGCCCCCATACTGCTGGGATTAACAATATTTACTACCATTGTCGCATTCTTCCTTAGGTCTCAAGCAAAAATTACGGGAACCCCCTTAAAAATATTCACGTCTCCACTTGCATTGAAACCTGCCTTTATGTTTGGCGCTTTGTTTCTACTCGTCACAATCTTTACCAACTTAGGACTTCTTCTGTTTGGAGATAGCGGATTCATTATCACGGCAATTCTGGCATCAATGACCGGATTAGATACAGTAACGATTATCACCTCCCAGGCAATCCCCGAAACGGTATCTCTCCAACTCGGGACAAGTGTACTGCTTGGCGCAGTGGTGTTTAACCTACTTTTCAAACTCAGTATAGTCACCGCCTTTGGGGAAAAGCGCTTCAAACACCAAACTGTTTTCTGGCTTTCTCTCGTTGCCCTATTCGGGGGACTGCTTCTTGGGATACAATTCCTCATATGATTGACTCGCATGCACATTTAAACGCCTCCTATACCGCAGAAACTGTCGGTGTCATTTTAGAGAAATTCATCAAAGCAGGGGGAAAACAGGTAATTGATGTTACCACTAGTGCAACAGACATTCAGGTTTCCCAAAGCATTATTGACGCGTATTCGCACATGGTTTCTACAACCATCGGTTTTCATCCTGAAAGTTGTACAGGTGACGCTGTCATCTTCGAACAATTATGCAAAGATTTTCACGCAGGATTTTCACAGCTATCCCTCTTAAAAAATGTTGTTGGGGTCGGAGAAACCGGGTTAGACTATTGGTACTTACCCACTGAACAAGACAGTTCTTCGAAGATTATCGAACAGCAACGCCAACTCCTCACGTTACACATAGCTGAGGCAAAGAAACACCAACTCCCACTAGTAATCCATGCGCGAGGAAAAGAGAACCACGAATATCAGGTAATTGGGGAAATCGTCTCACTATTGAACCAGGAAAATTACAATAACAGTGCGTATTTTCATAGTTTTGGAGCATCTCGCAAGGAAGCAAAGCAACTGCTTGATGCTGGACATTATCTCGGAATCAATGGTATTGTGACTTATTCTGGGGCGAAAGACCTCGTCGAAGCCCTGGCGTATATCCCGACCGATAGGATTCTTCTTGAAACTGACGCCCCTTTTCTTATCCCAAGCAACTGTGACAGGAGTTTGTTGCAAGATCCGAAAACAAACGAACCTATCGGTATTCATGCGACTGCAAAAAGAATTGCTGCCATAAAAAGAATACCGCTTGAAGCTGTTATAGAACTCACAAGTCAGGCAACAAAAGCCTTGTTTGCAAGAATGTTGTAAGGATTTCCCCATACACTACTCTATGGAAACACACTTACAGAGCGGTATTGCCATTGGCAATTCTCCCTATCTCGGATCAATTCTTGCTCCTCAATTACGTCTCCGCGGAATAGCGATAGTGGTGGTTCCTTCGCTTTCCGAATTTGAGGAAACGCAGGCTAATTTTTCAATTATTGATGCGACGCAAGTGACTAAAAAGACCTCTTCTGACCTGCAAAAACTGCAGGCCCAGTTATTCCGACAACATACCAGTATTGCATTAACTATCGACCGTAATTACCAACAAAAACTTGACCTTCTTGACCTCGGATTTAGCCATTGTTTTGAATTACCCGTTCCCACCAGTGTCATCATTAAAACAATCGAAATACAGGCAAAGAAAGCTCCACAAATGCACGACACTTCCATTTCTTATACCAGTGGGGAGCAATTTACCTATCTTCACGCTCCACATGACAAACTGTTTCTGGTAAATAAAAATAAAACTGTTACCATCACCGCTATTGAGAAGCGACTTTTAGAATATTTAAGTCAGCGACAAGGTTTTGCGAGTATCGGAGAACTATCCTATATTGGATGGAAGCATTTTGGTATAAAACCAAATACTGTCACCGTAACGATAAAAAAATTACGCCTCAAATTACAAACTGTCGGTATACCGAAAACGATTCGAAATCTTTATGGGTATGGATATTCGCTCACAAAACCACTGATATGACCTATGCTCCTCCAACTTTCCCTTCGCCTCGCACTTTCGGCGTTACAATAAAAGTCATCGATTTGCCAAACATCATCTCCATTTGTGCTTGCAAATACGGGAAAAAACCAAGTGTTAAAGAGAAGAATATGAGCATCAACTGCTCAAAATAATGCCAGAGGAAAAACAGAACCCCGTATTTTTTAGGTGGTCTTCCGTACAACCCTTCTAGTATTGATCGTGAAGGTAGTAACCCAAGAAGTGCAAAAGTTAGAATATAACTCACGATTTTTGGTAGAACATGGGCTGAACCTTGAAATCCAAAATCTGGATTGAGCAAGGTGAGTAAGGGGATGGAGAAGAATAAGAGAAAGGTAATGGTCGAATACAGATTGTACACACGAAAGAGTTCTGCCACACTCAGAACTTTCTTTTTTATGCTAATCTTCTTGTTGTTGGTGATTCCTTGCAAGGTCATAGGGTAAACAATTGCCCCCCACCCCCAACGTCTCAGTTGTTTATACTGAATAATGTGTGTTTTTACATACGATTCTGCCTGAACTGCATCATTGTAACAGGGGGCATAGAACTCCTCTCCTCGAAAATTTCCATCTAACGCCAGAAATGCACGCCAGTAAAACCCTGTATCGTCAACTCCAATTTTTGGATCAAAGTAATCAATTTCGTGAAGAAGTTTCAAATTGAAACCATAGCAGGAAAATGATTGTTTTGTTTTTTTGGCGACAACCCACTCACTCATCAAGGCAAGTGTCAAAACACCAGAGAAGACACGCATCAATACAGGAACTTCCCAATAATTATTGGAATACAACATGATTGCGGGAGAAAAGAACGCGTTATAGCGATCTGGCGTTGTTAGATATGTATGAACATAGTTCGATAAAAATTTCGGGTGAATCAGCATATCACTGTCATACTTAATGACTTGATACTCCTGTAAATTATCGCCTCGGGCAAGCACATCTTTCACATACTCACGAGAGGCCCAAGAGAGATTTGCACCTGCAATCCCTACCGCTTCTCCTGGAATTCCCTCAGGGTGAATGTAGTATTTAATTTCAGCAAAATAGGGTGAGTATTCTTCAACCAGTCGTTTTGCATTCTGTTCACCAAGTTCGCCCGCACGTTCCTCGACGCCAAATACAATATGCACTTTCCGCAAGTCATATGTCGAGCTTTTTATTGATTCAACCGTCTCCTGTAGCACCTCGTAGGGTTCTTTATAGAAAGGAATCAGCACAACCAGTTTGAAATCGTTGTATGATGCTGGCAATTGCTCAGGGTTGGGTAACGTACTCCAATCGAGCCTACTAATCATTACATCCCAATCTAACGCTATTGCGCGTTTGTACCGACGAAATGCAATAACATTCCCGATATTGGTTACAATTGTTTTATAAAACCAATACACTGAAAGAAAAGCAACATAGTACAGAACTATTTCTGGCTTCCCGATAAGTGTTGCCCAAATTGGTGCAAGAAGTAACAACAAGGTAACCAATCCAGGAATAACGCGAACAACTTTAAAAAATGAAGAATCAAAGTTATAAATGTGTTTCATGCGGTTTTGTCAATCTTTACCGTATTATACCTCATTGACAATAGTGTGTGAATACCGTACCCTGTTGTATTTATGACACAGCCCTTGTTTTATAAAGACTTCTTGTCTGCACAATCAAAACCCGTAACGGAAAAAACACTCGGCCGCAAAGGTGTGAGCCTTGCCCATCTTGTTCAGAACAAAATCCCCGTTCCTCCTTTTTTCATCATTCCTGCTGATTGGTATTCAAAATTTGTTGCTCGTATTTTCAAAGATAAGCAAGTTTCTTCCTTGGAAGATTTTCGAAAAAGTATTTCCTCGCTCACGCTTGATGAGGAGACAAAAGCACTCATTGCAGCTGAATACGGCAAACTCTCAGGTTTTGGGAAAGCATGGGTCGCGGCGCGGTCTTCTGTTGTGGCAACAAGTCATGAACAAACATCCTTTAGCGGATTGTTAGCATCAAAATTAAACGTACGCGGAAGTCAAGAAATCGAAGCTGCACTGAAAGAAGTTTACCTCTCGCTTTTTACCGATAGAACCTACGACTATCTCAAACGAAACAAAATTTCTTACGGTGATGTCAGTACTGCGGTGATTATTCAAAAAATGATTCAAGCGGAGGTTTCGGGGATTATGTATACCTACGATCCAATCACAAACAATCCGTCGCATGTTTCAATTGAAGCAGTCTTTGGGCTAGGTGACGTCTTGGCAGAAGGAAGTGTTAACCCAGACATTTATACTGTTTCAAAAGAATCATTGGATATTGTCGAAAAAAAGATTGTTCCACAAGAGTGGATGAAAGTTCGCAAAATGGGAGACGCCAACGAACTAGAACACTTACAGAAGATTACCATCTCCCAGATGTGGCAATACTCCCAAAAATTAGACGACATGTTGATCAGAGAACTCACCAAACTTGCTGACGTTGTTGAAAAATCCTTCGGAGAACCGCAAATTATTGAATGGGCCATGGAACGCGGAAGTCTTTATATTCTCCAAGCAAAACCGCTTTCTCACGCATCAGAAAACACATTTCAGAAGGTTCAGGAGGTCTCACGCAAAGTGACCACAGCCTCTGATTTAGACTCATTTAGTAAAATTGCCGATTCTACTCCACTCATTATTACAAAAGATACGAAACCTGAGAAACCTGCTCCCGTACTCCCACCAGAAACCCTCCTATTTACTGGAATTGCTGCAGGAACTGGTGTTGCGTATGGTGAAGCTCTCTTGCTGCCAAATGCAGAAAGCATTTCTGGCGAGGCGCTTGCGCACCTGCAAAGCACCATTAGCAAGCGCCATATTCTCTTTGTCAATGAATTTACCGCAACACTTGAACCACTCTTCGCCTTGGCAGGTGGTGTTGTCTCAAATTTCGGCGGTGCAAATAGTGATGTCGGATTGCTCACCCGTTCTGCAAATATTCCCGCTGTTGTTGGCACCCGTATTGGCACAACTTACGTGCAATCCGGCACTTTACTCAAAATAGATGGTTCTTCTGGCGCTGTGTATCGTGTTGATTTTCTTCCTGAAGAACTTCCAGAACAACCTGTGAAAAGGATTCTACGCAAAAAGAAAAAGAAGAAGACTGCTGCAAAAACTGCGGTTTCTACTCCTGTCAAGGAAATGCCACCAGCTCCTGCTCCCGTGCCAGCGCCTCCGCCTACAAAAACAGAGAGTACTCCTGAAACTACAACTACAACCAAAAAAGCAAAAAAGAATTTCCCCATAAAACTCTTTTTGCGTGATACTGATATCAGCAACTTCACCTTTACCGTCTCCTTAGACGATGCGAAACAATTTCCAGACGCTGAACTTTTGATCGTTCCCGTTCTCGATACGAAAAAGTCCACCATTCTCAGTATCAAGAAATTAAAGAAGCAACTCAACGGGACGCTCGTTCTCCTCCTACCGGTCACCGGTTCCTTTGATGAGGTGCTCGCTACAAAACGGGCACTTTCGGCACTTGGTATTCGACGTTCCAAAAAAATTCATATGGTTGTTGCCTTTTCAACGCTGTATGGCGTTATGAATTCGAAATCGGTCTCTGACTTATCCGTTGACGGTGTCTTTTTCGCTATGCAGGATTTAGCAACTGCCTTCAAACCTGGTGCAACCGAAATTGACCCAGAATTATGGCAATTAGTTGAAAGAACCGTTGAATCATTGAAGAAGCAAAAATGGAGCTACCTTGGAATTACCCTTGATAAGCCTTATTTTACCGTACCGCTCCGTAAAGAAATGAAACCAGTCGTGAAGAAAGGGGTAAATGTGCTGGTATTTGTCGAGTCACTCCCCTCGGTTACCGCAGAAGATGTGGAAAAAATTGGTGAGGAAGTGGTTGGTGTACAGTTAGGGTAAATGCTATTGAAAGAAGGATGCAACTTTTTGCTGAAGAATGCTATAAGCTTGACCGCTTGATACATTTTCCTCTTTCAACAGGCTATTTCCTTGAATTTTGATTACTTTGTAGACAAACTTGGTCGGTGAATCCAGTGGTTCTTGCGTTCTATTTGTTATTGTATAATATGCATTATCTACTCTATACGATGCATTTCTGAGCTCAATATCGCCTTTTTTAGTACAAACATACACAGCAGTCAAACTGTCAAGGGCAGTTCTTTCGAAATCTAACCTCGCCACTCTTACATTTGCCACAAGGGTTTCCTCTGCACCAAGCTTGAATTCTATTGAAACATCCGGCCCGCTTGCAGCATTCGCAATCTTCCAATGTTCTTCGTCTTCATGACGGTCTACTTGAATTTTCCAACGAGTTTTTGGCGGGATTCCAGTATTTACTGCAATACTGCTCGCTAAGCGACAAGAATAGTCATAATTGGTTTGATCCTCTACCCTATGACTTTCAGAGTGAGGTGGCGTTGCTCGCCTTGTCGGCACATTTCTTGATGCAGGGACTACCATATCCTATATTATACCATTTCCTCTTCTCATTCTGCAAGTTGACTATGTCAGAGAATGTTCCTGGAACAAACGTTTGCCAAGTGAGCTGATCATACAGGAAATCACCCGATTTTATGTGTTACAATTCCCATATGACCGAAACTAAGCCACTGATGGCGCAATACGCTGCCATCAAGGCGGAATATCCAGATGCCCTCTTACTTTTTCAAATGGGAGACTTTTTTGAATGTTTCTACGACGACGCGGTCAAAGTTTCCGAAGTGCTTGGCATTGTGCTGACCAGTCGGTCAAAAGATGAAAAAGCACCACCGATGGCGGGCTTCCCACAAAAAGCGCTTGATGAGTATCTACCAAAGCTCATTGCCGCAGGGCTAAAAGTGGCCGTTGCCCGTCAAATGGAAAACCCAAAAAATGCAAAAGGTATTGTGAAGCGTGCGGTAACTGAAGTTATTACCCAAGGGACCATCGCAACACAAGAAGAATTACTCTCGCAAAACAAGAATTATATTGCCTGTATTGTGACCACTCCACAAAAGTTTGGACTTGCGTTTGCAGACATTTCAACCGGTGAATTTAAGGTGTATGAAGGAAATGTCACCAAGAATCACGAAGAGATTGATGATATTTTGGAACAATTAGGAATCAAAGAGCTCTTAAAGTCGATGAAAGATGGATATCAGTATCGAAAACATGACCGAATGGTTATCCAGCCACTAGAGGATAAAGAATTTTCTTTAGAAAAAAGTACCAAAACGCTCCTGTCTCACTTTAGTGTACCCAATCTAGACCCACTGGGACTCTCTGAATACCCCCTTGCAACTATAGCCTCCGGCGTTTTACTCACATATTTTGCAGAAACAAAAAAAACTGAACCAAAACACATTACCACCCTCGAGTATTTTAATCTAAGACATACACTCCAGATTGACCCAACCACTCAGAGAAATTTAGAACTTTTTTACAACCTCAAGACACATCGTCTTGAAGGATCGCTCCTCGGAATACTTGACCAGACACAAACAGCGCCCGGTCACCGCCTCTTGTATGAGTGGCTTTCCTTTCCGTTAACGGACCCTGAAGAATTGGGCCGTAGATACGATACAGTTGAGCATTATACACGAAACAGCAGTCATTATCAAGAGACTCGAAACCTGTTGCAACGCTACCCTGATATCCAGCGATTGACCAGCGCACTTGGTCTCGGACGAATTCATTTTCGACAAGTACTCGCACTGGCGGATGCAGTCGAAAAAGGAATTTCACTTACTGTGCTCCATGAAAAATTACCCGCAATCCCAAAAATCGAAAAAACACAAAAGATAAAATTATCAGCGTTCATCGCAAAAGTCCGAAATATACTATCAGATAACGGAGACCGCCCGACCTTCGTCTCTATGGGACACAATCAAGAATTGGACAAATTGGTCGAACTGTCAACAAATGGTGAACGGTACATTCAAGACCTTTACCAAAAAGAGAAAGTATCCCACGATCTTCCCGGCTTAAAACTCAGTTTTAACAATATTTTTGGGTATTCCTTCGAATTATCCCGTATACAAAGTGCCAACGCACCGGCGCATTTTATAAAAAAACAGACGCTGGTGAACACAGAGCGATATATTACCGAAGAACTAAAACAACTTGAGGCACAAGTACTGTCAGCACGGGACAATATGCAGCTTCTTGAGGCGGAATTGTATAAAGCACTTATTTCTGAACTGCAGGAGTATATTCCTGAATTGGTTGCACTCGGCAGAATGGTCGCAACTGTTGATGTTTTAACCAGTTTTGCGACTTCAGCGTTGACTAAACGCTACACGCGACCAACCCTTACCACAACCGAAAGAACCATGCAGATAACCGGCATGCGCCACCCCGTTGTTGAAAACACTGTCTCCGAATTTGTCGCGAATGATTTGGAAATCACCCAAGACAGCAACTTCTTGATTTTGACTGGACCAAACATGGGAGGAAAATCAACATTCGTTCGCCAGATTGCACTCTTACAGATTATGGCACAAATCGGTTCGTATATTCCCGTTGAACGAGCGACACTTCCCTTGGTCGACAAAGTCTTTGCGCGAATTGGTGCATCAGACGATATTTCTACGGGAAAAAGCACCTTTATGGTTGAACTTTCGGAGGTTGCCTATATCGTATCACAGGCAACGCCACATTCTTTGGTCATTCTTGACGAAGTTGGCCGAGGCACCAGCACCTACGAAGGAATTTCGCTTGCCTGGGGCATTGCACAGTATCTTGCCCATAAAATTGGCTGCACCACCATATTCACCACACATTTTCGTGAGTTAACCGATTTAGAGGAGTTATCCCAGAAATTTATCAACTACAAGGTCAACTTGAAAGAGGAAAACGATACCATTTATTTCTTGCACACCATTACTCGAGGCAGAAGTG
Organism: Candidatus Dojkabacteria bacterium; assembly: GCA_030583685.1. Taxonomy (GTDB): domain Bacteria; phylum Patescibacteriota; class Dojkabacteria. Next base: position 686,774 of record CP129470.1, on the reverse strand, counting down.
ATAAAAGCTATGGTATTCAGGTTGCAAAACTGGTCAATTTACCCAAGGAAATTATCGATACCGCCTTTGAGGTGCTCAATTCCTTTGAAACCAGAGCCCTGTCCGTAGAAGGGAAGGAATTAACCGTTCCTAGACAACCCGCACGCTCCAAGGAAACAAACGACTCGCAACTCGACCTCTTTTCTACCCCACGCACCATTGAAAGCGAGCAAAGTAAACGAGTCAAGGAATTACTCTCAGACGTCGACCCAAACAACCTCACCCCCCTCCAAGCCCTCCTGCTGGTAGAACAGTTAAAGAAGGTGGTGAATGAGGGGTAAAAACTTCAATATGCATATATCGATAGACCAAACATATAGCATTTTTTGATTCACTATACATCTTGATATTGTTACCAGAATATACCATCAAAGTTATCTTCTCTGTAAATTTCTGAAATGAAATTAATTTGGTTACACAATACATTTTTTGCATATGGATTCCGTATTATATAACAATCTGCGCCAGGTTCTTTTGATGAATTAATAATATGATTATTACAACAAATGACTGCACTTATTCCGTCAAATTCATTGTTCTCAAAGTATCCAATTGTAACCTTTTTACAGAAACTTTTGAGGATATAAGATATACTCTCCTTGTCATAGGCAACCACTTTTGTACCAAAATCTGATTTATCACGCTGGTATAAGATTTGGGTATTGCCATACCCAAATAATAAAGAATGGACAATCCCATCGGGCATATCCCTAAAAGCAGTATTTATTGCAAGTACATAGGGCACATTTTCATTGACACTACCATTCTCTAACTTTTCCCGGTATTTTCTATACTTATCTGCAATGGAACTTGTAATTCTTGTTTTGAAACTCTCTTCAGGTCTTTCGGTGATATTATTTTTCCTAAGCAACGGCTTAACATAGTCAGGCTTATCTTGACAGTTTGCATTTTGAGGGTATACACATTCTATGTAGAAAGAATCATTTACAAAGAAATCTAAATGAGAGTTATTTTTAGCATTAATCTTACAACCATTATTAAGCAATATAACTCCAATATACATTTCCCACATCCGTGAAGAGAAATTTTTATCGTATTTGTACTGATTCAAAAAATCGTTATCCTGCGTTCCTCTGAAAACTTTCCATAATTCATTAATCTTTCTTCTTCTAGTTTTTATCATACCTGTAACGATATACTCAGGATCATATGTCCTATATTTGTCTGAATTTAAATTAGGCAATTTTAAATAACACCCATCGTCGACAATTTTTATATCGCTAAACAAGTCAACGTTCATACGAGACTTTGTATCATTACTCCTTTTTACCATTCATTATTATACTCTCATATAATTCAGCTCACGAAGCCATACAATCTTTTTCATGGATTGTCTGTATCTATAGCTTGAACTTTCAAAGAGACTGTAAGTCGTGCAACAAACATGTGGTCTTGACTTTCTAATAAAAATGGCTCACCATAGCTTCATGGAAATATTCAATCAAGTTGTAGAGTTTATCGTACCATTATTGAGTAAAGTCAAACTGCCTTGGAATCCATAATTACAAAAACTTTACTTACAAACAGTATCTCGCTTTTCTTGTATTTATTTTTTTCGACTAAAAAGTTTCCCTCGTTGTATCATTGCGTTTTTTTGACTAAATATTATAAAACATTTGAAATAACGAATAACGACCCTAACCTCCGGTCATACCTCAGGTGTCTTAACACAATTTCCAAAAATTTAAGACCAAATGCTATTTACGATACTATTTTTACAGATACACTAATCTTTATTAACTACACTGATAGCCCAATACAAACAGAGAAAATCATTTCTATCTGGGAGCTGTACAAAATGAGTGATTACTTCGAGATTCACAATGTAAAAAGAGATACACTGCTTTCAATTACTAATAGACATCGACCACTAACAAATTTGATAAAAAAAGCAAATAGTCAACTTTCATTTAAGGATTTAAACTATATTGCCGACTACTTTCTACTACGCCAGCTATTAGATGATCTCATGGATATCAAGTTCGATAAAGAGGAAGGTGTATCAACATTTGCAACAAAATTTGGAGAAGAACAAACAAAAACTTCTTTAAGCTTTATTCTAAATCGAATGCAACGATCTCATTCAAAAATTGCGAAAAAACACCATAATATTTTGCAATTGTTCAAACGATTTTACTTCAATCGAATATTCAAATCTTAATAAATGCTATCATTCCCCAATCATTAGCTACCAACCTAAGATAGTATTATGTATATTGCTTTGCCACTCGATTGAGTCAGAATAAGTATCGACTGATAAAGTTATATTGTTAAGTAGTTCTCTTAGTGCACTATGGTCCAGAGTACTCGATTGAATCATTTCACGAGCTTTGTGCAAGAAGTCTACAAACTCACCAATCGAAATAGGTATAATTTTCTGCCGCCTTCCTTCAAATTCGTATTTATTACTAGTCCAGAATTGATTTAACGTATCACGGTGAATATGAGGGGCAATAAACACACAGTACGCTTCCTTGCCTTCAGGCAAAGTGTCTTCAAAATCTCTTAGGTGTCTCATAACAGGCTGTCCTTCTGCGTACCATTGGTCTCGGCCCTTAATTAGTGTCACCTCCACCGTCAATCCAAATGACGTATATTCACACTCAATATCAGAGATTTTACCCCTAAAACCAGTTGGTACTCCGTCATCCCCCACCTTGAAACTTGGGTCAATTCTAATGGCATCATTGATAACCATAAGCGCTCTTGAAACATACCACTCTAAATCGAGAGATGGACGGGATGTTATGATTTCGTACCTTGGGCTAGTAATACTCGACAACTTCTCTATTGCTTCATCGAGTACTTCTAAGTCATGCTTAAGTGATCGAAGTTTTTCTATACGTACCTGATTGATTCTGCCTTTGAGTATACTAACTTTCTGTGGAAGAGTCTTGTTGTGGATCGTTGAAGAATCAAATTCAATCGTAGTTTCTTGGACTTCAGATTCAAGAACGGACATAAGATTTTCGCTAATCCTCTGTAGATCTTCCTCATTTTGCCACGGTAATTCATAGGATAAATCACCGAGATAAGCAAGATAATCTGCAGCTTCAGTAAAGCCAATTGACTCTAAGGAAACGTCGTTAAGAATACTATCTACCTCTACTTTTTTATCAACAGCAATGTCTATATACCGACCCGCACCACGCAGTGTAATCAAGCCCGATGTTCTAAAGTACCGTAGAGATGAGTCAGTGTAATCTTTTAGATTACTAATGTGTTTCCTAATCGGCTCATCATTTGTGTCACCAAAAATCCCAATAACACGCTGTTGTGTAAATCTATTTATATAATCTGAACGCTCGGTTCCAACTAAAGTGTTGACACACCTTCTGAGTTCGATTATTTGTTCTGCTGCACTTACAATATCACTTTGCCGATGTAATGATAATGCAAAAAGTCGATATTCATCTTTTGATATACCTACGGGATTATTACCAGCAGCCTTCCATTTTATGTTAACTTCATTAATAAGCTGCAGCACAGCTGGAAAAGGTTTAATATCGTAATTGGTATACCCACTTTCAATCGGGTTCGGATACTGCCATCTTAACAGAAAACGCGTAAAAAGTTCCTCATCATCAATTTCGCCGCTAAGCCATTTCTTACCTAAAGGCGTAATAATTACGGGACCATGAGATTGAAGGGCAATACTCAATCCAAATCTATTAAGAACAGCAACTGAGGTTCGCCCACGACCAGCACTATCGACGTTTCCTCTATATTGGTCCAGAATACTACTAACGACACTATCATCAAGTTCTTCATTTTGCTCGGAATCAAAAACTGCGGACGCTAATTCTTCTCCCAAAGTACTCCTACTAGGTTTGTAAAACCGTTTCTTTATTTGCAAACTAAAAAAGAGCTCTTGACCTTGTGCATCGAAGATCACTCCCTCCATGTCGGACAGGATTCTGAGTAGCGACTCTAGACGTTCAGGATTTCGGATGGTTGTGTTAAAACTCCATACTTCAGCCATTATTTGTAATTATATCAACTAATTAGTAATTTGTAATGAGCACCTCAAGCGAACTGTCAAATTTCGCCTTCGACTGATAGTTAGAGTTATTGTAGTGAAAGTCTAACTCATTCAGTCTATACCCACGACTTTCAATCCATTTTTTAAGAATTTTGTTTGAGGTACCCTTATGTTCTATAACGTTAGACAAAGCAAACCGAATTCCACGTTTATTGAGCTTATCGAGAACCCAATATAGTTTTTTCTCATGATTTTCATTCCATCTACCATTTTCATTATACGAAGCAAGTCCAAGTAAATATGGAGGATCCAGATAGACAAAATCTTTTTCTATAAGGGGCATTTTGAGTATATCCTTAAAATCAGCAACCTGAAATTTAATTACTTTTTCCATAGCTGCCCGGTTAAATGCAGCAAGATTTCTGCGTAAGCTACCGTTATAATCACGCTTTCCTACAGGCAAATTGAAGTCACCTTTTGAATTAAAGCGTATTTGATTGTTAAATGCATATATAATTAATACAAGTAGTAGAAGTGTTTTCTCATTAGACTGCTCCATCTTATTATATTCTGCTCGTAGCAATAAATATTTATCTTTATTGTACTGCCCCAGACCTTTAGAACTTTCAGTGCCATACACCTCGTAACCATTCACAAAACTATGACTCAAACCAAATCGATCTATAATTGCAAGAATATTTTGATGTAACTCATCAAAGTTAACAGTTGAAATTAAATGATGCAAATCTATTACATGACTATCCTTATCAATACATACTACATTTTTACAATTTACATTTATCCCGACATTCGCCCCACCGCAAAACACATCATAAAATGTTTCAATTTCATCTGGAAAAAATTTTGTTATCTGTGGAAGTAATTTATATTTACCACCTGTATAATTTAGTGGAGACTTTATAAATTCTCTCCTCTCATCACCTTTAGATACGAAAACCTGTAACCTCCTTTTTTGTGGACTTTTGCCGACTCTGCAAAAAAAGATTCTTTCACTAAGATCCTTCTTTGACGATCGACCTGTAGTGAATTGTTTATAAGATTTTTCATAAATCTTAACATCACCACATCGTTCTAGCGCAGAAATGATTTCATGATCAGTGATTCGAGATTGAGACCGGTTATCTCCATTCTTTCCCATATCGTTGTACGAAACAAGAATGTATTTTGCGTCGATCTTATCAATCAAATCGCTAAAAGTTTCCCCGGCAATCTTAAGACAATATTTACTTTTGAGGTGAGAGCGGTTAATTTTTCTTGCAACTCCATATACTGGCTCTTTCTTCCATTCAGCTATATTTTCCAGTAGATGATAAGAGTCCGAATATTGCCTAGAATTATATGGGGGGTCAATATATATGACATCTGGTTTGATCAGTTTTACAAGATTGTTCGCATCCATGTTGTAAATCCAGCTTTTTGACTTACATACTTTGAGTTCTAAATGATTTAGAATCAAGGGGCGTTTCGGTATAGTTACTTGTCTATAGGCGTCATAATGACCAACCGTGTTAGCAATTCTATCAAGTGCATATATCAGCGACGTAATTAAATAGGCTCGTTCCCTATTATTAATAAACCCGCTTGTATACTGTAATTCAATGTCATCTCGAATAGCACCAGCTTTTAGGGAGTTCTCACGATCAAAATAGGTATTAGCAAAATTTATTGAAAAATAATTTTCCGTTATATTCTTAGAATCTAGAGCATTATACTCTTCAATCTTTTTATCAATATAAAATTGGCGAACTCGACCTTTTCCAAAGTATGCAACGTATGCAAGGTAGTTAGACTTGAGAATGTCATTTACAATAATATCTGCCCTCCCGTAGAAGTGATGAGCGACGACGCCAGAGCCACCAAATATGTCCGCAAAAACCTTGTATTCAACACTTTCTTTCTTAAGAATATCTTCAATGAATTCTAGTAACTTAGACTTACTCCCAAGGTACCTACGTTGACTTATTTTTATTTTTTTTTTGGAAATATTTCCAAAAGCTGCAACATCCATAATCAACATTGTACCGTCTTTGTTTATGTGTGTCTACAATCTACTTTTATAATAATCTCTCCAAAAACATGGGTAACATCCGTCACTTCCTCACATTAACCAACAAAGGCTCCCTTGAAGTGCAACGAAGGAATTCCTTATTCATCACCACCCTCACCTATTCCCCCTCTCACCCTTCCTAATCCAGAAAGAAGGCGGTGCCAGTCTTTTGTGCGGTATGACGCGATAATTCCGTTAATTGCCAAGGGTACTTGTTCTTTCATTTCTTGCACCGTCAGTGGTGGTTGCTCAAGCAAGTGCAACACATACGCATAGGCTAGCTCTTGATTTCCTGAAACTGCTTCGGTATGAAGGCGCTGCAACACGAGTGTATACCAACTGGCCAGCAACTGCGTGAGCGTTGGAAGGTCTGAGGAGGTAAACTGAGGGAAGAGGGAGAGCAATTTTTTGCCTATTGCGAAAAATTGCTGATCAACGGTATCGCGATCCGATACCGGAATATGTTGCAAATCTGATTGATAACGGAGTAATTGTTCTTGAACCTGTTTCATAGCAAGTGGTTGTGTCATAGCCCTGTTTTTAAGTTATTCAACATTCCGCAAGTATGGTATAATTAACACGGTAACACCGTCATAACTTGACACTTTTGGACAACTTTGGACACACAAACCTATCAAACCCTCTACCTTCAAGGACTTCCCTACTTTTCGGAGGAGGTAACACTCGTTCAAGAGGCACTACAACGGAAACAATGTGTCGCGTTTTGTTCTGCCTATAAGATGGGAGACCGACGTTTTCTCGACTATTTATACTCAATTTTTCAGCATTCAGGCGAGTATGACGTATATTACGACCACGACGATTCCTTTACTGCGCAAACGCTTGATCTTGTCCAAAAGAAAGAAAGCACGCGTCAAAAACTGCTTCTTGTTCCCTGGTATTTCCGTAAAGAAAAGTCCTTTACAAGCGCATTTACCCGGTATATGCGGAACAAATCGAATACTTTTCTCTCGCTCATTATTCTTGAGGCATCATACTTTGATACTCCTGAAAAAGTATTCTCCCACACCTCTACCCCTGTTGAAGTGATTCTCACTCGCAAACCATTGTCCAAAGAAAATTCGAAACACTTGCTCGACGTACGAGAACAGCTGTACGGAAAAAAATTACCGCCAGGAGCAAGAAAAACCATCCTTTCCTTAACAAACGGACATATCGGCCTAACGAAGCGACTTTTCCTGCTTGCGCAACAAAAGCATCCTCTCACTATTCCAAAACTCCTTCATGAACCGACCATTCGCGCAGAACTATTACAGCTTGAGCTTGAGTATCGCACACTTTCTCGCATGACAACCGAAAGGATTGGATTAACAACGGAAAACGGAGTTATTACCATTCCTCTTCTCAAAGCGTTTGTCAAATCTCTTGCTCAACCGACATTGGACCAGCTCTCACCGCTGTATCAAGAGCTTCTCGAGCTTTTTCTGCAACAACCTGGCAAATTCCTTTCCAAAGAAGCAATTCACGCACATTTGAACCAGCAAAAGCCCTATTCCCTGTGGGCAGTCTACAAAACGATGTCTCGTTTTGGCAAGGCGATCCAAGAGAAGTATATGCTCAGAACAATCTCAGGAAAAGGATACAAATTGATTTCAGCAACGTAGTATGTACCAAGTAACCGCAAAAGGTCCTCCTGCAACCGCTCCAGAAATCCGTCAGAAAATTGGACCGCTCGTTTTTCAACCAGAAGAAGTTGCCGCAAACGTGGCAATAGAGCTACTTGCTCCTCAGGAAATGGGAACACCACGAACACTGCGAGGAAGAATTACCTTTGGACTTGAGTTACTCCAACAAGAAGTTACCGCAATCAAGCAGGATACAACCACAATTCATCCTGGAAACGGAGTCATGATTCTTGGACCTGGCGCTGCGGCAAAAACTACGACCGCAGAATATCTTAAAGAATCACTTCGATATATGGAACATCGGCCAACATCAGAACTTTTTGGTAACAAACAATACAGGGCTCGAATCTCTCCTTACTCTTCTGACGAAGAAAAAGCTGCGGTACTCTGGGAAGAATATATCTACGCAAGTATTCGAGGAGCGTTTACCATGCAAAAAAAACTGGAGACAATGCCAAAACCACTCAGCGCCGACTTTATTGCAATTGGCGGATTGCTACAAACTCTTGTTGGTCTCTGCGCATTTACCAAAACCTATGAAATTGACAAAGAATCAGGGCAAATATCTTTACCCGAACCACTCTTTATGCTGATTATTGTCAATTTGAAGACATGGTCACCTCGTTTTTTTGTTGTTATGGATTCTGATAAACAGACTCGCGTCGAAAGAGCAAAGGCACAAGCAGAAACAAGTCCTGTTGCGTGGACAAAACGACAAATGGTTTTTGAACATGACGAAATCATTCGATCACTCCTCATTTCAACGCTACAGCGTTTACAAACGTTCTTCCTTGAGAATCCTCGACCTGCAGAAAAGTCACATTTTATTGACAGAAAACTACCTTTTCATTTTCTTTATTTTCCGACAAATTCCAGTGTTTATTCCATTCCGCGAGGATTTAGATTGATACACACGCAGCTTGAATTGCAACAATACATACAAGATCATCAGAACCATCGAGCATTAGAAGATTACCTGGCGAGAATTTCCGATACACTTAACGATTAAATTCCTCTGCCCATTTCCGCTATAATGCACCATGATGAAGTTGCGAGAAGTACTCCTGCCTATCCTGATTGGTATCGCAACCATTGGTTCGTTGGGCATGTTCTTGTGGGAGTGGCCGACCTCGCCGCTCCATAAAGGTATTGCGTGGCATCAGTTACGCACCGGTTCATTTGCCTCTGTTGAGAACGGACAACACGCGCTGACTCTGTTGTACGGTGAAGCGCCAAACCAAACTGCATTGCAAAAAAAGAGTCTCGGTTTAACGATTACCGAGACGATTGTCGAAACAAAAGAAGTTGCCCTCCCCTTTACCGTTGAAACAAGCACTGATCCGACCTTTCCTGCCGAGTGGGAATATACCTTTCCCGCGGGGCACGATGGTTTTGCCGAAGTCGAAGTGCGCGAAGTTCAGGTAAACGGTAAAATAACCGCGTACTATGATCACTCAACTCGGATACTCACCGCTCCGTTGCACGAAAAACGATTTATTGGTGAAAAAGTACACGCAGAACTGACCAAACAACTAACTGACAACTGGAATTCTCTGAAAACTGCGCTGTCGAAAAAACAACAGAATACTGCAGAATCTTTCCTGCTTGCGACAGACTTTGGAACACTTGCCTCGATATTCAAAATCTCTGACCTTGCGTATCGTTTGGAACACACTGCATCAGTCTCGCTTGCACTCGGCGAAGAATCAGAATTTTTGATTCAGATTGGGACCGTAACCCTGCAGCAGAAAAACTGCACAACAAAAGCGACTATTCCCCTATACTACCTGAAAGATCAACAGCAATATCGATTAGGAAACGTACTCACAGCATTGCAATCACTTTGCGCCAAGCCGAAACCAACCAGTGGCGTGCTTAGTTGTAAGAATTGCTGGCTTGCCCCCGTCAGCAAGAACTTCGCACTGCCTTCATCCTATATTCCCTATGTTGTTGCAACCGGTGTTACCGGCGGTGGCTATGTTACTCCTGACACGAGAACCGCGTTGCAAAAACTTTTTGCTGATGCAAAAGCGAATGGGATTTCTGTTATGCGAGTTTCGTCTTCATATCGGTCGTATACAACACAACAATCGCTCTTCAATTCGTACGTCAATAATGAGAGAAAAAAGGGACTCACCTACGAACAGGCTGTCGTAAAAGCGAATACGTATTCCGCAAAACCTGGTCATTCTGAACATCAATTAGGCACAACAGTCGATATCATGGGCTGCAATTATCCATGCAATTTTTATGACTCAAAAAACACACCGGTTTACACCTACTTACACAATAACGCACACAAATTCGGATTAATCATTTCCTATCCCAACGGCTCAGAACCATACACCGGCTACACGTACGAACCCTGGCATATTCGCTATATCGGTGTTACCCGCGCGCAAGAACTCTACAATCGTGGCTATTTAACAAAAACAGGGTACTATTTACAGCAGTATTTGAGTGAGAAGGGGGAATATTGAAAGACGAGTTCAAATTTTATTTCTTATTGTATATCCATGTGTGGTTTCCTCTTTCATTCTTTCCAAGATATTGAGCGTTAGGATGCAACTTTATTATCATTGCACTTGTCCATCCGGCTGATGACATAGGATTAGTATCTTCAATAAATACAGGAAGGCGTTGCATTTTCACCCACTCATCTGCTTTTTTCCACAAATAGCTACCATACCCTTTCTCTATTTTATACGATTTAAAAGCATAGCTAGCTATTCTATTATACATTTGTAAGCTTCTTAGATGGTCTTGTGGTATAGGAAAAGAACTCGGAGCGGAGACCTCAATTACGACCTTGGCGGCAATAAGGTGTTTTTTACCTGTTTTCTGTGTAAGTGCTAAGGTAAACCTGTTTTGTTCTGACATCGAGCATAGCACAAGCTGACTTCCTTCATACCTTTCAATCTCATGAACTCGAGAGAAGAAACTACCTTCTAAATACTCACCCATTACTATTCCCGCCAAACAATCGGTAAGAAAACTCCAATCCTTTCTTCAAGAGCTCGATATCGTAATTCTCATTGACTCCATGCATATTACAATCATCATTCGCCAAAGAAATCAGTACGGGATCAGCACCAAAAACGCGTTTGATATCAATTACCACCGGAAGAGTTGCACCACAATAGTCAATCAATACCTTGTCTCCATAGACTTCCTCGAGCAATTGAATAGTTCTTTTGTGCATATCTGAGTTAATATTCACCTTGATTGGTTCATTATTGCTCTGCATTTCAATCAGCTCCGTTGTTGCGTATTCTGGAGTATTTTTTGCAAAGTAGTGCTCAAGCAACGTTTTCACTTGTTCAACCGTCTGATTTGCTGCGATTCTGACATTCATCTTGATCAGCGCAGAGGCAGGCACAATGTTTGAGTAACCACTGCCGGTATAGCCACTTGAAATTCCAGAAGGAACCACCATAGTGGTAAAGCCAACGACTTCACAGAATGAGTTGTTTGGGCCAGTAAACCATTTTTTCACGCCAGTTTGCTCAAGAGTTGCTGTCTTCACTGCATCCATGTCACGACAAAGTTGCATTTCAACTTCATCTGCGACCAAATCGTTATTATAGAATCCAGTAATCGCCAGTCTGTTCTCATCGTCATACATGCCCGCAACCAGTTTTGACGCAACAACTGTGGCACTTGGTGCTGCGCCGCCATACAGACCAGAGTGCAAGTTATTTGCAGCAGTCGTAATTTTTGCGGTGATATTAAAGGTCCCTCGGAAAGAAGCAGTGATTACAGGTTTGTACGGCATTTCTCCGTCTGAAATAATATATTGATCTGCCTTGAATAACTCGGGTCGTGCCTCAAAAAGTTTCGTGATGCCTTCGCCACCGGTTTCCTCATCTCCTTCAACAACAAACACAACATTCTTTTCAAGTTTTCCCTCTTCAATCAAAGCAACAATACTGGTTAAATGCACCATAAATTGCCCTTTATTATCAACAACTCCGCGTCCGTATAACTTTCCATCACGCTCCGTCAAAGAGAAAGGATCACTCTCCCAACCGTCTTCCTGAGAAGCAGGCTGTACATCGTAGTGTCCGTACACAAAATAGGTTTCTTTTTCAGGCGCAACGGTATACCGTGCGACAACAATCGGGTTGCCATATCCATCTACTCGCTCTACAGAGAAGCCATTTTTTTCAAAGTACGAAACGAGCCACTGAACGGTGTCCTCAATGCCCTGCGCAAAAGTTGGGTCAGTAGAAATGGATTGTAATGCAACCAGCTCCTGTAACGATTTTTGGTAATTTTCATAAAGTTTCATCAGAAAGTTTTATTAACTTATTAAATATCTCTTTGACAGTTTACCATCTTTTACGAGTTGTGCGACAAAAGCTGGCACATCTTCTTCTGCAACAAATTTATTTAATGCATAAATTTGTTTATGCCATTCCTGTTTTACCTCAATTAGAAATGCTTTCAAATCGCTTACTAATGGCTTGAGTTTTGTTTCCTCAAGCGACAAGTATGTTTGTGGTTCTCCCCCAGTTCTATACGAAACAATGAAATTCCCTTCATCATTAAATACCATACGATAAGCTCGGTAACCTGAACTGTTTCCTTTACTCTCTTCAACCATACGCAAGAAGAAACCGAGATGAACAATGTCACCACTTCGATTGACAATCGAAACTTTTCGTGCGTGTCCATGATATTTTGTTCCATCCTCATGAATAAAAAGAAGTGAAGGTATATGTATCTGCACAAGGTAACCAGGATAATGTAATTTCTCAACATCTCTCTTAAGGTGCTCCTTTTTAACAAGGTGTACATGTTTTCCTCCAGTAGAACACCAGCCACCATCTTTAATATTGACAAACTCAGAGTAACCGTCCATATTTGGAATACTTTTCTTCCCAAACACATTCGTTTTTGGATACTTCAACGAAATACCATATTTTTCCTGAGCATACTTGAAAATTTCGAAAAATCCAGATTTTGCATTTAAAAAACTTGAGAGATACATCTTTCGATGACTATCCCGTGAGTAATCAAACTTTGATTTATCGAACCATTCCCAAAGATATGCATATTGCTTAAAATCTCCTTGGATAGCCTCGCGTGTTGTTGTAACAGAATCTGCAAGCTTAATCATGATGCCAGAAGAGAAACAAAGTTCTTTTCGCCCACCTTCCTCAATTATGATCTTACATTTATGATTCGTATATCTAAAACCGTTCCTTTCCTGTACCCCTGCATCAGATTCAAGTAGTAGTCCATAAACATCGTTGTATCGTTTCTTTCCGTATGGAGCAAGGATTGCTTGTAATGGGATCTCAGCAAACAAGCCACTATTGGAGTGCAAATCCATCAATACTCGTATAATAACACCTTCCTGACTCTTTTTATAGGCAACGTAGTAACTAAAGTCAGTTTCCCATTCAACATCAAATGTAACATACTCGGGTGGAATTGGTTCAAGCGTTTGGCAAAGAGTATCAAGATACGCTTTCATATTTTTGTTAAAATCAGCTGCAAAAGGACCTATTTGCTTCCCTTGTCTCACTGCTTTTAAGAAAAGCTCTATCTGGCGCAGTTTATATTCCCTCCACAATTTTGGTGCGAACCAAACGATTCCATATTCCGTTTCAAACAATCCGTTCAAACGTTGAATCAGTGCTGTATTGTTGTAAAGTTCAAGAATATCAGGCATCTTTTCGATAATTTTCTTCTCAAGATATTCGAATGACTCTAGAGAATTTATACCCATCCGCTCCAAATGACTAACAATTTGCGAGTTCAACTCTTGAATCGCTTGATTTCCCATCGAAGGCAGAACTTGCTTTAATGTTTGTTGCAATCTATTAGGAATTTCTGATGCAACGGCCCGACTTGTATCGACAAATCTTAAAATCATTCGAAAAATAAATGGTCCACCTCCCGCAGATAGAGCATTAGGATCTATAGCACCAGAATTTTCTCCCTCTCCATCATAAAGATATTCAATTTCAGCATGAGAAACAAAATAGTCGGATAATTGTGGCGCAGCGATTACGTTACTAATTTTTTCCATATATCCGTATGGCATTTAAATTAAGTATTTTTTCTAAATCAGATTGAACAAGATTGGCTTGCAAGAAATCTACAGAAACCGAAAGTGATTGAGTCCCCGACCCTCTCAAAGTACACACTGGCCAATCAGATCCCAAAACGAGTCGGTCGACTCCGAAAGCTTCAAGCACTACCTCAAGATATGGAGTGAAAATTGGAGTTGAACCGGTACTCGCTTCTGTTAAGAGTCCAGATATCTTACAATTCACATTCTCGTGTTTCGCAATTTCCCGTATGTCCTGTTGCCATTTGTTAAATAATTCTTTAGGTCCCCCAATAACAGGTTTTGCAATATGATCCAAAACCAGCACAGGTTGTTTATTAGTCTCGGTTGTATGCAAATACTCAAGAAACTGTTTCATTTGATGGGAGCGAATAAGAACATCATAGGTATAGTTCTCCTTAGCAAGTAGCTCAAGGTATGATCTAAACTTTTCCTGAAGCATAAATCTCAAATCAGGCTCATCTTGAACTAAATGTCGAAAACCAGTCAGTTTTGCATATTGTGGTTGTTCTTTAATTCTTGCTATCATTTGTGAAGGCTCATCCTCTTGGTAATCCATCCAACCAACAACTGCGATAACATCATTATACTGATTTGCGATACCACACAGAAATTCAGTCTCCTCCCCTGACTGTCTGGCTTGAACAAGGACTCCTCCAGAACTCTTTACTTGCTGTTTATACTGTGAATACAGGAAATCCTGCTTAAGTACTTTCATCTCCTCCGTAATCCATGAATACTGCTCAGGAATATACTTCCAAAGATGAATATGTGTATCAATGATATTCATAATAACTTATTCTTTTTCTCAAGTTTATACGGACCAATCGTCAATTCCTCCTGATTAATTGTTGCAATTTCTCCTATAAATGCATTAGTTCCTCCTCTATTTATGAGAGCTCCAGTGGTAATATCCCCATCCGCCTGCATCACCCAATCGTAAAAAGTATGATTTCCCTCACGAAAGAAGAACGCACTCTCACTGTTATATGCAACAAGGAGAGCTAAGGTACGATTCTGAAATTTCGTCACCTTCCAGCCTACTGCGCTCTTTAGTTTTGTAGCAGAAAGCAGTTTAGCGATTCGCAGAAGCTTGTTTGAAATCTCATGCACTGGGTACTTTATGACATTACTGAAAATCACGACACTGTGTTCTAAGCTCTGCGTCACTGCGACTTTTACAGAGTATCCATATCCATTTCCTTGGTGACCATGATATACCTCCTCCTTTACATCTTGCCATTCAGAAACACCAAGTAACCAAACAGGTTCTGGTGCACGTTCGACTCGATATTGCTCATCAAAGATGAACTTCGAATATTTCTGCACTGTAGATTGGTAAAGCGTAATAATTTCATCGAGAGACATGTATTGCCCAATAGAAGCAGTCATAGCTTTGGGATCTTCATGAGGTACTGCAATCAAACTTCCCTCATCAGCAAAACCATACAAAGAGACTTGCAAATCGTTTTTCCTTGACAAAGAGTTTGGATACACTCGCCCTGTTACACTTTCAATAATCATACGAGCTATCTCGAAGCCGATGTTTGAATACTTCCACACAATGTCCTCAACAAGTGAGCATTCCCGTACATATGCCCTCAACTCAACTTCAGATGGATATTCTGGTGTTATACCATTCCCCCAGAGACCATCTCTTGATAGTCCAGTACTATGGTTAAAAATTGTGAAAATTTGTTTTTGTCCAACAGCTGAGTCAGCTAACCATGGTAAGTAGGCCTTAATCTGCTCGTTTAGCACTACTTTGCCTTCTGATACGAGGCTAAGAATTTCTCCTAACACCTTAACCTTTGAGATAGAACCCACTGGGAATCTTGTATCAAAAGGACACTCAGCAAGCAATCCATATCGACCAGCAAATACCCTCTCATTCCCATAACTCATCTTAACCATCAGACCTGCCTTATTAGTCAATACACTTCTATTAAGAGAATACTCCAAAAGCGCCAAAAGCACTTGCTCCGGAATTATGCCAATTCCGCCCTGTGAAGTCATATTTTCTTTATATTTCACCATATTCTGTCAAAAATACCGTATATAAGTTTCTGTAAACTGTTTCATTCCTACCTTGTCGTACCTGAACTAAAACTCCACCACAAAAGAGCTTTTCGGCGTTTCCAATTCTCAAAAGATACTTTTCAAAGAAGTAATCTTTCTTCTTATACTTCCACAAAGGGATGTGTGAATCAAGAAATTCGTTCATAATGCTACTTAGATTGGGTTAACTCTTCGACAATCATGTATCGGAAATGCCTCATTGTTGCAAGTAAAGGTTCTGCCATCTTTTTACCCGTACTTGTTGTAATTATCTTGGCAGATTGAATCTGAAAATTAATTTGTTCAGCAATACTATGCGTGTTGTTTTCGCGTTTATCTTTCCGGCTCTTGTTATACTCTTCAAATCGATTCATCGCAGCTGCTACTTGTCTCGGAGAAGGGAGATTAGCATCTGCACGAGATTGGATTCCTCTCCAAATCCCTATTGCCCCCAATAAATCTAACGTATCAGCGTCTGCAAGAACATCAAGTATAAGAGAATGCTTTGGTGCTGATAGCTTCCGGTTGTGATAAGAAATCGCATACGTAATTTCAGATAATTCTGTGATAGACAAATCCGTCTCTTGTCTCAAGAAGCTGTAAGCTTTCTTTGCTCCAATCTCCCCGTGTTTTGACCTGTCGGGAAAATCCAACCCAATATCATGCAGAAGACCTGCGATTTCATACAGGTATAATTTTTTTAAGCTTTCCTTTCGTGCAATATTCCGGGCCATTATTCCGACTCGGAAAGCATGGTCATAACCGTGCGCTGGAACTTTTCCCATGCACTCTTTTGCAAACTTTCTGATTTTTGTCATAAACTTCTCTTTCATACTGACGTTGAATCATCTAAGTGCGTATATCCACCATCCACAAAGACTAACTGCCCCGTTGTGTGTGTGTTTCTTTGTGACAGCAAGAATATTGCGAAATCTGCTACTTCTTCTGGTCTGGTAAGACGCTTTCCCAGGTTAATCTTACGAAGTATGTTCCGAACTTTTCGAGAATCAGATTCGTTTTTTATCCACTTTTCATATTGAGGTGTTATCACTTCAGCGGGAACGATACAATTTACATCTACTCCATACTGCGCAAGCTCAAGTGCCCACTCTCTTGTTAACGCATTAATTGCTCCTTTTGCAGCAGCATATCCTGATGTTCCTCCTTGCCCCGTTTCAGCAACTTTTGAAGAGATATTGAGTATTGACCCTTGATTTTTTTTGATACTTTCCATCAACCCACTGGTCATTTGAAAATAGTGAATCAAGTTTCTTTGTAATGAAGCCTGAAATGCGGAAATTCCGTCCAAAAGACTAACCCCGTCGTTTACTCCAGCATTGTTAACCAAGCCATAGATTTCATCTCCGAATATTTTATTAATCTGTGAAATTACCTGTTTTGTTTCTAAACAATCAGACAAATCACAGACAAATGTTTTTATCCTTGCATCACCTATCTCCTTCCTAAGACGTAAAAGTGCAGACTCATCACGATCAATAATTATAGGGAAAGCTCCTTCTCTACAGAGATCGAGTGCGATTGCCTTTCCTATCCCACTCGCACCACCGGTAACAACAATTTTTTTGTCTTTTAACCCCAAATTCATTTTAAGATTTCAATAATATTATTTTGAACTTGCAGACAAACATCCTTCAATGGTTTGTTCGCGTCCACGAGACTGAGGGGGATATTGGATTTTCGAATAATCTCAATCATTTGTTCTTTTAATCGTTTTTGTAACCGAATAAATCCTTCTTCCTCTCGATCGTCTACGAATTTTTCATTACTTTGAATAGCACGAGTTTTTTTTATCCTTCTGTAAGCAAGACGTGGATCAGCATCTAAATACACAACGGCATCTGGCCTTTGGAGTGTTTTCCAAATCTGCAACTGGTTCGCATCGACACCTGATAAAATTTCCTTTGCCATGAACTTGTAATAATATGAGTCGCAAATGACATTGTTTCGACATATTTCATGAGAAATTGACTCGGCCATATAGGCAACAAATAAGTTGTAGACTGCAACTCTAAACTGCGGAGACATGGTAGAAAATTGAGGGAGGAGGTCCTTGCGAACAATCTTTTCAATTTCACACATAGATTCTATTCGATTGGAAACCGGAGTTTCAGAATACGAAATGACACTACAACAATCCAGCCCCAAATTTTTGATTACCGACGTTTTCCCTGCTCCGTCACCGCCAAGCAGGACTATGAATTTTTTTGTATTAGAATTCACGTATATATGCTCTTAATTCATATTCTTTTACATCTGCATTGAATACAACTCGAGTTCTGTCCCATGAAACCACATCCTCACCTTGTTCTCGTTCAGATAAGAACTTAATACTAACCACTTTTCCAATCTCGAGAGGGTTATTAATCAAGTATTCATTGACAACATGAGATAAATCAATAAGCACTATTTCTTCGGGAATATCTGAACGACACAATACCACTTCAAGTCTTTCTGATTCCTTCTGAGAAATGGCAGCGTATTGCATGACTCTTGATTTGATTGGTGAATACCGAGGACATCGGGAGACGTACCCTTTTGCGACCTTACTTGGCAGAAGTCGAGAAACTGCAATCGCGTCAGAAATATAAACAAAGTCTTCAGGATCTTTCTGACAAACAGTACGCGGATTCCCTAAAAGAAAATGAGTTTCCGTAAAATTTTGAAGCCATACTGTTTTTTCTTCATCCAATAATGATTCATGCAATTTAAACAATGCGTGTGCATACTCTTCAAAAGTATACTCAAATAAAATTACTACAATCGCATTTTTGCTCTCTTCTCCGGGAACATATTCTGCTGCTTGTACTCGACTCATATAGTACTCTTGTAATTTCGCTTGATTGAGATACAGATTTGACACCTTCATCTTTTTGTCTCGTTTGATTTATTTTTCTCAATTTTTGTGCTCCAAATATTAAAACTACGCGTCAAAGGTGGAGAATAATCGCTATTTGGAGAATAGACTTTTTCAATCAGCTCTGAAAAAGAAAGACTGCCATACTTCTTCTCAACTGCTTGTGCAAACTCAAACGATTTTTCAAATTCATCATAAGAAAAATCAAATTGCTTATGTACTGCATTTTTTGCAAGAAGATAATGTCTTATCGCTAGACCTATGCTATTACTAGAAAATCGGGGCGTATACCTATGTAAAATATCTTTAGTTGTATATCCCTGCCATCCACCTTTACGTGCTGATTGTATTTTTCCACCTAATGAAATCCGAGAGGTTGTTAGGTTGAATACGTGACATCCGTATTTTTTCAAGACTCTCTTCAGCAACTCATAGTCTAAACTCAAGTCAGGATCAAAAACAAAATATACTTCATCTCCTTTCTTTACGTACTCGAACAGCTCCCTGAGAACAATAAACAAATAGTTATAACTATATTCATTCACCCCAATAATCTTCCTCATTGGCAATCCTTCTGGAGTCAAATCGAGATAAATGTTCCCATCAATTCTTCGTGCGTCAAATATCACTCCAAGATCGTTCAAAACAGTACTCACCTCTTGTACTGTCAACCTGATTCGTCGTGGAGACCTAAAGCCTGGGTCAAATACGTCTAAGAGTTCATGCTCACGCTTCCAATCCTCTAACAGAATAGAATAATATGGATATCCATGTAAGTGTGTTTGTTGTTGTGCGCGTTCTTCATAGAGGGTATCAGCATCAATCTCAAATCTCTCTGAGGTCATTTGAATGTACTGCAACCCAATATCTAGTGAGGTTTCTACTTTACTTTTCCTAGATTCTAAAAACTTTGCGAGCTTAATAACCTGGTTTGATACATCAAAACACAACCTATTGTATAAATACACCACGTCATGACCAAGAGCCTTAAATTGCCTATAAAGAAAGTCCACATACAATATATGTCTCAAGTGACTCGGATTCATTGGTTTTACTGGGTCCACATGGACTGGGACCAGGTATGTTTTCATTTTTATGTTTATTAACTAAAAAACCCCCTTTCGGGGGTTTAACTTTCTTTTTATGTTTGATAAAAGTTATCCCCCCGATGTCTTAATAAAAAGGACAAAGAGTGAAAGGCTAAGGTGATACTTTGCCCAACGCATGGGGGAAATAAGAGAAGACAACGACCGTGCAACCGCAACCAACAGGGAATCCTGGGGCTGAGTTTTGACCACTGGCTGTGTCATGATAAAGGGGATTGTATAGGAGTTTTGAAAGTGTGTCAAGGCGTATTAATACAGCGGGTTAATTCCCTACCTTACTTGCCTCTTCAATCCACGAATAGGGATTCCGTACTGGTTGCTGGTCATCATACTGTAACGGATACTTCCATAACATGACTGCTGCATACACATACACTGCACCAGGAGAGAGATTATTAATTACTTCTTGCTGCGTTTTTGCTAAAAGTAAGTCGTTTCCGTCTCGTCTTCCTTCGTAGGCTTTATTCGCATAAGCAATGAGGATTTTTTTCCATTTTCTCAGAACAAATTCTCTGTTTGTCGGGTCAATAGTATTAAAATAGAACATTCCATCCTTCATAATCGCAAAGACTTGTTGCGAAAACTTTTCTTCTTCCTCTCCTCGTCGACGTTGGCTACATAATTCCTTGAATATTTGAAGTTCACCCTTTCTTCCTTGCGGAAAATCAGGAGGGAGTTCCCTTTTTCCAAACAGAACCATGAACTCTTCAAGAACAAAATCTGCATACTGAATAAGTGTTTTACCAACAATAAATGCACGATACAAATTATTCGTTGAATATCCGTTACAAATAGCCTCTTGAAGACTTTTGCATTCATCTTCAGGTAACAATCTCCGTAACCACGTTTCTCTTTCTATATTATTTCCGAGGCCGGGAAAGAGTGCGGACAATTCTTGTATTCCCTTGACTAATTCGAATTTCGCCAAGACATGCACCTTAAATTGTTCTGAGACAAAGTGTTTTAATAACTGCCCTGGTAGTGTCACTTCTAAGTTACCAGTGAAATCCCCTAATACTTTAGGTAAATCCTTAATTCCAATACCAACATCAATTGTTTCACGTATTGATAATGCTTCTTCAGGGTACTGCCGAGTCATTTTGCTTTTGTAATTTTACTGCTATTTTCAGTGCAAGCCAATAGATAACAGCGGTGACATCCGAACATTCCTTCACTTTTTCACGAGTTGCGATAACTGATTGATGAAGAGCATCACCATACAGTGTATGGTGCATCGTATCTATCGCTTTGGTGATGACTTCACGGGGAATCACCCCTGCCAAAGTCGGAGCAACAACAGAAAGAATTTTAGCCATCTTAAACATTGAGGGTTTCCCATTACGGCAGAGGAGTTCATGTAACCCTTGATATTCCCCATCCCTTTCGAACAACTTTTTTGGTGCATTCCTTTGAGATAGCAGCATTACAATCATCTCTTTCTTCGCATCCTTGGCAGGTTTAATGTATCTTTTCGCAATTTTGTTGCGGACAAAACCAATCTTAAACAACCCTTGTGCTAAGGTCATTCGTTTTAACTCATGTAATCCATCCAATGATCCCTGATACCAAGCATCGTCAGGTCTATAGCCTGGAAACAATTGACGTAATTCTAAAACAGTTTGCAGTTTCGACCTAATACGTTCAAAAGGAATTGCTAAAATTGTCGTAAGATAATCCTCAAAAGCCATAACCTCTCCTATACGATCGACCAGTTCCCTACTTTCACGACTGTACGCGGGCGTATGCGAGCTCTGTCCCATAGTTATTATACTCCTTCCTCTTGTAATATTCAAGCAGGACGATTGCCAAAAAGTTGATGCATCTGTCACTGTCGTAAGCTCTCTCCCCGATTAGTCGTCAAATTTGACTACCCATTCCAGTACCCTTGCTAATACGGAGGTTTTCATATCTCGTGGATTATACTGTTCAACGGTAATCAACCCTTGGCGTGTCACTAATACTAACGATTTTTCAGAAAGATTGGCAAGCGAAAGAGTACAAATTAACGTTCCTTTTGGAAGAAGGAGAGCGGACGCAACGCGAATTTTCGAGTCAGGACCGAGTTTAATGCCAAATTTCTCAATCTGCTGGCCATCGTCGAACAATCGCATTCCCGCGTCAGTTGTTTGCAACATCTGTACTAAATCAAATGAGGAGACAGGAATGACAGAAAGAATTGGGATAAATCTAGTCGACAAGTACTCGGCACTGCCATCGGCAAAGTTACCCAAATCTGTTTTCACTCCAAATAATGTATTTGGGTTTAATTCTAATGCTTCTGCAATGGGAAAAAGTTGTTTTAGTGGCGAAGAAACCCCACGCTCATACCTGCTAATCATTTCCCACGTCACTCCCACACGTTTAGCAAGTTGTTGCTGTGACCAGCCCTTTTTTATACGCTCACGACGAATACGTGCTCCGATTTCTTTATTGTTCATACGTCGAATGTATGAAATATGATGTCATCACACTATGACATGTCGTTCTATATTTCTTACACAATTCTTACATTTCCCTAAGAGAATCGGGCAATACTACGTATGACATCAAATTCTATATCAGTAAGAAAAAAGTTCTATTTCGAGCTCCTTCAGGTACTTGATGCGTTGTGGTGGGAAGGGCGATTTTTCGCTGAGAACGAAGACGTGGCGAAAAATCGCCAGCTCCTCTTAGAAGCTACTCAGCTTCTGGAGTTGTTGTCGGCTCAGGGGGAACCACCCGAACGCGCACATCAACACGGCTCACCTCGCCAGGTACATAACGGGCATACTCAGGAAGCCATGTGGGAAACGACAATACCTCAGGAGCACGGGCCAACGCGGGAAGCTTAGAAAGATATTCCAACATTTCTGGCCATTTCTTCCCTGCAACATCGTTACGAATCTTATCTACGTCCACCCGTGAGGTAACCAGCCCAGTTGCAGAAAAAGTAATGGTAACTTTTTCATCTTTATCAACAGTAATTTTCTCAACCGTAACCTTGAGTTCATTTTTGTTAATCTGTGTCAGTGCAGCAGCTTCCAACGAAAGGTTTTTCTCAATCTTGTATTTATCAAGCAGAAGTCGTTCCGCCATAATTTCCAATGATTCTCGGTGATAATACAGTGCGGTAGTGACCGTTGTCATGGAAATATTTGGATCCTCTTCAGCTTCTTTTACCTCTTTGCCAACAGCAGGAGAAACCGCAACTTTGTCTTTAACTTCTGTTTTTACCGATTCAGGAATAAATTCATAGCCCTTATCCATATTCATATACATGAGATCTGCCTCGCCTTGCTTTCCCAGCTCCGTTTGTAACTCTTTTGTTGCGGCATCAACATCTTTCTGCCCAACTACGGTAAATTCTCGCTTGGTACCACCGGTAAACGCGGAGTTTCCAATGGGCTCAATGCCAGATTTTGCGACATCAATGTCACATTCTGAAGGAAGTGCACACGCCTCAAGATTATAGTCAGTACCGAAATCAGAAGCAGTAACAGGAACTAAATTTGACGCTCCGTTAGCAACAGTCTGTGTTGTTACAGAAAACTTCTTTGTCTTAATTGTCACCAAAGTTCCTGCTTGAATCGTTACTGGTCCTGAGCTACTCACGGTAATCGTTCCCGTTGCTTTTGTTCCGTCAGCACTCTTTTCAGTCGCAGTAAATGACTGCGTTGCGTTCTTCTCTACCCGTTCTTTCGTTAGTTGAACCTCTTTACGATTAACATCAAACCCCGTTACTGCCGAAGTTGCAAGAACTTGTTCACTAACAGACATCATTGTTGATTGCAGCTGCAACTCTATTCGAATTTTTGGGAAATACGCATACCATGCAGCAAACACCCCACCACCCAACAGGAGACAGGCAATAAGGCCAAAAAGAATAATTTTTGCGACACCGGACATTCCTTTTTTACCCACTTTACCCAGCGTCGCACCAACTTTCTTCGGAACGATATCTGGATGGAAGGTATTAACCTCGTTTGGAGCGACTATCGTATTTGCGGACATTGGCGCAGCCTTCGGCTTACCCCAGAATGATTTCGGACTACTTTTAACGAATTTTGAGAAATCCATACCCGTTACATTTTGAGCTGCCATTTTCTCTCTTTCCGAAGGTTCTTGTTTAGTATCTTTCTTGGGTTCTTCAGATTCTTTTATTTTTGGCGGCTCAACCATCTTTTTTTTCTCGGACTCACCCTCCGCAACCTCGCTCTCGCCTTCTTCTGGTGAGGTTTGAGTTGCTCCACCTCGTATAATTTCTGGTACCGGGAGATTTGCTTTTGCAACAGGGGCAATATACTCAACTTCAGGTTTCTCTAACTGTCGGGTTTGTTCTTTTTTCGAATTCATTCCCGCTTGAGACTGTTTATACTCATCGTACTGTTCATTCACCGTCTGCCAAACATCCCCCGTCACCGCATCTTGAGAAACAGAGGCGATGAATCCTGCCTTTTTCGCCAATTCATAGCCACTTCCTTTCGGCACAACGAGAACCATTCTCTTTCCTTTTTCTAGTGTTTTCTTTCGTAGTGCCTTCAACCCAATCGGACTATTTGCGAGGTCATTACCCTCAGGTAAAACCAACATAACATAGGCCGCCTCGACTTTGATAATGGCATCAAGAATTAAGTTGATATCGTCATCGATAGTGGCATTTATTTTGACAATTTTTTTTTCTGGTACTGCATCAATCATGGTTAATAGGTTCCTAAATAATTAAGATTGGGCAGCCGAAGGACATCCCAATAAAATTTTGCTAATGACGTTGGTGTCACATCATACGGATGAATGAGTAACCCGCTTTTGTCATATACCTTATCAAGTTTATCAGGTGTTACCAGCATAACTTTTGGCAATCGTTTGAACGGAAGGTGTTTGTGCCACGGATAAGAAAGTATTGCTTCTTTCAAGTCTGGAAGCATTGCTCCACCTCCACACAAGAAGAATTGCGGAGGGAATTCCTCAACATTTTCAAACTCTTCCATTGCAACAACCAACGCATCAAGCCACAATTGTACATCTGGCGCAATGAGTCGTCTGACTTCATCACGCAAATCTTGTGGTAATTCGCCTGTTGCATACTTAATTTTTCTGCCTTCCGCTACTGTATAACTCACATCCATTGATTGCGCAATTTTCTTGGTAAATGCACGGCCTCCAAACGCATACATCTGTGTTTGAATCGTATCGCCATTTTGCACGAGAGCGACATCTGTTGTCCCTCCTCCAATATCAATAAAAATTCCCGAAAATTGAGAGTCCCAACTTCCTGCAAACGATCGAGAAACAGCAAAGGGCTGCGTGACTATCGACGCAATTTCCAATCCAAGTTCATCTGAAAGTTCTCGTAACGTATTGATATATGTTTTTGGCGCAAACGATGCATACAAATGAAGCACGACTTCTTCAGGAGAAGAACCAATCATCGATTCGATTTTGACACCATCTGCAAACATTCCTGTTACGGTAATTTGTAATACTTCAACATTGTCCTCTGTGGTATCAAGCCTTTTTGCTAATTCATCCCTACCTTTGGTAAGAATATCACTGATAACATTTTCAACAACGGTATTTGCCTCGCTTTCAGATATTTTTCTCCCTGCATCGCGACCGCGATCGTACGATACACGAATTGAAATACCATTGACCAGTTCACCGGCCATTCCAAGTACCATTTTGGTCGGTACTTCCTGTGGTTCCAATTTTGAGACCAGCTTTTGTACACATAATCGGGCATTCTCGAGAACCGTATCGCTGTTAAGAATAACACCACTTCGCATTGCGTGAGTTTGTTGCGTTACTTGATTGGTCGCCCAAATATCTACCCCAAGATTCGACATTGAAAACAAGAGACCTTTCATAACCTCTGTACCAATATCAAGAGATATCAGATATTTGGAGGTTTTCTTTGCCGATTGTGCCCCTCCGAAAAGGGAGAATAGCTTCATAGCACAGTATAGCACAATCGTATGGAAAGAATGAGCCCGTCTTTCTTTTTATCGATTCTTTTTTATGGTCGTTCGCGAAAATGTTATCCAATACATGGCGAGCATAATTACCGAGAAAATGATACCGAAAAACAGAAAGCCTTGCTGATATCCAAACGATACAATAATCCACCCTACCAGTAATGCCGCAATACCTCCAATTATCTGTTGAATTTGAGAACCAAAGGATAACAGTGTCGCCTTATTAGGAACATCCTTGATAAGATCAATAAAGTATGAATCTTCAATTTCGGTTAGTCCCCATTTGAGGCCGTTCTGAAAGGCAAAAAGAATCACAAGGACCCACGGGTTAATTCCTGTTCCAAGTACAAGAAAAATCAAACCGTACAAAATGGTTTGCCAAAAAAAGAACTGTTTCATCGTAAATCTTTTTTGTATCTTCCCACTAAACCACAAGAGAATTGATGCAAACCCTCTTCCCAACCCAAAGAATAAACCAAAATAGATAATCGGGATTCCAAGAGAAGCTTGATATGGACCACGATAATTTCCAATCGCAAAAATTAATCCACCAAGAACACCCAAATATACTGAATATTTAACAAAACCGATGCTGATTCCTTGTTTTACTATTCTTAGTAAATCGCGAAATGCATTGTCTTCAACTTTTGCTTTTATCACTTTTGGCGCAATAAACAGGAGCGATACTACCAATCCAATTACATCCATTACAATTCCGGCTACAAATGGAGCCTTTATGCTTATTTCAGCAAGAAATGGGACAAACATGCTAATCAAAAGGGGAAGTGAAAAGCCTATTGATTTAATTTTGCCCATGATTTTGGCATACTCATGTTCTCTTCCAAGATTTTTCAGGGTATCTAACATAAACGCATTTCCCGTACCACTCATAAACGCTACCGATAAGCTTAGAAAAACACTTCCTGCTATCAGTGTCCATAAATCCCAAGCCATAAGATAGAAAATTGAAGAAATCACCGCAAAAATACGAGACAAAACAAGGGTCTTTTTGTGTCCAATTTGGTCTGCCAAGTAGCCACTCGGAATCTCGAAAAGCACTCCCGCTACATTCCCTGCAAGAATAATATATGAAATCCCTAGCTCGTTAACACCAGGTATCGTCAAGTAATAAACTGCAATTATTGATACCCAAACTCGTTTATTGGTAATCAATAATACCGCATATTTCCAGATGTTTGAGGTAAGGCTCTGATTCATTTCTCGTTAATAATTTGAAACAAGCTCAACAGCAATAATCGGATACCTTCGTAACTTATTATGGAAGAATGACCCGAGTGTGGTATAGATTTGCTTTTTCATCGTTTTTTCGTCTTTTATTTTTGACACTTGCGCAATCAAACGATTTCTAATCTCCGTCTTCATCTCCTCCACCTCTTCTGCGGTCACAAAACCGCGGAGTGAAACAGCAAACTCTGGTGGTTTCTTCTCACTTCTGGCAACCGAGACATGACAAATCCCTTCAGATGCCATCACCTTTCTATCTGCAAGTAACGGTTCTGTTGGTGAGAGAATTTTCTTACCAAACACTAAGACTTCTTCAACGTCAAGTTTCTGCTCCTGAATTATAGTCCCTTTATCGAAGAAGAAAACCCCTCCTTCAACCGGTACAAATACCGAAGCTTCTGGTAATCCTGCTTGTTTGTACACATACCGCAGTTGACTGGTAAATGAAGCAAACCCGTGCACAGGAATGGTATATTTCGCATTGAGGGCTTTTGCCATCGTTATACAATCTTCCTGATTTGGATGTCCACTGACATGAACGTTCATAATTTTGTTGTTAATAATTCGAGCACCGCGACGCGCAATGGCATCCATAAGGTTCTGCACTTCCAAAACGTTATTTGGGATAATACTGGAGGACATAATGACCGTATCTGTTTTCTTGATGGTCAAAAGTTTATGACGATTAGTCGCAATACGCGTTAATGCCGCCATCGGTTCACCTTGGCTTCCTGTCGTCAAAATGATTAATTGATTGTCGGGTATATTGTTCAGTTGCTTATGCGTTACAAAAACACCTGATTGTGGGTGAATATAGCCAATTCTCATGGCAATCTTCAGGTTACTTTCCAAACTGCGTCCCGTGACAAAAATCTTTTTGTTCAATCGCTTTGCTGCTTCAATAACTCCTCCTAAACGATTTACCAAGGATGAAAACGCAGCAATAATGACTCGACCCTGTGCGTTTTTAATGACTTCAATTAATTCTTCAAGAATCTCGGTTTCCGAGAGTGATTTACCTGGCTCAAATGCGTTTGTTGAGTCGACAAGTGCTACGAGTACCCCCTTCTTGCCGAGGTCTTCAATCTTCTTCATATCCGTTGGCTTCTGATTGATTGGTTTTGGATCAAGTTTATAATCACCGGTATACACAACTCGTCCTTCAGGCGTTTCAAAACAAATTGCATACGACTGTGGAATACTGTGCGTGACATGAATAAACGAAATTTTGACCTCACCAAAGGTCAAGACGTCACTTTCGTTTGCTACAAATAATTTTGTCTGCTTTTCCTTTTTCACTTCGGTCAATTTTTCTTTCAGAAATTCCATTGAGAAAGGACTTCCGTAGACAGGAGGATACCCAAGTTTGTCAATCACAAAAGGAATACCCCCGATATGATCAAGGTGTGAGTGAGTCACAATAATCGCTTTGATGCGTTTTTTGTTTTCCTGCAACCACTGAAGTGGCGGCAAAATATAATCAACTCCGTATGATTCTCCTGCTGGAAAAGTCACCCCGTAGTCAACAACAAAGATATCGTCATTGTATTCAATAACATAACAGTTTAAGCCAACTGTTTCGGCTCCAGACAACGGAATTACCCGCAGTCCTGTTTTTTTATTTTCATTTTTCATAATTTTTTAGTAATTTTTAACTATAGTTGGGCAGTCCTAGAAATTTATTCTTTTCAACACTTTGTTTCTTCTATCAGCTTTAACTGCTTCAATCGCGATAAGCGTTACCCTTATCCCATTACCCCAAGATCTTCAGGTAAATAACGCTTCACGTTTTCAGGGGTAACGCGAACAAAAGTCGTTTCTCCTGTAATTAACTGATACGCGACACGGCGAGCCAAGTTATTCATCGTTCGCTCCAACTGACGAATTCCTGCATCATACCCCATCGGACGAACAATCAGCGGCCAAGCTTCATCAGCGATTTGCAGTTGATTTTCTGTCAATCCTGTTTCTGCAATAACACGAGGCATCACATACGACTTCGCAATGGTAATTTTCTCATCGTCAGAGTAACTGGTGAAGCGAATAATTTCCAAACGATCAAGTAATGCTGCTGAGAGCGTTCCTAAGGTGTTCGCTGTCGTTATAAAGAAGCACTTCGATAAATCAACGGGGTAATTAATAAATCGATCGACAAACGATTCGTTCTGCGCAGGATCAAGAATTTCTAGTAATGCAGCCATAATGTCATTTCGCAAGGACTCAATACCACTCGCTTTATCAATCTCATCTAACACAATGACGGGATTGAGCGTTCCTGCTTGGCGAATTGCTTGGATAATCAACCCTGGTTCTGCATCGGGGTTTGACCGGGCTGAGCCACGCAATTGCGCAATGCTTCCAAAAGCTGCGAGAGAAATACGCACATATTTTCTTCCGAGCGAATTTGCAATCGACTTTGCAATCGTTGTTTTACCCAACCCCTGCAACCCGACAAAACAAAGCACAGGGGGCCGCAGATACGTCGTTGTCATACCTTTCACTTCACTCGTTTCTCCACCTGTTACCTGCCTGTCTTGCTTCAACTTCATCACTGCCATATAGGCGAGTATTCTTTCCTTCACCTTGTCGAGGCCAAAATGGTATTTGTCTAACTCCTCGCGAATTCGGGCCAAATCAAGGGAATCAGTTGAATACACTTCCCAGGGAATACTTAATACCCAATCAACATAACGAGAAACATTTTCAAATTCTGAAGAGTAGCTTCCCTTTTTTGCCATTCGGTACACACGCACAATCATTTTTTTACCTTCTTCTTTCAACTCTGTGGGTACGTGACTTGCTTCAAGCTTTTCGAGAAGTTCCGTAATATCTGAGTACGTCTCTGATTGTGATTCGAGATAGGAGATATCAGCCATAATGGTATAGTTTTAACATTTTCACAAGAAAGTTACAACTTTAAAGCAGAATTGAAACGGTACGGTTATACAGCGTTGAAGTAAAAAGGAATATTTCAATACCACTTTACCAGCGTTAGTCTCGCTTTGATGCGTTATAGCGTTACCCTCGCTTCAATTGCTTCAAAATTTACTCCTTCGGTACTTGCTTAAGTGACAATTTCAATCGTCCCATGTCATCGAGACCGACAACTTTTACTCGAACACGCTGTCCTGCTTTCACGACATCTTCAGGG
Source organism: Candidatus Dojkabacteria bacterium (assembly GCA_030583685.1). GTDB lineage: Bacteria > Patescibacteriota > Dojkabacteria. The sequence goes on along the minus strand of CP129470.1, from coordinate 656,550 downwards.
TTCTTGACAAACCCATCCGCAAGCTCAGAAACATGGATTAGACCTTTGCCTTCAAGATCACCTCGGGAGATTTTGACGATTGCGCCGAAAGGTCTCGTTTCTAGCACCATACCTTCGTAGATTTCGCCAGTCTTAAACTCCTCAAATAAGGCATCAATCATTTCTCTTGCCTTTGCTCGTGCTTCCGCAGGTGCGCCGAAGATTTCGACAGTTCCATCATCTTTAATGTTTAAGTCCATACCAGATAGTCTGGTAATTTCTTTAATCATTTTTCCACCTGGACCGATGAGCTTTCCAATTTTTTCTGGATCAATCGTAATTCTCTCAATTTGTGGTGCATATTCGGACATTCTCTCTCGTGGAGCGGCAATTGCATCGGTAATTACTTTCAATATTGTTGTTCTTGCAAGCTTCCCTGCGTCGATTGCTTCATTTATGACCTCATAGGGAATGAACATTCTCTTTTCATCCATTTGAATTGCCGTAATACCTGCCTCAGTTCCAGCGACCTTAAAGTCCATTTCTCCGTAAAAGTCTTCAATTTCTTCAATATCAGTCAACAGATGATATGAAGAGAAGTCGTCGTTTGCGATAACACCAACAGAGATTCCTGCGACAGGTGCTTTAATCGGAACTCCTGCATCCATCAAGGCGAGGGTGCTTCCACAAGTTGAAGCCATTGAAGTTGACCCTGCAGATGACATAATCTCGCTCACCACACGAATCATATAGGGAAATGCTTCCTGCGAAGGAATGACCGGAATAAGTGCTTTCTCTGCTAGTGCTCCGTGACCAATTTCCCGACGTCCTGGTTTATATGCCATTCGTCCGGTTTCGCCATAAGCGTAAGGAGGTGCACTATATTCATGCAAATAAGTAGCGACATCTTCACCTGTCATGTCTTCCAAACTCTGTTGTTTTGCCGGAGAGGCAAGTGTCACGATGGTCAAAGAATGAGTATCTCCTCGTTTGAATACTGCTGATCCGTGAGTTTTTGGCAGTATACTTGTCTCGGCACCGAGCGTTCTGATTTCATCAAAATTCCGTCCATCAATTCGCTGATTTGCTTCCAGAACAGACTTGCGAATATATTTTTTCATCACTTTTTCGAGAGCACCATCAACTTGGTATGCAAGTACAGATTCATCCTCTTTATGCTCTTCTTTTACTTTGGTCGCAATTTCATCAATTTTTCCTTTTCTCACTTCCTTGCTTTTGTCGCTAATGGCTGCGTTGATGTCATTTCCATACACAGATTCTAATTTCTCAACCAATTCTGCCGGAATATGCAACATTGTTCCTTCTTTCTTTTCGATACCGTGTTCTTTGACAAAAGATTCTTGCGCATTCCACATAGTTTGTGAGAGATCTTTTGCTCTTGCGATAGCTTCTTTAACCGTTGCTTCAGGAACCTCAGTCATCTCTGCGTCGAACATGACAACTCCGTTCGGGTCCAAGCCGAGTACCATATTCATGGGATGATTTTCGTTATTTGCCGTCACTTTTAATGACGTCACATCTCGCGATACGGCAATGGGGAGTCCATCTTGAGACAGTCCCATGCGAATTCCAGCAAGCTTTCCTTCAAATGGAATATCTGAAGCCATGAGTGCTGCAACTGCAGTGTTAAAAGCGAGAATAAGCGGATCATTGTCTACATCATACGAAAGAACAGTAGCAAAGACCTGCACTTGATCAACCAATTCCTTAGGGAATCGAGGACGAATTGCACGATCAATAATTCTGCCTCGTAAAATTGCGGACTCTGAAGGAAATCCTTCACGTTTGACATACGGAGAAGACATCACTTTCCCTGAGGCATAGTATTTTTCAAGATACTCAACCTGTAACGGAAAGAAATTGGCGTTCTCCTGTGCGGGACCTCGTAACACAGTCACGTTAACCGCTGAGTTGCCCCATGTTCCAAATACTGCGCTATTACACAGGTGCGCAAACCTCTTGTACTCCCACGTCATGGTGGAGCCAGAAAATTCGAATGAAAATCTATTCATCGACTAATACAATACACTTTATATACCTCTCAGATACTACTACGCCAGAACAGGTAACGCAATGTTGATGCGTGAACGCACAATACAGGACAGTTACTCTGTTATTATTTACGAAGACCGAGTAATTCGATCAATTTCGTATAGCGTGCTTCATCCTCATTCTTGAGATACGCAAGCAATCTTTGTCGCAATTTAACAAGCTTAATAAAACCACGTCGTGAGTGGTGATCTTTATTATGCTTGGTAAAGTGCTCTGACAAGCGTTGAATACGTACCGTCAATAAAGCAATTTGCACTTCTGGTGAGCCAGTATCAGTTGCTGAGAGACCAAACTTTTTGATAACAGCTGCTTTTTCGTCTTTTACTAACGCCATTGTGGCAAATTAAACAATTTTATCTGTTTGCTTCATCTGTGGATGAGGTGCAGTGAAGTAATTGTAACATAGGAAACTTGCGTATGCAAGAGCTATAAAGCGAGGTGTGATATACTTACGCTTTCTATGTAATACTCTCTCGCATTTTCTTTGCGATTGCAGCAAAATCCACACCTGACGAGGTCCTTACAACAGGTGCAACAGGCGCCTTTTCAGGCGGAACAACTTCTTGCGCAACTTGGGCAACTGCTTCCGAAATAGGAACAAAACCTGATTGATGTCTTGATTCTTGTGATGAAGGTGCAACCGTTTGTGGAGCTGTTGCATCCCAATCTTCTCCACTATCGATTTCTGCATCTTCCTCTGGAGGAAGAACCGTATTCGCCAAGACTTCATCAAGTGATGGTTGTACAATTGGTTCTTGGTGCGGCTCTGGTTTTTCTGCGACAGGAATTGTTGGACTATCTTGAATTTCAATCGGAACCGCAGTTTGAGCAGATACAGTCTGAGACATAACTCTTACCGGTTTTTGTGGCACTGTTTGAACCTGCGGTTCTTGATACACCAGGAATTCATGTCCTAGTACACGAGAGACATCTTGACATACTTTTTCGAAGCTTTGGCCAGTAATTATGCCACCTGAAATTTTCTGAGTCTTTGAAAAGCCAAATTTCATCGCAACTTGTTGAATTTTGTCCTCAGTTCCGGTTACATACACATGATGCGTTTGGAGATTTTCTTCTAACACGACAGCTACTTGTTTTACTTGGGGATACTTTGGTAAATAATACAGGGCGATAATTGCATCTTGAACCGTCACTTGAAGCTGTGCTAACTGCGTTGCTCTTACAGTGAATAACAAAACCTCGCCGTTATCTGACTGCTGAGCTCCGCTCAGAATTTGTTGGAGTATGCGATTTTGCTTCGCAAAATCGCCACCATACAACGACGACATTCTCCCTGAGTCCATGTCGCCCGCTGAAATTTTCGCAAGATATTCATAGCCAGCTCGGTCGATGTAGTCGAACTGCTGTTGCGAAAGGCCAATACTTTGTATAAATAGAGTAACAAGCTCACGCTGAGACGAGAGCAATGTTTTGCCCTCGGTTATCTGTTCAAGTACTTTTCTCAAAAATGAATCGCTTTCTTTCTCAATTGTTTCGACCTTTGCAAGAAATGGTAACACTTCTTGCAATGCCCCAGCCACCGCAAACGTACCCACAAAAATTCCTGTTGCAGAAGAAAGTGACGCCTGATTAGTTTGCAATACCTGTAGGAGCTGATGGCGTGCAGATACACCAACGCCAACCACGACATCGTAGATTTTTCCTTCAGTCCTTGTGGTAATTTTATCCGTCTCAAGGGTTTCTTTCACCGGTACAACGGTAATCTCGAGGTTCCCTTCCGCGACAAGGTACGAGACATCACCAATTTCTGAACCTTGGTGTGATACTGGAATTGAAATGATTTGCCGTAACTGATCGAGCGATACCACCATATCAACGGGATAGAGTTCATCAACTCGTTGCGCCCAACCTTTCATCTCCTGGGCAACTAAAACGGTTACCTCTTTATCTTGTGTTTTGAGAAGAGAAACGAGAGAGTTCATCCACAACGCAAGTGGCAAAGGCAGGTATTCATGAACCACCAGCAAAAGCCGTTTTGCATTTGCGATTGTTCCTGCCAAAGCGTTCACCTCATTTGCCATGCAGTATTATAGGACACTCTTCTTGATAAATCAAGAAATAATGGGTTGTCAGAGCAAAAGTTTATTCAGATTTCTTCACCACAAACGTGATCGTATCTTCCTCTTGTAGTGCTATGCCTTTTCCGAGATTGATTCCACATTCTGAACCTTTCTTGACCACATTCTTCTCTTCTTTGAGGATTTTCAGTGATTGAATAGGATAATCACCAATAATTTCACCTTCCCTGAGAACTCGAGCGAGAGCACTTCGTCGTGCTTCTCCATCGGTAATAACGGTTCCAGCAACAACTTCTCCATCGGAGAGAACAAATACCTTCTTGACACGACCCGTTCCCAACACAACTTCTTGAATCTCACCACCATCCTGAGCCTTTTTAGTGTATTCCTGAATCAAATCGTAGAGATGATACACAATATCAAAAGTAGAGAGCTTGACACCCTGTTGCTTTGCAAATTCGATCACCTCGTTGTTTGCTTTGACGCGAAAACCGATAAGCAAGGCGTTGAAGGTTTTCGCGGTTTCAACGTCACTCATAGACAATGCCCCAACTCCGCTCGAGATGACTTTAATCATCACTTTATCGGTATTAAATTTCTCGAATGTTGGCAAAATTGAAAACAACGAGGCATTGACATCCGTTTTAAGAATAATTGGAATAATGACTTCGTGCTCGTCCGCGAATAAATCATCTATCAAATCCTGCGTCGATTTTTCTTCCTGTTCTTGCCCGACAACGGGGAGTGAGTACTGCTTTTCAATAATATTCTTCACTTCCTCAGATTCTGTATCAACAATATCAACACCAGTCATGGGTAATTCAGACAATCCGGTCACAATAAAGGCCATTCCTGGAGTGACTTCGGTTATCGGTTTTTTGTTTGCATCAAAAAGAAGCCCAACTCTCTCAACCTTTGGCCCAAACAATAAACTATCACCTTTCTTCAAGGACCCCATACGAAGAACACAAAATGCCTGCCTTCCCATAGCCTTGTCAACAGAACTATCGAGGACGACGCCATGGACCTTTACTTTCTCGCTACTTTCGCCAAATGTATTGATTAACTTGACTCGCTCTTGATCTTCTGTCAGAAGATTCTCGACATCAGCGTACAACAAAACCAGGTCGAGTAACGAATCAATCCCCTGCTTTGTAATTGCCGAAACTTCGACAAAGGGAACATCTCCCCCATACCCTTCAAGATACACACCACGTGTGACTAATTCTGTCTTGATTTTTTCTGGATTCGCACCTTCTTTGTCGCATTTTGTAATCACGACGATAAACTTCATGTGATTTGATTGAATAATGTCGATTGATTCCAGCGTTTGAGGTTTTACCCCTTCGTCAGCTGCAACAATTAAGAAAGCGATATCGGCAACTTTTCCGCCATTAATACGCATCAAACTGAACACTTCGTGACCTGGAGTATCAACAAAAGTAATGGTTTCATTTTTCCACTCAACATTAGACAAATAGATATTCTGCGTGATTCCCCCTGGTTCACCTGTTTGCACCGACGTATTACGAATCGCGTCCAATAATGATGTTTTTCCGTGATCGACGTGACCCAACACGACAACGATCGGATTTCTGATGAGTTTTGTCGTATTGTCTGCCATTTCGTTATAAACCAAAAATTATTTCTTCTTCGTTACTACTCTTTTTTTCTTCACCGGTTTCTCGGCTTCGACCACTTCCTCAGAAGTTCCCTCTTGCACAACACTAATCTCAACACCTGTCAAAATCGAAGCAAGTCGAACGTTTGTTCCTTCCCGTCCAATTGCTAATGAAAGTTGATCTTCTGCAACAACAACCACCGCTTCTTGGCGAGTATGGTTATACTTCACGTCAAGTACATTTGCTGGTGATAGCGCATTTTTAATATATTCAACAATATCAAGGTCCCATTTCACAATGTCGACCTTTTCTTCACCGAGTTCGTTCATAATTGCATTAATTCGCATTCCTCGTTGTCCGATACACGCACCTTGTGGGTCAAGACCGTCTTGGTTTGACGCGACGGCAACCTTCGATCGCATTCCTGCAAATCGTGCAATTCCTTTAATCTCGACTTGTTCATTGGCAATTTCTGGAACTTCCATGGCAAATAACGCACGGACAAAGCCTTCATCACTTCGAGATAAGATGACATGTCGGTTATTTTCCTCATTAATAAGTTCCTTGACCAAGAAGCGATATCGTTTTCCAATTTCGTAAAATTCTGCCTTGATTTGCTCGTTTTCTGGCATTTCACCAACACCCTTTTCTAATTCTACAAGAATCAAATCTGCTCGAACACCTTGTACTTTACCGGTAACAATTTCGCCAAGTCTTTGTGAGTAGAATTCGACCATTGCTTCACGCTCTGCATCCCTAATCTTGCTCATAACGGTGTACTTTGCAACCTGTGCAGCAATTCTTCCAAGCGAGCCAACAGGAATTTCAAGCTCGAGTTCGTCTCCAACTTTTACTTCCTTAGAATACTTCTTAGCGTCTGCGAGAGAAAGTTGATTTTTTTCATCTGTTACTGTTTTGACAACTTCCTTGACCACATACATATGGAACTGTCCGGAAAGTTTGTCGATCTCGACTTTTACGCGTGCGTCTTCGCCGTTTTCCTTTTGATAGGCGTCGGCCATTGCGGTTTGTAAGGCGGTAAAAATAACTGCTGGGTCAATGCCACGTTCCGCGCAAATTTGATTGACGGCAGTAATGAGCTCATTACTCATGAGAAAAAGGCGTGATGTTAGTTACTGGGGAATTATATCACAAAGGAGGGTTGGGAGACTACCTCTCAAAAACTTCTTGATGAAGATCAAAGATAATCCCCTTCATTGACTCTCTCACCTCTTTTCCTCCACCACTAGCAGCAGCCCCCTGAACAAACCAATAAGTGAAAATATCACTTGTTGTACGGTCTGTTGCCCTTTGACTCAACATTCCTAACGCAAATCTGTTAAGTTCTTGACCTTCTTGCCGTAACTCACTCACTTTATTTCGTAAAGCAGTCAAGGCTACCTGCCTTGCAGTCTCTGTATTGTTATTGCCAACCAAATATAGTGCAACATACTTCCCCATTTCACTCATATAGCCTATGTAGTTGCCTGCACCTCTTGAGTTACCTGTTAACGCATGACTAAGGAGATTACGAGCTACAGTAAGCTGAGAATCATAGGGCATAGTTCTTATTTCTGGTTCAGGCATATTTTTCTATCGAGTTAATTTATTTCCTTGACTGTTTCGAACATATTCCTTAAGTACCATTTCAAGTTTTAATATTGGGGGCAAAAAGAGAGCTTCATTCACTCCTTGTTCAGAAGCAATAATACTAATACCAAACATCAGTTCAGAACCAATACATGTCAGTTTCTGTCCACCAGCGGTTCTATACACACCAGGCTTCAAAGCGAGACCAACTAAGTCACAGGAAGACTGATCCTTAAGCGATTCGAATGGAGTATTCGAAGGAGTCCGACTAACTCCTTCAGTTATGTTGTAAAGAACTTTTGATCCTTCCGTCACGTTCATTCTTGCGATGCGCGCCCCAAGCTTGTTAAGCAACTGAAGCATCACTACAGGTGAAGTCGATCGCAATACTGCATCAACAAATCCTTGTGAAATTTCCGGCGCTAACGTTGGATCATAATCTAGAGAAACTTGAACTGTTGGTTCTGAAATTGAACCCATACCACATATTATATCATTTTCCCATTTGCCATGCAAGGTCAATTTCTCCAAACACCTTCAAATTTTTTCTCTTTAAAGCTTTTCTTGCATTAACTGCTTTAAGTTTTTTACTCCACCATTGCTTCCCACTTTTTCCGCTCTTCTCGCGACAACTTCTTAGGGATGAGTACTTTGACTGACAACTTCAGTTCACCTTTTGAGTTGCTTCCTAATTTGTAGGCACCGGCGCCTTTGACCGTAATGACTTCTCCCGGTTGTGTTCCAGCTGGAACTGTAATGCGTTGCGTGCCATACGGCGTTGTAATATCAAGCCTTGCTCCCAACGTTGCCTGTGCAGGATGAAGTTGAAGTTCTCCAAAGAGTGTTTCTCTGTCGCGACGGTAGGTATGAAAATCTGCAACGGACATTGTCAAGAATAAATCACCGCTCGGACCATTGGTCTTTCCAACATTTCCTCCGCCTCTAAAACGAAGTGTTAAACCATCATACGACCCTTGCGGAATCTTGATGTCCAAATGAACCTTCTCTGTTACGCGACCTGTCGTTTTGCACTGAGAACAGGGGTCAGATACTGTTTTACCGGTTCCTTGACAGGTTGGACACGGTGATTGATACATAAAACTTCCCAATAGCGTTGCCTGCTGAAACTGCACCATACCACTTCCTTGACAGCGAGAACAATCCGTTGTCTTTTGCGTTGTACTTCCGGTTCCTTTACATCCTTTACAGGTACCATACCGCTCGTATTCAATGGTTACTTCGCCACCTTGGTTTGCTGTTTCAAAGGGAATTTTAATGGTTAATTCTCTATCTTCACCTGGCTCAGACTGATCAGTCCTTCTTGCACGTCGCCCACCACCTGATTGCCTTCCAAAAAAATCTCCAAATAAGCCTCCAAATAGGTCACCCATATCCCCCATATCAAACACTTGTGAATACTGAGACCAGTCACCACCCATCGGTGAACCCTGACCACCACCAAATCCGCCTTGCACACCGGCTTCCCCGTATTGATCGTACATTTGTCGTTTCTGTGGATTTGAAAGAATTTCGTATGCTTCACCAACTTCTTTGAATTTCTCTTCCGCATCCTTTTCTTTGTTGCGATCTGGATGAAACTTCGCAGCAAGCTTACGATACGCACGTTTTATTTCTTCGACACTCGCAGTTTTGGGAACTCCGAGAACGTCATAATAATTTTTTCCCGATTTTGACATAGTTTACTACTTTCTTTATACTAAGTAATGCTCCCGATTTTACCAAAAATTGATACCAGACAACAAGGTGCTAAGCAGAACTCCCAACAATCGGCAGTTGTAAAAAGAACGAAAAAGAAAACTACTTCGTATTCACTCTTTCCCAGACTTCTTCTTATCGGTGGACTCGTGCTTATCCTAAGTCAAATAATACCCTTGGGATGGTCAATGCTTGCCGGACTTCCCCTTTCTTCAACGAGTGCGATGTTTATGCCCGTAACGCAAGAGTTTATAGAAAGACTCGGAACAACCAAATACATTGATCCAGGATCTGATTGGTTTGAAGCTGTCGTTGCACAGAACCATTCACTCGTCATCGATACTGGCTACAAGAAATCCATGAAACTGAGTATTCCTCGTGCAAATATTATGAGAATTAACTTAGCTGCCAATATACCGGGGAGTAATCCAGAAATATATGACGAAGCGCTCAAGTACGGTGTTGCCCATCTCAAGGGAACTGCAGTCCCTGGAGACAATGGATTAACCGTTATTTACGGTCACAGCGGCGTGACTGGTTTTTTCGCGGGAAGAAGTAGTCCCCAAATTGTCTTTTCACGTCTTGATGCTGTTTCGATTGGTGATACAATGACCATAGAGCGAGATGGCAAAGAGCTTCGGTATGTTGTTTCGAGCAAAAAAATTATTGAAGCTCAAGACCTCGGTTTTATGACCGATTCGACAGAGAAAGAACGAGCAATACTGCTTACCTGTTGGCCACTCGGCATTGGAACAAAAAGATTAATTGTTATTGCTGACAGAATTTAATGAATAACAAACGAGGACCGTTGCTTGCCCTCCTTATCATAGGTATTGTCACTATTGTAGCTGTCATCGCATTCTTTGTTTACCAACAATACAACAAATCAGGCAGTTCAGGAGGATCAGTTGAGTTGAACTATATCGGTTTATGGGACGATGCTTCGATTTACGAACCTTTGATTCAGGAATATCAGAATAATAATCCTCACGTTAAAATAATCTATACAAAAGCAACCTTTAAAAACTCGCCAAACCTTGCTTATCAAGGTGTCCACCAGGTTGATATGGAAGAACGCTTAAATAGCGGGACGGTAGATATTGTTCGTGTCCATCAGGCGTGGGTAGCGAAATTGCTTCCGCAGTTGGCACCTGCTCCTAATACGGTCATGACCGGGGTGCAAGCACGAGATCTCTATTATCCTGCCATTGCAGATGCAATTACTTCATCGAACAATCAGGTATTTGCCTCACCGCAAATTATTGATGGTTTGGTTTTACTCTACAATAAAGATTTATTTGACAAGGCCGAAATTACCGATCCCCGAACAGCAACACGCGATTGGGATGTCACCCTGCAAACAGCGTTGCAACTTTCTGAAAAAAACACAAACGGCACAATTAAAGTTGCCGGTATCAATATGGGAAGCTTCTCCAATGTTCGAAGCTCACCAGAAATATTACTCGCAATGTTGACGCAAGCGTCTGTTCCGATTGTTACGATTAACCAAACGAATGGTGCAGTATCGGCAACATTTGCAACTGATGGCGGCGTTGCAGCGGTCAACAGATTCTTTGAGTTTTCCCGCGTAGGCGCATGGTCGTCGAGAATGGAAGACGATCTGCAAGCGTTCGCAAGTGGTCGACTTGCTATGATGATTGCGCCAAGCTGGCGTGTTATAGACTTAGTAGGCATGAACTCCTCTCTCCGTTTTGAGGCCTTACCAATCCCTGTACTTCCTGGAGCAAATCCTGGTGTACCTCAGTATTATGCCTCTTATTGGGTTGACGTTGTTTCTAAAAAATCTAAAAATCCAGAGGAGGCTTGGAAATTTTTAAAATGGCTCGGCGAACCAGAACAACTTCGCAGAATTTATGCAAAACAAACAGAGCTAAGGATTATCGGGAATCCCTATCCAATTAAATCCATGGCGTCAGAGCAGCAAGATGCACCGTACATTGGCGCAATCATAGAAATGGCCCCAGGTATGAAAAGCTGGCCTCTCTTTGACTATGGCATCTGGGAAGAAACCTTACGCCGAGAATTCCTACAATATGAGGATCGAGGGGCAGTCACCAGAAACGAACTTGAACAAATTCAATCACAAATTAACAATTTAACTTTGAAACGATAACGTGAAACAACAAAGACTGCGCCAAACTTTGACTCTTGCATCCCTTTTCATGCTTTTGGTTCTTCCCACTGCAATTGTTGGGTTTACCAATCTCTCAACACTGATTAACCAGGCCTTTGCAAAACCGCTTCAACAAAACGAAGCAACGTTTCTTGTTGAAACAGAAAGTTCTGCAAATATTGCGAAAGGAGCACCGTTTTCAGTAAAAGTGTCAACCAGTGCGCCGCAACGAATTCCGCTGGGTTATTATGCAGCATTCATAGAATTCGACACAACAAAAGTTGATATTAAAGGCATACAACTGCAAGACCAACGAATGCTTCGAGTAAGTGAGTTTCAAAATGGATTTCTTGTTTACCCTGCTACAATGACGACGCCACTCACGAAAGACGCATTGTATCCGGAAACTTGTGCAAAAGATAAAACTTGCGAACTGGGTATGATTTCTGCAGCAACCATTTCTTTTACCGTCAACGGTGTATTGCTAGAAACGTTAACTGAGCAACAACGTCCTATCCAAGTGACCATAATTGGTGCTTCCGATGCAGAAAGCGCGACGCTGTGGAATGAGAAAACAATTCTTCCAACACTTAACCTGGGGGAATATGTAAGAAACCAAGCCCCACAATTTGTTACTCGGCCAGAGAAATATGCCACCGAAAAACAAGAATATGCCTATTCTTTTGAGGCAACTGATGCCGACGGAGATCTTATTACCTATACGCTGACTTGCCCTGAAACAACATTCTGTACAAAGAATCCTACCACTCCAGAAGGAATACTCCTTGAGGGCAACATATTGACATGGAAAGATCCCGTCTATCGAGAGAAACCTTACGAAATATCACTTTTCGCAAATGACGGAAAAAGTGTTTCGACACAAACATTCTTACTCTATGTGCTGCAAACTAACACCGCAATTGTGTCTTGCACGTTTACTCCGGCACTGACGGTCAAACTCCTCGATTATCGCGTCACAACACCACTGGTCATTGTGGCAGAAAGTTCCGAACCAATGGTAAGTGCTCAAGTGACCCTCGAAAGAAACAACGCTGTTGAAAAAGAATTTAACTACGAGTTTGCAAATGAACCGACCAATATCATTCTTGATCAGAACAGCCGTCCAGCGCTCCTCTACAAGTTTTCTGAAGGCACATACACCGGCAAAGCAAGTATCACCACAAAAAGCGGAAAGGTATTTACGTGTGAATTTACCAATCCAGCGATTTCTCTCTCAAGTCTTCTCAGACACGCTACCGAATTAACTATTAAACGAGTTTTCGCAGCAGTATCTGCCCAGGTTAATGTTGGAGAAAATCGAGCGCCAACCTTTGTTTCTGATCCCATGGCTCCGCCAGCAAGTGGGGGGTCATCACCGTCAGTTTCCTTCGTCTATGGAATATCCTACTCGTTTACCTTACGTGCAAAGGATTTAGATGGAGATCCACTGCAACATACCATCGTTACAAAGCCAGGATGGGCTGCAGTTGCAGTAACTTCTTCTGTTGGTGCCGGTGGTGAATCTGAGTACTCGATTCAGTTCACGGGAACACCAACGAGTCAGCATGCAGGAAGTAATCTTTTTTCCGTATCAATTAACGATGGCTATGGCCATTATATAACGAGAACCTGGGTAATCAACGTTGACTATCCAAATAACGATATTCCTAGAGTACAAATTATTACGCCAACAGTTGGATTGACTAGAACTCAAGGGAATAATTTTCAGCTAAGTTGGGATGTTACCGATAGACATCAAGTTGTTTCTTTCGGAATTTACTACACGAAAAATCTTAACTCAACATCGCGTACCACCTACAATAACAATGTTTCGTACAACACCAGAGGGCTCTCAATTAACACTTCTTCTATTCCACCAGGAGATTACTATTTCATTGTCACTGCGACCGATGGGTTTAGTCCTCCAGCGACAGGAAGTGGGTATACTGCGCTAGTTCGAATATTGCCAAAACCAAAGCCGACCAGCACTCCTGCTCCAACAGCAACACCATCTGGAACCAGTACACCAACACCAACTCCTACTGCTTCAGTAACGGTTTTACCGACAATACCCTCCGAAGAACCTCAACCAGACGAATTAAGTATTCAAATCACCTCACCCCTCAATCAAGCTGAGGTCACCGCTGAAGAATTTCAACTCGTCATGTCAGTTTCCGCGTCTTCACAAGGAGAAGTGACAAAGGAGGGAGTCTCAGTGTTACTTGATGGGTTAGATATTTCAGGTCAGCTCACCTACTCCGCAAATTCTGGTAAAACACTTACGGCTAATTACAAACCTACGGTCTTGTTAGAACCTGGTGTTCATCAACTTGCAGTGACCGCAAAGGATTCAGTAGAAAAAAGTAAAGAAGTATCCCTCACCTTTACTATCGTGGACTCCTCAGCACAGGATAACGACTATGTTGATTTTTTCGGTTTCACTATTAAAAAGGGCTATTATACGATTTTCCTCGCAGGGCTCATCTTACTTGCAATAATTGCCCTACTTCCAATTATCCTTTACTTCGCGCACAGGAATTCTGAAAAGAATGATTTTCCTGCAGTAAAACGTCCTGTTACTCCGATTGCACCTCCTCCAACGTCAGGACTTCGCACGCCAACTACTTCTTTTGCCACACAACCAGCAAATTCACCAACCACCACAGCATATATTCCTACCCTAGAGGTGCGCCCTCAACCTGCACCAGCGCCAGAAACACCAGCACCTGTTCCTTCTGTGCCCGCACCAATTGCTCCTGAAACACCAAAACCACAGCCACCTACGGTTCCACCAAAGCAACCACTTGACCATAAGGTTCCCTCCGTCCCTAAGACGCAACCCGATATTCAAACACCCACGAAACCAAGTGACACGCCAAAAGTCGATCCAATTGCTAACTTTGTCGCGCAAGCCTCCTTTGTGAGCGGGCCGAAACAAAACAATACCTCTCCAGCAACGCAGCCAAAATCACCGGCTCCACAACCAATGAATCAAATGGCCAAGCCTCCAGTACCACCGGCACCTCAAAAACCGATCCAACCACCTGCAGCACCAAACCAACCAGATACTCCCCCTCAACCAAAAACAGGGGCACCTCAGTCAACTCCAACCCCTCAACGGCAGCCATTGGTTCCACAGACACCAGCACCTACCCAAGCTCAGTCTCGCATACCTGATCAAAAACCAGTACAACCCACACCCGCGCAGCAACCACCTGCTCCACCAACGTTACCCACCAAATCTACCGAAGTGTTGCCACCCGAATCTCCTGCGCTTCCACTGTAAAGGTGATATAATTACCCATGAAATACCTGACATATCTCGAGGTCAGAAATGCATACCTCAACTTTTTAAAAAGCAATGGACACAAAGAAGTTCCGAATGCCTCTCTCGTTCCTGAAAACGACCCGACACTCCTCTTTGTCAACTCCGGCATGTTTCCACTTGTCCCTTTTCTTTTAGGCGAAGATCACCCACTCGGAACAAGACTTGTGAATGTTCAGCGATGTGTCAGGACTGAAGATCTTGAAGAAGTTGGTGATGCTTCTCATGCGACTGCATTTGAGATGATCGGAAATTGGTCGCTTGGGGATTATTTTAAAGAACAAGCACTCACTCAAACCTACGAATTTTTCGTTGAAAAATTAGAGATTCCCATAGAGCGCTTGTACGCCACTGTTTTTGAAGGAGACAGCGATGCCGCACTTGATACAGAATCTATCGATATTCTCAAGAAAATATTTACTACGTACGGAATTGACGCAAAAGTCGGGAAAGGTGAAAGAATTCAACTCTATGGAAAAAGTAAAAACTGGTGGGGATTGCCTGGAGGTGGCCCTTGTGGGACTACGTCAGAAATATTTTACGATACGGGTAAAGACGCATGTGGTAAAGACTGCCATGTCAATTGTGATTGTGGGAAATACATAGAGATTGGAAATAATGTTTTCATGGAATTTTTAAACAAAGAGGGAACATTTACTCCTCTCGCAAGAAAAAATGTAGATTTTGGAGGAGGCCTCGACAGAATTGTCATTTTACTACAACAAGTAGAGAGTTATCATGATACAGATATTTACAAACCAATAGGTGATGGTGCACAAGCGCTTGCAACACGTCCCAATCAAAAATCAATCCGCGTTATTATTGATCACGTCAAAACTGCGACTTGGATGATCATGGACGGTGTGGAGCCAGGCAAAACAGAAAAGGAATATGTCCTCAGACGTATTATCAGACGAGCCATTCGCCACGGAATGCAAATGGGTATTGAAAAACCCTTCATGCGAGAATTAGGGAAGATTGCAATTACTCAGTTTTCACCAATTTACCCACAATTAACAGAACAAGAAGAACATATCCTCTCCGTTATGGAGCAAGAAGAAAAGAAATTTAGAAATACCTTACGAACAGGAATCTCGCAAGTTTCAAAAATCGCCAATACTTATGCAAATAAAACCTTTACGAACGATAATGGTGAGTCCTTTTTTGTCTACGAATCCTATGGGTTTCCTCCTGAAATGTTTCTTGAGGAGTTACAAACACTTGGTGTTGCTGTTGATACAACGCTATTCTGGAATAATCATGCCTTAAAAGTAAAAGACCACCAAGAGAAATCCAGAACGGCAACGCAAGGACTGTTCGCTGGAGGACTTGCAGACACCTCTGAGAAATCAACGCATTACCACACCACAACCCACTTACTCCTCGCAGCACTCAGGAAGCTCATCGGTGAACATATCTACCAAAAAGGGAGTAATATTACACCAGAACGGTTGCGATTTGATTTTCCGAACCCAGATAAACTTTCTCCTGAGCAAATTTCTGCAGTTGAACAATTAGTGAATGAACAAATTGCTGCTGCTCTTCCCGTCTCCTATACTGAAATGGAACGCGAGAAAGCATTAGTACTCGTACCATTTGCAGCATTCGAGGGAAAATATGCCTCAATCGTTAAAGTGTATCGTATAGGCGAGGGAGACACACTTTTCTCTCAAGAGCTTTGTAATGGCCCTCATGTCAAAAACACAGGTGACATAAAGGGAACGTTCAAAATTACCAAACAAGAAAAAATCGGGAATGGCATTCTCAGAGTCAAAGGAGTGTTAGAATAGGCTATGATGGTACTTGGAATTGATTTTGGAACGAAGAAGGTTGGGCTTGCGTTACTTGAAGCAACGTCTACCGTTATCAGTCCTCTTCCCGTCGTCAAAAATGATCGTCATCTCTTTCTTCATCTTGTTAAGATAGTCTCGGATTATCGAGTTGAAATAATTGTTGTGGGAATGCCATCTTACGAGACAACGCAGAAAAAGGTAAAGCGTTTTGTACAAAATTTTGAACTCTTTTTACAAAAGGACTTGACTATTCAGTATGTGAACGAAGACAATACGTCACTTGGCATCAAGTCTCAAATCAACTCACCTAAACAGGAAAAAAACCTGGACTCACTGAGTGCCGTTGCAATATTAGAACAGTGGCAAACAGAAACATTTAACATGACTGCATAACGTATGGCATTTTACTCTGGAAAAATTATAAAAGAACCAGCAAGAAAAAAGAGTCCCTTTCTTATGATAATGCTCACACTTTTTGTACTCATTGGTGTCGGAGGGTATCTTGCCTATTCACATCCTTTGGTGCAAAGTAGGTTAACTCTGTACCGCTGTTACTGGAATCCTACGGTAATTTCACGTATGGGGACAAAGCAAGGTATCGCAATGATTACCATTACTCCGGGAGAAGATCCACTCACAATTGGGAAAGATTTAGAGAAAAAAGGCGTCATTCACAGCGCAACTGACTTCTTCTGTTATATCCGTAAGATTGAAGCTGGAAACAAGATCCAGGCGGGATATTATGAAATTCAGCTCCCTGTTACTCTGGAACAGGTCGTACCACTCTTGCAAAATTCTCGAATTCCTACGGTAAGAATTACGATTCCAGAAGGACTCAGAATGGACGAAATTGCAGAAAGAATTGATACTGGAATGAGTAAAGATAATGAAGTCAAAAAATTTTCTAAAACAGAGTTCCTTGGCTTGACAGAAGACAAAGAGTACATCGCTTCCCTTCCCCATACTCAAGGAGCAAAGAGCTTGGAAGGGTTCCTTTTTCCAGACACCTACGAATTTGCAAAAAACGCCACGGCAAAAGAGATCATAGACATCTTAACCAGTACGTTTAGCAGGAAAACTACCACAACCGCGCCACTTGATGGTTCGAAAACATTCACGCCATACCAAGTTCTCGTCATGGCGTCCATCATTGAGAAGGAAGCAGGAAAATCCTTTGAAGAAAAACAAATGGTGGCGGGTATCCTCGAAAAACGGTATAAAAACAACTGGCTACTTCAGGTTGACGCAACTTTTTTGTATGATAAAAAGGATTGGAAAGCGCCCATTACGCTTCAAGATAAAGCAAGCAACTCTGCATTCAATACCTACAAGCATCTTGGGCTTCCCCCGACCCCCATTTGTAATCCTGGTCTTGAGAGTATTCGGGCAGTCCTAGAACCAAAGGAAAGTGCCTATTGGTTCTATCTTCATGGGCTCGATGGGAACATTAGATATGGAAGAACTATCGAAGAGCACAACAGAAATATCTCCTTGTATTTGCGTCCCTAAGTATGCGAGAATGCAATCATGAAGCTCACCTCGATAAAAAAGCACTCCGTCAATCCAACCAAGCTTGACACTGATGACTCACCTGTAAATCAGAAAAAACGATCTCTCTTTGTATCTGGGATTGTAAAAGTTTTCGCTTTTCTTGTTCCTGTCGGTATTATTGTCGCACTCGTACCTTACCTCATTATGGTGAGTTCTGCCATTCTACAACCGTTTTTTAAGGCGGCCAACTTCACCGTAAACGGCAATTCGGCCGCCTTTGAATCCATGAAAAGAGAACCGACACTCAGAACAGACGCGAATGGCTTTACCAATGCGTTAATTGTCGGTATCGACACTCGAGAAAAAGGGAGTAGACTCTTGAACACCGATACCATTATTCTCGCCTCCTATAACCACAAGACAAACGAGGTCGCCATGGTTTCCTTTCCTCGTGACCTTACGGTTAATTACCCCGGAACCCCAAGTTTCGGAAAGATAAATGCCACTTATGCATACGGGGAACTTCGAAAGTCTGGTGCAGGAATCGAATATCTGAAACAGCTCATTGAATCGATCTCAGGACAAAAAATTCACTACCATGTGATGGTTGACCTAAAAGGATTTACGACCATTATTGACCAATTGGGTGGCATTGAAGTATCAGTTGACACTGCATTTTCCGGAGATTATCCAACACCTAACCATCGCTGGATTCGTGTTACTTTTCCAAAAGGGGTTAACAAAATGAATGGAGAACGAGCGCTCCAATTCTCGAGAATTCGCTTTGCCTACCCAGGAAGTGAAGCATCAGACTTTGCTCGAGCAAGAAGACAACAAAAAGTCATTCAAGCGGTCGTCGATAAAGCAACAAAAGTAGAAACACTCCAGAATACTCAAGCAATTTTTGAAATTATGAGTACCGTCGCCAGTCATATTAAAGTGAATCGTGTCACCCCAGAAGACGTTGAAGCTGGCCTTTCCCTTCTTGCGAAGAAAGGTAAGCCCGCAACCTTCTCTCTGGTACTCGATCCGAGTGCAGGAGGACGGTATGGCAGACTCATCACTCGAGGCCAAAGCACGTTATACACGATTGAACCCTCCGCAGGTCGAAACAACTGGTCGCAAGTAAAAGCATTTCTAAAGGATTATGCGGCATTTCCTGGTCTCGTAACGCTTGATAAAAATGTTACCGTCTATAACAAAGGCAAAGAGAATTATCTAACGGTCTACAACAATCTTCGCAATCGCTATTACTATACAAACTTCGTCAACGGAGGAACGCCGAAAGACTTACCAGAACCTGGTGTGTATAACATTGGAGGCACTTCATCAGAAACCGCAGCCCAGTATTTAGCAACGAGCCAAAAATTACCGTACATTACAGTCGACGAAACAATTTCTGTTCCCAAACCGAAAGACACTGCAATTGTCATAGTTATGGGTAAATAGGTCATGGTTACAATACTTTCCACAGGAGACAGAGAATCAGATTTGTTCCATTGGTTTCATGTAAAGAATAAATTACCAAAAGAACAACAACTATTAATTCTCCATGCTGATACAGAGACAGGAAAAGCAAAATTACTCCAGGAACTCAACACCGTAACGTTTTTCTCTGCAGACAAAATAATCGTCGCCCACTCTGTAGAGGTAACAAAGGACATTTTTTCACTCATGCTCTCTTATTCACAAGATATCTATGTAGTTTCCACCGTTGGGAAACTACCAACAAAGATTCCGACTACGGTGTCTCTTGTCAAAGAAAAAATTGGTGATGCAACACTGAAATCCCTCATTGACAAAAACCTCCGTGACCTTGGTATCACTTCAACACGCGAAGAACTTGCCCGATTATACCTTCCCTTAATGCTTGAAGACTTTGGAGGAAGAGAAAGATTATCTCCCCTTCGCTGCATGACACTGCTTCGCCAACTACAAGCAATAGCCTCAGAACCTGAACAAAAGCGACCAGCATTTTTCAAAAACATCCTCACCATGCAAGAAGGTAAGGCAAGCCAGTGGGAGATTCTTGCGAACTTTTTTTCTTCTAACAAAAAAAAGCAAAACAAATACTTCCAATCACTTTCTGAAACAATGTCGTCCTATGAAATTATGTCGTTCACCAAAAGCACGATACTCTTACTACTCGTTCTCTTACAAGCAAAACGTGAAGGCTATGATAACGCATCCATGGCCAAAAAACTCGGGAAACACCCCTTTTATATCGACTCCCTCCTCCGCTCAGCGCAAGCAAACAGTATCTCTTCGGAGCGTGCAGAAAAATTACTTCTACGCCTATTTAACTTAGAGACCGCACTAAAATCAGGGAAGTTTGAAGATGAAGGATTTGGATTCGAAGTATTACTGGCCACAAGTTAATACGGTGAAACTATAAAGCGATTCCCGCAACTGACAAAACGAGGAGAAGACATTATGGTTTGGGGGTTTGAATCGCATACTTACGATCCTTTTTAGCCTCAATGCGTTACAGTTCAATTGGTCTTCCTGATATTCCATACCATTCTCCTGCCGATACAATGATTGCATACCGATATGCGATTTCATCCTGTTTCAGGAGCGTTACCTTATGACTTCGTGCTGGTGCTTCTCCCTGTTCTGACAGTACCTTATACGGAAGCCCACTAAATTCTGCGTATGACGTTCCAAGAAGGAGAAATCCTGAACATTCCTCTTTCGTCTCCCACATGATAACCATTCGCTCTTTCTCTCTACTGACGATCATGCCATAGGGCTCACAGCCAAACTTCTCAGTTGTTTTTGCCGAATACAAGCCTTCTTGTTCGCGAACATATGTATACCACAAAATCATGATGATGACCGGAAGAATAAGCGACAAAACTCCCGTCACTTTGCCAATTTTTCTGAGTATGGAAATCATTGTCTTCCACGTTCAATTACTACACCTGGTGGTAATTTGCTCCTATTACTTCGAGAGAGCGTAATTAATCTGCGGACAATCGAGCCGATAACGACAATCAAAACTGCTACTAACCCAATTAGTATGTATTGCTCCACCTGTTTGGATACAAAATTCGTTGCCTGTGCATCAGTTTTTTCTCCGAGTACTGCGGGCGGCTGCACCAATCCCTGAGGAGTCGGTGTCTCATTCTCAAAATTTCCGGGGAGAAGCACCTGTTGTTCTTGGTCAACGAAATTAGGATGGAATGGGTCCTTCCACAAACCAATTGATTTTGTTCCCTTTACTTCTCCTTGCGCGTCAATCGTTACCGTGAAGTTTTGCTCCGCAACATCCCCTGAGGTTGACGTTGCGCGGAGTGAAACAGAAAAAATACCGCCAATCTTCGGGACTGTCCCCGAGAGTTGTCGTGATTCTGCATCCCAGGTCATCCACTCAGGTTTTGAAAGTATTTCAATAGAAATTGCATTGTTAGACAAAGATTCCGCTAATACTTTGTACAGAAACGTTGCTTCGGGAGGAACTAATATAGGAGGGACCGAGAGAAATCGTATATCCTGTTCAATGTCTGTAACGGTTGGAGTCATTTGACTACGCGAAACGGGCTCAGGTTCAATAACATGTTGAAGGAGAACCGGAAGACCAAAGGTAACCAACAAGATTAAGAGAACAATAATCACCTTCCACGCTGATTTCATACACGAGTGTAGCATATAATCTATAGGTACGATATACTGTTACATGAGTGAATTTCTCAAGCGATATGTCGAGACTTCTGTATTCGCTGCAGTCATACTTCTTTTTTCGAAATTACTTGGCGTTTGGATTGCACTTATAGTTTCAGGCGTTACCTTCTCCTTTTCAAGTAAAACCGAGTTTATCACTTCAATCACACTTGCAACTGCAGAACAGGTTCAACATGTCACCTTCATTGCTGACAGTATTTTTGTAGCGTTGCTCGTCTTAATCGGGACTGGCGTTCTTGTTAAAACACTCCTCTTTAACGATCTTGTTCGACACCCACGCATCTTGGTCAAGGTTATTCATCACGATTTAACCGGTTGGCTTGAAGATGGACACGCCATGTATCCAAAACTTTTTGCGTGGGGAACCTTTATTTGGCTAGCGGTGATATTAGTCGTCAAAGATTATGTCGACACAGGCATCCCTGTAGCACTTCCCCTTATTGCAGGAATCTTTGCAATAGTGTATACCTATCAAGTGTTCAGTTTTTTGGATACGCATATTTCAAATATGATAAGCTACCTTTATGGCTCGAAACGAAAACTCTCCTAACGTCCTCCGATTACTTGGAGATGTATTCCTCACCGTTTTTGCGGTTGCCATTGTCGGCGTGACCTTTTATGGCGTTTCGGCGCTTACTCCTCAGCAAAAAGCAACAACTGCTGAAAATGACTCCCCGGTGCTCGGAGTAAGTACAAAAGAGCAACAACTCCAGTACTTCCCCGCCAACACCAGCGCTGTTCCCATTGTGCAAGAATTTTCAATCTCTGGAGATACATCACTTTCAGGAAATGCAACCCTCACGCTTTCCCTTACCCCCTTATTAGCGACTCGATACTCATTCACCGTAACAACTGTCAAAAATACGTCTTTTGAATACAAAAAAATCCGTGTCACCCCTTCATATTCCTTAACGGGAAACTTTGTTTCCATTACCCTAGTGTATGCTGGACAGGAAACCGCACTCGTCTCCACAGATGGTACGATTCAATCTCTTGATTTGGTGTTTCCGCCATCATCCGCTTCAGATGTCTCCTTGATTCTGCAACCTGCAACGACAATCGCGGCCCCTTCCACACTCACGCTCGATTTCGCAGAAACAAATTAGCTTTTCACTCCTTTACTCGCTAAACTTTTATAGCTTTAGCACTCGATTTATGGCATAATTCGCACATGACATCTTTGGATAATATTCGAAACTTCTGTATTATTGCGCATATTGATCATGGTAAAACGACTTTAACCGATAGAATTCTTGAGTTAACTTCTACCCATCACAAACGGCAACTTGAACAGCAAGATCGCCTGACTGATGTTTTGGAAATTGAACAAGAAAGGGGCATTACCATCAAATTACAACCTGCATCCATGCAGTGGAAACATCACCTACTTAACCTGATTGATACACCAGGACACATAGACTTTACCTATGAAGTATCCCGCTCGATGAAAGCTTGTGAAGGTGCGTTACTGCTCATCGATGTCACGCAAGGCGTACAGGCACAAACCATTTCAAACATGTTACTTGCGCTGGAAGCAGATCTAGAAATAATTCCTATCCTCAATAAAGTTGACATTGGAGAACATCTTATTGAAGAAAGGATTGAGGAAATTCAGCAAATTCTTGGCTTTCCTCGTGAAAAAATAATACTTGCTTCAGGCAAAACCGGACAAGGAGTTACTGAACTTCTTGATGCTGTCGTGCAGTTTGTTCCCCCTCCTAAAACTCATACAAAATCGGCAACACAAGCGTTAGTTTTTGATTCAATTTTTGACGAACACAAAGGTATTATTGCAGCAATCCGTGTATTCTCTGGAAACATTGCAAAAGGTGAAACCTATACGCTGCTCAATACACAAACAACGTTCTCTGCAAAAAGCGTCGGAACTTTTTCTCCAAAGATGGTTGAAACCCCGACACTTCATGAAGGAATGGTTGGATACATTGCGACTGGAATTAAGGATGTAAAACAGGTGCGAATTGGCGATACGATTTCTCTCAAGAAAAATGACGCACCCATTCCAGGTTTTGATAAACCAACTCCAAAGGTTTTCGCATCACTCTTTCCGGAATTCAAAGAGGATTATCTTCAACTTAAGGAAAGTATCTCGAAATTATCACTCAACGATGCCTCACTAAATGTACAAGAAGATTATTCACCACTCCTCGGACAAGGCTACCGGGTTGGATTCCTTGGTCTCCTCCACCTTGAAATTACGAAAGAACGATTGCAACGGGAGTTTGAAGTCGCAACAGTGGTCACTGTCCCCAGCGTCGAGTATCATGCAACGCTGCAAACAGGAGAAAAAATTGAGGTCAAGTCTGCCTTCGATCTTCCACCACTTCCAAGCATTACGTTATTGGAAGAACCTTTCATTAAAGCAGAAATATTAACGCCAAGTGATCACATTTCATCAATTTACGACCTCATTATGGAGCATCGAGGAGTCATTATGAATACGAAAGATACATTTACCTCCCAGGTGAGCAATTTGAATTATGTCACTCTCGAAATTGATATGCCCTATGCCGAACTGCTGAAGGGCTTTTTCTCCCTAATGAAAAGTGCGAGCCATGGATATGCATCACTTCAATATGGGCAGTTTACCTACAAAAGAACTGAACTCGTCAAGGTCGATATTTATGTCAACCACGATATCGTAGCGCCACTTTCGTTCTTGGAAATTCCTGAACGAGCTCGAGATCGGTCAATCAGTATGCTGGAAACCTTAAAGAAATCTATTCCTCCACACATCTTCTCAATTCCTTTACAGGCAATGATCGGAGGAAAAGTAATTGCTCGTGAAGATATCGGTGCATATAAAAAAGATGTCACCGCAAAATTGTATGGTGGTGATATTACCCGAAAAATGAAATTGAGAAACAACCAACAAAAAAACAAAAAGGAGATGCGAATGACAGGGAAAGTGCGTATTCCCAGCGAAGCCTTTTTGAAAATTATCAATACAGGATAGGTTTAATTCGCTTCGCTTTGCTTCAAGGCTTTCCTCTGGCTTACTGCGTAAAACGCGACCACGGCCAACGCAACGTGCACATTAATTGAACCCCCGTTCCCGTACATTGGGATGATTACTGCCCGATCACAGAGGGAAAGTGCCTTCTTTGACATCCCGAACATTTCACTTCCCACAAGCAAGGCTAGTTTTTTCGGATACCTCACCTCAGTAAATAAGTGAGACTCTTCGCACTGTTCAATGGCTATAATGGTATATCCTTCTTTTTTGAGTTTCTCGAGCACGGGAACTACCCCTATCGAATACTCCCACGCAACGACACGCTCTTTACCCCGTGACACTTTCTGCAAATCCTTTCCAAACGGTGGGTGATGCGATTCGCCCGTGAGATAGATTTTGCGAGCCTTCAAAGCATCCGCGATGCGAAACAGGCTCGCAACATTCTGCGCATACTGCATGTGTTCCGCCACAAGAACAATCTCAAACTCATGAGTAAACTGTTTATTACTTTTCTTGACTGCCTTTGGCGAAAGTTTCGTAATCATATCGTGATAGTATACGAGGAGTACCCCATGTTGTAAATGTTGCAGAATAAACTTCTTTCTTTGAGAGAATGAGTTGCTTTTTTGCCTTAGAAAGCATAAGACATCCTATTCCGTATTCAAAAAAGTTAAGTATCTTTCCCACGACAATACCATCTCTTTTGATATGAAACGGAATGTCATATACCCAGCGTTTAACATGCGCATACCAGCTGGGAAAAAATGTCGCAACCCACTTATTTTGCCTCACCAATTCGGCGTATACTCCATTCTCACGAAACCAAAGAGGGATTGCGTCAACAAACTGCATCGCGAACGAGGGTGATTTTTCGGGTAGCGCTAACGCTGAAACAGACATGTAGTAATTAAAGCAAAATTTATTTCTCATTTTCGGAGAGGCCTCAGAGTCACCGGCAAACCTTCGTAATCCCAGCAGCCCATACAGTAAGATATCAAACGATCTTGTCAGCCAGAGCCGTTTTTCAGTAACCAATAGCCAAATATCAATATCATCATTTTCTTTCGCATTGAGAGCTGCAACAGATCCTGTAACCAAGATCCCTTGTATCCACGGTAACACCGTGAGCAGGCGTAACCATTTCTGCGCAAAGGCGAGCTTCCGCAACGATTCCTTCACACGTTTTGCATTCAGCGGGTCAAGTGTCTGTAATTGCTTCTGCGTGTTATAAACATATCGGCTTTTACTGGGAATTGCGTATCGTAAAGTATCAACTGGCCATCCAAATTGCTGTTTAATTTCGCGAAGAAGTTGTAATTCTGTTATCATCTCTCGAAGTTTTCCAAGTTTTTTGTTACACTAGCGTATCATGTATGAACATGCGATTCCACAAAATATCATGGATTATGAGTTTAAGCTCTTTGCAGGGCTGACACTCAAGCAATTTATCTACGTTGCGGTCGCGGGTGGCTTCTCATTCCTGTTGTTTCAACTCAATCGCGCTGGCATTTTTCCTTCATTTTTTGCGTGGCTTACGATTCCTCCGATACTCCTTGTTGGTATCACCCTTGGGTTGGGCTCATACAACCGAAGAACCATGGAAGATTGGCTTACCTCATTTGCTCGGGCAAACAACATTGTTCTGAGAAGAGTTTGGAAAAAAGATGCTTCCCTTGTAGATTACGAACATTTTCATTCGACACGACCACAAAAACTCCCTCACTACCTTGCAATCTATCTCATGACACATGATGAGTACAAGAAGGCATTGCAAGACCCTTCAAGTGTCACAACAACTCCACAACCACTTAATGTTACGACCATTCAAGATATACCCGCTCCCCAGTTGCCTACCGTCATCTCTTTAACGCCAACCGCGGCAGTTGATTATGCAGAACCCGGAGTTTCCCTTCCTGCAATACCAAACACTATTGCGTTCAAACTTTCCGAAGACGCATTACCGCTGGAAGGAGTCGTAGCGTACTGTAAAGATACAACTCAGACAGTGGTTTCCGCATTACGCAGTAATAAAGATGGAATCATCTACTTTAACCAAAGCTTTGCCAACGGTAACTATGAAATTGAGTTCCAGTCACCCGAAGCAGCCACTTTTCCGAAAGTAAAAATTGAGTTTTCTGGAACAACCTACCCGTTGATTAACTTATCACCTACTTCATAATGGCAGTCGGACCGGCACAAGCAGCAATTAAATACGCAACACAAGATATGCTTGAGGTTGTTGACGTCATCAACGATATGATGATTACAAGGAACGGAACGGTTAACTTGATTATAAAAACTTCGTCTGTAAACTTTGACTTACTCTCTGAAGATGAACAAGACGCAAAGATTGCATCATTTGGACAATTGGTAAACTCACTCGATTTCCAACTTCAGATTCTTATTGAAACCAAAAAGATTAACATCAGTAAGTACGCTGACTTTTTGGACGAAATGGATACACCCGATTTAAGCCCCGGACTGAAACGACAATTTTCAATCTACAAACAGTTTATTAGAAATCTCATCACCAACAAAGAAATTCTCGACAAGCGCTTCATGATTGTCATTCCCTATCGTTCAGCTTCTTCGATTGATCGTCATACCACAACTGAAGTCAAAACTAAATTACTTGAGGTTGCTGCAAATTATCTCTACCCTAAAAAGTATCACATCATAAAAATGCTTAAAGGAATGGGCCTTGACGGAGAACAGATGTCAACTGCAGAAATCGTGAAATACTTGTATTCTATTTACAATCCTGACTCAGCAATTGAGCTTGAGAACTTACCTCAAATTTATGTATAACCATGAAATTGCTTAATTTTTTTAACAAAGACAAGAAGAAAGAGAAGGAACAGCAACTCAATACAGAGTTAACGGTTCAAGCTGATTCTCAGAAATCTCCCGATGTACCTGAATATACTCTACAAGACCTCCTTGCGCCACAATACTACGAAGTGGATTTTAATCATGTACAGATTAACAAGCGCTACTATCGAATACTCATGATTACCGACTTTCCTCGTGTCGTCCGTTCCACGTGGCTTTCTCCTTTGGTTAACTTCGAAACATCCCTTGCGATTAGTACCTTTTATTATATTGTTGATTCAGACGAAGTTATCGACAAACTCAAAAAGAAGATCGCAGAACTGGAAGCGACTCTCTCAACGCAGTATGAAAAAGGAATCGTACTCGATCCAAAAAGTAAAGTTGCTTACCAGGATGCGCAGGAACTTATGGATAATGTTGCCTCAGGAAAAGAAAAATTTTTCAACATGGGTATGTATATCCGTCTCAATGCGGATTCGGTTGAAGAACTTGAGACGATTTCAAAAAATGTTGTTTCAACGCTCAAAGCGGTCGGATTATCTGCTGTTCCGTTAACACTCAAAATGGATGAGGGAATAGAAACAACGCTTCCTCTAGCGATTGACAGAATCTATCGCGTTAGAAACATGGACACGACATCAATTGCCATGACGTTCCCCTTTGTCACTTCAGATTTGACCATGGACAGAGGGATTCTCTACGGTGTCAATATGCACAACAATAGTATGGTTATTTTTGACCGATTTAGCATGCCAAACTTAAATGAGGTGGTATTTGCCACCTCTGGTGCAGGAAAGAGCTATTTCGTCAAATTAGAGGCCCTCCGTTACCTTTTAACAGGAGTGCAGGTGATGATTATCGACCCCGAAAATGAATATGAAAAACTTGCGAAAGCGGTTGACGGCGATTACATTACCTTCACGCAAGACGAAGGAGCAAAAATTAACCCCTTTGAATTTCTGAAGTCTTCAAAAGACGGCGTCAGAAATGTACTCCGCGATAAAGTTTTGAGCCTACACTCATTTATCAAGCTTCTGTTGGGAGAACTGACAAATGTCGAAGTATCAATTCTTGACCGTGCGTTTATTCTGACCTACAACGAAAAAGGCATCAACAACGACCCAGAAACATGGCACAACAAGCCACCACTCCTGGAGGACTTGTACAAAGTACTCAAAGGTATGGCTGAACCCGAAGCACGCGCCTTATCCGGACGACTTGAAAAATTTGTTTTTGGAAGCGCGGCTGGTGTTTTTAACCAAGAAACCAACATCGATATCAAGAACAAATTTACCGTATTTAGTATTCGTGACTTACAAGACGATTTGCGCCCAATTGCAATGTATATGGTGCTTGATTTCATTTGGACTCGGGTTCGAGAAGATATTCGACCACGAATCCTTGTTGTTGACGAAGCATGGACTATGATGCAGTTTGAAGATTCTGCTCGGTTTATTTACGGAATTGCAAAACGAGGTCGAAAATATTATCTCGGATTAACAACAATTAGCCAGGATGTTGATGAATTTTTGACTTCAAAATATGGTAAAGCAGTCGTCACAAACTCAAGTTTGTCCCTCCTACTGAAGCAAAGCCCCGCTGCTGTCGATCTTATTGCAAAAACCTTTAATTTGTCGTCAGGAGAACGCTCTTTTGTCATGAGTGCGAAAACCGGAGAAGGGCTCTTCTTCGCGGGAAGAAACCACGTCGGAATTTCAATTATTGCAAGCCGCGCAGAGCACCGACTAATCACTTCTAATCCAAAAGAACTTGCCAAAATGAAATCTCAGCAAATCGAATTTTCTGAAGAAGAAATTTCAGAAGGCGCATTAGTATTTGAGCAAGGCAGCGAATGAACCCTCTCAGTAAAATTCATGGACTGTTACTCATTTCTGCCATGATCGTATCACTCGTTGTCGGGCTACTCATTCTTTCATCACAATCAGACCTAAGCGTCTCTCCTTCGCAAGCAGCAAACACAACGACGATTATTCCGGAAATTACACCAGAAATAACGGAAAACCCTAATCCAACTATTCTCCCTCTTTCTGGCTCTCAAGATTTCCGACTCCGTCAAAATAGTCAACCTCGTGAAGAATCACCGCAAACGCCTTCGTATCTGTATACCGAATTAACCACAAAAGGTGTCGTCAGCAACGTGACGGCAACCTCTGTTTCAATTTTTTGGCTGACTGAAGCGCCACAACCAACAAAGCTACAGTACGGCATTCAGCAATCTCAACTCGTGCGAGTTTATTCCTCTCCCACAGACACCTTTATTCATGAGGCTAAAATGACGAATCTTACGGCAAATACCCTCTACTTCTTTACCGGTCATGCGCCAATTATTGAATCTCTTACAACTCCGAACTCGCTTCCATTACTCACGAAATCAACAAAAGTTTCAGGAACAGTACCAACTTCTGACACTTGCATTGTTCGCGGAGAAGTATCCCGAACAGGTGAAACTTCTGCCTCACTGACGACGCTTTCTCGTGAAGGGAAATGGGAGCTCGATTTTGGAAAAGTAAGGACTTCTGATTTGTCACAATATTATAAAATACAAGACCTTGATACGGTGTTTTTTGAAGCGCTCTGTGTTTCACCAAGAAAAGTGCTTTCCGCCGGGTCACTCACCCGCCAATTTGGAGTAGCGGAGAATTCACCAGTCGTCATAGGTGTTACCCGTATTAATTGAAAAGTACAGTGCTATTTGCTATAATACGGCGATTGGAGGGGTGGCCGAGTGGTTGATGGCGTCAGTCTTGAAAACTGATGTAGGGTTTTCCCTACCGGGGGTTCGAATCCCTCCCCCTCCGTTTGTTTCAAATTCTCCTGCTCACTATTTGCAGGATCCAGCACCACTGAAGCTATTCGATTTCCTTTCAGCTCATTTAGATACCCAGGTGGAGCTAATCCTGGCTGAACACCTCCCTGTTTTGCTTTAAGCATTTAGCATTTTCTTCCCACAAAGACGAGTAACATGTTTACTCCATCTCAAAATCACTAAAACTAATTTGATCAATGACAACTTTTAAACGACACACACCACCATTAACTCTCGAGTGTATACGTTAATTCAATTGAACTTCCATTTTGTAAAGTACCAGAAATGAAAATAATTCCGGAGGAGTGAATATCTTCGAGGTATACATTCATGTCATTATTAAGATTGTTATTAATATAGGCGGTAATATAATCTTTTATTTCATTATACGTCGATTCATCTCCTTCAGTCTCTATCTCAAGCTCTAACTCATCGTTTGAAGATGTTGTAATTTTGTATAGTACTTTTATAGAGTCTTCTTCAAAGCTTACTGAGTCAAAAACGTAAGTGGCCGTAACTTCGCCTTTAAGCGTTTTGACTTCAGGACTTGGTATGATTGTATATACTTTTACCTTATACTGTGATGTTTCAACTTCATCTGGAACATCCCAGCCCACTATGAGTGAGCCTTTTAACATAGCAACTTTACCTGCATACGCATAAATTTTTATCGAATCTCCAGCATCATTATTGATTAATAACGTTGTGCCAAAGCCTGAATATCCTTCCGGTTCGTTCTGAACAAAAGAAATAGACTCGAATTCTCCTCTATCAGTACTTACAAGGTTTAAATTATCAGCGTCTTTGCCAATATATGATTCAATTTTAATAAAGATCCCTTTTTCCTTCGGAAAAAAAGAATCAATTACTTGGAGATCTTGATCAGAGAATTTTCGTTGCATAAGATAATTATGAAATAATTATTTTGATTGTAACATATAAATGAATTCCGCCGACATTCACAATAGAGAATTGCTGAAAAGAAATCCTATCCCGAGGCTACCTTATCTGGTTCGCGAAAGATGGCCTATCGCATCTGTGTAATATGGAAACATGTACGCCATACATTAAAAAATGAAACAAGTAGAAACTTTTTGATAGCCAAAAACAGAATAGTGTCAACGTAGTCCTGTGGAAGTAAAAAAACGAAAATTCATTGATTTGAAAAACTTCTGCCACACTAACTCTCAGATGCATCTTGCAATTACTCCGAGATTCTGAGACTATATTTCGAATAAATTATACTCTTTTCTGATGCCCCAAGAAGATGTCACTCCTCAACCAAGCATACAACAGGCAAGTCTAAATGATACCCCCGTTACTACTTTACCTCAAAGTCAATCCACCCCTACTGAAGTCACAATGGATGAAAATATACCAATACAACCACTACCAGCCAACATCATGAACGATGCTGCAGCAAATGGTGGGAGACCACCTGTTGATGCATCACGTATAGGATATTGGAGCGAAACTCAGTATCTCGTGGACGAGATTGAAAAGAATGTTGGGATGAAGGTCATTACCTTATACATTCCCCTATTCGCCTCTCTCTCCGAATCTGATGTTAATAACTTCTTCTATCATATCGAAAGAATTGGTAAACAAGAAAAATTAGCTATACTCTTATTTGGACCAGGAGGAAGCGGAGCTGCAGCATACAGGTTAATAAAGCTCATCCGAACCTACACAAAAGTCCTCGTTGTTCTTGTTCCAGATGCAGCAGCGTCTGCGATGACCATGTTCTCCTTGGGAGCTGATTTGCTTATGACTGGCCCACTCACCACATTTAGCGCAATCGATTCAAGTCTCGCAAACCATAAACTCGCCCCTCGTGATGAAAACGGATCACCAGTTTCAGTGGAAATTACGCAAATTGTAAAGTTTCTTGAAATGGTCAAAGCTGATACCTACGATTCAACAGACTTTTCAAAAGGTGCTTACAAGGCGTTGACTGAAAAGGTACATCCTCTGTTACTAGGTGCAATTCAGAGGTCCTTCAGCCTTTCAAAACGACTTACTGCCTCAATTCTCAAAACACACATGAGTGACGAAGCGCAAATCCAAAGAATTGTTGACAAATTGAACGACGAATTTCCTACACATAGCTACCCTGTCTTGGCAGAAGATCTTACCGAGATGGGGATTAAAACTTCGGAAATGTCAGTTGAGCTAAATCGTCTCTGCACGAACTTAATCGACCTGTACCGAGTATTTGCTTCAGGCGGGTCAAGAGTAGATGGAAACAAAAAGTCAACATGGGATCGCCCATCTGTGTTTGAATCTAATGGCTTTAGAACTTGGTACCATAACGAACGGGTAAGCATGCTTAATGACAAAAATGACTGGAGGAGAACTGGTGGTTACGGCGAATATAGACACGCAGGAGAAATTATGACAAAGCAAGGGTACATTAAAATTGATACACTCAATCCATCGCAACTTAAAAATTGGTTAGATGGAAAAACTGTGCACGAAGAATGAAGCCTGAAATACAAGGGTAGCCGAATCCCTCTCTCATTTTCTGCAACGGGGGTCGAGGAACATGCTGAATTCAACTGAAGCGTAGAGTGAAGCCGCGAGGTGACCAAACCCTTCCAGTATTGAACCTACACATTTATCCACAGGTAATCATTTCCTGTCAGTAGCATCATCTGTCACAAGCGTATCATGCAACGCTTGTAAACAATCCTCTGTATCTTTAAAATTCAGAAGGTCTAGCCCTTCCTGAATATTGCACCAGCGGTACTCGGTATGTTCTTCAAGCAATTTTGGCTCAACATCCTCCTTTATCTGAAAGCCATAGACGTACACCGTTAAAACAATATTTTCAGAGGCAAGGTTTTTATAATTTGAAGTCTGTTTATTCTTAATGAACTCTGAAAATTGATACATATATACGACTTCATTGACATTCAAAACATCACCCTTACCGATATCTACCTCTTCCTTCATTTCCCGGTAACAAGTATCAACCAGAGAGGTATCTGTTTCTTCGTATCCGCCAGAAATAGTCAGCCAGAATCCGCCTTTCTCAGGTATCCTTTTGAGCAATAAGTACTCAGGAGCGCCATTTTTTATTCTGTAAGGGAAGGCTAGTAGTTGTATTGGTAATCGCATAATGGATTGTAACATCTTTTGAATGTACGTTTCTTGCTTTAAACCTGATACACTCATTCATGAGTCTTACCCCGGATATATTCAAAATTGCCGCTCTCATTCTTTCAGAAGGCAAACTCCTTGTCGTCAGAAAAAAAGATACTGATGTATGGATATCCCTTGGCGGAAAACCTGAGCCAGAAGAATCACATCAAGAGACTCTCCAAAGAGAAATCTTAGAAGAAATTGGTGTTTTAATTATCGGGACGCCAAGTCTTTTTCATGAAAGTCCAGTTGAATATGCAGAGGGGAAGCCTGGGAAAACGGTGAAAATATACTCCTATCTCGTCACGATTGTTGGGACACCTCGCATCAATGTAGATGACCAAATTGAAGAGTTTCAATACATTTCAAAGCAAGACTTTGAGTCACAAACCTACAAATTAGGAAGTGTACTTGAAAAATTCGTTGTTCCGAAATTGATTCGGGAAGGACTGATGTGTTAATGCCTATTCCTGCGCTTTATACATCTCTTGATACAAACCACTTTGCTTCAGTAGTTCCGCGTGTGTTCCATCCTGAACGATTTTTCCGTCAGCAACAACAAGTATTCGCTTTGCACGCCGTATCGTTTTGAATCTATGTGAGACGATAATGACAGTTTTCTGTTCTGCGTTATTAAAAATATTGTTGAAGATTTCCTCTTCCGCAAGCGCATCAACTGCACTCGTGGGTTCATCAAGGATGAGAAGCTTTGGATTTCTGAAAAAGGTCCGCGCAATCGCTATTCTCTGAAATTGCCCACCAGATAAATCCTGCCCGCCTTCAATTTTCGATGTCAATAAAGTATCAAATTTTCTTGGCAATTTATTGATGACCTCTGTTGCGCCGGCCAATTGGGAAGCTTTCTTAATTTTACGCAGCAAATTTTTCGATTCTGTTACCTTTCCTAGATATATATTCTCTTTCGCAGAAAATTCAAAGACACGAAAGTCTTGGCTGAGAAGCCCAATTGCTTTATGATAACTTGTAAGTTTTATCTTTGCCAAAGGTACGCCATTAATTAAAATTCTTCCTTTCTGAGGATCGTACATTCTCGTCATGAGCCGTATTAAAGTCGTCTTTCCTGCTCCATTTTTTCCAACGATTGCAATATCTTCGTCTGCTCGAATATGAAAGGATACCCCTTTAAAAATCCAGGTTTTACTTCGAGGATATCTGAACCATACATTCTGAAACTCAATAGAAATTGGCTCGTTCGTACGAAGCTCCCTTGCTTCGGGAATCTCTGTAATTATTGGTTTAAGTCCAAGAAAATTG
This sequence comes from Candidatus Dojkabacteria bacterium, assembly GCA_030583685.1. Classification (GTDB taxonomy): domain Bacteria; phylum Patescibacteriota; class Dojkabacteria. The sequence goes on along the minus strand of CP129470.1, from coordinate 622,052 downwards.
ACAAAAACCTTGACGATTTCCAAGTCAGCTGCCAATTGCGCGTACCTTTCAAGCGCATGATCTAACTGCCTTTTCATTGTCCATAAAGCCGCATTAACAACAAAGAAAGCACCAATTGAAATACTCCCTGAAAGAATTCCTTGAAACAAAAGGCCGTACGCAACAGCCAATAATCCATATTCGATAAGCGTAGAAAGCAGAAGATTATTTAGTAATTTCTTTTCACTGTCTTGAATCTTCTGAAGAAATTGGCTCAATACCAAAGAAAGTTTTCGCAAGATATACGTTCCCGCCCCGAGTAATTTGACGTCGGTAATGTTTCCCCACAATGCATTCCGATACATATTGTAGTGCGCAGTAATGTCAGAATTGTCCTCCCAAATTGCCCAAATTCTTTTACCCGCCTTAGTATTTGAATAGACAAGCGGTATCGCTGATAACAACACAAGAACACTGATGCGCCAATCGTACGTAAACAAGATAATGAGATACAACGCTACGGGCAAAAGCGCAAATACTAATTCAATAATATTTTTCGGCGCAGCAACAGCTTTCCACCCATTTTGTTCGAGAATTTGTTTTTTTGCGGTGAATGCTGGTGATAGATATGTCTGGGTATCAAGGGCAAGATTTTTTTCATATTTATATTCATCAATAATCAAGGTAATCATATTGTTATACAGAACCTCAAAGTAGTTTCGAAACTTTTCAAAGATAGATGAAGACAGCAACAGCAAAATATATATAAGGAACGGAATTGCTATGGTGGTCAAAGCTGCAGTTTCGTCTAAAGAATAGACAATAACATCAATAAACTTCCCTGCGTAAATATAGTAGGCAACAGAAGAAATGACCGAGAAAAAGGAGAAGGCAACAAGCCCTATCATTGGACCTTTCGCCTTTGCATAACAGAGGGAAATAATTTTTACAAAATACTGGAATGATGACACTACTCTGGTAGTAAAGTTATTGGCAATTGTACACTAAGGCAAAAGGTATTATGGTTGCTTCAACTCCTGCCCTGCCAGCTCGTAGGCTCTTCGATCCCCCTCTAATATTGCATAATCAGCCAACTCTTCGGAAGTTACCCACCGGAAGTCATCGTGGTCCTCGCTCAATCTGATTTCAGTTTTATCCGTACGACAAAGCATAAAAATACCAATAACTTGCCATTGCTCACCGCGAACAACTGGTCGCCATTCATCAACACAGAGCGGCTTGACAATCTCTACCTCCACTCCGGTCTCCTCTAAAATTTCTCGTTTCATTCCTTCCAGTGGATGCTCACCCACGGCAATTCGCCCTCCAGGGCAACCCCATTTACCAACATTTGCACCATCCTGATACTTCCTCGATTCACGTATGAGCAAGAGATTTCCCTCATTGATGATAACTGCTCGTAACGCAACAAATTGCTATTCTACCATTCCTTAGTATACTCCGAAACTCGTTTCTTACCAATATATGTGTATGTTTCAATTATCTGCGTCTTATAGTACAATCGATAACTTACTTAATACCGCAGAGCATGGTCAAAGGTATTTGTTTCGATCTTGATGGAGTTTATTTCACACCAGCTGGTATGAGTGGATTTGTCCGCGAATTAACCACTTTATGTAATGATGAACAAAAAGCCCGTGAGGCGGTACTCTCTGGACCAGAAATTTTGTCTTTCAAAAAAGGTACTCTGTCAGAAGATGAATTTTGGAAAACGGTTAATCAGAAACTCGGATTATCGCTCACTACAAGCGAATATGCCGACTTACTCGTCAAACACTATGAAGTCGACCCAAGTATTCGCGCAGTTGTTATGAAGACTCGACAACTTGGCTATCGTTCACTCATTTGCTCAAATAACTTTGTGACCCGTATTTCAGCCCTAGAAAACAAATTCAAATTCATTAGTGATTTTGATGCAACAGTTTTCTCTTATGAAGTGGGCGTCATGAAACCGGATATTGTCATTTTTCGCACTCTTGTCGAGAAAAGTGGTCTTCAGCCGCAAGAAATTGTCTACGCAGATGATAAACCGGAGAATGTGACTGGCGCACAAGCAGTGGGAATTCAAGCGGTAACATATACTAGTTTTGAGGAATACTGCCAATTTCTAATTTCACAAGGAGTTGGATTGTGAGTTTTTTCAATAAAATTTGGGGGCAAGAGAAAAAAAGTTCCAGTACGGACTTAGAGCCGAAAACTGCAGATGAAAACATAAAAATTTTAATTGCCCAATTAACTCAGAATCTGAAAACATTTCCAAATGAAAAAGGCTTTGATATTGCAATCGGAGTTCCAAAAGGAGATGAATACAAAGTTATAGGACAAATTGCAAGGGAACCAAGCGATTACCCAGCACAAAATCCAGTTCAAATTTTGCGAGACTTAATTTCAGCTGCGTTGAAGATTAGTGACTCAGATGTTACCATTACTCCCGACGTAGAAGTATATTTTTTCAGTGCAAATGTCATAAGACCCACAAAAAGATGACTAACTCTCCTGGATATACGATTCATGAAGAACGTCTTGTCGTTTTATCTCAAGAAGACGACCTCTCGAGAGAAATTGCAAGCGCTGTACAAGTCTTGCTCCTTGGAGGGAAAGCTTGGGAAGAGGAACTTGGGAATGCATTGATTTCGGTAATACCTAAAGATACTGCCTCGTGCAGACTCTTAATCACGACAACAGTACCTGCGCATACTGACATGAACGATCCGCCTACGATTATTGCTCGACTTCATGAGTTAATAGGCGAGAATGTTCTCGGTGTACACGGTCTAAGAACGACCCAAGACCTTGAAAATCCTCTCAATTTTTATACTTCTGGAATCATACCCGTAAATTTTATTAAGAAGAGTGAGAAATAATTGCTACCTCACCACCCACCTGAAAGGATTTCCTGTATAGATTCTGATATTCGACACTAAGGTGCCGTCCTTTATTTCAGGTTGCACATACAAACGCTTCACCAATTCTCCACGCTCAACAGCAATGGTTTCATCCTGATTCGGTGTTTGACTCCCAGGAATATACGAAAACACCCCTTCAACAACACTTTTTTTTGGTTTCTTTTTAAACCAAGACAAAAACTTCATTATCGCCATTGTAGAATGTTAGCCAACTCATTGCAATCTCAGCAGTTCCTTACCGCTTAATTCGGTGCAATCCGCTTCTAAGCTTTCTGCTCTATTTGACGACTTCTCCCTCTACCGGTCCTTCTTCTTTCTTTTCTTCGTTCTTTTTGTCATCGCCGGAGTCTGTAGTTGCATCTGGCGTTGGTGATTCTGCTGCACTTGCTTTGTACGCTCGTTCACCAATTTCTTGCAAGGTATTCGACAACTCATCTGCTTTTGCCTTGAGTTCATCCTTATCAACCTGAGTTGCATCTTTAGCGAGCAATTCACGCACCACTTTCACCTGTTCCTCAATTTTCTTCTTGTCGTCTTCGGTGACCTTGTCCTTCAGATCGTTCATTGTTTTCTCAGCAATAAAGGTTAAAGAGTCGGCATTGTTGCGAATTTCTGCAACTTCTTTGCGTTGCTTGTCTGCTTCTGCGTTCTTCTCTGCATCTTCGACCAACTTGGTGACTTCTTCTTCAGTCAATCCTGTAGATGCAGTAATTGTGACTTTTTGCTCTTTTCCGGTCGCCGTATCCTTCGCACTTACGTTTAAAATTCCATTCGCATCGATTTTGTACATGATTTCAATTTGTGGAACTCCTCGTGGAGCTGGAGGAATACCATCAAGAATGAAACGCGCGAGCGTTTTATTGTCTGGAGCCATTGGGCGTTCACCTTGAAGCACGTGTACCTCAGCAGATGGTTGATTGTCTGATGCCGTCGTAAACGTTTGCTTCTTTTCTGTTGGAATCGTCGTATTTCGAGGAATCAAAACGGTCATAACACCACCCATGGTTTCGATACCAAGTGACAACGGTGTGACATCAAGTAACGTAATATCGGTCACTTCACCTTTCAAAACACCTGCCTGAACTGCTGCTCCAAGCGCAACTACCTCATCAGGATTAACATCTTGTTTCGGTTCTTTGCCAAAAATTTTCGTTACTTTTTCTCGAATGGCAGGCATTCTTGTCATACCTCCAACCAAAATCACCTCGTCAATATCTGAAAGTGATAATTTCGCATCAGAGAGTGCTTTTTTACAAGGTTCTTCAACGCGCTCAATTAACTCGTGGGTTAATTTCTCAAGTTCTGAACGAGTAAACTTGCGCATCAAATGCTTCGGCCCTTCTTTCGTTGCGGTAATATACGGAATATTGATGTTTGTTTCCTGTGCCTGAGAAAGTTCAATTTTCGCCTTTTCAGCTGCTTCCTTCAGTCGTTGTAATGCTGCACTATCTTCTTTCAAATCAATTCCTTCTTTGTCCTTGAATTCCTTTGCGAGCATATCAATAATCATCTGATCCCAATCGTCTCCCCCGAGATGTGTATCACCATTGGTAGACAGTACTTCAAAAACGCCATCACCAACTTCTAATATTGAGACGTCAAACGTACCACCACCAAGGTCAAAGACAACAATCTTACCATCCTTTTTGTTATCAACCCCATAGGCAAGGGCTGCTGCGGTAGGTTCGTTAACAATACGAAGCACGTTCAAACCTGCGATTTTTCCTGCATCTTTTGTTGCCTGTCGCTGTGAATCGTCAAAATATGCGGGAACTGTAATCACCGCTTCCGTTACTTTCTCACCAAAATAACTTTCTGCATCCTGTTTTAATTTCTGAAGAACACGAGCTGAGATTTCTTGTGGTTTGTACCACTTGTCATTCATTTTTACTTCCACGCCGCCTTGTTTATCTGAGCGCATCTCAAACGGAAAGAGTTTGACGTCTTTCTGCACTTCCTTGTCATCCCATCTACGACCAATTAAACGTTTAATCGAGTAAATTGTATTTTTTGGGTTAAGAACCGCCTGGTTCTTTGCAGGAACACCAACAATCAGCTCTTTATCATTCCCTTCTGCAACAACTGATGGTGTTAAGTTTGAACCTTGCTGGTTTGGAACAACACGAGGTGTTCCTCCTTGCATAATTGCTACAACAGAGTTTGTTGTTCCTAAATCAATTCCTAAAATTTTTCCCATTTTTGATAAAAATAAAGTTAACTTTGCGTTTTTTCAGAAGCGGATTGCTCCTGTTGTTTTTTATAAATCATGACTTTTGCGGACTTTACCAAGACTTCGCCAATTCGATATCCCGGCTGAATCAACTGAGCTATTACTCCATCCATTTCAGCGTGGTTAACAATTCCAAGTACTTCTGCATTCTTCGAGTCATAGGCATCGCCTTCTTTGTACGAAATTTCAGTTACTCCATGCGCTTTGAGAATATTCTTGTATTTTTCCATAATATGCACGACCCCATGCACATGAGCGTTTTCTTGCAACTCTCTTGGCATTTGCTCAACAGCAAAGAACAAATCGGTAAACAACTCAATAAGGTCTCCAAACACGTGTTTTTTTACCATAGACTCGCGCAATGCTTGCTGTGCTTCAACTTCTTTTCTGATGTTTTGATAATCCGCCAACGCTGTGCGCAGTTTTGCATCTAAATCGGTAACTTGCTCCGATAATTGAGACACCTGTGCTTCAAGTTCTTGGGGAGAGTTGTTGTTTTTTTTGTCTTGCTTTTTCACTTCTAGCAGTTGTTATATGAGACTGCTAAAAGTATAAGAGAATCTCTGGGTTATGTCAAGATGCCTGGTCAGCATTGCGATTAAGCCTGCCTGTTAATCCACTTGGTCTTGGTTCCGGCAAACTCTTGATTTCATAAGTAACTGAAGTGGTACTAAGATCATAATCGATTGTAAGTCTCGGCGTTGGCTTGCCAGAAGAGAATGACTCAATACCGTGTATAACTTGACAAGAAAATTTATTTTCTCTACTAAAGATTAGTACGGTGTATGATCCATTTCGATTTTCTGGATCCGGAACACATACTTCTGTCAACTCATAGAGATTGTCATGGAACGGTGCTCTTGCATAAACGACAACTGGGATTGACGTTATTTCATCTTCTCCATTGTGAAATTTTGTAATAATTTCTGTTGAATCCGGATCACAAAGCGCGATGAGTGCCATTTTCAATGCTGTCAAATGCTTTCGCATTACTGGGCCGCTATCAATATCTTCATTAATAGACCGGTTAACCTTAGCCAATATTAATTCTAATGCGTCCTTATAACGAGAGCCATTAAGCTTCCTTTCATGACTGTCACCCATGAGCACAGGTAACATTACTGCCGGTTTCCCGGCATTTTTTCCAGCAATGTTTAACCCCATAGTTCATAATTATACCACATTACCCTTCATACCCCAATACCCTCGCTAACTGTTTAACCAACTGTGTTACAACGGCTGGAGGCAACAAACTGTAAAATTTCTCGTCTCCGTCGTGTACAGTCCATAACTTTTTGGATAATTCCACTTCTCCTGCTTTGTTCCGAGAGAATACACATTCATCGGTACATTCGTATTTGTCGACGTATTGCAACGCTTTATTTTTCTCAAGTGAATTGAATAGTTCGATCTTTGGGATTCCATACAATTTTCTCGCTCGCTTCATCACGTCGATATCTGCCAGAATTCTGTCCTTGATTGTTTCGATGCCAAGTTCATCTCCTTCTTTGGTCACCATCCTTCCTCCTGGGCACCCCGGCAAGTCACAAACTAAGTAATATTCATCAGTATCCGCGTCATATCCGTACTCTTTTGTTGGCAACAGAGCGATATTTCGAGAATTTCCACATTTCAAACAGGTACGGCGCTGTTTCATTCGTTCATCTAAAACCGTCACTGGCGCATTAATTAAAATGAATATATCGGGATCATTACGATAATTCACTAATTCTCGGAAGTATAACGAGTACGATACTTGATCAAGATTACGAGGAAAGCCATCAATAAACAATGATTTTTTGTCGTGTTTCTCTATTTCTCTCCGCAGAAAGACCATAATGAGCTCCGTTGGGACCAAATTTGCGGTATTACGTCCAACCAATGCATCAAACGCTTCATCAATATGCATATCACCTCGATAATGTTTTTTCGCGTATTTATACAATTCTGATTTTTTCTCGTCTTTTCGATACTCTTTATCTGCGGCACGGACCAAATCACCGACACTGATATGCGTAAACATTTCCGTACCGAAAATTTCCTTTAGTCCGTTCATATAGGTGCCTTTTCCTGCCTGTTTTGGTGCTAACCAATACCCAAGAAAGGTGTTTTCACGAAAATAATCACGGAGAAACTCAATCTCTTTGCCGACTTTATCTTGATAATACGCACGTCTTTCTGCAACTGAGTCAAGATCGTAGGTTTTGCCCGATCCGTCTGTGTTTTTTAACCATTTGTAGGAAACCTGATACGTATACCAAGGATTTTTCATGTTTTTTAGAGTGAATTAACCGTATTGTAGCACGGACTTGCAATTGAAGAAAATTTCGCTACAATGATGCCACGAAACTCCTATACGAGCTCCCCGTATCGGTAAAATTATTTAAATAATATATTTATTGTATGTTCAAGTATAATCCTAATGGTGAACATTTGTCTGAAAATAAGTTTGAAGATAGCCTCAGGCGTACTTTTGAAGTTGACAGAATTGAATATCAGCATCTTTCAATAGCAACAAATTTCGGGATGGTGTCTATCTCAGGTTCAGGAAATATGTCAGAGGTAGAACTTCGAAATCTTCTTGAAAAAAATCCATATGTAGATATGGCGAGAACAACAATCACTTGTCCCTACAGCCATAGATTCTCAATCATCACCGCGCAAAAGAGAGGTTCCTAACATTCCCTTATCCCCTTCGTTTGTAGTATAATTCCCTAGTGCGTCCATAGCTCAATTGGATAGAGCATCAGTCTTCGGAACTGAGGGTTGGGGGTTCGAGTCCCTCTGGGCGCAGAAATCTGCTATACTGTCCTATGAAGATTACCTACCGCGTCAAGAAGGCTTCAATGTCCCGTAATCAGCCACTTTCTGGCGTTCGGGTCGGCAATCAACCAACTCCACACCAAATCGAAAAACGGAAGCAAGAAAAACTGAAAAGGTTTGACCCAACTCGCGTTATTTTGACCTCAATACTTCTCTTTATGGTCGAAATCCTCGTGTTATATCTCCTTAATGTGTATCCTGTTAGAGGAAGTATTGATTCTCTTGTTTCTCCGAGTAGCCAGTTCCCTACAATCGTCTATAATACCCTCAAACTGGATATTTCTGACAATGTGCCAGAAACCATTCGAAAAGAGCTCACTAACAAACTTTCTGAGCTCGAATTCAACGGAACGAAACGATTCGAGTTTACTTCAGAACAACCTGATGTTGTCTTGTCTTATTCCGCAAGTAAATCAGATTCAGCAGAAATTCTTGCCACACAATACCTCGTACCTGTCGGCCACCTGTACTGGGTTCGCGATACTGCAGACAAAAATGCGTTCGAAAAGGACGAAATTCTCGTTCCTCAAGAGAATTTGGAGCTCTATAGCAGTGTTATTCAAACATTCTCGCCAAACTCACGCATCAAAGGAGTTGAAAAGTTTTCTGACGCTCTTAAAGCCCAAGAAAAGAATTTTGGTATAACCGATTTCTATGATTTACGAAACGACTTAAAATTACTTACTCTTGACGGAAAATATTTCTTTGAAGACGCACCAACAGGAGGAATTCCCTATTACTTTACGCTTTCTGGCGATTCCGACGCAGGAAAGAACCTGGTCAAAGATCGTGGAGCAGTTATGTTCCCGGACGATTTTCAAAAAGACTCAATTCTCTCAGTTCGTATGACTGGAGTTACGGCAATTACTCGCGGATTAGGCATAAAAACCAATGCCTCAGGCGACCCTGCCTATGCAGCGCGAAAAATCGGAAGTTGGCTTGCAAAAGCAGATTTAACGCATGTATCAAACGAAGTTTCGATGGTTCCTGGGTGCGTCCCTTCTGGTGGAGTATCTTTTTGTATGGTTACTTCACATCTTGAGGCACTGAAGAAGAGCGGCGTCAACATTGTGGAACTCACTGGTAATCACAATAACGACAAAGGACATACATTTAATGCGGCAAGTATTAAGACATATAAAGACCTCGGCTGGGACTATTTTGGCGGAGGAACAAACGCGACTGATGCCGCCAAAGTGCTCATCAAAGACGTAAAAGGTTCGAAAGTTGCCTTCGTTGGATATAACTACTACGACACCGTGTTACGAACCTTTGCGATTGCAGGAGCAAACCGAGCAGGTGCGAACTCTTGGTCGCCAGAAAAAATCAAAGCTGATGTTGAAAAAGCAAGAAAAGAAGGTGCAGATGTCGTAATTGTCACCTTCCAATATCAAGAATGCTGGAGCTATTCAACAACAGGGGCAACGGTGCAACAGTGTTATGGACCAATTGCTTCTCCAAATCAAAAAACGCATTTTCGTCAAGCAGTCGACTTAGGCGCGGACATTGTGATTGGTACTCAAGCACATCAACCCCAAAGTTACGAAGTTTACAAAGGAAAAGTGATTTACTACGGTTTAGGTAACCTCTATTTTGACCAACATCAATGGTTAGGGACACGACAGGGATTAGTGCTTACTCACTACCTTTACAAAGGGAAATACCTCGGTACAGGCATCACCACGACCCTCTACAATACAGACTTGATTACATATATCACAACCGGAGAACAACGCGCGAGTTTGTTACGTTCGTTAAGAGACTGGAGACCTAAAAATTAAAGCTTTGAACGAATTATAGCTATTAGAGTTATAATGAGTTTTAGTTAAATTCATCACTATTACCTATGCGATATGAACTTTCTCCTCTTCCCTATGCCTACAACGCACTTGAACCGGTTATTTCTGCTGAAATTATGCAATTACATCACGATAAACATCATGCGGCGTATGTTGCAGGTGCAAACGCAGCGCTCGAAAAACTTGAAAAATACCAAAATGGCGACCTCCCTGATCTTGACGTGAAAGCAACACTTCGTGATTTATCCTTTCACGTTGCGGGGCACGAGCTTCACGAGCTTTTTTGGAGGACCATGCAGGCACCGTCAGACAACAACGTGCCAACAGGAGAAATTGCTGAGAAAATTGAGAAATCGTTTGGGAGTTTTTCTGCCTTTCAAAAACTCTTTAGTGCAACAGCAAAATCAGTTGAAGGCTCAGGCTGGGCAGTATTGTATGAAAGTCCCAAAAACGGGTTATTAGTGCTTTCCGTCGAGAAGCATAACCTCAATCATGCTCCTGGCTACACGCCGATACTCGCACTTGACGTCTGGGAACACGCCTACTACCTCGACTACAAGAACGACCGAGGCGCGTATGTGGATGCGTGGTGGAGAGTGGTCAAATGGGAATAGATTTCTTTTACAATCGCCTAATGAATTTTTCACCGACAATGTTTTCAACTCCACTTTTGATTTCTTTTTCCGTTGGTCCATTTGGAGAAAGTCCATACAATTCTCCTGCCTCTTTCCTTGCCATTTTCTCAATTATTCCTCGCAAGCGAGGGTCTTTCAAATCAAAAGACTTTGATTCTCTTAATACTTTATGTACCCCAACAATTAGTGCATTTACCACCTTTCTTCGTTGTTCTTTTTTTTCAAATTTAGCACGGCGCTTGCTTGTATAAACACTATATCCTACAAGTAGACTTATAATAAATAGAGTAACTGCTGCGGGTTGAGCATTCTTTTTAATCAATTCTCGGAAATCTTCATTTTCTTCAAGCTTCTTTAGATATTCTTCATATTTTTCTTGATCAACAATGATAATTGATTCACTCAATACTTTATTCATTTCCGCTACAGGGACCCCAACCCTTCTTCCTTTATCATCAAACCCGATTACCAACCAATCATCCACTAAAGTGGCTTTAAAGTTTGCCTTTTCACCTAACTGAGAGTGTGCAATATCCGTTAACTTGCCGGTTGAATCTGTTACAGAAGTCGTTAAAACCTCAAGACCAAAACCAAGTATTCCTTGACCATCAGATTCGCGTAATTGCCTCTCAATACTTGCTCTATCTACCCAAGAAATCTCCAAATGATATGATGGTGCAACTGAATAGTGATATCCCTCAGCCATAATCCGAGTAAAATTAAACGCACATCCTGGAGGTAGTCCTTCAAAATTGAATTCCCCTCCTCCAAGGTTCGTAACTTCAAGCGTTGCCATCCCTGCTTCACGGCAAGATTTAAGTTCTCGTTTTGAAACATTCGAACTCCAGGTGAGTTTTTCTGAATCAAACTGCACAGTAGAGAGTCTCCCCACATTCTTAGGAAGAAATTCTCCGAACCTTGTAAGTGTCCTTTGCCATTTCTGCTGCATCTGTAGTCTCACCTTTTCGAAATTTTTCATTCTAGGATGGAGTTGTACATTAGGAGCTTTTGCAGTATGGCCCAGAGGCGAAACGGAATACTGAGGCGGAATATGAACGTCCATAGCTATTATATCAAAATTGTACTACTGACGATATATTTTTCCTTCTTTTATTCCCTTCGTGCCGAAAGGTAATTTGGGGGCTCCTTGCTTTCGCAGATTACGATTTCCACGCTTTCCACGCTTCCTTAATGCAACAAGACCAGCAGAAGGAAGTAAGATTCCGGCACAAAGCGGTGGCTCATTTATAAACTCATGGTATTTCGCACCATCTTGTAGATACAACCCTGAAGATTCGTCTCCCAATATAATTTCTTCAATCACTGCTGCAGAAAATCTTAAGGTTGTTTTATTTCCCTCAGTAAGTGATATCGTTACTATTCCAAATTCATCTACTGGTAATTCTAAATAACCCTCTGCTCCTGAAATCCTATCGCCCTCAGGGCTATAAAACCGCACCCACGTTCCGATTCCACTAAAAACACGCGCCTTTTTCCCTCTAATTGCAAGAAACAATGATAACTCTTCTAGTTCTTCTCGGGAGAGGTTTACACCGCAATACGCACCCATATTCTTTGCTATTCCGTCATAATTCAAGACGAGTCCACTCTTTTTATTTCCGCTTATGACAAGTTTTTGACCTTCAAGCGTACACGTAAATCCAGTGATTCTTGGACATAAGTTTTCTTTTTTACTGGGAACTTCACTACTCCCCATAGTGTCGTGAGAGCCATGTTCAAGAATATACTGAGCTTGTAACCTGGAATGCAGTTCCTTCGAAATGTCAGCTTCGCGTTTAAATGCAGCGGGAAGACGGTACTCATGACGTACAGAAGGAGGTGGTGGTGGAGGCTCATAATGCGGGAGCATACTATGGGATTATACCATATATAGTGTCCATCACTCTATACTTTTTTTCTTTTTTTTGTTAAAATTATTATCAAATGCGTAACCTTTCGGGCTCTGGAAATCAAATTCACAACGAGCGAAATCTACTATCAAAGGAATACCGCTTTCGCATGAATACTCCTTTCAAATTGTTGTTAACATCAGATGGAAAATCGTTGACCGTTGATAGTAATCCACAGAACCAGAAGCCTCCATTACTTGCAATTTCATACAATGTTCGGGGTCCAATAACAGAGATAACTATAAAACCGGGTACTTCTAAAAAAATTGAACTTTGTTCAACTGTAAAAGCAACGAAATTCACAATAACAGGTTCACCTTTTATTTCTTCTAAATACCCACAGTTGGGAGACTCTTGGCATATTGATATCTATACAGAGAAAAGTGGAATCATACATCTTACACCGACACAACCCATTGGAACAGACAGGAATGAAGTACTTTTCATAGGAACGCACTACGATTCAGAAAGTGACCTGATTGAGGACTGTTACAAAGAAGTTCCAAACTTTGCAGAAGTCAATCCTAGATTATTAACAAAGCGAGGAACTAATAGGATTAAAAACCTCACATAAGTAAACGAAATCTAGACACAGAGACATACTATTTGTCTCTCAGAAAGCTGACCATCATTTTTTTTCTTAGCGGAGGAATTGATATACTGACCAAATTGATAGGAAAGGAATTCCCCTCCAGGGTTCGAAATTGAAATTGTAGCATGACGTATTATCGAAAACCTCTATGAAGTTATTTACCTATTGCAATAACCATTTTTGGTCACTTTAACACCCCCTGCGTTGTCCATTGATATTCTTTTTTCATCAAAAGATTCAAATTAAATCGCGTAATCAAGTCTCCACGAAGATAATAAAAGAGATCCGGGAAAAGTCTTTGGAGTTCGTTTGGAAGTTGTTGAACTTCTTGTAGGACTTGTGCTTTTGAAACTCCAGAATAAGAAAATACGTCTTCGGGAATCTGCAATAAATATTTTCTTGCAAGGTGCTTTCGAACACTACCCGCAATTGTTTTGTGCCACTTTTGCAATGGCTCAGTTGAAATTTTTTTGTATCGATACTGCCCCGTTGGATCACCAAGTGAACCGCGTTTTCCAATTGATCGTAGATTGCGAAACTGTAAATCAGCAAAGGTGATTCCAAGGTACTTTTCTAGTTTTGCAGCAACCAGCTGTGGGTGAGTCACAATATCGCGATATGAAAGTAACAAAGAACGAGTCCTGTGTTTCAAATAGCCGTTGTATAGCTTCGTTGTGCCATGAAGTAAGTCTCGAGAAAAGTGATGACTTGCTTTTAAAGTCCCTCCACTCCACGTCTCAAGCATAGAAGCAAAGACTTCAATCGGATTTCTCATCAAGAAGATCAATTTTGCTTCTGGAAAAAGTCTGGCAATTTCATCAATTATTTCATAATATCGAGGTGTTTTTGCAAGAAAGTAGCGAGTACCTGAAGGGCTTACTTTTGTGTATAAAGACAATACAAATTCTCGCAATGAATTGTTGTAGTCCTGCTTCTTTTTTGGCAATAGAGATATAAACTCTTTTATTGCCCTTGTAGAAATCGTGTGGCCATAATTGGTTACCGTACCCGTTTTTCGTAATGACATAACAAATGGAAGAAGCAACCAATCCTCTGGAACGGTATAAACGTCATGATTTGTATTGAGCATACGCTGTAACAAGGTTGAACCTGCTCTTGGAAGTGAAAATAAAAAGATTGGCGTCATAATATACTCAAAAAATGATTGCTTTCCAGATTAGATGGTAAAAAATTGTAGCACAAGTGGGAAATCCTAAACCTTGCGCGAAATTTCTTTGAGCGAAACTGACGCTCGGGCGAGGCGGAAGCGAAGCCCCGCCGCCTGCTCGGAGAGAGCAGAAGCCAGCAAAAGTTGCAATTGGTGGACCTGAGGGGAGTCGAACCCCTGACCTCTTCAATGCGAATGAAGCGTTCTACCAAACTGAACTACAGGCCCAGAATAGTGAATTATAGCGCATTTCGAAAAACTTTTCTTGTAACCACTTGACAACTCTCTCATAAAGGCTTTATAATAAAACATTAAATAATTATATTAATATGAAAAACATTTCAAAACTTAACATTTACAAGATTGCCACACTCGCATATATTAGATTAACACAACTCTCTCTTGCATTGTGGACTTTTGGCTCATTCAGCATGTATTTCCCTTCAGCTCACGAGAGTGGATTACTCATGCAAGTACTTACAGGCATTTCGGTCCTTGCGTATATTGTATCTCCATTACAACAATTCTTTACATATGCCACTCCCTCAATAATGAGTAGTGGTGAAAGCGAGGTACTACCCGTCAATGTGTATATACTTATCTTTTCACTTATTTCGCTCATTTTTATCCTAATTCTTGAAGTTATGGCAAGAATCATTCGAATCCTTTTCGATCAGAAAAAAAATATGTTACAAGAGTTACTCGTTCCTACAAAACATATTGGTTATCTCTTTATCGCGTCTTCAGTGGTTTATTTTCTGACCATGTTTGTACAAAGCGGCATAACACTATCTTTATACCATCAGTGGTACGACGCTCCGATCAACTTTCAAACGGTTGCGGCTATTTTCTCTGACTCGCTTCCCGGCTTTCACATTATTCTCTCCATCATGTCATTTGGGGCTTATCGACTTATAAAGCACCAGATTCGACTTCAAGAGGAGGTTGACCTTACAATTTAACAACACACTATGAATAAAGATATTGTCATCACGCTCGATGTTATGCTTGCAAAGCGCAAAATGAGCTTGACCGAACTATCAGAAAAAATTGGTATTTCTCTTGTGAACCTCTCGATTCTGAAGACCGGCAAAGCTCGAGGTATACGATTTCAAACCCTCTTGAGAATTTGTGAGGCATTAGAGTGTAAGCCCAAAGATATCCTTACAATTCAAACAATTCGGACACCATAAGATTTCTAGAAGTTTTTACTCTGCTGCTGCTTCGGTTGCTTCACCTTCTGCCGGTGTTTCACCTTCTGCACCCTCAACAACTTCCGTCTTGACAAAAGTTTCCACCTTTTGAAGTGGTCGAATGGTAACAACAGTCAAGGTTCTATCTTTTTCGCTGGCAAGCTTGAGTTTCTCAATTCCTGGCAACTCTGATACCAACACACGTGAACCAACATCTTCTAATTTCGAAATATCGATGACAATTTTATCAATGATATTTTCGCTATTTGCGGTCACTTTCAATTCCGGTAAGTTGGTAATAAGAACACCAAGGTTGTTCTTTACCGCAGGAGAAACTCCTTCAGTAACGATTGGAACACGCACGGTAACATGACTTTTGGGTGTCAATTCTGTCAACGAAAACGCTTCGACCTTGTTATTCAATGGGTTTACATACAATTCAGAAACAACGGTGTTATAGCTTTCTTTGTCATCAATAACTAGCTTGACTACCTCAGAACCAGGGATTCGAGTCAACGCGATTAATGCAATTTGATCAGCCTGAACAAGGATTGTATCCGAGCCACTTCTGCTAATGCTTCCAGGAGCAATCCCTTGGGCTAACAAGCCTCGGTTTTTCTTTCCTGTAATTGTTCTTTTTTCTGCTTTTAGTTCAATCATACTTTTTTTCTTTATTCTTTAAAACTTTTAGTAGCTTTAATCGCTTTGTAACATTATTTCCTACCATTTAAACTGAGCAAATGCCTTGTTTGCTTCGGCCATCTTCTCGACCATTTCTCGCTTCTTGACTGCTGCACCTTCGTTTTTGTAAGCCTGCATCAGTTCTTCAGCAAGAAACTTGTAAATCTGTTTTCCCTGCTTTTCACGAACAACACCCACAATCCATTTCAATGCGAGTGCAAGTCCACGATTTTCAGGGACAGGAACCGGTACTTGATAGTTTGCTCCTCCAATTCGGCGAGTTCTCACTTCAAGTTTTGGCATAACATTTGCGATTACTTGATCGATTAATGCAACAACATCAACTTTCAATTGTTTTGCTGCCTCTTCGAGTCCAGAATACACAATTTTGGTTGCTGTTGCCTTCTGACCATCTTGCATCATATAGTTGATGAATTTGGTAACCACAGGTGAACCATATTTTGGGTCTGGTTGGGCTTTTCTTGCAAGTGATCCTTTTTGTCCTCTCATTCTTTCATTAGTAAACTAAGATTCATCTCGTTCCATTTTCTTACCATATAACGATCGTGCTTGTCGTCGGTCCTTAACTCCTTGCGTATCGTAAGTACCACGAACAACAGTATACTTTACACCTGGCAAGTCTGGCTTTCTTCCTCCACGAATCATAACGACAGAGTGTTCTTGAAGGTTATGTCCTTCTCCTGGAATATACGCAATAACACGTGCACCGTTAGAAAGTCGAATTTTTGCGACCTTACGTTGTGCCGAGTTTGGTTTTCTCGGAGTCATAATATAGACCTTCAAACATACTCCCTTTTTGAAAGGAGAGTTTCGCTTGACAACCTTGTTTTCAAGTTTGTTAAACGCGAACGCCAGGGCTGGACGCTTAGATTTTTTGACGCGCTTCTGGGAACGTCCCTTACGCACGAGTTGATTTATTGTTGGCATTAGACCGATAGTTCTTCAAGCTTATCTATCTCGCTGATTATAGCCCTTTTTCCGACAGGAATCAAGCGACCAATGATAACATTCTCTTTCAATCCACGCAAGAAGTCTGTTCTACCGACTATTGCCGCTTCAGAAAGCACTTTTACTTGCTCCTGGAAGGACATCGCCGAAAGAATACTTTCTGCATTTAGAGAGATAACGGTAACACCGAGTAATCGAGTGATGTACGTCATTGGTTTCTTTCCAGCTTTTTCTAACTGTTCGTTATGGAAATCAGCAAGGAATCGGTTAACAAAAGTTCCTCGAGTGTAGCCAGTATCACCTGCATCTACGATCTTTGTTAACTTCGTCATTTGTCGAGTAATAATCTCCAAGTGAAGATCTCGCAAGGTTACACCATAATCCAAGAAAACGCGCTGACATTCGTCCAACACATATTTCTGTGCTTCGTATAACCCTTTGTAATCCGAAAGTACCTTAGGATCAACGCTACCGCTGGTTAATTGCTGGCCTCGCTCGACGGTATCGCCGTTTTGTACTAAGACTTCTCCATAGGAAGGAATCGTTAGCGTTTCCTGAGCTTTGGTTGAACCAACAACATAGATTGCATTTCCAGTAATCTGAACCTCTCCGTCAAAGATTGCTTTGACTTCTTTGCCATTACTCATGGTAAAGATAACGTCACCATGCGAGACTTGTTTCTTGTCTTCGACATGAACGGTGTCATTATCTTGCACGACATAGCCTTTCTTTTGCTGTCTTTCACCAGTAATAATGATGTTCTTCTCGGTCACTTGTACTTTACCTGTGATTCCTGCAAGAAGCGCTGGGTATTTTGGTTCACGAGCTTCAATCAATTCTACAATACGAGGAATACCTGAGGTAATATCTGATCCGACTCCACCTGCGTGGAAGGTTCGGAGCGTCATCTGTGTCATAGGTTCTGAGATTGATTGTGCGGCAATAACACCTACAGCTTTTCCAAGTTCAACGGTTTGATACAAACCGAAGTCGTATCCATAACACTTTGCACACATTCCCACAGGTGCTTTACAAAGCATTGGTGAACGAACCCAAACTGCTTCAACACCAGCTTTATCAAGTGTTTCTGCGAGTTCGACGGTAATTAGATCACCTTTTTGTGCCAAAACAGTCTTTTTCTTGTCTGTTCCAACAACATCCTGAGTCAGATATCGTCCAACCATTCGTTTCTCGAATGACATGTCTCGAATATCGGTACGGCTGATGATATGCCCTGATCCTTCGTAACCACAATCTTCCATACGGACGATGACATCCTGTGATACATCGGTTAATTTTCGCGTCATATATCCCGACTGTGCTGTTTTAAGTGCAGTGTCTACCGCACCTTTACGAGCTCCACGAGCAGAAACAAAGTATTCATACGAGTTCAAGCCTTCTGCATAGTTTCCGATAATCGGGAATTGAACGTAGTTACCCATAGGATCAGTAACAACACCCTGCATCGCAAGGATCTGTGCTGCCTGAGATTTGTCTCCGTTTGCACCTGCAGTAACCTGCAATTTCAATGGATTTTGCTCAGGAAGATGTTCCCACACCATATTGGACAAACGATCTGAAACATCCTTCCAAAGTTTAACAACAGCTCGTCCTTTTTCTTTTGCATCCAACATACCCATCAAATACTGTTCTTGAATTGCAAGTTCTTTCTGCTTCGCTTCTTCGATAACTTCACCCTTATTGGCAGAGGTAACTAAATCTGTTCGAGACATAGTAAACCCTGAAAGTGTTGCGTATTTGAAAGAAAGCTTCTTTGCTTCATCCAAGAATGCAATTGATTCTTCGAGTGTGTGAGAAACAACAATTTCTTGCAAAATATTGTTTCCTGCTTTTTTGGTTACAGTTTCATTCACAAAACGGAAGTCCGCCGGAAGGAGCTCATTAAAGATCAATCGTCCAGCACTGGACACAACTGTTCCAATTTTCTCATCAATATACACACGTACTGGTTGTCGCAAATTAATCTCACCAAGCGATTCCGCACGCATAACATCATATCGTGAGGCAAAGACCGGATAGTCCTCATCTTTCTCTTTCACATATGCTTCATCAAAGCTGGTTAAGTTGTACAACCCAATGACCATATCCTTTGCGAAGGAAATGATTGGTGTTCCGTCGGCAACTTTCAACAAGTTGTATCGGGAAAGCATTGCACTGGTTGTTTCTTCTAAAGCTTCATTACTGAGTACCAAGAATACAGACATTTGGTCACCATCGAAGTCTGCGTTATACCCTGGTGCCACCAACTGGTTAATACGAATTGCGCTTCCTTCAACCAATACTGGTCTGAATGCCTGAATATTGTATTTGTGAAGCGTTGGAGGTCGGTTCAACATGACGGTTCTATTGCTAATCACCTCTTCCAAGATATCCCACAATCTACTGTCATATGCTTCGATGAGGTCCTTTGCTTCCTTAATCGTTGCAGCAAGACCTTTTGCGATCATTTTGTGAACAACGAATGGCTTGAACATCTCCAAAGCGAGAAGTTTTGGCAAACCACACTGTTCCAATGACATGTTGGTATCTGGGATAATTACGGCTCGTCCTGAATAATCGACTCGCTTTCCAAGCAAGTTTCTTCGGAATCGACCTTTCTTTCCTCGTAATCCTTCAGTCAATGATTTATAGGGAATACCCATTCTGTTTAAGACGGGTTTGTTGAAGCGATGTTGGTTATCGATTAAAGCATCAAAGGCTTCTTGCAACATTCGTTTCTCATTTCGCAAGATAATATCTGGTGCTCCAATTTCCATCAATTCCTTCAATCGATTGTTTCGGTTGATAACACGGCGGTACAAATCGTTTACATCGGAGATCGCGAATCTTCCCCCTGCAAGAGCAACGATTGGTCGCAAATCTGCGGGAAGAACAGGAACAACCTTCAACACCAACCATTGAGGATTTAATCCATTACGGACAAAACCTTCAACAAGCTTCAAACGCCTTTCTACCTGAATTCGTGCGGCACCCTTTGTTGTGTTGTACAAATCTTCAAGTTGCACCTTGAGCGCAGGAAGATCAAGATCACCAAGTAATTTCTCCATTGCGGAGGCACCCATATCAACAGTAAAGAACTGTGTTCCCAATTGCTGTAAATCTCGATATGATTCTTCAGAAATCACTGATTTATAGTGCAATTCTGAAACAATTGAGCGAAGGTTCTCAAAACGCTTCGTGATTTCATCTTTTGCATCGACAACTTCCTTCTTCATCAAGGCGTTCTGCTTTGAAAGCAAGTCTGTATCTTTATCAAGGTCGACTCGATCGGTATCTGAAATTTTCTTGCTTGATTGTTTCTTCTTTGATGAAGCAAGTTTGGCTCCAAGTTCCTTGAGTCTCTCTGCATATTCTGCATCAACACGTGTCAATTCTGCTTCAAGTAACTCATCAACCTCTTTCAATGCGGCTTGCTGCTTTTCTTTGTCGATTTCTGTAACAACATAGCGAATATAGTAGATGACCGAAATCAACTTCTTGGAAGGAATGTTCAATAAGATGGCAAGTTTTGCAGGGACACCGTAGGCGTACCAGACATGAACAACGGGAACAGCGAGTTTAATATGCCCCATTCGTTCACGACGAACCTTTGCAGG
Source organism: Candidatus Dojkabacteria bacterium (assembly GCA_030583685.1). Lineage (GTDB taxonomy): Bacteria > Patescibacteriota > Dojkabacteria. Next base: position 601,529 of record CP129470.1, on the reverse strand, counting down.
TGCAATTTCAACACCACACTTGTCACAAACAATTCCCTTATACTTCTTCTTACGATATTTTCCACAATAACACTCATAGTCTTTGATTGGTCCAAAAATTCGTTCACACATCAATCCCTGAGGCTCAGCTTTTAAGCTTCGGTAGTTGATTGTTTCCGCAGTCTGAACTTCACCGTATGACCAGTTGAGCATATCTTCTGGTGACGCAAGAAGCAATTTAATTGCTGAAAAGTCTTGCATGTTTAGTCCTCCTCCTTCATGTTAACTTCTTCTTGAGGCATCTCGTCTGAAACAAGAACCTCTTTATTCTCTGACATCGGCATATCTTCGTCATCGGCTTGTGCCTCTTCTCGAATTAATTCCTCTGCAGCTTCCTCTCGTTCTCCTTTTATCAATTCCACCTTAATACCCAACGAATTCAATTCCTTCACTAAGACGTGGAACGATTCTGGGATATTAACCATCTTGATTGGATCACCCTGGATGATGGACTTGTATGCCTGCGTTCGTCCTCTGATATCGTCCGACTTAATCGTCAAAATTTCCTGCAAGGTATAGGGCACACCGTGCGCTTGCAATGCCCACACTTCCATTTCTCCGAAACGCATACCACCAAGCTGTGCTTTACCACCGACTGGTTGTTGCGTAACAACTGAGTATGGTCCTGTTGATCGCGCGTGCATTTTATCTGCAGCAATGTGTTTCAATCGAATGAAGTATCTCCAACCGACTGCAACCTTATTCTGTAATGGTTCACCTGTTCGGCCATCGTATAACACCTGTTTTTCAAGTTTTTCGACACCAACCTTCTCGAGTAATCGCTCAATTTCCTTTTCGTCTAACTCTTCAAAGTTTGGAATTTCAAGCATTTCACCCGATTCTTTTGCAAGCGTTGAGTAATACATCTGGAATAAGATACCCATGTTCATACGCTTAACCAACAACGGTGTCATGACGACATCAACTGGGGTTCCATCTGCCAAGTATGGCATATCTTCCACAGGAAGAATCGCGGATACCGTTCCTTTATCTCCATAGTATCCTGAGAATTTATCACCGTAGTTTACACGTTTCAATTCTGATACCCATACTTTCACCCGACGAAGAACACCAGCAGGTAATTTATACCCATCTTCTCTCGAAAGAATTTGTGTCTTCACAATAATTCCTTCAGAACCGTACGGCATTCGAAGTGAGTTATTCTTTACTTCCTTAGCTGATTCACCAAAGACTGCGTGAAGTAACGCTTCTTCAGGAGAAAGTTGTTTTTCTGCTTTCTGCGAAATAATACCTGCAAGAATATCACCGCCACGAACAACGCTCCCTGTGCGAACAATTCCTTCTGCAGTCAAATTTCTTAACAGTTTATAGTTCAAACCAGGAATATCTGAGGTCAGAATTTCTGGACCTGTTTTTGTTTCTCGAAGATCTTGCGTATACAGTTTGAGCTGGACTGTGCTAAACATGTCGTTTTGTACAATCTTTTCTGAGATAGCAAAACCGTCATCGTAGTTGTACCCTTCGTAAGAAAGTACCGCAACCAACACATTTCGCCCGAGAGCAAGTTCTCCCTGATCCATGCTTGGACCATCAACGAGTAAATCACCCTTCTGAACTTTCTCGCCCGGATTTACCAAGACTTTTTGGCTGAGAACGGTATTGTCATTTGTTCGAGCAAAATTTGAGAGTCTATACTCTTTCTTCTCTCCGTCCTTATATTTCATCACAATGTAATTTGCATCTGCATATTCGACAGTACCGTCTTTTTCTGCATACAATGCCATACCACTCTGTCGTGCAATTTCTCGCTCTACACCCGTTGCAACGTACGGCGCCTCTGGGAATACCAACGGAAGCGCCTGCCTCTGCATGTTGCTACCCATCATTGTTCGGTATGAGTTTGTTCTATCTGCAAACGGAATTAAGGCAAGACCAAGAGAACCAATCTGCCAACCATGGACATCGACATACTGAATTTTTTCAGATGACTCTAGATGATAATCGCCATCGTGTCGTGCAGTAACGATTCCTGGAAGATAGTTTCCGTATTCATCGTGAGCAGCACTATACATAGCAACATACTTATTCTTTTCTTCATGATAGCTGAAGTAAACGACTTCGTTGGTCAAGAATGGATACACCTGAATGGTGTCCTTTTTAGCCTTTGTGACTTCTTTTGCAACTTTTGCATCAATAAAGGTTCCCTTCGCAATGGTTTTTTTACCAATTTCAATATCTTCACGAAGAATTCGATTACCCAATTCTTTTTCGGTATTCTTTACTTCGTTCTGCAACTTTCTGAAAGGAGCCTCAACAAAACCATATTTATTCAACCGAGCATACACAGAAAAGTGTGTTACCAGACCAGCATTAATACCTTCCGGCGAAGTAACCGGACAAATTCGTGAATAGTGAGAAAAGTGAACGTCACGAACAGAAAATCCTGCATTCTTTGTTTCCAAACCACCAGGTCCTTTTGCGGTCATTCGTCGTAATTCTTCAATCTGACCAAAGATGTTCTGCTGTTCCATAAACTTGGAAAGCTGAGACATACTGAAGAAGGATTCTAATTGTGCGGAAATAGTCTTTGTATTCATCAAACTTGCAGGCATGACTCCCTTTTCATTACCAAGTCGGCTCATGCGATCTTTGACATTTCGTTCAAAACGAGACATAGCATCGTTTGCTACTTGGAAAAGAATTTCTCCTACACTCTTCACTCTTCGGTTCATCAAACTATCGACATCGTCTGTACTTTCTTTGCCTTCATTAACCAAGACCAAATGTCGCAAAATAGCAACAATATCCTTGGTGTAAAGTTTCGGTTTCTTGAATAGTGAACCAAGTTTCTGATTCAATTGATATCGTCCCACAGGTCCAAGGAAGAATCGACGTGAGTCGAAGAAGAAACCTCGGACATAACGATTTGCTCGATCATAGGTCGCGACTTCATTTGGTCGAAGTTTCGCATAAATATCCATAACTGCTTCTTCTCGAGTTGTTGTTCTATCGTGATCAAGGGTTGCTTTAATATACTTACCATCAGGATCAACATCCTTAAACATTGCGATAATTTGCTGATTTGTATATCCTTTTAATGCTCGAAGCAAGGTGGTAACCAAAATTTTGACACGCTGACGAATCAGACGAATGGTCATAACATTCTTCTTGTTGACATCAAAAAGATACCAGGCACCACGAGATGGGATTAATCGAGCGACTACTTTGTTAATTTCTCCTGCTGAAACGAGTAATGGATTTTTCTCTTCCTGGTAAATAACACCTTCTGAACGAACAAGCTGGTGACGAACGGTACGAACAACTCCATTAATGACAAAATGACCTTGTTCGGTGAGAACGGGCACATCCATAAAATACACATCTTGCGTTTTCACCTCATTATCACGAAGGTTTGTCAATTTTGCCTTCACAAACATCGGCTTGCTGTAGGTCAAATCGTATTCAAGTGCTTCTGTTAACGTAACTTCAGGCTCTTTGAAGTAATAATCCAAAAGCTCCAAACTCCACATCTTTTCAAGGCTATCCTTGATTGGATTGATGCTTGCAAGCAACTGCTTAATGCCTTCAGATAAAAACCAATTATAGGAGCGGTGGTGCGACTCAAAAAAGTCCGGAAATGCAAACTCAAATTTGTTTTTTGCAAGGTTGAGTCGTTGTCGTACTTTTGCCATTACAAATCCTCGGTCAAGTTAATTCTTCTCTGGCGCGTCTTCGCCCAGGAATGTATCAATTACTCCTTCCATGTCTGCATAAGGCCAAGCACCAACATAAGCCTTCCCAACACAAGCTGTTGGATTATCTGCAGAAAGTTTACACACCGCGAATGCAGGAGTCCCAAAGTTCTGGGAACCAAACTTGTCACCCCACGGTGTTCTAATTTCTTGATCAATTTTTTCTTGGATTCTATCGATGGCAACAATATCTCGTTTGTCATAACAGGCGGTAAATTGTTCCTCGTCTGCACCAATATCTTTTGCGAGTGAAATAATTGCACCTCTTTCAGCTCCTTTTTGGTCAATTCCAAGACCATTTCCACCTGTTCTTGCAAATACCCCATCAAAAAAGGCAAACCCTTTCCCCTGTTCTTGTGCACAATAAAAACCAAGTGTTTCGTTCGTTGCTGCAGGTTTGTGGGAAGCAACAGCAATATAAGGGGCATACCCTCGTTTCATAATTCCTGTGTCAAAATATCGTTTCTTAATTTTTGCTGCCGTTGACTCAGTCTCGCCCTGAAAACCAACTGAAAATGCTTGACAATACGGACACTCGAAGTCACTTAATTCAACAAAGATATATGAAGCATCTTCTTTGCCTTCAATGGTTAGATAATCGGTTGAAACAGTTACATCCACGAGCCCTTCTCCAAGCGTTGCAGGAGGTTGTTTCACCAGTGGATTTTCACCTCCTTTAGTAAAAAAATTGAATAATGCAAAACCAACAAGACCGATTGCGCCGATAATAACCAGCAGCATTGGGAGACTTACTTCAACCTCTGTTGGTTGATTTGCGCTTTTTGGGGAAACAGGTTCTGAGATGCGCATGTTATTTTTATCCCGAATTTTCGACATTTCGGGCTTTGCGTTGGTGTAAATAGACATGGCTGAATGGATTATACACGCCGAATGTGACAAAGTCAACAGTTCCTCCCCCTTAGTTCCCTTCCTATTCGTGCCCTACCGGCTACTCTCTTGGAATTTTTTTACCGCGGCGACCCCATTCTCCCCCATTTCTTGCCGAAGTTCGGGATCTTCCCCCAATTTCTTTATTGCAGCAGCAAAGGCAGAAGATGACTTTCCTGCAATTAACAACCCGTCTTTTCCGTGAGTGATTACTTCTGGAATACCGCCGACTCGAAATGCAATAACGGGAAGTCCGACAGACATTGCCTCAGCAATGGCGAATCCAAAACTTTCGGTATGAGAAGTGCTACAAAAGATGTCCGCCTCCTGCAATAATTGCATCACTTCTTCATGAGGAACCCTACCTCGCAAACGCACTCGGTTTCCTAACTTTCTATCGGTAATCATCTTTTCAATCGTGTCCCTCCTTTCTCCGTCTCCAATGATTTCAAGGTGATAATTTTCTGGAAGTGTTGAAACAATCGCAACTAACTGTTCGTGATTTTTTACCTCCTGCAATGCTCCGACTGCAATCAAAGTAACTCTTTCCCGTCTTTGATGCGTCTTTCGCGTACCTCCGTAATAAGGAATAACATTGTAAACAACACTTGTTTTCTGTCTTGGAAACAAGAATACCCCTGTAACGCATTCCTGAACCGCTCGAGAAACGCAGTAGACGTGACTACAATACCGAATCATAAAGAAGTACAGAATATACTGAACCAACATTCTCGCCGTGACTTTCCAGGTGAGATACGCTTTTGTGTAAAGATGTTCCGTATACTCGATGCGGAACCGTTTAGTAAAGATACTCTTTGTAACAAATGGAATAAGCAATGAGACACCATGAATATGCACACTCGTTACTTCAGGATTATGTACCAGTAACTGCCACAGTCGCTCAACTGTTTTTCGTTTACCTAAGGAGTGTGGAACGGTCTGCACTGTCACAAACTCACTTGCCCATGTAGCGAGATCACCGTCTGGGCAAAGGAGTATGAGTTTTTCTCTCTCTGTATGTTCGGCATCTTTTTGTAATGTCGTGTAAATTGCATGCCCACCGCCTGCGGTAATTGAATTATCAAGCGTTACAATAACGTTCATTACAGAATAACTTCAGTATCTGGGGCAATTTGTTGTATTTCTTGCAAAAACCGTTCACCAAGCGTGACGTCTCCAACAACAGAACCGTAATGAACTGGCATTGCCCATCGTGGCTGTAATTTTTGAGTCACCTGAATTGCCTCCTCAACAGTCATCACATACAATCCAGAAACTGGTATTACTAATACATCAACCATTCCAACCAATACGTCCATTTCTGGGATAGGATCGGAATCACCAACAAAATACACACTTGTGCCATTCAATTCAATGAGAAAACCAACAAACTCTTTTTCTTTTGGGTGATAGAGATTTCCCTGAGGTGATTTCTTGTCAATATTATAGGCAGGAACCGCCATCGCCTTCACGTGTGATCCTTTCACCGTCAGCACATACTCTTCTAGCGGGACTACAGGGACTAATCGATCTTCCGGGACATCTAAAAACGTTTGGAGTTTGTCGAGGATTGATGCGGGAAAAACGAAAATCGTCTCACGAGTTGTCAATGAATGGATGTCTTTCGGGGAAAAATGATCAAAATGATCGTGGGTTATAAAAATCACATCGGCACGCTTTTGCGTTCGTAACGCACCTTGTACTTGAAATGGATCAAACACGACGGTGATATTGCTACTCTCCTGATGAATGAGCACCGTATCATGCTCGAACTTGGTAATTTGTAAATCGTTACAAGTATTCATGCTATCTTCCAGAATCTCGCTGTTCTCGTAGCTTATCCTGCTCAATCATATCTCCGAAGAAAACTACGGGATCAATATAGGTACCTTCAAGGAGTTTATCGGTTCTCGATTGGGCACCTCGAAGAAAACGATATGACAGACGTTTTACAAGTAAATCCGCAATCTTTTTTGCTTCAGTATATGACTCAACCATCATGACTAGTCTTGCAGGAAAATTCAAACGAGTGTCAATATACAAGACAATGATATTGTCTTTTTCTGTCATCCAAAAAGAAAGCATGTCATCCCACGTGTAAAGCACTTTATCGGTACGAATACCAATTTTTTCAATTTGATGCTTCACCCGCTGTGGAGGCAATGATACAAAAACAAATAAAATAAAGAAAACAGCTGCTGCGACTAAGGTAAGAATTGGTTGTCCGACCCACCAAAAATACAGACCAAACAAGACAATCAGCCCTGTCATACCACTCTTTTGAGAACCGGAAAATGCATATACCGGCCGATCATTCGATTCCCATTCGAAAAGTACTTTGTTGAACTCAAACTTTGAGGGGACTTTCGCCCGTTCTTGTTCGAGAACCTGCTGTAGCGTATTTTTGGAGTTTCCTTCTTTTCCTGAACTTGCCATACTCGACTATACCGTAAAATAGCAGACAACTCAATAAAGTGACTTCAATACGAATCAAACGAAGAAGATGAAAAAACAAAGAAATAATTGCTCCAGAAGTTACTGTTAAAAAAATACCAAAAATAGTCTTTCCTTCCACAACTGCAGCTCGTTTTCTTATCCACGAGTATATGGTCACTGCGAAGGAGTACACAACTACCGCAAAGACACCAAGTAACACAGAACCCAAAATCACGAACAAGGAAATGTTCTCCATGATTGGTACTTTCATTTGTGTATACGGCAAAAAGTTCCCGGTTGCCAATAGTGACCAGAGCACATATCCCGCAACACAACCAATGGCAATAACTGCTGAGGTTGCTTGTTGTTGACTAATCATTTACTTCACTCGAAGTGACATAAGCTGCTCGCGAAGCCCTGTGATTCCGCCATACTTCTTAATCTCCTGAAGTGCCATCACAAAAAGGATAACAGTAATAACCGTTGAAACCTTACACCACGAACAGATTGCGTTAATTTTGAATATTTCAAGATAGAAGAAATAAGCGCTAAAGAAGATTCCCGACAACGAAATTGCCCATCCCGTCATGCGAACAATTACGGACTCATCAAACATCCTGAAGAAAGCAATGAGCAATAATGCCGCATAATACGCAACGCCATACGCAGCGATGGGAACTCCAAAGACTCGGGAGTACGGACTAGAAAGCACAAGTTCACAGCCACCTGTGAGACATCCAATAACACGAATGGACAATGCCGAATACCATAAGAAGACAGAGACAGCGATGCCAATCATCCCTAATACGAATAACCACTGCGGAACAGTTGGCTGTGTCAATCGCAATTTCATCTCGTTTTTATTTTTTATTTAATTGCTCCTCAATCACATTCTGAAAAGCAACAAGAGGATATGCTCCTTCTATTAAGCGACCTTCAAGTCTCCCATTTTTAATCGTACCGATAACAAAAGAAGGAGTTCCAAGACCTTGGGAAAGTCCTTTTGCGACAATGTCATTTTGGAATTCTGTCAACTCGGCAATATCACGCTCTACACGATCACTTGCTTCTGCAGTTTTCATACAGTTCTTAATTCTATTTGCATCGACACCAACTTTTGTAAACAATCCAGTAAACTCTTTATCAACTAAGTTTACCGTGCCACTCGCATTTTGCGTAACCGTTCCAAGATTTACAAAGAATTGATCGATAAAGGCAAACATTTTCTCGTCACTATAAAGTGTTTCAACACAATAGGAGGCTTTTGCTGCCTCAGTAGCTGCAGGGTTATGGAAAGCTAAGGGGTAATGCTTGTATACTAACGCGACATTTCCCTTTTCGATATACTCTGAAACCAAGGTTGGATATGTTTCCATATGGAATTTCTGACAGTAAGGACAGGCTAAGTCGCTAAATTCGACAATGACTACTTTTGCATTCTCACTTCCCTTGCGGGGACCATCTTTAAACGCCAAAGATACCTCAGAAAATTCACTTGCAGCAAAAGTTGGGACACTGTCACCAGGGAGGTTAGGGGTTGCAGCAGATTGCGACTTGAGCCCAAAATACAATGCTGAGCTAATGCCCGCAGTAAATATGATTACACCTAGTAAGATCGCCCATGGCAACGATAATCCTTTGAGGCTCAACGTTATGTATTCATCTGAGTTTGTTGATTCTACTCGTTTAGAAACTTTCTTTTCTTCACTGACCTTTACTGCTTTTGCCATTCGATAAAATGATTAGTTTACTGCGCTACTGTATCAGATGACCTATATCACTGTCAAAGAAAAAAGTATATAATTACGCCATGCAACGTGATGGAGCAATCATTTTTGGAGTACTTGGGATTGGTCTTATAATTGGTATTGCGATACTTGCCTCTGGGGCAGAAAGTAACAAGCTATCGCTTGCAACTGCCCAGCAATTGCCCGTTATTGGAGTACTTGGAACGACTGCTACGCCACTCACGACGTCTCTCCCAACTCCAACTTCGCCACAACAACAGGTTATCGGAACGCAAGAAGCACCATCTGTTACCCCTTCCGTGACTCCTCCTCTTCAAACAAAGACGCCAAGAGTAACTCCAACAACAAGAACGACTTCTTGCAGAGATACAACGGTACGTGCCGAAATTTCAAAAAAAGCGAATGATTTTATGAAAACTCACAAAGAAAAGGATGTCACTAAGGTTCTTTCGCTAATTTCTTTACCGAAGAGCTCGGCAGACCAACAAGAATTAGATTTTCTTCTCGGGAAAGACAACAACAACACGCCACGGTTGTACCAACTTACCGCCACCACTTACGTCACCAAAAGTTACTCCATCAACCTTGAGCCGAACTCAATTATTGATCGCGGAGACGACCTAGAAGAACGAGGCACCAAACGCTGCCAAGTAATTCTCTATGAGGTCAGAAGTCGCGAAATCAACGGAACTTTTCAAGAAGAAACGGTAACACGTTTTCTTGATTTTACCGTTGATCAATCGAACATAGTCAGTCTAAGCGCATTCCGAGACAAGAAGGACGGGAAGAAATATTCAGGGTTTTATTAAAGCTATAAAGCGATTGAAGGATTCCTTGATTAACTATTTTTTTCAATTACTTACTCGTTGATTGAGGCAATTGAAGCATTATCTCGCTTTGCCCAACTGCAAGAATCGTCTACTGAGCAAGAAATTGGTAATCTGTAATAAGACAAATACGACAACAATAAACCGCAACGTAACTTCTGTGTCCGCCCCACTGAAGATAAAAAGCAACACAACAGCCCCAATCAACAAGCGTGCAGAAGTATAAAGGACTTCATTAAACAGATTCATTTCGACACCCTTTTCGTTTTCGGCGTCAATAACATTTGACATACGAACCGCCAAATCTTGCTCTACCGGATACACCAGAGAACTTGTCAATGCCAACAAAATCGACTGAAAATACAAGACTGCGGGAGAGAAATCAATCAACAACAGCGCGTACGCAAAGGCACTCAGAAGAAACATTGGCCAAGCATATTTTGTTTTCTTTTCGATTGTCATACTACGCGTAAAGTATGCGATGATTACGCCAAGCAAGGAGGAAATCGTCAAAAAGATTCCCATACCAAATTCGTCTCCAAGGATGACAAATGGAAGAATTGACCACAATAACCAACTCAGCATCCACATTGCAGCAAGGACAATTTTGTTGATCGAGAAAAACACGATTTTCGGATGTTTTAAAATAATTCGAAACTTGTGCCTGCGTAACCGAGCTTTATCAGAAATGTCAAAACGAAACGGAAAGAGCGCGGCAAGTAAACAAACAACAGAAAACAAGGCGAACGAGGGTAACAAGGAATTCATTTGCAACAGCAAGTAGCCTAAGGAAATTGGAATAACAATGCTAAACACCCCATTCACTGCTGTCGAAATGCTATAAAATTTGCTACGCGAGGCATGCGGAAGCCCAGACAGCTCAATCAGATTAGCAGATGCCCAATAGAACCCCTCTGCAATTCCGCGAATGACCGATATAAGAAGAAATGACACCTGCCCAATTCCTGCCAAATAGGTCCCGACTAAGCCCGTCACGATGAAAAGTAAAAAACTCAACCGAAGGTTCTTTTCAACACCCACTTTACTAAGAAAAATCGACCCAAGAATAAAGCCAAGGAATATCGTCACCAGTGTAATCAAGATGTTATACACCACTTGGCGGACATCTCCGCTTTCCTTGAAGACGTAGGTCATATAGAACGTGTCGAATAGATAGATTCCCCAATCGTAGAAAGTGCGGACAAAAAAGAACTGTTTTGTTGCAGAAAGCTGGGAAAGCTTCAAGAGAAGACGTTGCATCGCGAATTATACCATTATTCGGTAACTATTTAAAGATACACGTAACTATGGTATTCTCAACGCATGGAAAAATCATTACGCACCTTTCTTGAAGGACAAAAGGTATTAACTCTCGCAACTACTGATGAAAACAATGACCCATGGGTTGCGAATGTATATTACTCACTCACGAAAACTAATCAGCTCTTTTTTGCCAGTTCTCCCGATACGAATCATAGTAAACATGTGTTTGCAAAGGGAACTGTCGCGTTCTCTGTTTCATGGTTCAACCCTGACAATATCGGTGATCGTGTTGCCGTCCAAGGTAAAGGGATTTGTGAAAAGCTGACCGACCCGATTACGGCGATCAAGTTTTTGAAGACGCATTATTCGTTTTTTCCAACGTGGGGAGAAGTGCTGACAAACAAGCAGATTCGTGAACAAATTCTCAACGCGCGGTTTTACGTCATTACACCAACCTATATCAAGTTCTGGAACGACACGTTGTTTACGGGAGAGAAACCACCGGTTAGAGAGTTTTTCTTCGGGGAGGTTTGATACGATAAGTATTTTGGTTCAGTAACCATTGTGCACGACCTGTGGTTGACGCAATATCAACCGGCGGAAATACAAACACATCAGGGACACTACTTCCATCCCCATCATGTCTATTCCTCGCTACTTTCTCAAAGAAATGTGGGTCTCCTTCCATCACAAAATGATATTTTGCCCGTGATTCAAAAAAGATTTTGTCGTAATACTCTCCCGGTGAAAGTGATCTGTTTTCCGGAATGACCGTGAGGTAATCAAGTTCTCTTACTTCCGAATCGCCAAGTAGCTGCTCTGCGACAACAAAAAAGTACGCCCACATCGACAATCTCATTTCTAAAGGGAGGTAATGCTGATCACGTGCTTTTCCTGGAGTAATTTTTTCATCAAGAAATAATCCGACATACCCCTTTTGTAGCGCGGTCACAATATACTGAATTGCCCACCGATGACCCGCATGTCCCTCAAGCCCATTCGCAAAATATGATGCGGTAATGTTCTGCTTCGAGTTCATTTTTTGATTCTCCACAGCGACCTCAGAAAGTGTTTTCAACTTCTTTCGTGCGCGATTTTTCTTCAGATAATTTCGATTTTTAATAAAGAATGTATGCCACCATCCAAGCCAATCAGGTTCAAGGTCTTTACGTGATTCTTGATGTGGACCTGGAGTATTTCGCAAATAGCCTCGCGCTAATTCAAGGTGGTGAATCAATTCGTCAACACTCAAAATTTTCTTTTGCTCAAGCATTTCTTGCCAAGTGAAGGGAAGTTCTGGACGATAGGAAAGATATTTTTCGACTGATTTGTCAATTTCTGCCATAGTGTTTGGTCATTTCGGCAGTAACTCATTATACCAGTTTCTCTACGGACTTATCGGAACCTATTTTTCTTGGTATAATTCGCTATTGTGGTGGCTGTAGCTCAGCGGTAGAGCGCCTGTCTGTGGAACAGGTGGTCGTGGGTTCAAATCCCATCAGCCACCCCAATTGAGACTCTTTGCAGTTTCAAAATCCTTTATGTAATTACAGTGCTCATGATTTCTCACTGTTTATAAACTCATACAAGTGTGTTATATAAATAAATTATGGCATTCAAATTTGAAGACGAGAGTTCAGGCAACCGAGGAAACCAGTCGAAGATGTCATTGCGAATGATGCAAAATCAGCAAAGAGACTGGCAGAATCGCTGAAACGAAGATATGAACTTGGTCCAGAAGGTCAGCAAATGAAGAGGTTCCTAGGAAGAATTGCTCAAGTTATTTATAAACTAATACCACTTCCAGACGGAAAGGTAAAAATTCAATTTACGACTAGAAGCAGAAAAAAGAAAGAAAGCGATGAATGATGTTACCTAATCGTAGGATTTGCTACATCTTCATTTTCTGAATAGTGTACCTCCGTCAAAAATCGTTTTTTTATAAAGTTTAATAACCTTACTTCGTTACGATTTTGCTCAGATATTCAAACACTTGTATTAACGTTTCAAATGACATTTCTACATCACCTGTACCCGTTGCTCGGTGAATAAGTGGCCCCAAATTCTGAGCTAAAAATTGGTACCCACTTTGAGCAAAAACAGAATAGACTATAGCTCTGACGATCATTTGTGTCTTAAATTGATCTTTACACGTCTTTTCAAGAATTGGAGTCAGTAGCGCTCTGTCAAACATCCGAGCAATAAACACGCCGGGGACACTCATTCCGGCACCTTCAATTATTTCTTCTGTTACATCATATGAATGAAACCCATCAGGGAACTTCTCTGGATTACTATGCGTTTCTAGTTCTATTGCTCTCCAAGTCAAGATTGCCCATTTCAAAAAAGTAGGTGTTTCAGGTAAGAAATCATGACCATTCTCCAACACAACACTTCCCTCAGCACCTATTTGTCTAAACGCCCCCAGGGCCAACGCAACACTTGAGCTAAAAGAAGTTTGCCTCCAATCAACAGAATATCGTTTGTCCTTATTTTTCACAGCATCCTGATTCATAGAATAGGATTGTAGCACTACTCGACAATCAAAAAATAAGCCTTCGAATTATACTCCGCAGCATAATGTCTATGGAGTATAATTCGTATGGAAGCAGTTAGAGGCAATCGAAATAATCTATCCGATTTTGAAAAGGCACTGGATTCTTTACAACAACTACTCCTCAGCAAGAAAAACTTACTCCTACACGCGATTCCTTTTGTGAATCGACTAACAAGAACAAAGTCGAGAGTCATTTTAAAAGTTGTTGGTCAGCAGGGCTCAGCGAGGGGTGTAACGCTCACCCACTACGAGGAAAAGTTACTCGGTCCAGACACCATCCTTGAATTCAAACTTAGATACAAGCGGGATGGAACTTTATTACTGGATACAACAACACTTACAAAATGTACAAACCGCAAAGCTACTTCTCGACCACACCTTCTTACAGACACAGAAATGACTCACTATGAACTTGAACGTGCAGTCAGGAAGTTACGAAAGGGTATTGAGAAATCTCATTTGAAGTAATTTCACCAGTGATATAAGATGAGCTATGTCAGAACAACAAACATCTGTTGGTCTTCACGCTTTTATTACTACCTGTCGTCGTAATGGAGTTGATGACACCATCATCAGGGACAATCTATTACAAGTCGGGTGGCGAAAGGACGTTATAGACCGAGCTTTAATTGGAAACACTCCCATCCCTATACCACAGGAAAAGGAAAAAGGAAGTCGTTGGATGTGGGATGCCTTTGAGCATATCCTTCTTTTCATTTCACTTTATGTGTTGGTCATTTCGGTTGGAAGCGTTTTTTATACGTTAATCAACTATTACATTGCACCAGTTACAGAGTACTATCGTCTCTATCAATCCCTTACCAGTATGGTCGCGGCACCTGTGGCGGCAATTTTGGTATCTTTCCCACTTTTTGTCTTCTTTTTTACACGAGTTACTCGCAGAACAGCACAAATCCCAGAAATTAGAAGTCTCGTTGTACGGAAACTACTGATTTACGGGACATTAATTGTTGCGTTTGTAACATCATTGGTCAATGTCACAACAGTACTGTACAGTGTCCTAACTGGTGAGATTACCATGAATGCCGTACTCAAAATGTTTGTCGTACTTATCTTGGCAGGTTCTGTCGCGGGATATTACTTAATTCAAGTAAAAGAAGATGCAACTATTAAAGACTAATGTCTCAGAAAAGCTTTTTCTCTTTTTCATCGCAACAATTACCCTTGTTGCCGTCATTGTTCCTTTTATCTTTTTAATTAATCCAGGAGAGGAACGTAGTTTGCGACTTGATCAACAGCGTGTTTCGGCCATAAATGATCTTTCTTATCGCATTCAAGAATATTTCAACACGTACGAAACACTCCCTGTGTCCCTTGATGTAATGGAAACCTCAGAAAGACTGATCGATCCAGAGACGAAGAAACCTTACGACTACAAACAAAACTCTCAAACCTCGTATTCCCTTTGCACAACATTTTCTACTGATTCTTCTCAACACAACCAAACCTTCCCAGTTGGACAAATATTCAAAAAAGGATACTCTTGTCTCAACTTTACCGTTCGCTATGAAGGAAAGCCCACCAACCCTGTTGAATGGAATTATGAAGAAGCAATACCACAATAATTATTATTGACGAGTTGTCATTAATCGAACCAAGCGTTTATTTATAGCATCCGGATCAGACCGGGTAGGATCTAGCCTCTTTCTCTCATTATTAATCTTCATAGAGGATATATACTCACTTCTAGGATTAAGCAGTGACCCATGCACTACCGGTACACCATCCTGCTTGTCTGTTGAATAGGGTAAATCTGTCATTTTTGCCTTACTCCCCACGGGGTGAGCGGCAGTGTTAAATGCTCTGTTACGGCTAACACCGCCAAACCACTGAACACCTTTCCTGTTCCATTTCTTAGCAGACCCATCCTCGTTTGTATGCCAGTGACCACCATACACAGTGAAACGCGATTGAATGTAAGAAACGACTTTTTCATACGCTATGTGTTTATTTCTTTCTGCGTACTTCTTAATAAGGACTTCCTGCATTTTTACAGGATCATGCGCATAGACAGCAATTCTCTCATCCTGAAAGACGCTCTTTGCAAACAAATGTTCAATAAGTTTCTCTTGCTTTTCCGCATCAGCTTTTCTTGTCCCTAATATCTCCTCATATAATACAGAGTCTTTTTCATGTAACCCTAAAGACTTTTTCAAAACCTTATCAAGAGTTGCAACTGACCCAGATTTAGAATCAAGTTCTGAGTCAAGAAAATATACCTGCTCTTTCTTCTTCTCATCAACGAAGGCACCTATAGCAGGACCAAAATATGACCTCATTAGATACCAACGCAACGCAGGGTGTATTGCCCGTACGTCTTCAGGCTTGATGCCGCCAGGATATTCTGAAATCATCCTTCTCTGTATTTGATGGAAACTCGCATCCTTTTTAATGTGCTCTAACAAATTCTTATATCCGTTCAAGCTCATTTCTCCATACTTCATTTTGACAGCGGGATATCGAGCAAGAAAATCAGCGCCACCAAAATCTGTATCGTGATTTCCTAAAATCCAAATTGAGAACCGCTCTGTTACTGCATTATCAGGTTTATTTTTATCGCTATTTCTTTCGCGATTTCGAAGATACTCTTCAAGCTTTGCCAAATCAAAAACAACTCCATGCGCAGTCATTGCATCTGTAATGTCTCCACCATGGATAAAAAGTGAACTTTCTTTGAGATGTTTTTCTACATTTTTTCTGATCGTATGTAGTGCGATGGTATTCGACTGAACGATTCGTCTATATGCTTTTCGTAATGCCCCCCATCCAAATCCTTTTCCCACATTGGGACCTAGTCTTCCAGGCCCAGAATCGAGATGGGTATCTGTGAGTAAGGTAATATTTTCGGGAAGTGGACCGTCGACTATTGGTTTTTCTTGAAAGGGTGATTTCATTAAGTCAGGCTTAGGCAACGATTCTCTTATGTATTCTTGTTTTTTGGATTCCACTTCAGCTATATGCCGTAATAATGACATACAGAATTATACCAACTTTTCCTGCTATAATCTTGTATG
Organism: Candidatus Dojkabacteria bacterium; assembly: GCA_030583685.1. Taxonomy (GTDB): domain Bacteria; phylum Patescibacteriota; class Dojkabacteria. The sequence continues at coordinate 585,023 of CP129470.1, read as the reverse complement.
ATTTATCGAAACCAACAACAACGCGTCGCTGTGCTAGTCGACGTGCAGAATTTATATTATTCTGCAAAAAGTGCGTATCAAGCACACGTTTCCTACAAGAATCTTCTTTCGCTCTGCGTACAAAACCGTGTTTTGACCCGCGCAATTGCGTATGTCATCAGAACACCGCAACGCACAGAAGACACATTTCTTGAGGCAATCAACTCAGCAGGGTTTGAAGTGAAAGAAAAAGATCTGCAAGTGTTTGCAGATGGTGCAATGAAAGGCGACTGGGATCTTGGCATCGCTATGGATGCAATCCGTCTGGGGCATAAAGTTGATTCAATAATCCTCTGCTCTGGTGATGGAGATTATGTTCCCGTCGTGAATTATCTACAACAATCACTTGGGTGTTTAGTTGAAGTTGCCGCTTTCGGGAAAACCTCGAACAAGCAACTCCGCGAAATCGCCGACGATTTTATCAATTTAGATGATCAAGTTTCTTCTGTTCTTTTCAAACCAAAACGAGGCAGAATGACACAGCGAAAAGGGTAAGATGGGACAACCACAAGTCCTCTATGTCGGGAGAAGCTCCAGACACAATGACGGCATACTTCCTCTTCTTCCCGTACCACCAGTACTTAATCTATATGTGACAGATGAGTATGCGCACTCAGTGATTGCGACAACTTCCTTAACCACAGCTCAAGTTTTTGCAGTCGTCAGCAGAAATATATTAACAAGACTTACACGTTTAAAAGGAAACGGTTGGCAAATTACAAGCGAACAAAAGTTGGACCCAGAGACAAGACTACTGCTTTATAAAATTACCGACCCTGCAGAAATCGAAAAATTCACTGAGCAACTTGAAATAGGAATCTATGTGAGTAAACTTCCTGTACGATACTCAAGTAGGGAAGAAATTCACCTGAAACATTTACTTTCCGAATGGGAACAGGAAAAAAGAGTATTGTTCAAAACATTTCAGCAGCGTGAAGAGTTTTTCAAAGGATAACTCGTCCCATGCTACAATTACCAATGAGAACCGACGCCTTTGAGGCAGATACTATAGTTGTTGACCTACTGGCTGGTATCGCTCATTCCAAAACGACAACACTCGTCATCAAAACAAATTTTCTCGGAATATTTCCGTATCCTCATACCACCGATATAACTACGTTTTCGCAATTTGTTACCGCTCTCAGAAAGAAATACTCCGGCACGATTACTTTGCTCGAAGCAGAATTCGCAGATATTGCTTGGTCAACCAGTATACTCACAGATAACTTTGATCTCTTATTCACCCATAAGCTAACACTTGCCCAAGCTAACAAAGAGATTCGACATAGGATTTCATCCTCCTCTCATACATTCTTTCTTCCAAAAACGTGGTCTGATGCAGATATTAGAATCTCATTCACTCCAGCAGTGAAGCACATTCATCACCACAACTCATGGGTACATGCAGGTATTTACAACGTGGGTACGCTTCTTACTGAAAATGACGAGGACTTAGGAACAATTCCAAAATCCGCACACACATCACTTCTCGAAACTTCATTTTCACGATACTACAACGCAGTACTCGCCTCACATAAGCAGTATCCTTTCTATAGTGTTATTGATGCTCGTGAAATCGGACTTACTGATGCCCACGACGAAATTCCACAAGCAAAGAAAGGCCCCGGAATATTTTTTGGCAATGATCCAAAATCTGTCGATACTGAATTTACCTCCTCACTGGTATGAAACAAGTGCTTTCCTTGCTCTTACTCACTCTTCTTGCTTTGTTCGCGCGATACACAATCCCTGCTGTTTCTGCCCACCCTCAGGATAATTCTTTCCTTTTATTGCAAGTTGAGCGAGACCATCAAGATAAACCTCTTGCAACAAATGCATTAATGGGGTATTTACAAATTAATGCGTACGACACAGCAATTCTTCTTGGGATGGAAAATTCCGCTCAGAATACATATCAGGAATTAGAGAATCACCGGGAATTTCTTGAAACTTATGCAACAGAATCCCTTCATATATTCAATAATCGCCAAAAATGTGAGGTTGTACCAAATTTGTATTCGACCACAGGAGAAGAGGTTTTTTACATTAACGGGACACAATTTTATGTTACTGTCACCTGCTCTTCAGAAATTTCACAACTTTTCGTGAACAATTCTCTATTTTTTGACAAACAAGCAGACGCTCAAAATACTGTTGTCGTTAGACAGGGGGAAAGCAATATTATTGCGACCTCGTTACAAAGTTCTCCCACCCAATTTCTTGTAATCTCACGGAAGAACGGTCTTCTTTCTGCCACAGAACAATCACTTAACCGAGATACACTCGAGTCACCGCCACCCACCAACAAGAAATTTACTTTTCCCGATATAGACTGGGCTTCATTTACCCAAAAAAACAACGATGCGCTGTTATTTAGAGTAGCCGACTTATTAAAGGATCGATCTGTTGGAGCAATTCTTTTATTGCTTCTGATTATTACCATTATTGGAGGTCTCCATAGTTTAGAGGGCGGTCATAACAAAATCATTCTTGCGACCATGATGCTCAAACAAGAAATTGATTTCAAAGGAAGCTTATTGTATGTACTCATTTTCACGATAACCCATATGTCGGACATTATCATATTGGCGCTCGGGCTCCTTATCTTCGGGGAACAAATCAATCTGTACACTCGTATCCCCTCCCTCCAAACAATTGCTGCCTATACACTGGTCGGGCTGTCACTCTTTATTGTCATCAAGGAATTACTTCTTCTCAGAAAGAAACGCAAACAGAGCAGCGACAAGCAAAATCCTCCGGAATCAAAAAAAGATGTTACCCAGTTTCTTAAAACAGATAATATCAGAACAGAGTTCACTCCTAGAAAAAAGAAAGGGTTATTCACTACTATTCATAAGGAGCAGCTGATGGTTGCATTTGTCTCTGGCCTTGCTCCGTGTATCATGGGTTGGACAATTTTTGTGCTTATTGTTTCCACGGGAGCACTGTGGCTTTTACTTCCTGCTGTTATTGCATTTGGTATTGGTGCGTTTCTTGTGCTTCTCGGGTTTGCGTATTTTGTTCACCTGTTTAAAGACAAGATGATTACCCATGTTCAAGGGCTTTCACGATGGACTTCGCTCATTTCAGGAGTCCTCTTGCTCCTCACGTCACTCATTCTTCTCATATTTTAGTTGCATTTCTTCGGTGTTTTTAATATTATGAAGGGATAAGTTTACTTGATACCATTGATGGTTACTCCCGAGATTCTCACATATGTCAGGGAACAGCGAAAGCACGGTGCCTCTGACGACCAAATAAGACACGCGCTGCAACAATCAGGTTGGCAACAATCGATTATCGACGAAATCTTTAAAACACTGCAAGGACAAACAGCAGCCGTTCCAGAACAACCTGCTGTCCCAGAACAGCAAACTCCAGTGTCCCCAATTGCGGACACAACAGAAAAGACATCCGGAATGAATCCTTCTACACTTTCGCAATCAGATACTGTTGTAAAAGCAACTGATACACCAAAGAAATCTTTCCCCACGAAACTTATTGCGGGGCTCGTTGCGGGAATACTTTTCCTCAGCGTCCTTGGGGCAGGTGCATATGCCTATTACATGCAACTTCCCGCACAAGTGCTCGCAAGGACCGTCAAAGCGATGGAAGATGTCACCTCATCAGAATTTTCTTTTACTTTACACGCAGCTGGTCCAACTGATTCGTATACCATCTTGGGTAACGGTGCTGTTTCCGGGATTACTCCTGAAACACAAAGAATGAAACTTAATCTTTCTAGCCCAGAACTTACGAGGGAACTTGAACTTCCTTCTGCAAGCATCGACTTCATTACAACACCAACCCGAATGTATACCAAAATATCTATCGGAAATACAGAGATTATTGATGAAATGGGATTTCTCTTTAACTCATGGTTCCATATCGATTCTACTCAACTAGAAAATTTGTATCGTGAATCAGGAATGTCAGAAGACGAAATTGCAATACTTAAAAAATCTTCAGAAATTTCGAAAGAAAAGCAGGCGAAACTCATGGCTCTTTCGGTAAAAATGTATAGTACTCTGAATATAACAAAACTTGACGACGATACCCTTAATGGAGAGCCTATGTATCACTACAGGTACGACGTCGACAAAGAGAAGTTTATGGAAGTCTATGCAGAAATGTCCGAAATTATCTTTGAAGAGCAGGCATCAAATGAAGAACTTACAGAGTTTATCAACAGTTTCAACAAAATTTCTGGCGAAATTCTCATTAGTAAATCGACCTACTTTGTACACAAACTGACTGCTACTTTTGACATAAGAAACGGAAATTCTGCAAAACTTTCGCTTGACCTGAAACGGCATAATCAATCGGTTGATATAACCGAGCCAACAGATTCTATCGATCTCATGCAACTTCTTGGGTCACTCGGATCAACAATGTTCAGTGCTCCTGGCATGCAAGAGACTCCTGTTCCTACCGCACCACTCGGATTTGGAGATTTCTAAACCGTTACTTGCGCATACACATACAGAGCGAGGAATGTTATCAAACATCCGAGTACGCCGAAACCAATTGAAACATACCATCTTTTTGCCCATTCTCCGCGATTTCTCAACACAAAGGCGAGTGTCATTCCGAGAAATGCTCCACCCAAAGCGATCAAGAGCAACAACATCCCCTCAATCATCTGATAGCCTTCTCGCTTTTCAGAGAAAAAAATACCGTAAAGTGCCAAAAGTGTAGGCACGGTTAGAGGTAGTAAAAATGCTTTCATTCCAAACTATACCTTAGTAACATAATGGGTTCAAGACACTTCTCAGGAAACGAATCACGCTTCGCTCTGTCTCTTCATTTTCCCATGTTATGGCATCATCGCGGACATGAGCCTGAGTCTTCTTCAGCAATTCTTGCCATGCGCCACTAACTGTTGTGTGCGACCGTATACCGACACCACTCAGAAACAAGGAGGCTGCATTTTTCACTAACTGCCAAAAAGTAACAGAGATTTCTTTATTCTTGATTAATCCCTGAGTCGGGGCTCTTTCTAAAGTTGCTTGCAGAATATTCGTTGCCCACTGCCCTCTCAATACTTCTATATGCTCAATGCTCGGAAAGTTTTTCCTAATTGTTGCGACATCAGCAGCTAATGCACCATAATTTTGTTCAGCTGGGGCCAGTATACACGTTTTGCCCGTCGAAACACCTCCAATACGAGCCATGATATGTAAGGTAATCGCATCAAGAATATTCCCCGCTACGATCACCGAACGGGAAGTGCTTAAGTCGCCGATTTGAAAGAAACCGGACTCACTACTCGTTCCTTCACTCTTGCTTTGCCAAATTATACTTTTTGTTCGATGAGACACAGTTGCTGCCGTTTGAAACGGTCTCAAAGCAAGACCAATGATTGGCAATGACCTTAACCCCTTTGTGTCTTTTAAGGGTCGAATACTCTTCAACTGGACTATCATTCTATCAGTAGGAAATCTTACTGGTTTTTCGTTAAAAATGGATGCAGTTGGTGGTAAGACACCAAGTTGTACTAATTCTTCCGCCGTAAAGTGTTGCTGACGCAATAACTCGATTCCTTCTCCATCGTCTTGCAAAGAGAATCTCACATTCTCCAATCGATTGAGTAACACTGGCGGCAATCCCAATTCACGCAACCGCTTGCTACTTGGTTCTCGCTGAGAAATTGTATCAAAAAGTACTCTATACAAACCGTCTTTTTCTAGTGTATCTAGATAATTTCCGACAACAAACGGCACATCTACTCTTTCAGTAAACTGATACAGAAATGACAGCATTCTTATGATATTTACTGGTTCAATGAGCTCTTTGTCATATTGATGGACGAATACTTTTGCATGTCGAAATGCGCTTCCATCAAAAGCTGAATATGGTGGACCGTTGTGTCGCTTGATAACATCGATTAATCTTCCGGGATCCTCAGATTGACACAAATAAATATAGTTTCTGTTGTAGGGAATAATAAGTGCAAACGGTTTTTGCATATTTGGCAACTCCATCGACACCACAATGGTTCCGTCAGGATGTCTCGTCAGTGGTTTATTGACCTTACTATCCTCGGTAATATTCGAATAGAGAAGGAGCATTACATCATAAAAAGAAATATTTCCGGTTTTTGTTGCGGATTCGACAACACTTCTAAAATGAGCAAGCTCGTGATATTTATTTTCAAGTTTTTCAAGATAGCGAAGATGCAGTTCTTGAATATCTTGAAAGAGCTCTTTTTCCAATTGTTTCATATGTGTAGAAAGATTACCCAGTTCTTCGATTATCGTGGAGAAATCTGTGTACGAAATACCATCCAATAATTTTCTATTGAGTTTGTAAAGTGAAGTAAGAATCACTATGTTGGTATCTTTGCTATCCCACGATTGGTTATATTTCTCGAAACGTTGCGTTGCTCCAGATACTAAATCACTGAATAATTCTCGTTCCTCTTCAATTCGTTGTGGTGTTCGAGCTATTATTTTAACTAATGCATCCTCAAAACGAATGTTCTCTGGGTTAATGCGGTCAGGAAGTGTGTTTGTCTCAAATGCAGATTCGTCAGCAACTTCAAAAAAGTCCTTCAATCCCTCCTTTCTTAGTTGCTTCCAATACTCATATGCGTGGAGCTCTTCGTAAAGTTTTCCAATATCCCCCCCATTCAATACGTGCGCCATTCGGTCGGGAACAACTATCTCTCTGAGAGTATAGGTTCCTTCTTGTAATTCAAGTATTTCTGCACCAACATGTCTGGCAATTTCTGCACCTAAATGTAACCCTTTTATTCGGATGTTTTCTCCCGGTTGTCGACATAATCTCGGAAAACTTGCAACATAATATTTCATGAGTTGAACTTCCTCTGCACGCCTGGTCTGCACTGTTGGCTCAACCGTTCGCTGTTTAAAATCCACCAGTCGAACTCCTACTTCACCTGATGCAACAAGTGCATGCAATGTTGGGTCGTTAAGCAACTGCTGAAAAGAAACACCCGAACGAGGTTTTTTTGAACCCCTATGTTTCTGATTTATTTGGGCAACGAGTGCTGCTTGTTCGTCTTGACTCATTGCCATTACTGCTTCGAGCGAAATCACCGACCTACCATTTTTGGCTCCATCACTTAGTGCAATGTATTGCTCCAGTACTTCTGGCGTTAATTTAGAGCCACGCCTAATATCGAATGTTACTAAGTCTACAAGCCCTGCAGAAAGCTGGAGTGGCCTTTTTTCTCCGAGAGAAAGAGTAATACCTTCAATTCTTCGAAAGCCACACATGGCAAGATCTTTATTGTCTTGGCACCACTGCAAGAACTGATTGAAACTTTTCCCAACTGATATTGCCAAGTCATCTCCTGCTTGAATCTCTTTACGAAGTTTTGTCGCTCTCTGAAGAACATCTGTAATTTCATCACCAGACAATTCAATCTTTGGTGAGTAAAAAGTACTTTCTACGGTTGACTCAGCTTTATATTCTTCAAGGACATAACTGAGGAGAGAAAGCCCGTAACTTGGATCTTGCATTTTCTCCGATTCATGAGCAACCGCAGCAATCATACGATCGCGGATGTATCTTGATTTCCCGATATTTCGCAGAATTAGATCACCGTAATTTTTGTATGGTCTTATTTCTGTTTTTCTCGGTTTAGGCGCATATAAACCGGCTCGTTTCAAAACCTCAACAAACTTTCTGTGCACAGGAGAAGAAGAAATCGCCCGTGCCACCATGACGTCGAGATTTAAAGTCTCAGACGTATCCGTCCCTAATGAACGACGAGGAGGATACATTGTTCCCAAGGGCGTTCTTATTGAACCTTTGTATGTGGGGCTGTATTCTGGTTGCGATTTTTGTACCACAGCGACGTGTCTCCTTAAAAATCACTACAAAGCAGAGTCTGAACCACCACTAAATAATCTATTTTCGAATAAATCCATATCTACTTTTATCCCTCTGCTTCTAGTAAATTGCTTTATAATACCGGCACCTGCATGAATTATCGCTTCTTTGTCACCCTCCAAAGGTGGTAAGCCGTTTATTGTTGAAATAACTCCTTTCTCGTCAAATTTGACACGATAATATATCGCTTTGGGTTCAAAGTATGCTGCTGTCGTATACTGTCTAAGTAAGGTGGAGTGATTTGTTAATATCAAACAATTTGTTATCGTTCTCTCCGCATTTTTTTGCGTGACTTCCCTTGACGCCCGAAAGAGTCTCCTTGACGGGATGTCATTATCGTCTAGACATCCTATTTTATATGCATTGATTTTAATAATGAAATTAGGTTCGTCCATTTCAATTCTCATATTGACACCACCATTCATATCGAGGCTCGGAATACTCAATGCAAGTTCATAAGTAGTATCGGAAATCCAACCGGTAACCCTTGGAGTATGTCCTAGGTTTAAAAAACCTTGTTCCTTTACAGTAACAGTCTCGTCAAACACACCCACTAGAGGTGCTAAAGCATCACGAATCTTAGTCACCAAGTTTTTACCTACACATCTTCCCTCCCCAGTCCATTTGACTTGATGCTTATCTATTTTTGGTACGTATTGATTAAAAGGGGACATGCCACAGAAGTAAATTTATTCATTTTGGGGAGTATCCTATTATACCCTATTACTGCACAAAAAAACCTTCTTTCTTCTTTATAGCGGCAACAAACTGATCAAGTTTATTTGTAACGACATAGTTTAATGTTGTTTCGGTAGTTTCCCCTATTTCACCGGCAACAAAACCCGCATAGCCGGAATCCCCTGGAGCATATTTGCTAAAAAAGAGCGCAAGGGAGCAATTGCCACATCCCGTGTATGATGAGTGTTGCCCGTTATTAATTCCTTTTATGTATGCCTTCAACGCATTCATCCCGTTTGTATACGTTGAAAAAACGAAATAACTACCACCACGTGAGTCGTAACGAACACCACAAGCTGCTGGCCCCCCATTTTGGACAATAATGGTATTTCTATATGATGAATCGCGAATATTTCCTGGATTGTTATTTTGACAAGCCCACCCAAGAAAACCATGCTGATTTTTATATTTTGGCTCGTACCGACAGTACACACCCGACGTACACGGAACACAGTTTTGTGTCGAAATTGGACAATTCGAGGCAACTTGCCAGGGTTTCGAAAAATCCATCGTTGGTATTGGTGTAGGAGTACTTATACTCGTTGGCTTTGGCGTACTCGTTACCTTCGGTGTTATCACTACTTTTTTAGTTGTTATCGGAGGGGTCGGTGCTTCAGTTGTTTTTGGGGAAGGGGCATCAGTTTCCTGTGGCGCAACAGGAGTGACGGGCAAGTCTGTCTGTTGTGGTGAAAATTCTTCAAAATGAAAAATTTCAGGATAAATTACTTGTTGCTCATTTTCTGCTTCTATTCTGTGTACGAGCATCTGAGACTGCGCATACTCAGCTTGATGTGTTGTATCAAAGGCCACCGAAATTCCAACCAATGAACTTACGGCGACAGCAACCAAAAAGTATTTCATACTCCATTATACTCTTTTCTTTACACCTCACAGAAACTTCGCTACCATACACTACTTTACTTATCACGGAATCAGCATATGAAAATTACCAGAAGCAACCAACATCTATTCCTTCCACTGCTTCTTCTTCTCCTTGTAGATTTGATACTCATTCTGGTTCACTTGAATTACTACCAATACAGCCTTTTCAATCTCGATATAGAGGCGAATATTCCAACTATTTACCAAGGTGCCAAAATTTTTGCAGGAGCCTTTCTTGCTTTTTTGGCGGTTTACATCATCGGACATCAAAAAAAGCAGAAGTCCCAAAGAACACTTTTACCCCGAAGAATTATTGGGTTGCTTGGCGCGGGATTATTTTTTCTTGGTCTCGACGAAGTAGGTACTATCCACGAGAATATTTTCACCTATCTTGCTGAGCTCTTTCCCGAACAGCTTTATGGACTACAAGATAGTTTACTAGAAGCAGGATACCTTTCTACAAATTGGCTTTTGTTTTATATTCCACTATTCCTAGCAGCAGGAGTATTTGGCATTTATGCTGCAATAAAACTTGTCAAAACATACCCACGCTATATTTGGCTACTTATTATTGGTTTTCTCCTCATCTTCTGTATTCCTGTCATCGAGTATTTGAATACCGCACCTGACGTCAGAAGTTCAGAATTGTATTACCTTTGGACAGCCCTTGAAGAAGGAATCGAAATGATTGCTTTGAGTTTACTGGTGCAGTTTTGTTACGTTGTGGTGGTTCTTGAAGAAGGAAAACTAACGAGCGTCTGAAATTGTCTCTATGACAGAACAATACACAAACACCTTACTCAAATCGGAATTGCGTAAACATGCCCACTCTTTTACCAAACTACTCGAAGATCCTTTGTTTGTACCTCCTCACCAACCGTCAGTTGCTCAACAAGAACGACAAAGAAAAAGGAGGAGGTCACTGGACACGTTTCTTGCTTCTCCAGAAGAAGCCAATTATATAAGAGATTTCCCTGTTGTTTTTTCAGTTATCATCTACTCAATCATCGCAACCATCCTGAGTAAAGGTGCTGAAAGCAATAATTTATCTGTATCCCCAACACCACCACAAATACGATTTGGTTCAAATCGTCCAAAATCTGATATCGTCATTGGTTATTTTGACAAAAACGTTTTTCAACCAGTGCTCTTTGTAAAAACCGACCTTACCACTCATGCAGTAACGCCTCGCCCTGTTCTTGATCCGCGTTACAACGTTCCCTGCATTACAATCACGGCAAAACAGTTATTTTTTCCTAAAACAGATTTCTTCACAGAGATTACAGTCACTATGAATAGCAGGCTATTAGATGATCGCTGGAGAAATATGTTCGACACCGTACAAAGAAGCCTCGACGAAGGGTTTGGATCAATACCTACATCCCGACACACAACCCGGAACCAACGGTAACGCACATTTCAACGGAGACTATTCCCAATTGTGCAAGCGAACAAAACGTTGCCATAAGGATTATGAAATCTGGCGATATTATGGAATTACACACGATTCGTCAATGAAATTTTCTAACTCAAGGAAATGGTAAACTCAATGCATCTTGTGCAGCATATTGAAGACTTTCGTATGCATTTGTATTTGTCAGACAAAGTGTCCCATCATGATCGATGAGTACTAAACGTTTCATGAGTGCAAAATGTATCTTATAGTGAGTATTTTAGCAGGGGCCGACTATTTTGTATAGAACACAAAATACTTTTTCGCTCTGGCACCAGTAGCAATGTCTTCAAACTCAATGACGTACGCATATTTTCTGTACCGAGGAAGTAAATAGTTTGTCCTTACACTCATCGAAGTTGAGTTTCTCCAATATCGTGTGTATCCTTGATTTCCCTTCTTTGTATAATCATAGAGAAACATTTGCCTAACCCGTAGTTTTTTTGGATCGTAATTTTTCAGATAAATGATATCCCATCGTCGGACATGCGATGTCGTATAGGTTTTGTTATATGACATACGACCAAATACAAAATATACATTCTTCAGTGTAGCAGGGAGATCAACTTTTACCGTCTGTGTCTTTACTTCAGAACGATAGCTTTCTACCGTTCCGGTCGCTGTATTATCGGAGGTGCAGACAAAAGAATACGCAATACTATCGTTTGGAGAGGCTCCGGAGGAAATCGTGTACTTGTAGGAAAAACTCCGACTCTCACCTGCCGGAATAGTTACCGCGGGAGAAACCGGATAGGTTGTATAGATGATATTTTGTACTCGACCAGAATACACGGTACTTCCCTGTTTAAATTCTGAAACCGCAAACACTGGCGTTGTTTGACTCCGCGTTTGATTTCGAGAAGTAATCGTACAAGAGGTAATTGCAATGGGATAAGCGTTGTTATTTGCCATGGTAACGCTCTGAGTATAGGTAGTTCCCCGAGCAACTGTGGTTCGAGGCGACACAAACGTTGGGTTGGTCGCAGTAAAGATTGGAGATAAGTCAACTAATCCATGTCCGAATTGATCGTCACGTCCCGGAGTTCCCAAATCTTTCACGGCAATTTGATTCATTAAAGCTCGTGCATACGTTCGTTTGTCAGCGCAGGCAGTATGCCCCGGTGTCTCGACACATAATCCATCAAGCATCCCTCGGACGACAGCGACTGTCCCTGAATAATACGCTGCTGCCATACTTGTGCCGCTCATCGAAGCATATGTATCGCCCATTGCAGCAGCACTAACAGCAACGCCAGGCGCCATTACTTCCAGTGCGGTTCCATAATTACTAAATTCTGCTCTCGTATTTGTTGTCGTTGTTGCACCAACACAGACAACATTTGCATAAGCAGCAGGAAACAAACACCCATTCACTCCGCTGTTACCTGATGCAGCAACGACCGTAATACCTGCAGTTGTTGCACGATTGACTGCCGTCTGAATTAAAGAATTTGCACTCCCTCCAAGACTCAAGTTGATAACATCAACATTCGCATCAACGGCTGCATCTATTGCATCTGAAATTGCGACTGAGCTACACAATCCGTCCTCATCACACACTTTAAACGGAAGAATTTTCGCAGAATAGGCGACACCGACATACCCAATACTATTATTATTTGCGGCAATTGTTCCTGCAACATGTGTCCCATGTCCATTATCATCACTTGGATCGCTGTCATTATTGACAAAATCGTACCCACCAGCGATTACTGTATCTACTAAATCCGGATGGTCTGCTTGGACTCCCGTATCGATAACCGCGACTACTATACCCTGCCCTGAGGCGGGAATAGTGCTCTCCCAAGCGGTCTGGACGTTCATCTGCGGAATTCCCCAATCGAGGGTTTGCTCTGCAACTTTGTAGATATCTTCATTTTCTACCGTTGCAACCATCTCTTCAGCAAGCAATGCTGATACTGTCGTGTCGGCGATTACTTTGGTTTCTGGTACTACAATATATCGATTCTTCTTTCTCGATTGTTTTGAGAATTTGACTTGATATTTTTGCTCGTATTCTGCGATTTCCGTTTCAGAAAGCTCCCGCTCAAACGTCACAACTCGATTCTTCGTTGTATGTTTCGGCGTAATCATTTTTGTGGAATCACGCCTTTTTTCTATGGAAATATCTACCTCGGAAATTGCCTCTTTAAGTCGCGTATATCGATCACGACGTGCAGAAACAGGGGAATCAAGAAGAACCAAAAGAAAAGGCTGAACTGTTATCGTCACTAACAAAAAGAAAATGGCGATTACCTGAAGCAGTTTCATTACTTCAGTATAACATACTAGCGATTATCGTTTCTGCTACAATGAAGAATGAAAAAGTTGCTGTGGATACTATTTATCTCCGCTCTTTTGCTCGGTATTTGGTTCTTCACAAAATCTTTACTCTCTTCACCTACCGTTCCACAAGAAACACAGCAAGCAGTACTCGGAGACACCACGACACCGAGCACAACCATTTCTCCAAGTATTGCACCTGAGGTGACTGAGGAACTCCCGACTGAAATACCAACTCCTGAAGAAACAAAGCAACCTGTTGCGTACGTGTCGCCTATCTCAACTACTACTTCCCCTGCGCCACTTCCACCGTTAACGGCTATCACCCCTAGCGTTTTAACGACAAAATCCGGAAGTATTACTACCTTAGAGATACCCACAATCAAGAAGGAAACCTTATACAAAATTTCTCTTTCTGAATTTTCGGCCCCAACATTTGTTGTTTCTTGGCCCTATACCGCCAGATTACACTGGACTACAAAAGATAACGCACGACTTTCAGACTTACTCCCCCTTCCGATTGATGAAAAAGAAGATTATTTTGAAACAGAAAATCACTCAGGGCTGTTAGAAATCCCACTCAATAAGGTTCTCTATCTTTACTCTTCTCAGCCTATTGACCTTTTGAAAGTTACCTTAATCGACCCGAAGGATTCCGACGACGATTTTTCATTACAAGCAACAACCACCGGAGTATACAACTTTAATGCAGGCGCGAGTTATTCAAACGTAGGCGTGGTCACCAGAGATATATGGGGAGCAAATCCAAGCTCCTGGGACTCGAACTCGAGCGCAAACATCGATTCTTCATCGCGCTTCGTGTGGTACCCTGTGTACTACAAAGCCTCTCGCATTGTCGTTCACCATACCGCAACTAACCCAACCAGCACACCCGCTGCCGCAGTTCGAGGAATCTACCTCTATCACACCTATGTTCGTAATTGGGGAGATATTGGCTACAATTTCTTGATTGATCAGAACGGCACCATTTATCAAGGAAAACTGGGAGGCGACGAAACTCAAGGATATCACGCATTTGGCGCAGCAAACCGTACTAGTATAGGCATAGCCCTTATCGGAAATTTTACAAGTACCCAGCCCACCGCAAAAGCACGTCAATCGCTTATTTACTTAATGGCTGAACGTGCTGCTTTTTTTGGATTTTCGTTGAAATATAGTGATGGCGCGGTGTCCAAATGGCGCGACCCGTCGTTCACCGTATTTGGACACCGCGACTCATATGCGTGGGACACGAGTTCAAACAGCTGGAAGATTAATGCGACCGCTTGTCCTGGAAATGAGTTTAAACCAAAACTCCCAGCAATTGTTGCAGAGGCAGAAACATACCGAAAGAATAACTTTTCACAGTTGAAATCTCTGACGACTGCGGTCAATGTTTCTTATGCAAATCTTGGACTCATTGCACCCTCTTCGGTTCAATTTTTTGTCAAATACAATGTCCCCGAGGATACTCCACCCTCAACTATTGAATCGTACCTCCCTGCCTATAGCGGAATTACATCATACTCAATTTCTGGGAACAAAGTGGTTATCACCGTTCAAAGCACAACAGTAACTCATCCGCGTTATGGAGATTCCGAATATTTACTTCCCCCTTTTAACTGGAAGGGGTACAACAATGAATACGCAACCTATTCGCCAGCCTATTCCCTCAATGGCCCAGAGGATAGAGCGAAGACGCTTTTGAAAATCTTCAAACTGGACCCACGCGTTGAGGCTGCGGACTTTGAACATACTCTTTCGACTCAATAATGAACCAACGATGCTCCTGGTGCTTAGCAACTCCAGAATATATTGCCTATCATGATACTGAATGGGGAGTTCCTAACCACGACGACACAAAACATTTCGAATTCCTCATCCTTGAATCCGCTCAAGCAGGGCTGAGTTGGCTGACTGTTTTGAAAAAGCGCGATGGCTATCGAGCTGCATTCGCTAATTTTGATGCGAAAAAAGTTGCACAATTTACCGATACCACTCTTGAGCAGCTTATGTCAAATCCAAATATCATTCGCAACAGACAGAAAATTTCTGCTGCCATCAACAATGCACAGAAATTTCTTGAGGTACAACGAGAGTTTGGTTCATTTGATTCGTATATTTGGAGTTTTGTCGAGGGAAAACAACTTGTTCATTTTCCACAAACGTTGCAAGAAATCCCTGCAACATCACCTGAATCTGATGCTCTCAGCAAAGACTTGAAGTCACGAGGTTTCAAATTTGTTGGGAGTACTATTATGTACGCCCACATGCAGGCAATGGGATTATATGACGACCATATGGTCGGGTGCTTTCGAAAAACAGCGATTCACCAACAATAGCTTTACATTCTCACCGTTGTAGAGATAACATCAATGTAACTTTGATAATTACCCGCCCCACGTGAAGCACCATGTGAACCACGTAAAATTCCATTATCCACAACTTCCCCCAGTGTACTCAGCTTCTTTTTTATTAATTCCAAGTATCCTTCGGTCTTTGCCTTCTGTGTAAATGCAACGTGCAAGGGAAATTTTACCCGTAATTCATTATTGAGTTCATCTTGTTCAAACATATGTTGTAACCTTAACGCGCTTTCTCCTGCTGTAGCTGCAATTTCGTTAATATTACGAGGCACGTCAATTTTTGAAAAAATTTCAATTGCCTTCCTCGCTCTATTCTTTGGCATCATCCATTTCAACAACTTCTGCCAATTTTTCTCAACACCAAATGATTTATTTGTGATAAATTCAATAAAGAATGGTATCTGTAGCAAACGATTTAATCCGATACCTTTCTGTACAAGACTTTCGAACTTTTTTAGTAGTTTCAATACATGAGTTCTTCCTCTTGTCACCAAACAAGCTGGGTCAAATAAGATTGCCCCTTGGTAGTTACCTATCCTGCCTGCTAAGCCCTGTTGTGTCGCATACGCAACTAAATCTGCGCCAAGGCTTAACCCTCCAACAAAAACTCGTTCTTTCTCATTAACCACGCCTTGTTCCGCCATATCGAGCAAATCATAGGTAACTTTCATTGGGTCGATAACAAGGTACTGCGATTCACGCAAACCTCGGTCAACTTGCTTTTGGAAAGGAAAGTATACTACAGTAAATCGATCGATGCTTCTCCCTTCCAAAAGTGGCTTAATCATATGATAATAATCGCCAGACGGTGGATTTCTTGCCCCTTGAACCATGACAATATGCGTACTTTTCTCATCTCGAAGAGTATTGTCATTTCCTCGAGAGAACGTGACGAATATCTGCCCATGCCTACCAGATATATACTCTCTTCTCAGTCCTTCATATTGATTAGGTGCATGTTCAAAACGCGATTCGAGCAAAGAAATAGCGGCTCTAAAAGCCTTAACCTCGGGTTCAATTTTTATTTCGCCCATACTGTAATTATATTGCAAATTCCGTGAAAATACTATATAACCTTCTATGAAACTGTCCTTCTCCACTTTCAAAACTGAACTTTCTTACTACGACGGAAAAACCAATGTTGAAAAATGGCTCTCATTTTTAGAAGAACTCAGTATTTACGCTGACTACAATTGGGATATTCCTCAAATGCAGTATGACTTGGTAAAATCTGACGAAGAATGGCAAAAGTTTCTTTCCCATCCAGAGCGACAACCTTTCAAAATCTCTGTCACAGAGTGGCAAGATTTCTCACTGGAACAGGCATACTCACGCTCACTACAAGCGATTCAGTTTAGCCTCTCTCTTTGGAAAAGCACAACTCTTCCAAAAGAGAAAAAAGAGCAGATAAAAAGCCTCTGCGGGTCAATTATCAAAGGAACGCTACACTCCCGATATCAGAAATATGCAATGGAACGAACAGATTTATATTTCGGAATTACCCCTTACATGCGAGCGACAGGAAATTTGCAGGTCACCTCCGTGCATGAAGCGCAGTTCAACTATTTTACTGCCATTGCCGCACAAGAATTGCACCAACCGGTTGAAGAGATACGAACCAAACTGCTCAATGCTGCACAAGGAAATCTCGCACGACTGAAAGAATACTTTGCAACCTGCCAATATGATGACGAACTCAAAACAATTATTACGGCGTATCGACAAGCCGCAGCCGGTGATCACGCCCTTACGGACAACAATATTCGGCTGGCGTTTCGCATTTGGCAAGACCTGTATGCGTACGGTATTGATTTAGATGCATATCTTCTCCTCATGGGATACCCAAAAAACACCAAACAGCGACTACTCCAAGCAGCTAAAAACAAAGAAATTCACGCAGAAATTCATGCGCACATGAAGCGTGAACGTCCACGAAGTTTTGCAACAATGAAACGCAAAGGACAGGTTTCTCTCCTCGATCTTTACCAGGAAGAGGCGCAACTCTATGACTATCCACGAGCACTTCGCTCAGAGCAGGAAACTGAGAAAATGATTGCCCGCTGTAAAACCATCGTTTCTCGGTATTTTCCTCTTTCAATCCAGGAGACACCCAGGCAACTCGTCTTTCAAGTAACACACCCTTTTGGAGCAACACGAGCGTATCAATCAAAAACGCAAAATAGCAATAAACAAGGGATTACTATTACCGTCATGACTCCTCTCATCGATAGTGAACAAGACTATCTGAGGACCTTGGCACACGAGACAACACACGCGATTCATACGCTCATTCTCCAAAGAGGAAAGGAATTTGGTGTTCTCACAGAACAACAAGAAAACTCAATACCGTCAAGTGTCATGGAAGATTTTTCTCAACTTGTAGAAGGACAATTTTCCACAGAAACCCCAAAGAGAATTTCTCAGAAGTCCGGAAAATACTTTGCAAACTTTTCTCAGGCCCTTGGCTCTTATTGGCAAATTCCCTACAGCCTTTTGCAACTCTGTGCACGAGAATACTTTGAGACACTCATCCGTCAGGGTGTTTCTTCTCTGACTTCGGACCACATCGCAGAACTAAGAATAATGTTAAACAAAATTTCCACAGAGAGCTTCGAAAAAACTGTCAGATTACATAGAGATGCATTTGACGCACTCACCTGGGTTTCTTCGCTTTCTCCGTATGATGGATTGGTCTACGCCAAAAGATTTATTGTTCCTCCCAAAACGACAAAATCAATAAAAAGTGAAAAGAGCACAAACACCGGTATGAACACTAATTTTGAGAAACGCTTTGGTAAAAAATGGATCGATAACCCCGAGGCAAGGATTATCCTCTATTGGCTACTCTTAGAATCAGGACGAAATCATGCCACAGAAACATTCGGAGAGTATATCGACACAATAGAAGTCACTTCCTGTCTGCAAGAACTTGAGAAAATCGGAATTTCTACTGAGGAATTCTACGGCAACGCGACCTAGTTACGCAGGTTCTGCTGCACGTGTTAATCGTTCCATAATCGTTGCACCAAGTCCATTTTTCGCATAAGATTGCGCAATTATATGCTCTACTCGCCGAGCATCACATTCAATGAGCGCATGATACAAATTTCCTACGATTTTTGTAAACTCGCTCTCACTTCCCAAAATTATCTTTTTCGCCGATTTTGCAAGCTTTTGTGCAACTTCTTCTGTACAAAGGACTATCGTAGTATCTTTGGGAAGTTTTCCAAGCAATTTTGTTATTTTTTGTGCCGTTTTTGCAACTGAACCAACAGGAACGAGATGAATCTTCCCTTTTGGCGCGTAATGGCGATACTTGCTTCCCGGAACTGGCGTGTTTGCCGACCCTCTTTTTGATGGAATATGAATTTTTTTGTTTGGAAATTGAGCTTGAATTTCTTCTTCGGTGATTGCTCCTTGACGAAGAATTTGGATCTCTTCATCATTTGGAGCAAGCACAACAGTAGATTCAACACCTAGTGGCGTCGCTCCAGCACGAATAGTCGCGACCTCTGGTTCTGAAAAGTATTCCTGTACATGCTTGTGGTGCGTTGCACTCGGCTTTCCCGAAATGTTTGCAGATGGGGCAGCAATCGGGACTTCTGCTTTTTGTAATAATTCAAGTGCAAACGATAAGTTTGGAATTCTCACACCAACCAGCTTCGACTTCGCGGTCACTAAATCTGGAATATACGTACTTTTCTTCAGAAGAACCGTCAGTGGACCGGGAGAAAAGTGCTGAAAGAGGGCGGCTTCCGTCGGTGAGACGGAAGCCGCCACCTTCTCAATTTCATCCAACGAAGAGACATGGACAATAAGGGGATTATCTGCAGGTCGCCGTTTTGCAGCAAAAATTTTTGCTGCAGCACTTTCGCTGGTTGCGTCTGCGCCAAGTCCGTAAACTGTTTCGGTCGGGAAGGCAACCAACTCCCCTTGACGAACTCGATTACCGAAAGCCTCAAGGTTTTGCTCGTACCAGGGTAGTTCAACATAAGAAGCGACGTTCTTTAGCGTCATTGCATCAAGCTGGCGAAGCAAATACGCAAATACTTTGGTATAGAGCGTGAGCATCATTCGTGCAGCAGTCATGACATCGGCAAAATGAATTGTTTTAATCTTCTTATGCAAGGGGGACTTGGGTATTTCACCAACTACTGCACAGTGAAGGTAAATCATCTCATTATTCGGAACTAACGGATGAACTCGGGTTGCAATGACTCCCACTATAGCTACAGAGATTCCCAAATCTTGCAAGATTTCTCGCTGTACCGCAGCAGCATCGGAAACATCAGTAGCCTCCCGTTTACCTCCGGGAAGTACGGCAGGAACCCCACCATACGCGTTTCGAACATCCTCTCGTAATTCTTCAACGAGAACTCGTCCCTCATGCATAATAACCGCAATAACAACCCGTTCCATACCGAATTATAGCCAATTCCTGTATACTTTGACACTATGCGACGATTTTATCTCTCCACAATACTCTCTCTACTCGTTTCCTCTCTCCTGTGGTTTGCCGCAAAAGAGTGGAACGTGTCGTTTCTTTTTGATAACCCACTCACTTCCTTGGTTCAACTTTCCGCCTTGCTTGGCGCAACAACCTTTTTCCAAACGTTTGTATTTTCGAGCCGATTGCCTTTTTTTGAAAGCGCCCTTCCGCTGGATCAAGCTCATCGAATCCATCGGGTACTCGGGAGTATTTCTGCTGCGGGAATAATCCTTCATGTCACGTCTCTCCTGCTCACAACTGCACCTTTTTCATATGGCTTAACACTTTACCTCACCCCAGGAAGAAACATTTCGTACAATGCAGGAATCTTTGCCTTCTATCTCTTTCTCTTGTTGATTATCTCAACACTTTATCTCAAACTTCCATATCATATTTGGAATAGTATTCATCAAGCTACAAGTTTTGTTATCGTGTTTGCAACAATACACATATTTACAATCTCAAGCGATATCAGTGAGTTTCTTCCCTTACGGTTTTGGTTTATGTTCATCGCCTCTGCAGGAATTTTTGCCTGGTTATATCGACTTTTCATATATCCGTTAACTGCCTTTCGACATCACTATATCGTCACGGATGTTCATACACAACAAGACATAACCACAATTACGCTCACAACAGTAAAAAATCCCTTACGTGCCACTCCTGGACAGTTTGCTTTCTTTCAGTTTGAGGATAAGACACTTGGTCAGGAAATTCACCCTTTTACCCTCTTGGAAAATCACGAAAAAACGCTTCGAATTGCAGTCAAAGCATCAGGTGATTTTACTAAGAAACTTGCCAACCTCTCTACGAGCTCACGTGTCTCTGTCGCGGGGCCGCACGGGAATTTTGGAACAGAAATGCTGACTGCTTCAAAGGCACTATTCATGGTTGCAGGCGGTATTGGGATTACTCCCTTCTACCATGTACTCACCATTCAACAAAAGAAGGCTTTGCCGGCAGGTTCACGCCTACTCCATATTACCACCAAACGGGATGATCAGTTGAGGCCAGTCCTTGAAAAAGCAACGATACAACTGCAACTTCCCTATACATACCATAGCACCGAAGAATCGGGAAAATTTTCTCTCACTCACTACTTTTCGTCGTTTCAAGCAAAAGAGTTACACCAATACCTCTACTTTTTATGTGGGCCACAGTCACTCATTCATGAGACAAAAAATATCCTTCTCAAATCAGGAGTTCCGGCATCTCAAATACACTATGAAGAATTTGCCTTTAATGACTCACTTATTTCTGGGAAATTTCGGCTCCACCATGTGATTTCGCCGACACTACTGGCTCTATTGGCGGTAATTCTGTGGCTGTTTGCGTTAAAACAATAGCAGGTAGTTCCGAGTAATGAGAGAAAGAGAAATCCGCAGCGACATCGTCATCATACCCTTCGACGTGGCCATCTTCAGGTGGATCAAAAATTGCGCCACGAATCCCTACCAATTGTGCTCCTTGTATGTCATTTTTGTAGTTATTTCCCACCATTAACGTCTCGGAGTTTTGCACATGTAATTTTGATAATGCCAAGGTAAAAATGGCTGCAAACGGCTTTTCGAAAATAGTCTCTTCTGAAGCAAAAACCTGATCAATGTATGGCAATAATCCAACGGCTTCGATTTTCCTGATTCTTCCACGTAAATCTCCATCGGAAACGATTCCAATTTTGACGCCTTCCTCACGAATTTGTTTTAGTGCTTCAAAAACTCCTTCATACACACCGACGTTCTCATCAAAAAACTCCCAATAAATGTCTTCTGCCATGGGAAGGTCAGATAAAGAATACTTTGCCCCAACTTCATCAAGTGCATGTCGATAGACAAGGATACGACTATGCCGCGTATGAACCGTAGGAAAATTTTTACGAATTAAGGTATCCTTCCTTTTGACAATGGGAAAGAATTCTTTGAGGTTTAAATTATTCTTTTCTGCTAAGTAGTATGCGGCAAATTCGAGCGCTCTATCGTAGACACGACTACTTTTAATCAGAGTGTCGTCAAGGTCGAGTAAAAGGGCTTTAAACATGAGGTATTATAGCAGGTTCGGGCTATTTGAATTTTTTCATAAATTCAACTTTCACAAAATTCAAAAAGTATTTCCACACAGTTTCCTCTATTTGTCTCACCCTCTCCCTATTAACCTGGTATTTCCGAGCAATCGTTTCTAAAGCAACTCGCTCATTGGCGATACGAAAGATTCTTTTACTTACGAGATCAAGTTGAATCGCACTAGACCTTAATCTCTTCTTGTGAAAGGCTTCTTCCCCTTTTACGAGATGTTCTTCGTGTTTTCTACTCAACCATTCAGTAAACTGAGGAATTAAAGAAATTACAAACTCATCCAGATCTTCTCCACCTACCGCATACCTTTCTTTTAATTCACGCAACATCTCTCCAAGCATTCGAAATCTTGTAAGCATTCCCTCATCGAATTTGTGATAATTTACTTCTACAAACTTTCCGTATCCATGATGTAAGTAATGTCGAAAATCACCATAAGAAGCTGGAAGATCTAGAACTGGTTGCCTCACCTCTACATTCCCTTGACTTTGAATTTGTCTTTTTGTTTTTACCTTCTCGAAAAGATTTTTTTCATTTATGACAGCGACACCAATTACGTTACTCATAGCTGCAGCAAGGGACTCACTACCTCTCATTCGTGATGCCATCTTTCTAATCACAATGTCAGATATTTTCATTATTATCTCTTCAGCTGTACCAATCTCAAAATCTTTTAACTCTTGTGCAAATTTCCTAGCAATCATTCTCGTTATATCGTATTGATAGAAATGACAATATTGTATTATGCACTCGTCTCTTTCTTTCGTATTCTCAATTTTTTGAAGGCTTTCTCTTATTTTCTTATCTTGTTGTACGGTAATCAGTTTCTTTTCATAACTTGTCCATTCATTCAATACATCTGGATCATGTATTGTGACAATTTTTGAAAGTATTGCTTGTAGCTGTCGATACCGAGGATCATTAGTTGTCAAAACGTAGTAACAACATTCGTTAAATGTATTTGAGGGATAGATTACGATATAACTCGGATTTTGTTCTAATTCAAAACGCATTGCGTATTATCCCATAGTTCCCGCTTTCTTGCTAGTCTTAGTTGTGAACAACTACCATATCTCCTACCTTTGCCCATTGGAATATTTTTTTTGCATCAGAAACAGTTAAACGTAAGCAGCCCGTACTTCGAGGCTTTCCGATATTTGTCTCTGGTTCGAATATTTTCTTTGTGCCCTCTCTTGTATACCCCGGATACCAATACACAAGTCCGTGAATGCCTAACATTGCCTGTTGCTTTCTGTCATAGGTAAACGCCATCCAATACGGCATCCATTTATTTGCAGTTGAAGACCACGCGAGTGGAGATTTATTCAAAATATAATGCACTCCAACCGGGTTGTAGTTTGGAAAAGCGCCAGACATTCCATATTTCGTGTACTCGCCATCTTCCCAGAGAAAGAGCAACTGGCGAGATCCATCAAATTCTAAATAGCGTTTTGCAATTTTGCCGTCTGTATTGGGAAGATCTTTATCTACAGGTGTTATCACTTGAATCGAGCGTATAGAAGAAAATTGCGATAAAAACAACCCGGAAGTTGTGTCTTCGCTTAATTTTTTCATCGTTTCATTGACTAATAACTCTGTGTTGATCTTGTCGTCAGAAATTCTTACCGAAACTGTTACGTGTGACGTGGCAGATCGAAGTAATTCCTCTTGCTGTTCAAAAACGAACTCTTTTTCAAGAAGTTGTTTGACGCATGCCCTATTAAATTCAATCTGATACTGGGGGCAGTTCCAATCGGTTTGCGTGATTGTAGAAATATGCTGGCGACAAGCAATAATTTTTTCCATCGCTATTTTCTTTACTTCCGTGTTGTACAGCAACTCCAGATACGGCCTATATTTCTCAAGTTGCTGTAGATAATGATCAACCGAAAAACATTGGGGCTCAGACTCAACACGTTGTATTGACTCACCCAAGACCGTTGGAGCTTTTGTTACCACGAGAGAACGTTGATGTCTTTGAATAATTGACAGCGTTATCAAGCCAAACGAAGTAATGAAAAGTAGCAGGGATACCCGTTTCACAAGCCGCCAACATCTTTCCATGAGTCATCCTAACAAAAGTAGAAAAAATATACTATACTGATATATGAAAACAATTTTCACAAAAACGATGCTTCTTTTAGCGACCCTAGGTATGATCGCTGTAAATGCGATGGCAAATATTCTTCCCTTCAACAATCTCACCACCGCAGCAGTATCAGATTCACTCGTAATTTACTTCGTCCCGGCAGGATACGTCTTTGGTATTTGGGGCATAATCTATCTTCTATTGATTGGCTTTGTGTTGAAATACCTGCTCTCTCAAGAGACAACGCGTTTCTCAACGCTACTTCCCTACTACTTTCTCTCCACAATCTTGAACGCCGGTTGGATTGTCCTCTGGCATTACGGATACTTTTTGACGACAGGTGTTGTTATGGTGGCTCTCCTTCTCACCTTGATTGCGCTTTATCAACAGGCAAAACAGCTCACCTTGCGCTCTCGTTGGGAATTTCTCACACTTTCAGTACCCTTTTCGGTCTACCTCTCGTGGATTTGCGTTGCAACAATCGCCAACCTTTCAGGTATCCTCTGGCTATTTCGATGGGACGGTTTTGGCATTGCTGAACCACTTTGGGCAGCAATCATGATGGGCATCGCAGGGATACTTGCTGTATTATTTGCGCTTCGAGAAAAAGATTTCGTTTTTCCACTCGTGACTATCTGGGCTTTAGTTGGAATTATGATTAAGTTCCCAACACAGCAGGAAATGCTCTATGTCGGGATTGCCTCAGTCAGTGCCATCGTTTTGGTGCTCTTGAAACAAGGTTATTCTGCTTTTACATTGCGAAATAAGTAAGATGCTTTATCAGGCAAGCCCACAGCATCCTTATCATTTGTCAGTCGGGACCATACTCATCACGAAAATGAATACCTTTTTGGTCCTCTATTATCCGACATCCCATAATCTCACAAATATTGTAAAATTTCCGACAGGCACAATCGAAGAAAATGAACCTCTGGAAAGTACCGTCAAACGAGAGCTTTTGGAAGAAACTGGACTCTCAGGAAAAGTAATCACTTATTTGGGAATGCAACTCACGCGTGACAACTGGTGGGGAGAGATAAACCAGGAAACAGCAGTAGAAAAGGCAACCGCATTTTTTCTCGTCGCACTTGAGAGCGATATAACTCAACAGAAGATTTCAAAAGAACTCCAAGAGAAGAACGTCACGCTTAAGGAGTTTACCTATCAAGAATTGGTTGATCACTTTTCTGCTCAACAAGAAAAAGACGGCATGCGCGACTTCAATCAAATTGACTTTCTTCACAGAGCTCAAAAATACTTAGAGGAGCACGCTACTCTTTAAGTTTGTAATACCGCTGATAAATCTCAAACGTCGTCATCATCATAACCATAATGAGCGGACCATACAGGAATCCCCAAATACCAAACACTTTAATTCCTCCAATGAAACTCAGTAACAACAATACCGGGTGAACCTCAGCTTCTTTTGGAATCAGATAAGGTCTCAAAATATTATCGATTGTAGAGGTGAACAGAATTTGAACGAGAAGCAAGAAGATTGCCTGCCAGTAATTGCCGAGAAGAAACAATACGCCCGCAATGGGGAAAGTTATAAAAGACGCCCCCAGTGGCAATACTGAAAATACTACTAAAACGAGAAACCAGAAGAACACATACGGTACGCCTGCAATCCAAAGAGATATTGACGCAATACCTCCTTGAATCAAGGCAATAACAAATGTCCCTTTCGTAATACCTTTAATGAGCGCGGTGACTCGATAAAGATACAAATTATCCAACTTCTCAGACAACGGACTTAATCTCTTAATAAAGCCGATCATTCGGTCGTATTCGGGGAATCCGAACCAAACAACATACAGCAACATAACAATCAACGGAAGACTTTGGGCAAACCCAACCCCCAAATCAACTGAGGAACTGAATAGATAATTTGCAATTGGAGTAACATTTTGCTGAATAAGAAGCTGTAAATTCTCTACTGAAACACGATAGTCAACAAAGGGTATTTTTTCTAAATTTGCATTGAGCCGATCAAAGACATCAACCATAACGGTATAGGCTCCGTTCCCGCCCTGCGAAAAACTCAGCAAGTCCCGATAGAAAACTTTAAATTGAGAAATGGAGATATTTATGAAAGCGGAGACAGGGAACATAATCGTCAACAGAACCGTTATTAGCGAGGTCAACGTTGCTAAGATTTTTGGAAACTTTGCCTTTTCCAGCAAAAATAGGTATACCGGACGAAAAACGGTCGTTATCACAAAACCAAGTAACAATATATCGCGCATTGGCCACAGGACAATTACGCCGAGAATAAATACAACGATTAAAAAGAAATAAAAATATGTTTTATTTTGCTGCATTGCTGTCATTTGCTATTGTACACAATTATCGTCTGATTGTCAGTTCGCTTTCGGCATACCACTTTTGATGTGAATATGCTCGTGTTCAAAGTGGTTATATCCAGCACCATTGTTCTGAATTACATATCCTGAAACATCTAACCCTTCTTGTTTCACCACCACCCAAACCGCCTCAAAAAATTCTTTCCAGAAATTTTCTGGGGATTGGCGTGTTTCACTTTTCTCTACATGCCATTTGGGTATGACAAGTAAATGTAGAGGGCTATCGGGATATTTGTTCTTAATTGCCATAAAGTCATTGTTTTCCCAAACTTTTTCTGCGGGTTCTGACCCCTGCGCAATACGACAAAACAAACAAAATGTATCAATAGGTTTCATCTCTTATACTACCACGAAACACTTTCATTCTGCGACAAGGAACTCACTATTGGTTATTCTTCAGGGATTGGTGTAGGTTCTAAGACGTTCAAACTTTCCGGGTCAACCTGACTTGAAAATTGCTCACCTGTAATCAGCAGATATCGTTTTGCTCTTTCAGTAAAGATATTTAGATGATCCATATCATAGGAAGGTGGAACCGAGTTAATGGTAATTGAAGTGACTGAATCCGCCGGGTTGCGATAAAAAAATGCGATAAATATCTCCGAGAACGCTGCAGCTACTGCTAACAGTAACGCGACAACAATAAAAAATTTTGCGTTATTCATTGCCCGAATGCAGGTGCAGTCATCTTATATAACAACAAGGTTGCCGAAGAAGTCGTTTCTTTTGCATTATTTCTATTTGGAGAGTAACTTATATTCAAAACTTTCGGCAAAAAAGGAGTACTTTCCAAATAGGTAAAAAATTGAGAAAGATTTGCAGGATCCCCTTTTAGGGTGACCTGAAAAGTCGCGGGGGTCATTTCCGGGTATTGCAAAACACTCATACGTTCAACTTGGCGAAAGTAACTAGAAGAAAAACTAACACCTTCAAGTTTTAGTTCGTATTTCTTTGCGATAAGATGCAGGTTGACAATAAAGAGCGAGTAATCTCCATCATGAGGAAAGTAGTAATCTAGTTCTTCAAATTTTTTACTTTCCGCGACTCGAGCATTGAGCAACGCGGTAATATTAGTATTTTGCGTGCGCAACCGTTCTAACAATTGCTGCCGTTCAGTATGTTTTCTGTTGGTATCAAGAATAGTCAAAATTGTCGGCCGAAAGGACCCCCACAAAAGGGCAACAATTAGCGCAAATGTCAACAATCCTGTTGAAATTGCCTTTTGCTGGCTTGTTTTCAAAATTGACGTGATATTCCGTGTTCCCGCAAGCTGAGCCATTATTCAGTTTGGAATTTTAAATTAAAACTTGCAGTAAAATTTATCGCTCCGCCTGCACTTTGGTTTGCAGACATCGTGACATTTTCTAAGAATTCAGATTGTTTCAAATTATTTTCAAGTAAAAGCAAGGATTCATAGTTACTCACCTGTCCTGCAATCACGCAGGAAGAAATATCTACACTAACCGTTTGAACGGTAACACTTGCGGGAATTAACGCTTGAATTTGCTCATAAAATCGAGAAAGTGAGTAATTGCTCTCCTCCATTGCTTTAATACTCGTCAAACTCGTAACCAATTTTTTCAATTGTGCTTCATCACTGGAACGAGCCGACATTATCCCTTTTTGAATTTCTATTTCCCGATCGAGCGCTGCAATTCTTCCGTCAACAACAAAACGAAATGCGATTGCACCCAAGACAACTATTTCGGTGATAATGATGATATATTTTGCAGTATTCGCAGTCCACGCATAAATTTTGTCCCACTTTCCCTGTGGACGTATTTCTGCAGTTAATAGATTGATAGACGACTTTGGGGCAGCCATTGGTCAGTATAGCAAGTTTGACAAGTTAATGCCATTCTACGAAAGCTTCAATGCATTATCATTGCGACTGAAGCGAATAACACTGGACTCACGCAAGAAAAGTACAATTGTGGTAGTAAGTAACAACTTCTTGAGTAAGTCAACGCTTTAAAGCAGATACTGCTCCAATTCGCTGTCTTATTGAATATACGTTGACAACCGCTTTTCTTCAGCAATTTCACGCAAGCGATACAAGGCTTTCGCTTCAATTTGCCGAATTCTCTCACGAGTAACCTTGAACTCTTTGCCCACCTCTTCAAGAGTTCGAACAACACCATCAACAAGTCCAAAGCGCAACTCTAAAACACGTCGCTCTCTCTCTGGTAAATCTCGCAGCAGATCAATTAACTCTTTATGCAAGATTTCTCGTGCTGCTTCTTCTTCTGGCCCTTCGATTTTCGTGTCCGCAACAATTTCTGCAAGTTGCACATCATCTTCCTCACCACCTGAAGAAGAACGCTCTCCCGTTAATGACGTTGGATGTTGCGAAATTTGGTCGATGTATTCGAGTTTCTCTCTGTCCATTTCCATTGCTCGTGCCAGCTCAGAAATTGTTGGCGTTCGTCCCAATTTTGAGGCGAGCTGCGTCTTTACTTTTCGTAGCTTATTAATTGTTTCATGCATGTGCACTGGGATACGGATAGTTCTCCCTTGGTCGGCAATCGCGCGAGTAATTGATTGTCGAATCCACCACGTTGCGTAGGTAGAAAACTTGAATCCTTTTCGGCGATCAAACTTATTCACTGCTTTCATCAATCCAATGTTTCCTTCTTGAATCAAATCAAGGAAGTCTAACCCTTTACGTGCATATCGCTTTGCGACACTGACTACCAATCGCAAGTTTGCCAACGTTAACAATGCTTTAGCTTTTTCTCCCGAAACGAGATATTTGTTCATTTCTCGTTCGGCTTTTGGTGTCACTTTTGGAATTTTTTCGAAAATCTCAGCGGAAAAACGACCAACTGCCACATTCCACTCTTCTTCTAATTTTGCGAGGGCACCGGGAAATTCACCAATTGGCTTATTCTTTAAGCCAGCTTTGACAAAACCGATAAACTCACCAATCCCTTTTTCTTTCAAATCATTCACAAAAACGTCGAAGTAATTGTTCATAGCTTCGCTGTTATATAACGGTTTGAAGGAAATTCCGCCGGATGGTTTTGTTAATGGCTGTCTCTCAGCGATTTGTTTCAGTAATAAATCGACGGTTTCTTGAAGCTTTTCGCCTTTGAATTTTTGGACATCAACGAACCACGCTTGAAAAAATAGGAGTACTTGATAAAATTCCAAAACAACACCAAAGTCCTTTCTTTCCGACAAAACTTGTTCTTCTTCTTGCGTCAACAAAGGAATTTTCCCAATTTCTTGGAGATATGAGCGAAGCGGATTTCCTGTGACTGAGGCCTGAATACTTTCAAGAATTTTAATTTTCTCTTCCAAAGACATCTTCATTGGCTTTGCAGGCATATCATCTGCATACAAAACCTCGATATTTTCTTTCTCGAGCATACTCAAAAAGGTTTCTAGGGAAGCTAAATCAACATCAGGATTAGGGAACACGACTAATATGTCACTCTCGGTTAAAAACCCTTGTGTCTGCCCTTTAAGAAGCAACGCTTGAACCTTTTTTCTGGAAAGAATATCCTTCATGAGCGTGGTATAATTGAAATTATGGAAAATGCAATAGGCAACAACATTGAGTCACTGCGCGCATTTTTTATTGAGAATGTTTCGAAGTTTTGTGATAAATGTGGCACTGCGTATAAGTCCGATAATATAGATATCGTAAGTGAGTCGAACGCTTCGGTAATTATACAGGCACAGTGCGATAATTGCAAGGGTATCTACATGGCTCACGTTATTAAACCCCTACAAATGACGAAGAAAATCCCAATCAAGTTAGACATCCCCCCTGCGTTGCTTCATCCATATTACGTACTTGGACCAATTTCTTCAGATGAATTGCTTGCTTTACGAAAAAAATTAAGCAAGGTAAAAACGCTTGACGATTTTTTAGAAATTGCAGGTGAAAAGAAGCCACGAAAAGTAAAAATTTCGCGTTAGTTATGCAAAAACGTCTTTCCCTTCCAGTTTTTTTCCCAGATGCAACCTATGCTGCAATTCATAGCGTCCCCTTTCATGAAGTAAGTAACCACCTTTTAACAGGTCTTGTTGTTACCACACTTCACATGGAGATTATTGGCATGACAGAACTACTCCAAAAAAACTCTGTAACTTACAGAAATATGGCAAAGCTGCCTGAAAATATGACGCTTCTAACAGACAGTGGTGGCTTTCAGATACTTTCACTCATCAACAAACACAAACTTGGCAAAATTACCGAGGAAGGAGCGGTATTCAAGCTCCCCGATGCACCAAAAAAGAAGCACTTACTGACCCCAGAACGCTCTCAAGAAATTCAAGCAACCATTGGAAGCGATATTCGTGTTGTTCTTGATGTTCCACTCATGGGGACTGAAGATTACAAAACAACGAAAGAAGCAATGGAACGAACGACTCGTTGGGCAAAAAGAGCAAAAGATACATTTACCCGACTAGTTGGGAAGTCCGCAACAGTCAAATACGATTCGCAGCAGCTTGAGTATGATTCTCCGTTACTATGTGCCGTTGTTCAAGGAGGAAATGATATCGCTTTACGAAAAGAATCCGCACAACAATTGGCATCACTCGGTTTTGACTTGTTTGGTTTTGGTGGGTGGCCTCTCGATGAAAATGGAAACTTTAACACAAAAATTATCGAGACCTTTGTTGAATCATTGCCAAGCGGAAGTATTACCTACGGGATGGGCATCGGAACCCCCGATGATATTGAGACAGGATACAAGATTGGCATGACCATTTTTGATTGTGTCCTACCAACAAGAAATGCACGCCACGGGTCACTTTTCGTCACAAAAGGAAATGGAGAAACGGCAGGAAGAACCTATGACCTTGTTCGAATTGGTTCCCAAAAATATGAAACTGACCTTACGCCGGTTGATAAAACCTGCGATTGTCCGACATGCAAAAATTACACTCGCGCCTATCTCCGATTTCTCCTCAAAAAGAAAAATCCTGTTGGTTTTACCCTCGCATCAATCCACAATGTGTGGTGGTACCTGCGCTTTATGACACGACTTCGCTCATGAAAGACTATTCGCACATAAGAAATGCTCACATTCGCACTTATGCACAAGCATGTGATGAGCTAGGAATCCCCTACAAACTTGGTCTTAAGACTCGTCAACTTTACCTGACAACAAAATCTGGAAGTAATGTGTATATTTACAAAGCTGCTACACCGCTGAACTCCCAATCTTCGGTAATTCTTGCCAAGAAAAAACAAGCAGTTCATCAACTCTTGGACGAACAAGGTATTTCTGTTCCAAAACAAATTCGAATAAAAACCGAACAAGATCTCGAAAAATTTATTGACGAAATTAAGGACATTGTCGTCAAGCCTGCCGATTCTTCGGGAGGAAAAGGAATAACCGTGCTTCCTGCCCGAAAAGACATTCATAACGCCTTTACTCACGCGAGAAAATACTCTCGTCAGGTGCTTGCAGAACAGTACGTTTCTGGCGAAAATTACCGATTTCTTGTCCTTGATGGTTCAGTCATCGCCGTTGCACTTCGGACTCCTCCCCGAATTATTGGTGATGGTGTTTCCACGCTACGTGCGTTATTTAATGACAAAAATACTGAGAACAGAAGTCAGGGTTTGCCAAAAATCCCAGATTCTTCAATAACTTGGGATATCGTCAAAACTCAAGGATTTACTGAAACCGATATCGTCCCTGCAGGTACGCAGATAAGTTTACGCTTAACCGCAAATTTATCACTTGGGGGAAGTGTTACTGATGTTACTGAGGATTGTCTCGATGAATACAAGGAACTCGCGATTGCGGCAGCCAAAACAGTTGGCCTGCGCTTGGCAGGAATTGATATTATTGCGGAAAATATTGCGACAGCCGGTCGACCTGCTTTTGTCATCGAAACTAATGGCGCACCTGGCATGAGAATTCACTACAAAGACTGGAAAGGCGCAGAGAGGAAAGTAGGGAAGAAGATTGTTGAGCAAATTAACCTACTTCCAGTGGTTCAAGAAACTCCGTTTTGATATCTTGGGCGATTTCATAACAGTGACGCGTAAGAACGCGAGCAGAACGCACAACTTCTTTCCATAACGATGCAATTTTATACCCATTTTTCTGGTTAACCAAATCAAAATCAAAAAGATCACCAAGCACCTGATTTGTTAAGTATTCCGCACACTTTCTTGTTTCACCATTCTTTAACTTTTCACTAAAAGTAACATAAGCATCAAGGCCGTTTTCAACTTCCCGAGTAACTCCAACGACAAACTGCCGAAAATCATTAACTACCTTGACCATCTCCTTGAGTTGCTTCTGATTATGACTATCAAAATCACTTTTCCTTAAAGACGCAAGGGAAGGAATTATAATTCCAAACTGTTCTTTGAGGAATTTTTGTTCCCCATCACCAAGTCCTTCAACGAATTTTACAAACTTCTGATAATCTTCCCCTTTCTCCGAATAAGGACCTTGAATTCCTCTTTCTAAATAATTTTGCATTCTCGTTAAGACTTGTTCAAAGGAATGGTCAAGTAAATTCCTTCCGAACCCAGCATTGCCAATGCGTTGTATAAAAGAATCAATAGGCCTTACATTCGTAGAAAAAAATAAAGTATTACTTTCGTCTTGTTTTAACTTTTCGTCGATTAACTGAACAACTGCATCCCTTTCTATCTGACCATCCTCATTTCGACAAGAATCCATAAGACTAACAAGATTCCCCAGGCTCAATGACATCTCCCCGTAAACCACTTTGGCAGGTTGACCAATCAACTCAAGAAATGCCGATCTCTTGTTTGCCTCAGACCCCGAAGTGGCAACTAATTGTTTACCGAGATGAAATTCAATTGTTGTTTGAGGAGTAAGAGTCACATGTGAATAAACTTTTTCCTGTGCTTTTTGGTACTTTTTATAATCGCCGTAAAATGCAGACATATGCTCCTGCAAAGGCATAGTTCTTGCGACGAACTTTTCGGTAAAACTTTTGTCCTTTCTCATCATTTCAAGGAGAGTATCCTTATCCGCTTTTTCCAAAGGGATCTGAGCAAGTGTAATCGTTGCTCTCTTCCACAATTGTTTCGGTAACAAGTTCTTTACTTCTGATAGATGAACATCAAATAATTCCTCGCTCTCAGATAAATAAAATCGATTATTAGTAGGAAAATCAGTTTCTGATCCTACTGCATCTCGAGCAAGGGCAGGAAAGTTATTTGCAATTATTGGGACTTCCATGAATGTATTATACCATAAACAACGGCCCTTTTCTGTGTTATGGTTCTTAACGTATCGATCCACCAAATATGAACAACTCTAATTTTGTCACTATACTTTATCCTGTTCGCTTTCGCTCTGTTTCGGAAGGAACTCGTTCCGTAACCGTTCTGTTGCAATTGCAGCTTCATTCACCACGAGTACAACACCATTTACAACTTCTTGCCACTGTTGCTTGGTGAGGTCGTCAATCTGCAATCTTCTCCCAGAATGCACCTGATTCAAGAAAAGTTCTGCTAAATACTCCGGTGAACTCATTTCCTCGCGGAGTTTATTCTGAATTTGCAAAACTTGTTTGAAGAGCTCGTACGAATCAGTAACACATTCGGAGAGTCTGACAATATCGTAATAAATATCTGATAGTGTCGTTGCCTCAAAGGGCTCAACCCATAGCCTTTCCAGTGCGTTAAAATCATGAATATTCATCGTTCGATGAGCAGCAGCCTTTACTTTATCTTCATCATATCTCGGGGGGTCAAACAACTTCTGCAGTAGTTTATAGAGTTTGTTACTTTCGCCAGTTAAAGCGGTATGGTTTAAAATCTCTTGCAAGAATACTGCTCCCTGATTGAGATCGATTTCCATAACTGAAGCCGTACTTTCGTCACGATTCTCTGCACCTAATCCTTGCTTTACTTGCTCCTCGATAAATTCGTAATCGTCGAATGCATCATGTCTATAAAAGGTATTGTAAAATTTCCTCCCTGTTCTTCGTGATCCAAACCATAGAATCGCCTCCATTGGTAAATTGTCATCAAAGTTCTTAAGAATATCTTCCACTTCAACTGCATCACCACCGATATCTGTCGTTACTTGACAAGGAGAGTTAAATAGTTTTGGTAAATTACCTCGGTACCTTTTTAATTTACTTTCTAATTTCTCTGCATCAATACTATGATCAGCTTTTCTGGTTGAATCGAGAAAACGAAGAAATGTGGCATTGACAATATTTGTTCGACCCGTAATTTGTATGTCCTTGTGCGTCGGTATGACAAGATTCATTCCGGTTACTTCATTAACAACTACTGTAGTATGGTAAATGTAGTATAGTTCTTGTTCTCCACCAAGAGGTGGCCGAACTTTCATTTCGACTGTTTGTTCAATAAACTCCGGTGTTGATTCAATTAATCGTTCTTGTGCATCTTGATATTCACCATACACTTTTCCAAGCTCACGAGAAGCGAGAGCAAGTCCACCGACGATAAGCAATAAGTCTTTGTATTTCGTTTGGTCTTGCTCCTGTACAATCATCTCTAGTGCATCTTTCTCTTCGGCTGACAATCCAAGGTGAGGCATTGCAATGCCAAGCACCTTTCTCATTTCATCCATAGAAACTACGTCAGGGAATTCTGATACTTCCGGTTTAATCTGAGGTTTAGCACTTGCCTTACTTGCAGTGACCTCAGTAAACAGAGTGCCTAAATGTCCGCCGACTTGATTCATCATCCATTGTAGCAACAGTACTTCCTCCTTGACAATTCACCCTGCTCTTTTTATAATCGTTAGCATTCTCAAGAGGTGACTGCTAAAAGTCACCGAGAAAAATAATATTATTTTGAATTTCATATGGCAAACGGAAAGAAAATTGTATACGGCGATCAAGCAAGGAAGGCATTACTAAAAGGACTTAACGCATTAGCAGACGCAGTTATTGTCACTCTTGGACCAAAAGGTCGAAACGTGACAATTGCAGAAGAATATGGTTCACAGCGGGTAACAAAAGACGGTGTTACTGTAGCAAAAGAAATTACCCTGAAAAATCCCCTCGAGAACGTTGGTGCAAAAATGATTGTTGAAGCAGCAACAAAGACAAATGACAAAGCAGGAGATGGAACAACAACTGCAACGCTTCTTGCAAAAGTTATCGCAAACGAAGGATTTCGTTATGTCATGAGCGGTGCAAACCCTATGGATGTCAAAAAAGGTCTTGAAAAAGGTGTTGATGTCGTCGTAGATGCACTTAAAAAACAAGCAAAAAAGATTGATGGAAAAGATGAAGTTGCTCAAGTTGCCGCTATTAGTGCAAACAACGATAAGGAACTCGGCGACCTAATTGCCTCTGTTATGGAAAAAGTCGGAAAGGATGGGGTCATCACCGTTGAAGAAGGAAAAGCATTTGTTGACCAAATTGATTACGTTGAAGGTATGCAGTTCGACAAAGGATATGTTTCCCCTTATTTTGTAACAAACACAGACAAACTTGAAGCGGTATACGAAGATGTCGCCGTGTTTATTACCGACAAGAAAATCTCAAATGTTCAAGAAATCACCCCCTTACTTGAAAAAGTCATGCAATCAGGTAACAAGCCATTGCTCTTAATTGCAGATGACATTGATAATCAGGCACTCGCAACTCTCTTGCTGAACAAACTCCGAGGTGTCATCCGTGTTGTCGCAGTCAAAGCGCCAGGATTTGGTGACCGAAGAAAGGAAATGTTAAAAGACATTGCAATTCTCACCGGAGGTCAGGTAATTACTGAAGAACTCGGTCGAAAACTTGATTCTGTGGAATTGACCGACCTTGGACAAGCAAAGAAGATTATTGTTACTAAAGATAACACAACCATCGTTGATGGAGCCGGTGACAAAGCTGAGCTTGCAGCGAGAATTGCAGAGATTAAAAGTGCAATTGAAGTGACTACCTCTGAATATGACAGAGAGAAACTACAAGAGCGCCTTGCAAAATTGACCGGTGGAGTTGCCGTTATTAAAGTAGGAGCAGCCTCCGAGGTCGAACTAAAAGAAAAGAAAGACCGAATTGATGACGCACTTAACGCAACCCGAGCCGCAATTGAAGAAGGAATCGTTGCTGGTGGTGGTGTCGCCTATTTTGATGCTGCAGAGGCACTTTCAAAGGTTAAAACCGACAATCAGGACCAACAATTTGGTGTCGATATTCTTCGCAAAGCATTGCATTCCTCAGTCAGACAAATTGCCATCAACGCAGGTGTTGAAGCTGGTGTCGTCGAAGCAAAAACAGGCAAAGGCGTTGGGTACGATGCGAAAAACGACCGCTATGTCGATATGATTAAAGAAGGAATCCTTGACCCCGTCAAAGTATCACGACTCGCACTTACCTATGCAGCTTCCGTCGCGACTATGATTCTGACCACCGAGGCAGTCATCGTTGAGGAAAAGGAAAAGAAGGACTCAGCACCAACACCAGACATGGGTGATGGAATGGGAATGATGTAAATTTTCAAATCAATTGAATACGGAGTTGTTACTTGGTTAATAAATCACAGTAACAACTCGTACCATTCTCGATGGTAGTCTTGGGCGAGGATGAGGTATTGAGTATTGCAAGATATTTAATTTCCTCTAACCAAAAAGCTTTGATTCTTGCAAGAATCATTGTTCCTGAGGTATCAATTCTCTTGTAATTTTTGATTAATTTTTTTCTAGCACCTTTCTCCGCCATGAGGTTGACCAGTAGAATTTTTTTCAGCATACCAGAATCCTCATTTACAGAAATTCCAGGTTTATACTGTAATTGATACTCTGCTACCCTGTCGGCAAGTTTATACTTCTCTTTTTCAGTAAGAAGCGTTTCGGGTAAAAAGGTAAACAAAGGTTCCCTTGGTGTGCCACTCTGTGGAATTTTATCTTTCTCGCTCGCCTTTCGAAGTTCAATAGCAAGACAAACAAGGAATACATCATCAAGTGATAACTCCTTTTCACTGCCAAGAGCAAGCGACTTTCGATAGAGAATATCTGCCATATGTAGCAAAACTTTTTGTTTTTGTAGAGAATCAAAATTATCAATAAAATAACTAAAAAACTTTTGGTCAATTCTTTGCTGAAGAAATTCGTTCATGTAAAGGCATACTTCCGAATGATCACTGTAGGTGTTACGAATTGCATCAGAGACAGTCGGAAGTATTTTTTTTTCAGTTTTTTCAGTAAAAAAAGTCATGTATTCCCTTGTATTATACTATAGGCTTAATTATTATGCGATAATTGAGTATGCAACTAGATTCTTTCATACAAGCCGTATGGAACTACTATTCACGCAATAAACGCTCTTTTCCTTGGCGGGAAACCTTAAACCCTTACGCAATCCTCGTTTCCGAAGTCATGTTACAACAAACACAAACCCAAAGAGTACTCATAAAATATGCCGATTGGTTGCAGAAATTTCCAACAATTGAAGCTCTTGCAAGAGCTTCGCTCTCGGAAGTACTCAGCAGTTGGAGTGGCCTTGGGTACAATCGACGAGGAAAGTATCTCTGGGAAGCTGCACAAATAATGAGAAATCAATACGCTGGCGTTTTCCCAAGCACTTTTGAGACTTTACGCAAACTCCCCGGAGTTGGCGACTACACGGCGAATGCTGTTCTTGCCTTTGCCTTCAACCAACCAACAGTTGTCCTTGAAACGAATATTCGAACCGCAATTCTACATCACTTTTTTGCAGCATCTGGGGATGAGAAAATTGCTGACACCGACATTAAAAAAATTCTTGAGGCTGTTGTTGATAAGAAAAATCCGCGTGAATGGTATTATGCGCTCATGGATTATGGAAATTGGCTCAAGAGCGAAGGTCATCAGTATTTTCATAAGCAAAAGCAATACGTAAAGCAGAAACCATTCAAGGGTTCAGAACGATATGTGCGTGGCTATTTATTGAGAGAAACGCTGGCGAATAAAAAACTTTACCTGAAAGATGTGAAACTTATTGGGTATTCAGCTGCTCAAATACGGAAAGTGGCGGCCGATTTGGCCAAAGAAGGCCTGCTCCGCCAAATCGGCCGCACAACTCTTACTATCGTGTAGAATACAGTATGGTTCCAAAACTTGTTATCTTGCCAGGATGGATGAATACATCAGAACAATGGCAACAGATACTTCCCTTCTTTGAAAAATTTACTCCTACTGTTCTTGACTTACCAGGATTTGGCAAAATTGAGAAACAATCAGACGATTGGGGGGTTCCCGAGTATGCGGACTATGTCACACAGCAAGTAACTCCCGAACCACCTTCTTCCGTCATCTTACTCGGCCATTCTTTTGGCGGACGAGTTGCCGCATATCTCGCAAGCCATAATCCTTCATGGCTAAAAGCGCTCATTTTATACGGTGCCCCTTGTGTCTATCGACCAACAGTACTCACAACAATCATCAGTAAACTAGCACAGATAGCGAAAAAACTGGGACTTCCTGCGTCTCTCTCCCCAAACAAGGAACTCAGAGAAGCTGATTCACGAGGAATGGGAAAAGTATATCGAAAAACAGTCACTTTTGATCAGACGACTACGCTTCAGAGTATTCTCGTTCGCACACTTATTCTCCATGGTGAACAGGACCAAGAAGCTTCAGTTATCAATGCAGAAGAAACCGCTTCTCTCATTCCCCATGCTACCCTCGACATCATTCCAGACGAAGGACACTATATTCATTTAACTCAACCGCAGCTGTTCTATGGCAAAGTTACCAAATTTATTGAAACTCTTTAATTTCTTTCTTCCTTTTATTGATCCCTTGTATATTCTACAACTTGAGGAATATTCAACAAAACGACTCATCAAATGGATGAGAAAATTCTACTGGAGGAGAAATATCCAAGTGAGAGAAAAACTCGTCTTCACCGCAAGAGTAAAAATCACCTTACTCGGAAGCCTTGTCGTATGGGGATTACAATTTCTCATAACACTGTACTTCCTTCAAGCCTCTTACTTGTTTGGGCTTGTCCTTATCCCCTTTCTCTTTCTATCTCCTTATTTGATTGTGCTCACCTGTAATTATTTAATTTCTCTTCTGGAAGACATTCCAAAGGCAAAAGTGCGCGCACGTGCATCACACAAAAGGTTAAAAAACGAAAGAATGAAAGTCGTCGTCATTGCAGGAAGTTTTGGAAAAACGACAACAAAGAACTTTCTCAATGAACTCGTAAGGTATTCTTACAGAACACAAATGATACCCGGGAATATCAATACGCCGGGCGGTATTGCAAACTGGATCCTTCAAGAACTTCGACCAGACACTGAACTATTACTTGCAGAGGTAGATTCCTATTCTCGTGGAGAGATTGCCAAAAGTGCTCACATTTTATCAGCTGATATCTGTATTCTTACGACAATTGGAGGACAACACGAAGAACGTTTCGCATCTGCTGAGGACTTAGCAGCAGCTCTCTTAGAAGTCTTTACTGCATCACCAGAAACAGCAGTCAAAATTACCACAGCAGAGATTCGAGATACCTATCGTCTCAATAATATCACCATCACCACTCCCCTTAACGCTGCCAATACTTCTCTTTCTGAAACGAACAAACATAACCTCGCATTCGCACTCGCTGCTTGTAAGGAGTTGCATATTGACTCACACCTTATCGAAACAACTATTCCGACACTGGCTCCTCCGGAGCGTCGCCAAGAGGTAACAACTCTTTTTGGATACCCCGGAATTGATGACTCCTACAACATTAGTAGACAATCCGCGGAGGCAGGGATACTTCAAGCAAGAAAACTTGCACAACAGCACAACAAAAAATTACTCGTCATTACGGCAGGTATTCCGGAATTAGCAAAAGAGAAGGCACACCATAATAAGGAACTTGGCGAATTACTCTCCGAAAATGCTGATCACACCATCATTCTGAAAAGCGATTTTGCCGAAACAATTGTCTCGGGTTTTTCAGATATGGAAAAATACACCTGCATTCCTTCACTTTCCGATTTTTTGTACAGCGAGACACAAAAGTTCAAAACCGAAGAGTGGTTTCTTCTCTTCCAACCAGAACTGCACGATCTTTACTATTAAGTCCCTGCTTTAACAAACTTCTCAACAATATCGGTGGAATAATCCAACTCATAACTTCTCCTCTCCTGCTCGTCTAGCACTGCTTGTTCTAACATATCAGTGATTTGCTGCTTAAATGTAATTCCTGACGCTTCCCACAAGTAAAAAGCGAGAGAACCAGGTATTGGATTTACCTCAGTCAGATAAAGATCTCCCTGTTCAGTTGCCATGAAATCAATCCTTACCATTCCTTTTCCGCGAATTGCCGCAAACACCCGCCGTGCTTTTTCCTGTAGTGAATCTCGTAACGTATTCGAAATTTTCGCAGGTAATTCACGTTCAAGCGACGCCATTCCGCGACCACCAGTTTTTTTACCGCCACTTCTTTGATACTTATCAGCAAAACTCAGTATTTCATCCTTTGTGATTGGCCGCTCTACTTCACTGGTTTCGATAACACCATTGACTTTGCGAACTGCACAGTTGTATTCAATATATTTTGTCATATACTTTTCAACAACAATTTCGCTATCCATATGTGCTGCAGAAAGTAATGCCTTTTGCAGATCTATTTCTGTTCTAGCAACGGTAATACCAATACTTGAGCCAAGATGAGCAGGTTTAACAATCACAGGCAATGACAATTCTTTGCTAATTTTCTTTGCAAAAAATTGATCCTTACCTTTTATGTCCGAGCTGAATACGGAAATTCCAGGGACTGTCGCTATCCCGATGGCATTCATAACTTCTTTAGTCAGTTGTTTGTTCATGCTTATAACTGCCCCCTCTGAAGAAGGCGAGGTAAACGGAATACTAAACGTCTCCAACATTCCTTGAATTGAACCATTTTCCCCGATTCCTCCATGGAATGCGAGAAATGCCGCATAAGGATACAACTTTTGACCAAAAATTCCTGTCATTTGAATATAGCCACCGTTTTTATCACGACCAAAGGTAACCGCTTCACGCTTTTTGGTCAGAAATTCCTTTCTTGAGGTCATTGCGCCAAGATACTCGAACTCTCCTTTTTTAGTAACAAAAATAACACGAGCATCGTATTTCACGCGATCGATTTTTTCAACAATTTGTAACCCTGAAATTACTGATACTTCATGCTCAGGTGCGATACCGCCAAACATGATAATCACTAGTTTTTTGTTTTCTGCCATTACCTAGTGTAACACAAGCGTCAAATCAGGATGGTGTACAATCGAATACGGGCTACTAAGTTCATTACAACACTATGAGCAACTTAATCATTTCTGGCGGTCAAAAACTTTCAGGAGAAGTGACCCCATCTGGGAACAAAAATAGCGTTCTGCCGATTTTATGTGCAACACTATTAACAAACCAGGAGATTACCCTCCGCAATGTCCCCGACCTGACCGATGTCAATAAATTGGTACAGCAGCTCCAAGAAGTTGGCTCTACTATTACGTGGGACAAAGAAACGGCGACCATGACTATTAACCACTCGACCTTTAATCCAACATTCTTCGCTGAAGATTTTCCCGTTGGAATGAGAGGTTCTATCTTATTGTTTTCGCCGTTACTGAATCGACTTAAGAAATTTCGTATGAAGAACGAAATCGGAGGTTGCTCATTAGGGATTCGTGAAATTGACCCACATATTGACGTTCTCGAGGCACTTGGGGCAACAGTTAAGAAAGGTGAAATTCTCGAATTCTCGATTGACCAACAATTCACGAGTGGAAAATTATGGCCAGACTATATGAGTGTCACGACTACAGAAAATTTTATCAACGGGGCGGTTGTCGCGAAGGGAACCTCCCGTATGACTAATGCAGCAAGCGAACCACACGTCCAAGAGCTTTGCCGTTTTCTTGAGCAAATGGGTGCAAAGATTGAAGGCATAGGGACCAGCACGCTTACTATCCACGGTGTTCAAGAACTATCAGGTACTGACTATACCATTGGCAGTGATCATCATGAAATTACCACCTTTTTAGCACTTGGCGCAATGACCGGTGGCGAAATTCGCGTCCACAAAGCAATTCCAGAACACTTCCCCCTTATTGTTCGTTCCTTTAATAAACTCGGCGTTCATATTGAATATGAAAATGACACTGCCATTGTTCGAGAGAATCAATCGCTGATTGTTCAAAGACCGTTTACTCACAACATGTTACAAAAAATTGAGGCTGCCCCATGGCCATACTTTCCGGTTGACTTAATGCCCTTACTCATTGCTCTTGCCATTAAAGCAAAAGGAGAAGTCATGTTTTGGAATAAAGTATATGAAGGTGGACTCTTCTGGGCTCCAGAACTATTAAAATTTGGGGCAAAAGTCTCGCTTTCTGACCCACATCGACTGATTATCTTTGGAGGAGAACCATTAACTCCGGCAACTGTTGCAGCACCAAACATTATTCGAGCTGCAATAGCGCTAACCATGCTTGCACTTTCCACTGAAGGAAAAAGCACAATACTCAATGCAGATTCAATTAAACGAGCTCATCCACACTTTAACGAAAAACTAACAGAACTTGGTGCAAATATTAGTTGGGAATAACATTAACGTTCTGAATCTATAAAAGGATTACAGAGATAAAGAGGGTTAGTTATCATTCTTGCCATCTCCACCAAGTTTCCCATATCCCTTAGAAAATCTTTCAACTAGTTTCTTTCTTGTGTAAAGCCCCAAGACAATCAACGCTCCGACTGCTAGTGTTGACACAAAATACCGAGGCAAATTCTTTGGTTGGGAAAACCTTCGAGCAGATGTGTACAACGCAATGTCAGGAAAATGCGTAT
Organism: Candidatus Dojkabacteria bacterium; assembly: GCA_030583685.1. GTDB lineage: Bacteria > Patescibacteriota > Dojkabacteria. The sequence continues at coordinate 541,641 of CP129470.1, read as the reverse complement.
ATCTGTAGCCTCTCCCAACAGCACGCTTAAAAAAGTCTGTATCTTCCGCGACCGCTAATGTGGTATCAAAACCTTTTATTTGGGTAAATACTTCGCGCTTCACAAGAATGCAACCTCCGCCCTGACTGACAATCTTTCCCGTAACTTTTTGCACTTGCCTTAGTACATTCCAACCAGAATAGACAATGTCTCCAAATTTCTCTTCGAAGGACCTCTTTTTACTCCTCTGGTGAGAAACAAACCGAACAGACGCAATATCTGCCCCTGAAACAAGAAAACGAGAATACATAGTCAATAAAGTATGGTTTGTTGGCAGAATCATGTCTGCATCTAAAAATAGCATATACTCTGAGCTGGCAGCAACTCCTCCAGAGTTTCTGCCAACAGCAGGTGGTCCTCCTGGAACAACGTGACAACCGAACTGTAACGCTATTTCTTTCGTTTTATCACTCGATTCCGCATCAGCAACGATTATTTCATTTACGAGAGCAGACTGTTGACGGATACTTTTCAATAATAAGGGAATATACTTCTCCTCGTTTTTTGCAATGATGACTATTGACAGTGGGATTTGCACTTTACTCATCCTGTCAAATTCTACACAATTCTAATTTCCGATTCCAGCTCTACGCCGTATGCTTCTAAAACTGATTTTCTCATTTTTTCGGTAAACTCGAAAATTTCTTTTCCTGTTGCGTTTCGATTTGAAATAACACAGAGTGCATGTTTTGCAGAGACGCCGACATTCCCTTCCCATTTTCCTCGCCAACCGAGTTCGTCGAGCAGCCTTCCTGCAGGAATCTTGACGTAATTTGCCTGAATTTCTTGCCAGTTCTTCTGTGTGTACCGTAAGTCCTCAACCGGATATGACTGCAGCTCTGGGACGAGTTGACTTAACTCAGCAAACTTTTCCTTCGATACGGTTGGGTTTACAAAGAAACTTCCGACCGTTCCTTCTTCCGCGGGATTGGGCAATTTTCTCGTTCGAATGGTGATGACCGCCCGATACACATCTCGAATCGAATAGGGAGGTTTCGCAGTCTCTTGTAATACCTCTTCTAGCGAACCATAGCGCCCCTTCCGCTCATGATAGGTCGTTTCTAGCGCTTCATACTGTTTCTTCAACTCAAACCGCGCTGAGACCACAATATACTGCCGTTCATGCTTGAAACGACTGTCTCGATACTGCAGACGGCATTCTTCCTTTGTAAAGGTTGAAAACTTACCCGAAACCACATCAAACACTTCTGCAGACACAAAGACATCACTCAGATTTTGCCCATACGCCGCAATATTTCCCACAACTGCACCGCCAATTGTTCCGGGAATCAACGCCATATTTTCGACTCCTTCGTAATCGTGATCAACTGCCCAGGTCACAAAGTCGTGCCACTCTTCTCCCGCGCCAAGTTCAACAAGAACGGTTTCTTCAGTATCCTCAATAATCGTTCTCCCAGTAATTGCAATAAATAAAACAATGGGAACATTTTTTGTTAGGAGCAAATTACTTCCTCCACCCAAAACAAGAAGGTCGTCCAGTGTTGACACTTTTCCCACGAAGTTTGTCAACTCACCTTGCTCAGAAATTGCATAGAAAGTTTCAGCAACAACGTCAACACCGTAATAATTGTACTCTTTCAATGATTTATTCGTAAATGCTTCCATATTCGATTGTACACTGCCTGTCGAGACTCTGTTGCAATCGGTGGTACAATCGTAGTAATGAAGAAATTTCCACAATTTAAGGATAAAAAAGTACTTATTTTTGGTCTTGGACTCAACGATGGAGGACTTGGTATGGTTGATTTCTTTATCGACCAAGGGGCAAAAATAACCATAACTGATGGAAAAACTGCAGAACAACTGGAGAAAACACTTGCGAAAATTGATACAAAAGGCCTCAGTATTGTCTACAAATTAGGGGGTCACGATGAACAAGATTTTCGTGAACATGATATTATCATCAGAAATCCCGCCATCAAACCTGACAATCCCTATCTAGAAATTGCACGCAAGGCCGGCAAAACAATCGAAATGGAAATGTCCTTGTTTTACAAACTAGCACCGTGCAAGATTATTGGCATTTCTGGCACAAAAGGAAAATCAACGACAACAACGCTAACGTATTTACTTCTGCATAAAAAGTTTGGGAACCTTGCCGTTCTTGCAGGAAATATTGGAAAAAGTGCCATCAGAGAGTTACCCAATTTAACAGATAAACACATTGTTGTTTTAGAAATGTCAAGCTTTCAACTTGATGCATTACGAGAAGCTCAGCTCTCCCCCAATATTGGATTACTCACCAACATCTACGAAGATCATCTTAACTGGCACAAGGACTTAGCAGATTATATCGATTGCAAGAAGACTCTGTTTACCTTCCAAAAAGAATCTGATATCGCAATCTTCAATATCGATGACCCTCGAGTCTCGCATATACACGAACAGATGCGTACCGGAAAGCAAATCTCTCTCACCTTTTCAAGCAACTCAGCGACTGCAGACTATCACAGAAATGAGTTTGAAATCTTCGAGAAGGGAGAGAAACTAGTAGACCTCAATATGTTACGCATTGACGGAGATCATAATTATCAAAATGCGCTTGGTGCTATCGCGATTGCAAGACAACTTGGAGTAACTCCTCAGCAAATACAAGAAGTATTACAAGAATTTACCGGGGTTGAAGGGCGACAGCAGTTTGTAAGAGAAGTTGGAGGGGTTTCATTCTATAACGACACCACAGCAACAGCTATGGAGGCGATGCTCGTTGCCTTACAACGATTTGGACCCAAATATACCGGTAAGATACTCATGATTTCCGGTGGAATGGATAAAGGAATGGATTATTCCCCAGTTTTCCCTCTTTGGGAAAAATATGCAAAAGCAATCATTCTTCTTGAAGGAACTGCCTCAGAGAAAATGGCAGAAGGGATGAAAAACTCTCACGTTCGAGTTGAAAAGTATTTCGGCGATTTCGCAAAGGCGGTCGCGACGGCATACGAAATCGCCGAACCCGGTGATATGGTCATCCTCTGCCCAGGAGCAGCAAGCTTCAATATGTTTATCAACGAATTTGACCGAGGTGAAAAATATGTCAACTTGGTACATCAATTGAAATAACACAGCATGCATTTGTCACGAGAACAATTACTTTCACTCTTGCCACGATTGCGAAAAGTTCACTTCATCGGTATCACTTCTCCTTTTTGCAGTTTTTCGGCACGTTTCTTGCAACAAAAAGAAATCACCGTTACTGCTTCAGAAGCAAATCAGGAGTCAGATGCAGCAAAGAGATGGATTGCTGAAAAAGTACTCTACGTTGGTGGCCACAGTGCTGAATATATCACTGATGATATCGACTTAGTCATTTTTCCCAACGGTATCATTCCCGGAAATCCGGAAGTGCAAGAAACAGAGAATAAAAAGAGACCTTATGTACTTGTACAAGAACTACTTGGGGCAATCAGTACACAGTTCAAAACGATTGCAATTGCAGGAACACATGGAAAAACAACAACGACCTCTCTAATTACCTGGCTACTCCATAAGATTATCGGTACCCCTAATTTTATTGTTGGTGATGCAAAAGATACGATTGCAGAGATTAATACCAACTGGGAAATTCACCCCGAAAGTCCCTATCTCGTTCTTGAAGCGTGCGAGTATAAAAAACAATTCTTAAGTCGTGCACCAGAACCATTTATTTCTGTTATCACCCATATTGATCTTGATCATACCGACTACTACCCTACACAAGAATCGTATAACGCCGCGTTTACGGAATTTCTTCATCCGACACAATCGCACGTCATCATTGATGCACAAAGGAAAAATGAATCAGCCGCTCTTCAAAAATACAAAGGAAAGGCAACAATACTTGATATTGCTTCGCTACGCCAAACCGTTGGAAAAATCGAGTCTCCACTTCTTTTTGGACATCATAATCAAGAAAATTTGCTGCGTGCCTATGCAGTTGGAACGGTGCTTGGACTTACAGACGCTGATATCCGTAACGCGCTTGCGACATTTCCCGGCGTCTCTGCTCGCTTTGAATATAAAGGAATCACAAAGAAAGGTACCTTAGTCTATAAAGATTTCGCGCATAATCCACAGAAAGTTGAGGCTTGTTTGCAAGGAGCCAAGGAGGCATTTCCAGAAAAGAAATTAGTGGTCATCTACCAACCTCACAATTACGAAAGAACAGCGACATTTAAAGATGCACTCGTGGAGTCCCTGAAACTTGCGGATGTCATTATCTTCCCCAATATTTACTCAGTACGAGAAAGCGATGCAGACAAGCAACTGATAAGCAATCAAGAATTCGCAGACGCCATCCAAAAGCGATTTCCTAAAAAAACATTTTTCTCTACAAATGACACTCCGCCGTACGAAAAAACAAGGGAACTGGCAATGAAACAGAGTGATGACCAAACGTTGCTATTGCTCGTCAGTGCAGGGGATATAGATAAAATTATTCCAGAATTGCTCACATGAACTATGAAAGTCAGAAGAAAGTCGCTTGTATAGGAATTGGAGGTGGAGGCGTTTATTTTGTCGCGAAGTTTTTCCTTCACTTGGGGGTACCTGTTTATGGTTTCGACATCACAAAATCTGAAAAAACAGAAGAGCTTGAAAAGCTTGGTGCAAGAATTACTTACCAAAATCCTAAAGGAAGACTTGAAGACGGAACGACTTTATTCGTCTACTCTCCCGGACTCCCCAACCAGATTCTTGATGTATTGCTCAATGAAAATCAAAATATAGAGCATTATGACGTCGGTGAGTTCACGACAACGCTTCAGCATGCCTTTGAAGCAAAAATACTTTCTGAATCTGAAGTATCTGCATTTCATAACTCCAACATTGCTCCCTTGTATAGTATTGATTCAAAAAAAATGACCTATATCGCAGTTACTGGTACAGATGGAAAAACAAGTACCAGCACGATGATTTATCATCTTCTCAAAAAAGCTGGGTTCAAACCGGGGCTTGTTTCAACTGTTTCCGCTAAGATCGGGGAGGAAGAAATCGATACAGGTTTCCATACTACAACTCCGTCTGCACAGGAACTGCATACGCTCATACTCAAGTTAGAGGCCGCAAAATGTACACACGCAATTATTGAAGTAACCTCACATGGCTTGGCAATGGGAAGGATTCCCGGATTGAAGTTTCATGCAATTGCGTATACAAACATAACGAGCGAACACCTCGACTACCATAAAACATGGGAAAATTATTATGCCGCAAAAGAGTTGCTCTTGACAGAACATACCTTCCCTACGAGTGCAGTGATTCTTAATAAAGATGATCGCTCGTATGCTCCTCTACTTGCACAAGCAACGAGGCTCTCAAGAAAAATCCTCAGTTACAGTATTCATGATGCCACAGCAACCTTATTTGCAGAAAAAATTACTGAAACACCTTATCTCGCCTTTATGGTTGAAAACACCTATTGTGAACTCCCAATTCTTGGGTTGTATAACGTGTCTAATGCATTAGCCGCAATTGCAACTGTTGCTGCCGTTCAAGATCTTCCCGTTACAAAAATTGCTCCACACTTATCAGACTTTGAAACAGTGACCGGAAGAATGCAGGTTATGCAAGATATACCTTTTAAAGTTATCGTCGATTTCGCACACACAGCAAATGCCCTCACTAACGCCTTAACCGCTATGCGAAAAATTCTTCCCCAAGGGAAAAAACTTATCGTTGTTTTCGGTTGCGCGGGAAAACGTGACGCAACGAAGCGTGAACCCATGGGAGAAGCCGCTGGAAAATTTGCAGACATTTCTCTTCTCACCGCAGAGGATCCGAGAACAGAGCGTTTACAGGACATTAATGATGCAATTGCAAGTGGGTGGAAGCGAACAGCAACTCCAGAAAAACAACTCATTCGCTTTGATGATGATTCGCTCCTGACGGAAGTGAGAAAACAAGCAATAGAAAAAGCACTTGAACTTGCACAAGAAGGCGACATAGTCTTAATTGCGGGTAAAGCACATGAACAATCACTCTGTTTTGGAACAACAGAATACCCCTGGAATGATATCGACATGGTAAATCAATTACTCTCCTAAACCACCTTCGCCTCTTTCCCTTTCTTTGCCAATTTCCAGATTCCGAAGCCAATACTCACAACCCCAAGGAGCACCAGCACCATTCCCTGATTAACCAACGGTTGAGATAAAGTTTCTCGAACAACTTCGTGGATGGTCAGTAACATTCTTCCAATCCCCGAAATAGCAATTCCCGTTCCGATTGCGATGACACCAGTAACAATAAAATTCACGCCATTTGTTGGAGTAAAAAGGACAAGCATCAGTAATAATAAGAGTAACAAGCCAATCCACATCACTGTTCTTAACGTCGTCAGGCCTCTCTCAGACCGGAGAATGGAATCCTTTGCTTCTTGAGCCTCCGCACGGTTCGTTGCGTCGTACGTCAGTAAAGGAAAACCTTCACGAATAATTTTTTGCTCCTCTGGCTTTGCAACCATTTCCCTCGCAGCTGCTCGAAACGTTGCAGGTGACATTGAACCAACCGAACAAGGTATTTCTGCGATAGTTTTGGCATCAACTCGACCAAGTGATGCTCGCTGCTGTGGCGTACATGCCTCCAATGATTCGTAGCGTGATTGCAGCATAACAGCGACAAGTTGAGCCCAACTCGCGTCATCCTCTGCGAGTTTTAATCGAATATCGAGATCCAAAGAGTCGCCATCTCTCCAAACGTAATACTTTTCAGTATTCTCGATGATATTTCTCCCTATAATCTCTGGTGTTGCTAAGGTACGGAGTGCTTTTCCTAATTCGGTTGTTGGACTTGCCGCTTGTCGAAACGTTTGCTGTAAGGCAGGATCATCAATTGCACCGGATTCTGCAATTCCTTCAAGAAAACTATCAAACAAGATGCTCACCGTAGCTGGATCTTCAGCGATAGCTCGCGCCCAAGACATGCCGACCTCAGTTTTTGTCACTTGCTGAAATATCAACGAGAGTGGAATTCCAGTGACGGCGAAAATGAAAAAGAGAAAAGCGAAAACAAGCCCAAAGAGCCAGCGGAAGATGTTTAAAATGACTGTCATAGACGAGTATAACATCAATTTACCAAAGTCGCATACACGTTACCGAAATAGAGGAATCAGGTAGGTAGCAATCTCCTCTTCTGAAAGCTCCGGAAGGTAATCACCAAGCATCATGACCCCATTTGCTTGTTTAATAACTGCTTGAAACTTTTTTCTCTGCAGATGTGAAAGGCCATACGAAGGGTGACAGACAAACATATCGGGGTCAATGTTCCAAAGCACGTTCGTTTCTTTTCTGGCTTGAAAGTTATCTTGCAATTGTCTCAAGCGTATCGAATGTACCAACCAATTAATTACGGGCACTCTTTTAAGAGGAGGAAGGATGACATCGTCACTAATTCTCATTGCATCGACTAACCCAACAGCTGGCGCGAGTGGGCACCCACAAGCAATAATTTGAAGTTCTGGACTCATTGCTTTTATTGCACGCAATAATTCTTGTAGTTTTGCATCTGCTTGTTCCCCAGTTCTATACTTCGGATTAAAATGCCCCGCATAGAGAAAGTCGAGTTTCAGTAATGTGATACCCCACTCTTGCACAATTTTCCTGATGCTCTGCAAAATGTACTCGAAAACCTCTGGATTTTCGAAATCAAGTAAATATTTTCTCCCTGGAACAAGTCTATCCAATCGATAATTCTTTCTCCCTTCAACCCATCGTCCAAAACGTTTGCGACAAAACCATTCTGGTTTCTCTTTCACGAGATTCGAGTGTTCACTCGCAAGAAATGGGGCGAGCCACAATCCCGTTTTGAAGCCTTTTTCTCTGATTTTCTTTGCAGTCCCGTGAATTCCATCAGGAAATGTCTTTCTTTTTGGCGTTACCCAGTCACCCCATTCACACCAGCCATCGTCAATCAGAATGTACTCAACCGGAATATCTTTTTTTCGCTTCACCAACCAGTCAACTACCGTTAGAATTCCTTGCTCGGAAACCTGCAACATAAAAGAATTCCATGAACACCAGCCAGTTATGGGGGACTTACTTTTCTTATCTTCTGGAATCGTAACGACTACATCATCATAAGGGAAAGGTGAATGATTCCGAATTCGCTTAATAAACGTTGGACCATGTTTGCAATGAGTCCATGATTGCCAACCGCGAAGCGTGATGCGCCTTTGAGACATATGGGGAATTGTAATCAACGTACCTCTATTTCTCAAGTCTACACGGTAAATAAAACTTGCTACAATGAGTGAGGATGAAATTTATTGTTGGCACTCTTCTGGTCACAACAACGATATTGCCATCAGGATTGTATATCATAGGGTTTTATTGTTATTGCGTTGTTGCAGCATTACAATGTAATAAAAAGATTGGTCGCATCCTTTATCAAAAGGGTAATACAAAAGCTCTCGGAAATCGCACTATCCTGCTCCTATTAAAATACGTATTCATTGGCTTAATGATCTCCATTTCTATGACAAAAGTATCGCAAATACCGTTTTTTCTCCTAGTAGCCACCATCACCTTTCTTTTCTATAACCTTATTATTGACTTAAACCGCCACGTCCAAAGACTTTTCTTTCACTATCAAAAGTGGTTTAGTACGCTATGATGCAAAAATTTAAAGTCTTATCCTCTCTCCCTCCTGAAATACGAAGGACCTCGGTTATTTACTCCCTGCTTCAATTCTTCTATTATTTCAATTTCTTCTGGTTGATTCAAAATATCTTCTTTCTCGAAAGTGGTATTGACTACAAGCAACTCTCGATTGTTTTGGGAGTGTGGTCTGTGTCAATCGTCCTATTGGAGATTCCGAGCGGAATTTTGGCAGACAAATTTGGAAGAAAGGTGGTGGTTATCGCAGGAAAATTAGCGTTCTTAGCAGGACTCTTATGTTTCTTTCTTTTTCAGAATTTTACTGGTTTTGTCATCGGTATGCTTTTCTGGGGAATTCATGACGCATTTTTGTCAGGTGCATTAGAGGCGTTAATCTATGACGATCTGAAAGAAAAACAACAACAAAATTATTTCCAAAAAGTTCTGTCTCTTGCTACCTCGAGCAGAGAGATAGGGCTTGGTGTTGGTGTTCTCATTGCAGGATTTGTTGCAGATGCGAATATGGTTTTAGTGATGTTTTCATCAGTTGTTAGCGCAACAATTGCCGTTTACTTTGCGCTTTTACTGCCACGAGCAAGCAGCTCACAAGCGAGTTCAGAACAGGAATTACTCGCTTTCGATGTACTGAAATTAGTCAAAAAAATAGCAACGCATACCCACCTGAGAACAATTGCACTCTTTTCTCTGACAACTGTTATCGCATACACCTTAGTCTCAGAATTTGCTCTCATTACATTAAAAGAGTTAGGTCTTTCTTTCACCATTATTGGAATTTTTGCATTTTTTGAAATGCTTTCATTCTTAATCGGCGTTCAGTATGCAGAAAAGAAGCCAGTTACGGTACTTGTGTATCAAAAGCTCACCTTCGCGATGCTTGGTGGAATACTGCTCATGATAACTCACTCCCTGAGTATTGTTGTCATTGCACTGCTCTTTATGAGGATAATTCACGCCTATGGGGAAATAGCGGTTAATACCGATTGGCAGCACGGAATTGAAAGTAAATATCGTGCAACAACAACCTCAATTCTTAGTTTTGCCAAGAATATCTGGTATGTTCCTGTTGCCTATTCCTTTGGAGTTTTAGCAGACAATACTACCGTTTTTGACGCGTTTTGGCTACCTGCTCTTCTCTCGTTTGGATATATCGTAATAAGTGGATTATTGGTTAAAAGTAAGAAATCAAGTAAATACCAGTAATGGCGATGAGTGCCGAAAGAACCTTTACCCACAAATGATCGGGTTTTATTTTGAAAATGAACAATTCTGCCGCGATGATGATGAAAATGACAAAATTGTCATAAGAAGATTATCTAGGAATTACATTTTGATGAGCTTACCCCAATATCAGAGACTTTTCCCGCGTGCTCGCTATTCTTTTTCCGGAAGATACGAGGTAGTCTATCAGTTCTTTTGCATCTTCTATTGTCATCATGTTTGGTATTAATTAACTCTAATAATGATTGCTTCCCCTGTTATTTTTCATTATTGCATAGGAATGCGCTTATCTCACTATTCAAGCATTTCAATATGTGGATTTAACTCCACTGTTTCCGTAGGAGCAATAATGGCAACATACTTCGTGAACTTTCCAACAATTTCTAGAATAAAAAAACGAACCTTATAATATCCAGTTTTCATCTGAACCATAATCTTCCTTGTCTCATCGTCTCGTGTACAACCAAGATCCCCGTATAAAACCGTAGGGTTCGTAACGCGCAGGCTATATTCTTGAGAGATGGAACGGCAAATTTTTGCTTCTTTTTTCGAAATACTCGGTACACCAGATGACATGACTCGAAGTTCAATCCCGATTGCACCATCACCTCCGAGTTCAAGCATGACGGCATCTCCACGTTCATGAAGTATCGCGACCTGTTTATGAAAATCCAGAGAGCTTTCTTGCTGTTTTAGCTGCTGGCCAATCTCATTCCCTAAAATCAACACTCCGCTTTCTACATCCGCTACTCCCGTCACCTTCAAATCATATCGTGGATCTTCAAGGGTGAATTGCACTTTTGGTCTCCGCATGAGTCTCGACAACTTTAATTTTGCACTTTTCGTATCAAGAATCCTGAAATAGTGTTCGAGTAACTCTTTTTCAAGAGTGTTCTTTTCAACCACTTCAAAAATCTTAGCAGTCAATTTCGTATATATTTGCCTTGACTTTGTTCGATTCCACTCTGCCTCGAGCTCAACTATCTCTTTAAGAGACTCTTCTATCTGCATAGTTAATTATATCAAAAGCGGTACTTGCCTATGTATAATGAGGAGTTACTCCGCAATTAACCTGTGCTGTATTCAAGGACAGAGAACGCTGTATGACAACATGTTCCCAAACCGCCAACCAATCTCCACCAAAAACATCCCTACTGTATTCTCCACAAAAAATATTCCGGCGAGCGTCACAGAACAAAGGCTGTGCCTTTTTCTGTAGCGAGTGTAGGGATATTTTTGGTGGAGGTGAGGGGAATACTTCGGATACATTGAAACTTTATCGGGCTTTGTATTGCTCATTCGAAAATCGCATAAGCAAGGAATTCGCAAGAGAACCTACGGTTCGATTCTCTGTTCTATTTTGAAAATCTACGGTTGCACCGTAAATTTCCAAAATGGAGGTGAGGGGAATCGAACCCCTGTGCAGCTGTTTTCTAAAAGAAGATTCTCCCAAGACAGCCTTGATTATATACGAAGTGTCACCTAAAACCGAGGCAAAAAAGTAACACTCGCCCTCACGTATACAACAGTATTCTCACAGAGGAGCTCGAGAATACGTCGGCCTGAACTTTATTACTCCTTATTGTCCGCTTGTCAGGCAAAGGAGGGACACTAAGGAAAGTCGCAATGACTTATGCAATTTGCATAACGTTCAAAGCAGCTGCGGGACGGCTGAAAGCCGCAACGACGCTGTTAAGTGCGTTAGCAATTTTTGCAGAAAGGGTTTGTTTGGCACTTTATGTGCTTTGATAGGAGTACGGGATATCAGCCCGCTTGGCTTCTTCTTTCAACGAACAACCGTCTAAGCCGATCACCCCCGAAAGTGTGGTCGAGACAGGTGTATTATAGCACAAAGTAACGCAAACTTCACCTGAACTGTCCTTTTTGTGCTATCATACTGCTTATGACACCATTTCTTCAATCACTTGTTGCCGTTGTACTGGTTGGTTCAATTCCAGTGTTTATCGTGGTTATCGCAAAAGTCGCGGGAAAATCACTCACAAAAAGCACTCATTGGTTGGTTAGTTTCGCAATTGGAGCTCTACTGGGAAATGCACTCCTTCATTTGATACCTGAAATTTTTGCAGAAACAGAAAATACAACTTTTTCAAGTCTCCTCATTATTGGAGGCATCTTATTGTTTTATGGACTCGAACAATTTCTCCGTTGGCATCATCACGACCCACAAGAAAGCCGATCACGACACCCTGCAGCGGTTATGTCTGTATTCGGGGACTCCGCACACAACTTTCTCGACGGCCTGCTCATCGTCGGAAGTTTCTTGGTTAATCCATCACTTGGGTGGGCAACTGCACTTGCGGTAGCACTTCACGAAATACCCCAAGAGATCGCGGATTTCAGTATAATGTTTCATGCGAAATGGGCTCTCCGTAAAATTTTTCTGGTCAGTATTTTATCTGGTGCACTTGCACTTCTTGGCGCAATCACGGGATATATTCTTACGGCCAATCTCGACCAGTTTTCCCTCTACACACTTTCCGTTACTGCAGGCGGATTCTTGTATATCGCTTGTACCGATTTAATCCCCGATCTCCATCATTTTGGCGCATCGCGCTTACGAGAAAGAGTTCTACAACTGATCGTCATCGCTTCAGGAATAAGCTTGTTTCTTTTGGTCTAACGGAAACGCACTACAACATCGCTTTTACTCACATACGTTTTTACCCATTTATCGTCAACTGCGGTGAATCCTTGTTGGCGTAACATATCTTCACTTATGGTCGAGTCTGCGGCACGAGTAATAATGACACGGTTAGCTTCGACACCAATACCTGGCTGCTTATACAGTGTCAGACTGTTTGGCAATGATTTCATATCCAATTCTATCGACACAGGTTTTGTCTCTTGCTTATCAACACGCATTTCCGCCACAAAATACGGCAATCCTTGTTCAGTGGTAAACTGTTTAGCCTGAGTCGAATAGCCAACCAACGACCGCAATGTGAAGTTCTTTGGATAATACAGTCGCTGAACATTCACATAGCGACCTTCGGGATATGTATCAGTTTTACTTTCATTTGTATAAAGAAGCGTTATAGTCATTTTCCCATCCCGCTCATTGATAAGATAATCTGTTGAGCGCTTCATGAACTGGTTCGCTTTGTTCCCTCCCCAATTCCAATCAATTATCGCAATTGGTGAATCCTCTGGTTTTATCTCGCGATATGTCTGATGTGGAGTAAGAAGAGCTTGCATTACCCGTGCATTAGTTGAATACACCATAACCGAGCGTTCTTCAATTGCATTCCCCAGGACGACAAGAATTTGTTGTTTCTGCTCAATTGACGACGTCATGAGAGATTCCATAAATTTTGGCATGAACTCAGACACCACCGTATTCTTTTGCTGAGAACCGGGGACAAATTGTCCGTGTAATACTCCTACTTTCTCATACAAATTATCAGCAGTAACCTCCCCCAATGAGTCAACTGACACACTTCCCACTACGGCTAGTAGTTTTTTCACGAGATCGAAGGTGATAGTAACCGTCACATCGTTTTTCTTCATCAATCCTTGTTGCGCAAACAGCGTTTCGACAGTTTCCGAGGTAACACGAAGTGAAGGATCCCAATTACTGAGCGCGAGTTTCATCGTTTTTACATCTAACCCCGATTGCATTGCAGGAGGTGCGGGAATACCTGCGGCTTTACCATCAAAATCATAAACATCATTGACAACCAACTCTCGCACCTGTCCATTTTCAATGCCAACAATTGCATAATGGGTAAACCATCCACCAGTCGAACGTAACTCTGTTTCATTTTGAATCATAAGAAAGTAATTTGTTCTCTCTTTATACCCAAGCAGATACGGAACAATGTCGTAAACACGGGTTACTTCCTCGAGTGTCTGAGAATACGAACGGGCAACATGCTGTACTTGAAGGAGTTGTTGTTGCACACCAAGAGGATAACGGGAGATTTCAATTCGCTGAAGCCTTGAATTCCCGATTTTTGCGTCCTGTACTGCCTGTATTAAGGCACTACGATGTGAAATCATTTGCCCAATATCTTGATAATAGTCTCTTGATACAGTTCCGGCGGGATTATTCGGAGAAAGGTTTTTTAACCCATCAACTATTCCCAAAGCAGGACGCAACGAGGAAAAAGTTGCGGACGCGCTGAATGCAAGTGATTGTCCGCCATAGAGAATATTCCCAACATCTTCATATACCTGAGTTACTCCTGGAATGTGCTGTAAATACGCAACCGCTCGATAATCACTGACCATACCTTCTAATAACGCTGGGAGTTCTTGTGAATACCTGTCGAATTGGTCACTTTGCAGTGCACCAATATCATGCTTCATCGCGGTAACCAATGACCACACCTTAAAGCTTGATACTCCGAAGTGAATATACGGGGTAAGTATTACAGCAACGATAAGGGCAATAACTCCTCCAAACAGTATCTTGCCGACTCCCGAACGTGTCTGTTTTCGTTTATTTGAAATCTGTTTTGGTTTCAGCAAAGAGACGAGCCAGAGGATGGGTTGCGCAATAAAAAATTGATACAACGAGACACTTGCTTGTTCAAAAGAGAACGACGAGGTTTTCGTCGGCTTGTCTAGAACCTCTTCGTCTTCACGGTCGAGTAGTGCAGCCTTCGAACCCAATGCTTTCCATTCAACGTGTAGTTGTTGCGCCAAGGCATGGGTAGTCTCAGCAACTGCTTGTTCAAAAGGAATTTGCGTTTCCCACCCAACACTTCCCAAAGACGGTGCCAGACAAAGCGTTTTAAGACCAGCAATTTCGTTGTAATGGGGAAGTACTTCATTAAAGACAACTTGTTTTTCTTCCTGAGTCAATTCTAGAAGTTGATACGCTATTCCAAGAGAGGTGAATGGTTGAGGATACGCCGCAAGATATGTCTTCCCCTTGGTTTCCGGGCTAAACGCTGCCTTAAGAACCGCATACACCGCATCTTCTGTATGAATCAGATAGTTTTGTTGCATTCCATCAGCGAACACATTTAGCTTTTTTCTCACCAGTACTTCACGCAAGAGTCGTGCAAAATACGTAGGTGAAGCAACATCAGAGTCGCGACCAATCAACTCACCAAGACGAACAATTCTCCCCATAAGATTACTCTGCTGAACCGCATCGAGCACAAGAGATTCTGCGTATTTCTGAAGTTGAAGATTAGCTTCGGGCAATAATTCTAAGAATTGGCTCAGATACGCCGAGGTCACTAAAGTGAACGAGGAATCAAAGGATTGTGCCAACTTTAAGTAGGCGTCAATTCTATTTGATTCACGCATAAATTCACGGTGATCAAGTTTTTGTACATCCATCGTTTCGGCAAACACCTCAGGATAGGTACTTCCTGCAGTAATTTGCGAAAGAAAATAATAGACATAATCAATTTTTTTGAACTTTTGAATATTTTTAAAGGTACTTTCGGAATCCATGAATAAGCAATCGGCATGAGTGAGCAAATTGCCTAATAATTGGCGTTTACTTTTAGTTAACTTGTCAACAATCAACAAGCGACTCCCTTGATCTAGAAGAATCTTTATCAGTTTAACTGCAACAGGGTTTGCAATATTCACAATCACAGTGACAGGAGCTGAAGATTTTGTAAATTGGTCTATGGTCATTCTCTCTCGATTGTTACTTGATATTGATACAACTTCCCTTCTATTTCAATAACTTTACGATGATCGATGGTTATGTCAAGTAACACAGGCTTGTACCCCGTTTTGTCCAGTTGAATTTGATGTGGTCCTTCTGTTACGCTTTCACTCACAAATGGGGCTGAACCTACTATATTCCCATCTATTCTGATTTGAACATCGTCAGGAAGTGCTTTAACAACTAACAGCGGATCTCCACCTGCTCGGTTTCGAGACGTCACTACCGTATACCCGAATAATTCTTGATCTGGTGCGGGATTTGCCTTAACGAACGTTGTATTTCCTGGGTAAATGACAATGTCCATGGTCGCTTTTTGAAAAAAATCTGTAGGATTTTCTGCTACCTCGATTGACAGTTGATGTCTCCCTGCAGGAATCGTTTCACTCGAGAAAGGCGTTTGTCCAAGCAGTTTACCATTAAGCGACACCTGCGTACGCACATAATCCGAAGAAACAACAAGCCCTCCATTCCCGACTTGTAACGGTTGGAGTAATTTCCTTACCGGTTCAATGAGCCCAAAATAACTCGCGACAACAATCGCAATAACCGTAAGAAGTGCTATTTGAATTGCCAACTTAACGCGTTTGACCCCTTGGCGTGAAGCCACTCGAGCAGGAAATAGACCTGCTTCAACAGAATCATACATTTCTTCACGTTTTCCGTTCCGAGCAATGACCCGCGTCTGATTCTCAGTGGAGGTTCGAATTTTCTTTTTGCGTAAAAAAGAAAGAGGCATAGGTCAGTATAGCAACATTTACCAGATTACGCTATGCTTTTGCGAGTTCACCTTCATTCTTCATTCTCACTTTTCGATAACGATTTGCAAAGCGATGTGCTTCATCTCGAAGCTCTCTGAGATGCAGATAACCTATATCGTTTTTTTGAACTTTTGTGATTTTCCATTTACCAGCACGCTGTTGTAGAAAATAGTCATGCGGCTTGAAAATACCTATTACCGGAATCTTTTCAAATGCGGTACCTTTTATTGCATCCAGCACTGCACTCACCTGCCCCTTCCCGCCATCAATAAGGAGGAGAGTCGGATGTTTCCATTCTGCTTTGTGTATCCTTCGTGACAAAATCTCTTTCATCATGCCAAAATCTGAAATTCCTTTCGTGTATTTAATACGAAATTTTCGATATTGCGACTTCTCAAGTTTTCCGTTCTCACTCACGACCATCGAACCAACCGTCCATTGTTCCATCATGTTCGAGATATCGTAGCACTCAATCCTTTCCGCTGAAGAAATCTGCAGGAACGCTGCAATTCGCTGCGCTCTTTCTCGATAAATATCCTCCATGAGATTTGGATTATCTACATACTGATCAGGTAAAATACTTGCAGTTTCTAACTGTTGCAATTTCCCGAGAGTATCGCGAATTTCTTTCGCTGCCTCGAATTGCTCTTCTCCTGCTAACAGTCTCATTCTTTTTTCCAAATCTTCAATTGCCCGTGAATACCCTTTCTCAAGAAACTTTTCCAACTCATTCACATTTTTTCTGTTTTGTGTATATTGAGTGATATCACCGCAAGCTCCTGTACACAACCCAAGATGCGCGTATAAACAGGCTCTCCCACTTTTCAGAGACTGTTGGATTTTTATTTTTCCATATTCACAATGAGGATAAATTTTTCGTAATTGCCGAAGTACGGCATTCACTAAGGAGCCATCAGGAAACGGACCATAAAACCTTGCGCGTTTTAACAATTTACCATGAACTCCAAAAATTTTCGTGAAGGTATATTTTTTCCCCTCATAGGTAATATCATAATCCTGAGCAACAATATATTTATACGATTTGTCGTCTTTCAACGAAATGTTATAGTGTGGTCTATATTGCTTGATTAATGCTGCTTCCAAAAGAAATGCTTCAATTTCAGAGCGAACTTGAATGACTTCAAAATCGGCAATTTGCGATACTAACGCTTCGGTCTTTGGTCCTTTGTAGGTCGCGACAAAGTAACTAGAAACACGATTCTTGATATTTTTTGCTTTTCCAACATAAATAACTTCTTTTTTGTCGTTGAAATACAGATAACAACCTGGAGTATTAGGTAAATTTGAAATCTTTTTCACCAACTTTTCGGAGTTCATTAAAGGAATTATAGCAACTAAAGAGGGGTTACTGCTTTTGGATGTACTACGGCAGTAGCCCCCTTATTCATTCTCTTCGTTTGTGGTACCCACCTATCAACAATCGGAACGCACTTCTTAATACGAATAGGACACCTTGGACACAGGTGAGAGCTTTCTGATAAGACCGTTTCTTCTGCATCTTCAATTGTCATATAGATACGAGGATCTTCCTCAAAGGAAACAACGTGCTCCTTCCCCTCGCATTTTCCCCCTTCAAACTCTTTGTTCATCAGTATATTCCTCCTTAGGTTTTTACTCCGCTTCAATAAACCTTACCTATGTAATTCCTCTTTCATCATCCTTCCGGTCCAGCTTTTTGGATTTTTACGGATTTCCGCAACACTTCCTGTGGCAATAATCTGTCCACCGCCACTTCCCCCTTCAGGACCAAGATCAATCAAATGATCAGCTTCTGCGATAAAATCAAGGTTGTGCTCAATAACAAACACGCTATTCCCGCCTGCAACGAGGGTTTTGAGTACTGCAACCAACTTTTCGATATCTGCGAAATGCAACCCCGTTGTCGGTTCATCAAGAATATAAATGGTCTTACCCGTTGAGCGACGACCAAGTTCTGCAGACAACTTAACTCGCTGTGCCTCTCCACCTGACAACATCGGGGCAGGTTCTCCAATTTTTAAATAACCAAGTCCTACCTGCTGCAACACTTCAAACTTCTCGCGAATTGAGGAAATTTCTGAAAAGAAACCGGCAGCTTCGTCAACAGACATATTCAGTACTTCGGAGACATTCTTGCCTTTGTACAAAACATCCAATACTTCTGACACATATCGTTTCCCGTGACAAACGTCACAATTGATATACACATCTGGCATGAACTGCATCTCAATTTTGATTTTGCCCTCTCCTTTACACGCTTCGCATCGTCCACCTTTCAAATTGAAACTAAAACGACTCGCCGTATAGCCGCGGACTTTTGAATCTTTTGTTTGCGCAAATAATTCTCTGATATCATCAAACACCTTTGTATAGGTTGCTGGATTACTTCGAGGCGTTCGACCAATAGGTGATTGATCAATGTACAACATTTTGTCTACGACATCGGAAATATAGATATTTTTGTATTCAGTATCTGGGCTATCAACTCGAAGTCCTAAGGTTTTTTTGAGTGCAGGGAGAAGTGTTTCAACCACCAAGGAGCTTTTCCCTGAACCAGAAACACCGGTGACACAAACAAATTTACCCAACGGGAACTTCACCGTAACATCTTTCAAGTTGTGCGTTTTTGCGCCTGACAACTCGATGTATCGATCAGCAGCGCGATTTCGTTGTTGTTGCACCTGAGCCAAGGTCAATTTTTTGTTCTTGTCTTTATTTGCTTCCACGATTTTGGAAACTTCTTTTGCAATGTTTTTCTTTCCTGAAAGATATGGCCCCGTTACGGAGTTTACATTCTTCATGACTTCTTCAGGAGTACCGATTGCAACGATTTCTCCACCGTTATTTCCCGCACCTTTACCAAAATCAACTAGTACATCTGCATTCATCATCGTGTCTCGATCATGTTCAACAACAATAACTGTATTGCCTAAATCCCGCAGTTGTTTGAGTGTCGTAATCAATCGATGTTGATCTCGTGCATGAAGTCCGATTGAAGGTTCGTCTAACACATAAATAACCCCCGACAATCCTGTCCCAATTTGACTTGCTAAGCGAATTCGCTGCGCTTCTCCTCCTGAAAGGGTCGTTGCCGTTCGACTGACAGTCAAATACTCAAGGCCAACATCCAACAAGAACTGACTTCGTAATAAGATTTCTTTAATGACCGGCTGCGCAATCAGCATTGATTTCTCATCAAGGTTTTTCGGAAACGCAGTAACGTCTGCGGTGAAATCCTTAATCGTCATATCGCAAACTTCAGCAATATTCTTACCCGCGATAGTAACTGCAAGCACCATATCTTTTAATCGCTTTCCCTGACAATCTGGACACGTTACCGTCGTCATAAACTTTTCAATTTCTGTTCGAATAAAATCAGAATTCGTTTCTTTGTAACGACGCTCAAGATTCGGAATAATCCCTTCATATTTTGTGAACAAGGACCGCTCAGAACCATCTTGGCTAGAGAAATACGTAACTTTGTATTTTTTATCGCCAGTTCCATAGAGGATGGTATTCAATTTCCCTTCCGTTAACATACTCACTGGTGTGTGGATTGAAATAGTATGCTCATCACAAACAATTTCAAGCAACCTGCGGAAATAAGAATCTCGTTCAAGCATTTTTGCATACGGCATAATGCCACCTGCGAGAATTGAACGCTTACCATCAATTATTCCCTCCGTCGAAATTTTCTTAATAACCCCAAGTCCGTCACACGTTGAACACGCTCCATGCGGAGAGTTAAATGAAAAGTCTCGAGGCTCAAAATCCGGAACAGAAATACCACACTGCTTACAACTTTTGCTCACACTGTAATCATGGTTCAAGGTCACGTCGGGTTTGGCAGGCATACCCGGTTGCGGGTCTCGAATTTCAATAATTCGGACAAAGGTTGGTTGAATTTTCAAAGCCGCCTCAACCGATTGAAAAATTCGAGAGCGTAACTCTTTCAAAAACGTCTCATCGTCAAAAGCATGCCGCGACACACTTAAGGTGTCAATGACTACTTCAATATCATGCTGCTTATATTTATCAAGTTGCGGTAACATTAGTTTTAAATCGATGTACTCACCATCGACCCGCACTAAGTTCCATCCCTGCTTCCGCAAGTTCATGAAAACCTGTTCGTACTCACCCTTTCGACCAGAAATCGGTACGGCGGTAATCATAAACCGAAAGCCAAATTTCTGAACAATTTTATCCGTTTTGTACTCTTTCTTGATTTTCGTTAACAATCCATCCACAACCTGATCAATGGTCTGCGAGGTCAAAACCGCTCCACATTGTGGACAATGAGCCGTTCCAACCCGTGCATACAATAAACGGAGATAATCATAAATTTCGGTAATTGTTCCAACAGTCGAGCGAGGATTATGCGACACCGTCTTCTGATCGATCGCAATTGACGGAGACAACCCTTCAATTTTATCGACATCAGGCTTTCTGAGCTCACCGAGAAATTGCCGAGCATACGCAGACAAACTTTCTACATATTTTCGTTGCCCTTCTGCATAGATGGTATCCATCGCCAAGGAACTCTTTCCTGAACCCGAAAGTCCGGTAAAAACAATCAGTTTATTCTTGGGTAAATCAACACTTACATTCTTGAGATTGTTCTCGCGCGCACCGCGAATCGACAGAAAGTCCATGAGGAGTATTATACAGGAAATTGGGGAATTTTGGAAGATGGAGAGAAGACTTATTTATTTCTCTTCAAGCCAAGCAAGGTATGGTAGAATACTTTATGGGGTACCTTTCAGGTATGGATGAAAATGAGGAATATATGCCACCAATTCCTCTCCCGACGTTTTGGTTATCAGAATTTGACTGGATTGAAGCCAATAAAGGATTTCCAAAAAAAACATTCCCTTATCCTGACGAATTAACACCATCTTCTATTATTTGGAAAAATAGAACACCTAATGGTTTGCTCGAAACTGAACATCCTGGACAAACAGTTACAAACAGGTTGGTTTTGGGGATAGTACAGGACCCGGAACCTTTTCGTAAATTAGCTTCTATCGACTGGCAAACATGCTCGGATTTCACATTTATCCATTGCGGACACCCGCCAGACAAAGTTACAGAAGACAGGTTGCTATGGTACAATCGAAGATTCGGAGACAGTGTCATTAAGGATGATTTACTTGTAATACACAAATCTGTGTTAGGTATTAAATAAAATTACTAACTGTAATAATGGATGCTACAGATCAACGCCCTTTACGAGAAGAGTTAACTTCTACACCCCTACAAATTCTTCTTCTTGATGCAGTTGATACAAATACCGGAACTCCCTATAATAAAGCTTATGCTCGGTATATGTTGGAGGTGGCTCAGGCTCAGGCCCGGGCACTCGCGAAACCTGACCCTGACGACGAATATGAGGAACCTGCTGACGAGGAACCTGATAAAGAAACTGAAGGCGAGAACCCTGTACACCATTCGGGAAATCCAAAGGGTTACCCCGATGGCACAGCTAACGACGGAACTTAGTGACAGTTAAAAAAATCTTGCAAAATGGAACACATTTTTGTGCTTGAACTCATTCCTTCACCACCTTCACTGTCTTCATGACTTGATCGCAAATCGCCAGATACGTTGTGTCAATTGAACAATACGCACTAAAACCAATTCCTGAACCATATTGCAACGCAGGAACCGCGCACGGTGATGATGTTGGCTCAGACACAACCGGATCGGTACAATTCGCACCACTTTGAAGAGAGCCTGGAGTTACATATGCAATGGCAAAACTGTAGCTTCCCGAGTTTGCAAAAACCTTCTTCGAGCGGACCCTTCTGAGATTAGAAATAGTGTCCGATGCAACATTCGTCAAGCTTGAGTAGCCTTGCTGCTCGTATAGTTCGTACGGCAAGTTAAATGCCATAAATGCTTTTGTTCCGCGTCGCATCAAAATTCCATTCCAGCTTCCTATTTTTGTTTCAGAAACCACCACATCAGCAGGCACCTCAAACGTAAATTTCAACGTGTAATCTCCCCCATATTCTTTGATTGAGCCGGTTTTCTTTACTTTTGCGACTGTTGGGCTTGGCGTTGGCGTAGCAGTCGGAGTTCCTGTTGGTTCTTCAGTTGGGGTTGAGGTTACCTCTGGCGTCTCTGTTGGGGTTGGCGTTTCTGTCACAAGTGGCGTTGGAGTTGGCTCCTTTTCTGACATAGCACTTTTTCTTCCTGCATAATACCCTGCAACAGAAGACACGACAACAGCAAATAAGGTGACAACCAGTAGAATCACTGGCCATTTCATTACTTTTTGATTGGTACCAGTGCCTTCTTGAGAGGGTTGCTCAACACTTACTTCTGTTTCTTTATTGTTTGTTTGTTCTTCCATTCATCAGTATATCGCTCATTTCTGAAAAATGCTACAATATGGCAGAGCTTTGACGGCGAATTACACGCCTGAGCTAAGGGAAGAAAGCGCACTGCGTCAGTAGAACCCTTCGGGTAAGCCCGAAATAGCAGTAATAAGCACTCTTTTTTGAGTGGAAGCAAGGTGGTACCGCGTACCCATCGCCCTTGCCTGAGTTAAATTAGGTAAGTGGATATGTCACAACTTTCCCTAGAACAACGAATTGCCCTGATTACTTCGATTACCGAACACGGTGGAGAGCTCATCGGAGCGAACGAACTTCCTGAAGTTTTACAATCATCAGAGCAACTCTATACTTACGATGGTTTTGAGCCTTCGGGACAAATGCACATAGCACAAGGAATTATTCGCGCAATCAACGTCAATAAAATGATTGACGCCGGATTTATCTTCCGCATGTGGGTAGCAGATTGGTTTGCCTTTTTAAACAACAAACTTGGTGGAGATTTAGAAAAAATTCAGACCGTCGGAAAATATTTCATTGAAGTATGGAAAGCAAGCGGCATGAATGTAGAAAAAACAGAGTTCTTGTGGACCTCAGATTTCGTTGGCCAACGCTGGTATTGGGAGTTGGTTATGAAAGTAGCAAAAGCTGTCACGTTAAAACGAGCACTGCGCACAACCGCCATTATGGGAAGGAACGAGAGCGACGATCTTTCCGCAGGGCAAATCCTCTACCCGTGCATGCAAGCAGCAGATATTTTTGGTGTCATGAAGGCACGTGTCACGCAACTTGGGCTTGATCAGCAGAAAGTGAATGTCTTAGCACGAGAAATTGGCGAAGAACTTGGTTACTGGAAGCCAGTCATCGTCAGTCACGGCATGTTACAAGGGTTGCAAAAGCCCGTTGAAAAGAAAATGACTCTTTTCCAGCGGGAAGATATCCTCAATAACGCCAAAGTTCCGTTCTATACTTCCGAAAAAAAGATTGGATTAGATGCAGAAAAGCTCGAAACCGACGTTGACACTTTTCAAATAAATTTTGTAAATGCCAACAACGACATATTGCGTACCATTACCGTATCACCTCAAATGACCGTTGAGAAATACTTCGACCTTGAAGTTGATATGCCTGAGCCGGGTACCATACGCGTCACAGAAAATACGCAAGACCGTACAATCTCCATGAAAATGAGTAAATCGAAACCGGATACGGCAATTTTTATGACCGACACTGATGAAGAGGTACAGCGAAAAATTACCAAGGCGTACTGCCCTGAAGGAGTTGCAGAGGATAACCCGGTTCTTGATTACTGTAAACAAATCATTTTCAATGCAAAATATTTGAAGCGAGAAACTCCCTTACTTGAAAATGACCTGTTCGTAATTTCTCGAAAACCTGAACATGGAGGTGATATTTCATTTACCTCGTACGCAGAATTAGAAGCCGCCTATGTCAATAAAGAGGTGTTTCCTCTTGACTTGAAAAACGCAGTCGTTACGTACTTGAACGCACTCCTACAGCCAGTCCGGGATCACTTTGAGAACGATGCAGAGGCAAAGGCATTACTGGAACAGGTGAGGTCGTTTGAAGTTACGAGATAGTATCTATAAAAAGGACGTGCCGTTAAACTGCCAGGTTTTTCTCGTGGTAAAATCAGTATGGAGTTAGTCAGTTCCGGAAAGTTCAGATACACGAAGAGTTTGGTAAAGTGAGCACGAAGACCTGTCACTCCTTACCTCAAAATTCGTAAACCTTGAAGAGTACTATTTTGAGGCAATCAGGTACAAATTCACCAAATTTCTTTGCACTTGGAAATACAAGACGTTTTGGGGAGAGTTTTTCCAGGGCCCTAACTTCTTTTATTATACTTGCAAAATAATCAGGAATCTCTCCTTCAATTAGATTTTTTACTTTTTTCCTATATAACGACATTGCTAGAAACCAATAATATGTATTTAAAATTGACCTTACCTCAGACTTATTCTCATCGGTTATACTGGATACCAACATATTCCATGTAAGTGCTAATATTCTTGGAGAACTTGTCATAAAAAGCTCTATGTTTCTTTCTCGCTCAGTTTTGATCTCAATTTTAGTTAATTTTCCATCGTACCGAAGATTTGAACGGAAATGACTTGCAAAGAGATGAGAATATTCCCGACACATAGCTATTAACAATCTGGCTTCTTCCCTCTCGGAAATATTTTTTTGCTCATGTGATGGTCGTTCTCCAGTAAAATCGCGAGCACAGATATTGCCTCTTATCGGACTAAAAGATGTACTCATCCTCGCAACCCCTTAAGTAATTCTCGCAATTCGATTGCTTTTTCGAAGTTCAACGCGAGCGCTTCTTTCTTCATTTCCTTAGTGAGCCAATCTATCGTTGATTTCTGCTCTTTCTTTGGCATTGTTCGATACGAGGCAACCATAACTTCAATATCTTTGCCAAGCATGGTGTGAATTTTCTGATCTCTTGCTTCATCCGACTCCTCAACTTGTTTCGGAAGAATTCTTTGGCGAATCGCTTTGTGAATCGACTGCGGAGTTATGCCGTGTTCTTTGTTATACTCCAGCTGAATTGCACGTCTACGTTCAACCTCAAACAATGCTTCTTGCATGCTCCTTGTCTTTTTTTCGGCATATAAAATAACACGGCCTTCAATATGTCGCGCAGCTCTTCCCATGGTCTGAATCAAACTGGTTCGCGAACGAAGGAAACCTTCTTTGTCGGCATCTAAAATCGCAACAAGAGAAACCTCTGGTAAGTCGAGTCCTTCTCGCAGTAAGTTAATTCCGACCAGAACATCGTAATTTCCTGCGCGAAGATCAGCCAAAATATCAGTTCTCTCAAGTGTGTCGATATCCGAGTGCAGGTAAGTAACCCGAATCCCAAGTTCTTTTAAATATTCTGATAAATCCTCTGCCATTCTTTTGGTCATAGTGGTTACCAAAACACGTTCTTTTTTCTCGAGCACCACTTTAATTTCCCCGACTAAATCTTGTACTTGGTTTGAAGCAGGGCGAACTTCGACAATTGGGTCGATAATTCCGGTTGGACGAATTAATTGCTCTGCGACGTTTTCTTTTCCAGCCTTTTGCATTTCGTACTCTTCGGGAGTTGCGGAAAGAAATATCGTATTCCCCATTCTCTCTTCAAACTCTGGAAAGCGAAGTGGTCGATTTTCACGTGCTGTTGGCAATCGGAAGCCATACTCTATAAGATTCTCTTTCCGCGCCTGATCACCATTAAACATGCCACGAACCTGGGGAATCGTCATGTGGGATTCATCGATAATCAACAGATGATCTTTTGGAAAGTAATCCATTAAAGAATACGGAGGTTCCCCAATTTTTCTGCCGTCAAAGTAGTAAGAATAATTTTCAATTCCCTTGCAATATCCAATTTCTCGAATCATCTCCATATCGTACTGAACTTTTTGTTTGAGTCGGTGTGCCTCAATCATTTTTCCTTGTTTCTCAAATTCTTTTACTCGAGCCTCAACATCAGCATTAATCCGTTTAATCGCCTCCTCTTGTACCGCTTCATCCATGACATAATGCTTTGCAGGGTACAGCACCACTTTTTTGATGGTCTCCCCTTCGACTTCGAGCAAGAGATCAATGTAGTATGAATAGTCAGACACAACACTACCGTCAATTGGGTTAAAAAGCTCGACAGTACTCACGACATCGCCAGAAAAGATAACTCGAACTCCAAGTTCCGCATACGAAATATGAATATCAAGAGCGTTACCTCTAAGTCGGAATGTCCCTCGCTTAAAATCAACATCGTTACGCTCATAATAAAGATTTACCAGTTGTTCTTGTAATTTTTGTGGCCCAGAACCTTTTCCAATCTCAATCAACGCCATCGCTTTTCTGTATGTCTCAGGTGAACCTAAGTTGTATATTGCCGAAACTGACGCAACAACAATGACATCCTCGCGCGTCATTAACGCAGTTGACGCTGCAAGACGGAGTTTATCGATCTCTTCATTGATATCCGCATCTTTTTCGATGTACAAATCTCGTTGCGGAATGTATGCTTCTGGTTGGTAATAATCATAGTAACTGACGAAATATTGCACCGCATTTTTGGGAAAAAACTCTTTAAACTCCTGATACAGCTGTGCTGCAAGCGTCTTGTTATGAGAAATAATGAGAGTGGGCTTCTGAATTTGCTGAATGACATTTGCGACCGTAAACGTCTTTCCACTTCCGGTGACACCAAGCAGTACTTGTGCTCTTTGATCATTTTTTACTCCAGCAACCAATTTTTCAATTGCCGCAGGTTGATCGCCGAGTGGTTTGTAGTCTGACGCAAGTTGAAAACGCATGAGCATATTATACTACAAATACTGAATATCAGGGCTATGTACCTCTAACCAGCGGGCTGACTTCCCACTTTGCGAGTCATTGTTCTGGCATAAATGAACGCAAGTACGCCGACGCCGTATAAAACACCTCCGAGGTAAAGAAGAATGTCTTCCCTAAAACCGGTATCTGCTGGAACGTGTGTCGCTGTTTGTGAACCGGTTGTAACAGGAGGGATTGTTGTTAAAACTGCAGTTGCAGTTGCAGAAGCAGTAAAGGTGACATTACCGGTCCCGGAAGGCGTTCCCACCGTTGTTGCGGTTGTTGTTACAGAAGGGGTACTCGTTGTTGTTGCCGTTGGGCTTATGCACTGGGTTCTCGCTTCATTTAATACCATTCCTTCTGGACAACAGTCATAAATGAAATCACCACTCAAGGGCAAAGAAAGACATTTGACTGCGTCCGCTCCCACAACAGGGTTACTCGCACAATGTCTTCCAACAGGACAACGCGTGTTCGTACAAGTATTCTCAGGATGAATACCATAGGTTTGACAAACATTATTTACTGGAGGAGTAACGCAAAGTGTTCCTGCTCTATTGAGTATCTTTCCTGCAGGGCAACAGTCGTAGATAATGTCAGATGTAGATATACTTAAACATTTTACAGAATCAGCGCCAACAACTGGGTTCATCGCACAATATCGTGCGTCAGGACAAACAGTATTTGGACAAGTTCCCGCAGGATATGATCCATATTCACAATTCGCCGCAGCTTCAGACTCAGGCTCCCAAAATCTCAGTTCTGGAACAAGAAGTAGCAGCCCTACCGAGACGACTGTAACGATTGAAAAAAAAGTTCCGACGAAACGGACAATGATTTTTGTTTTATTTGCTTTCACACTTTACTCTAACAAATTGGCAAAAGTATTCAAGGGGTTACCCACCAACAATAATTAACTCTTCTTCAGCACGAGTCACCCCTGTGTAGAGCCACCTTCGCCATTCGTCGTCACTCATCTTTGCAAACCGTTCCTCAAAGAGAATCACTCGCCGAGCTTGGCTACCTTGTGCTTTATGAACCGTAAGTGCGTAACCAAAGTCAAATAAATCGAACTGTCGAGTTATTGCTCTGTTCTTGGAAAAGTTCAAACTTGTTGGCGCGTTAAACTGCTCTGCAAGTACATCACCACGAAATGGGTACTCTTCACCGTCAAGAGCAATTTGCATGAAATAATTGCCGTCATCTCGCATATCCACCGACTCCACAGAACCAAGCATTCCGTTATAAATTTGCGCTGAATGATTATTCCGAAGGCAGATGACGCGATCGCGCGGTTTTGGAATATCCGTTTCAAAACCGCGCTGCTGACGAATATATTTATTCAAATCGATACGAGTTTTATTGTATCCGCACAACAACATAGTTTCTGTGTTATAACTATCTAAAATTGAGCCAATTTGTTCGCGAGCTTCGGGATCATAACGATTCACCTTTCTGACTTTTTCTCCAAACTTTCCAAGGGGAATAACCCCTTCAGTCCGCGCCAACAAGGAAACCATAATGATTGGATTTCCTTCGTTTTGTCGGTGAATCTTTTCCAGCTTAATCATGGGTGATTGCATAAGGTTGAACGTTCCTCGAACTGGTGGCAATTGTCCATGGTCGCCAACCGCAACAATCGGAATACCATACGAAAGCAAATCAAACCATATTTCTTCATCCACCATTGATGCTTCATCAACCACAATAAGGTCAGTTTTAATCTCCTTGTTCTTATCCCATCGAATAATTTCCTGCGTTTTCTCATCAGTGATAGGAGAATACATCAAAGAATGGATTGTCCCGACAGAATCCACCAAACGCAGGGCACCTTGCTGCTTTAATCGTTGTTGTAACACCCTTGCAGCTTTACCTGTGTAACTACAGAAAGCAATTTTTGTTGCCTCGGAAAGTTTGGTCAATTCTTTACGAAATTCGGCGATAACAGTTGTTTTGCCTGTACCTGCATAGCCTCCAACCGTGATATATGGCTCTCGTTGGTTCGAAGTATTCCACGAAAGCATCGCGTCTAACACCTTTTTTTGGTCATCTGACAGTACAAACTTACTCATTGTCGAGTATAGCAGGTTAAAGTGCGTTATAATCTCTTCATGCTGACAGTCGGAAATTTACTCAAAAAAGCACGAGAACATTCTGGAAAACAAATAGAAGAAATTGCACAGACCCTTCGAATTAAACCAGATTATCTTAAAAAGATTGAACAAAATGATTTTAGTACCTTTAACTCCTCTACGTTTGTTAAGGGATTTATCCGAAGTTATGCATCTTTTCTCGGGCTCGATGCAGAAAATGTCGTTGCCCTTTTTCGTCGCCAAATTGGAGAAGAAGATGTTCCTCTGAAAGCAAGAAAAATGTTAGTCAGGCCACAAAGCGTTGTCATTTCTCCAACAACAATCATTTCACTCGCAATTATTGTATTTTTTATTGGAATTTTTACCTTTTTGATTACTCAGTTCTATCGCTTACAACAACCTCCTGAGTTTCGCATTGTACAACCCAACGCTCCCATTACGACGGTAGATTCTCCCACCTACGAGATAACGGGTGTTGTTGAAGAAAACTCGTTAGTGACGGTTAATGGCTCACAAGTGCAACTCCGCGAAGATAATACCTTTTCCCTTACCCTTGAGCTACGCGAAGGCGATAACACGTACTCTTTTGAAGCAGCAAAGAAAAACATTGATGGACAGAAAGCAACTCAAGTCGTGACTCTCATCTACATTCCACCAGGACGTCCAACAGAAGTGCAAACACAAGCACCACAATCGCAAAATCCTGTGCAAGAAAGTTCTGTCACTATAAAAACATCGGAAGACGCATGGATCCAAGCAATTGCAGACAGCACACAAAAGGCAGTTGGGGTAAAAAGTAAAGGTTACTCTGTTACGTTCACCGCAACCACAAAGCTGGAAATCACTTCAGGGAAACCAAATGCAACCGTCGTTACCATAGACAATAAGCAATACCCCTGGAGAATTCGTAACGGTGTTGGAGCACTGGTGTGCGAACGACAAGGAAATACTGAGTGGAAATGTCAAGAATAATTCCCTGGGTCAGTTGCAGCAGCCAACGCTACCTTTGTGCAAATTCCCCAACTTCTGCGTCAGTTACTTCTGCTAAATCTTTCCCTGACATGTGAATGGAACACGTTTGCTTGCCTGCATTAAAGGAAATCTGTGAATTTTTAGCAACACCGGTATCCATTAACAGTCTCATTCCGAGAAGATTCCCAAAAGGAGGGACTCCCCCCACTTTAATCCCATACTCAGCGAGAATTGTCTCTGGTTTTTCAAATTCCATTTTTTCGCCAATTTTTTCTGTTACCGCCGAAAGCGCAAGTTTCTTATCGCCTGGAATTACCACCATAGCGTGATTTCCTGTCTTTTTTCCCACAAGAATCAACGCTTTAGCACCGCTAGAAAGCGAAGTCCCCCGTAATGCGGCGGCTTCTTCACTGGTTCGTACCGCTTCATGTTCCTCAAAGTGATACTTAATCGCGCGTGAGTCCAACAATTTCTTAATTTTCTCGACAACGGCATGCTCGCCAACGACTTTTTCTTTAATTCTATTTGCTCCTGCAATTCTCTTTAAGTCTGCGGGGAAGAGGGTTGCTTCACGAATATTCTTCAATTCAAATAGTTTCATCGTGAGCCGCTCAAGTCCAAAAGAAAACCCACCTTCAGAAGGCATGCCGTACTTAAATGCTTGAAAATAATGCTCATAATGTTCTTCTGTCAACCCTTCCTTCTTAAACCGCTCAAGAAGTTGCTCATGCAAGTGAATACGATGCGTTCCCGAAAGCATTTCTAATCCGCGGAACTCTAAATCAAAACAGAGTGATTCATCAGCATTTTGTGGATCATCCCAGGTGTAAAAATTCTTATTTGCTTTAAAGTTGATAACCCAAAGGAAGTCAGATCCATGCTCTTCAAGGGCCCATTTACTCATTTCTCGTTCATCCTCCGGGTCGAGATCTAACTCTTCTCTGACAGCACTTTTCCCTGTTCGTGCTTCAATAACAGCGAGTGCTTCCTTTACTTTTATTTTTGGAAATGGTTTTTCTGGTACTTGTGGCAAGGCAACTCCATATTCTTGAAATACCTGTGCATATTCCGCGACAACGGTAGCAATAATATCTCTTATTGTCTTTTCAGCAACTGCCATAATTTCGTGATAGCTTTCGATGAATCCCATTTCTGCATCCATTTGCGTTAATTCCATAATGTGACGCGTCGTATTGTGCTTTTCTGCACGAAAAACAGGCGTTATGGTAAATGCTCGCTCAAATACGCCAACCATAATCTGCTTGTACACCTGCGGAGATTGCGCCAAATATGCCTTTCCCTCGAAATAATTCACCTCAAAGACACTCGCACCGCTTTCTGAAGGTGCATGCATCAAAATTGGAGTACGAAATTCCATAAATCCTTGATTTCGTAAGGAATCGGCAAACGCTTGAAGAATCTTTGCTTGCACTTTGAATATTGCCTGTTTCTTGAGATTTCTCAGCACTAACGGCCGAAAATCAAGTTCTGTATCGATATTCACATCAAGAGATTTCTTGTTATAGGAGACAGGACTCACTTCTGTAATTGGTACGAGCACTTCGATTTCAGGAGAAACCAATTCGACGCCAATATCTGTTGCGGTTGTTTCTTTAACCGTTCCAATAGCTCGAATAACTGTTCCCGGCTGAAGTTTTGCTAGTTCTTTTATTGTCTCTTTCTTGTCAATAACCACTTGGACAAGTCCATCTCGATCACGAAGCACCAAAAAGCCGACCTTACCAAGTTCTCGTAGATTGTGATACCAGCCTTCCACTCTCGCTTGTTGACCAACGAGTGCTGCAAGACCTGAAGAAATTGTTCGTTCCATAGGGGAATTATAATGCTTTCGCGCCTTGAGAGCAAACAAGGCACTTTTCTGCATATGCTCACAACTAAAATTCTTTTCAGTTGATTTCTGCGGTAAATAGGTAACAATACCGTATGGAAACAATAAAACTACATTATTATCAAAAAGACCTTCTCAAAAAATTGATCGTCGCGAGTGAACCTCTTCGCTTCAATCAGTTATTGATTGCAGGTCTTGAAAGCGAGCACATGAATTATCACTTACAGAAGCTTCTTGATATTGGCTTTATTAACAAGTCAGACGCAGGATATTCACTTTCCGATCAAGGAAAAGATTACGGAAACCTCATGGACGATACCGTTGACATCGTTGAGAAACAACCCAAAAGTTCTGTACTTTTGGTCGTTGCACGAACACGTGAAGACGGAAAAGATGAATATCTCGTTAACAAACGCCTTCGTCATCCCTATTTTGGAAAAATCGGACTTATTACAGGAAAAATTCGCTTTGGAGAAACACTTGTAGATGCCTCACTTCGCGAGCTGTATGAAGAATCTGGATTAACCGCTACGTCAGTGAAGCTCCTTTCAATCTTCCGAAAAATACGTACCCGTGAAGAAGAAACCGTTCAAGATGTTATCTTTTATCGTCACTTAGTTACGGGAATATCTGGCAACCTGATTGAAGAAACCCCTTATCAAAGGAACTTCTGGGCAACAGCAGAAGAACTAAAACAACACAAAGATCGCTACGACACGTTTGAATTAAAGCCAATTGCAGACTATCAACAACAGCAAGACCTCACCTTCAACGAAGATTGCGGAATCGCCGATGGGTTTTAATTACCTCGGTTGGAAAATTTTTTCAAGGGCATGAACCGCAGACATAGTTTTTTCACCAGGGAATAAAAACCGTAACGTTGTCACAATACCCATTGCGAGAAGCATGAGAAAGAAGAATGGATGGCCCCACATGCTGAAGGTTAATCCAAAACCACCAAGAATCGCAAACCAACGAATTCTATTCAAGCCGCGCATCGTGTAATGACCAAACCGGAACTTTCGTTCACGACCTTCCTGTAATCGCCCCATCTGCTTCTCAACATGCATGAGCAACCCTGCGCAATATACCGCAAGAAATAATGGCCATACGTCAAAAAGAATCACGATACTGACCCCGACTACCACAACTCCCGCTAAGAACTTTATCGCTTGAGTCCATGCAATAAAGAACAAATCAAGATATGGGATTGCCTTCAACCAACGTGCATACAAAACATTCATTCCCCAAAGAAGAATTGCCAATCCAAACAGAGAAATATCATAAAAAAACATTCCTCCCGCTGTCAGCAGCAGAAGAAGAGCGGCTACCAAAACTGCTTCTCTTCGTGTAACCAATCCTGATGCAAGAACTCGCTTTCTATTATGTGGATCTTTCTTGTCCTCTCGGTAATCGAGAATGTCATTCATTAAATATACTGCACCATAAAAAAGTACAAACAACGCAACTCCGTAGAGGGTTCCTAATACTCCATTACTTCCCGGCCAATACGCAATAATTGCAACAAAGAATGCAACGTGTGCAACAATAATTCTTTCTGGTTTTAAGGCTGCACCATATAACCCGAACTTATTCATACCGTAGCCTAGCATATCAGGTATAATTTAACTATGCAGCGAGTCACCATTTACGAACTCTTTGACATATTCGAAGAAGCTGTCAAAGGATTTCCCCCAACCTTGGTTGAGCATACCTATGCTTGGACAAAATCACCCTTTTTTACTCTTGTATCGACCATCCTTTCTGCAAGAACAAAGGACTCTCTGACCATCACAAAACTTCCCGCACTCTGGGAACGAGCAAAAACACCAAAAGATTTTATGGAAATAAAACAGCCGGAACTCGAACCATTACTCCATCCCATTGGATTTTACAAAACAAAAGCGAAACATCTCATCCAACTAGGAACTATTGTTCATACTGAGCTCCGAGACATTGTTCCCGAGACTATCGATGAATTAGTAAAACTTCCGGGTGTTGGGCGAAAAACTGCGAACCTTCAGGTATCAGTTGTCGGTGAAGAGCCAGCGATTTGTGTTGATACTCATGTCCACCGAATCATGAACCACCTCAACTATGTGCAGACAGCAACTCCGGAGGAAACAGAGTTTGCCCTGCGAGCAAAACTTCCCGTTGATTTATGGAGACGTGCTAATAGAATTCTCGTGCTTGTTGGACAGCATCTCGCCAATCATCACCAAATGAAAGACCCCAACAATATTTTGAATCAGTATCATCTCACTAGCGAAGAAACCACACCAGAGAAACAATCATAACAAGAGCAAACAGCAGTGATAATACAAGTGTCGTTCGATTCTCAACAAAGATTTTAAACCCATTATCAATTTTATTGACTTTTGTGTGAGAAAACATCATAAACTGGTGCACCGAAAAGAGCACAAGAAAGTACAAGACGTCAGTATACACAAGAGGGATAGCAACCATTGCCATAGCGAAATAGTACAAAATTACCGATATCATCATAAAAACTGTCATGAGCAACTTCAATACTTTCGGATTATAGACACGAAGTACGGGACGAGTTCCCACAAGATTCATACTTATTTCAGCCAATCGTTGTACTGACATCACAAACAATACTAACGTCACAATAACCATAACAAAATACCACGCAACGGGAAGTCCAAGCACAACAAAGCCTGCGATAACACGCAATCCAGCAAGCATCCCAATCGTGATAATGTCGATATACGGCAAATGTTTTAGCCCAAAGGTGTACAGAATATTTACGAACAGATATACCAAAATTATTACTGCGAGCCAGGTATTATTCACTGCGCCCATTGCCAATAGCAATGTCCCTGACAGAATCAATAATAATGAATACGCCTCAAACAAAGTAATTTTTCCTGCAGCAAGGGGCCTTTGTTTTTTGGTTGGATGCAGCGAATCTCGCTCTATATCGTAAATATCATTAATGATGTACACTATACTACTCGCTATAATGAAAATTACTGCCGCAACAAAGACTAAACTAACGGCTGTATAGGCACTATGTGGAATCCACAACAACGCAAAGAAGGTATAAAACGCCTTGTACCATTGATACCACCGAAGTTGCTGAGCTATATGATAAAGTTTTATGAGCAGGTTCATAGTTACGATGTTAGATATACAGCGCATCTGTACACGACTGTTCAAAAGTATACCCTGCTCAGGGTAGCGAGTAAAGCCGTCAAAATTCTTTCGGACGGACCGGCACTCCCACTCTTTCTCGCCTTCTACTATTTTGGTGGCAACCCAGCTCCTTTCTTTTTTGCAGCCTACTCCCTTTTTTGGGTCTTCTACCATGAACTCGGCATCAAAAAGATCTTCCAGCGACATAGACCACAAACTGCAGGTGAACAGCCAGGATTTTCTTTTCCCTCTTCACATGCATTCACCTCGGGGTTTGCAATTACAAGTGCATTTTTCTTCGTCTTCCCTTGGGAAACAGTATTAGTTACTTTCGGAATTCTCAATGCGATTAACAGGCCTGCCGTTGGCGTTCATTATATTGCTGATGTTATCGCAGGGTTACTTCTTGGCGCTATTGCTTCACTTGGATGGGTATTTACCCTAGGAATTGCAGCGGTACCTCTACCGTAAACACCCGCTTTCCTGACTCAATATGTATTTCTTCCGCCTTATACGCAAGTGACATCCCAACTGAATCAAAAAACGGTAAAAAGACCACAACAACATCTTTTGAAGATGCCTCAGCAAATTTTTCAAGTGTTGCTTGGTAGCGACGAGGATCTTTTGGCCGAGAAAAGAGTATTCCAAAAGTAACAGCCCCTCGTTCGAAGACGATATCCATTCGATGACCAGAATAGTTTTGCCAATAAGTTATTTGCGGAACATAAACTAACGAGCTAAACCCTGACAAAATCGTGCTGAGCACCCACGAACCAACCGTTCTCGAATAGACATCTGGACGCAACATTTCCTGCATCGATGTCACATACGACAAGTTGTTCAAGATTCCGGTATCTAAGTAATACATAACGACACTCTTTGTTGCTTCCTCGGCAATACCGCCTGAAGCATAAGGATACACTTTCTTAATCAAATAGGTATTTTCCAATAAATCCAAGTACTTATACAAACTCGGACGAGAAATACCCACATCTTTTGAGACCTGATTGATATTCAAGGTAGAACCGTTTTGTTGTGCAAAAGATTGTAAACTGAGTCCAAACAACTCGAGGTCAAGGTTGCGTGCCATTGTTCCAATCTCCTTCTCCATGTACACATCAATATAGTTTTTAATCATACGAACTCGTTCTTGCACAGGAGTCGTGATAACTCGAGGCAAGCCACCATAGAACAAAGTTTCTACAACACTTGCGGTTGATTCCCGAACAACGGGGAGAAGTTGTCGGTGATATAACGGAAATTGCTTCTCAAAATAGGTACGTAACGCAGCCACCGTGTCGTCCACCGATATGGCAGTTTGACTCATTTGCGAGAGTATCGAATCTACGGAACCATCATTGTCAGCACCACCAGCCAGCGAATCCATCAACGCGATCAAATCAAGGAAAAAGTGTTGTTTAACTTCCGTCTTTGCCTCTAACAGTTCGCTATACACAAAGGGGTAAACATTTATATATTCGACACGTCCAGCAAGGGTTTCACTTGCGACAGAAGTAATCGATATCGCTGAAGAACCAGACAATATGAATTTTACGTGTTCGTTATTGCTGTCAAACACTTGTTTTATCCAGTCAAAAAGTGCTGGCATTTTTTGGACTTCGTCAATAAAAATGTATACCTGCTGTTCTGTTTTTTCCAATGTTTCACCTAAGGACAGTTCAATATCTTTCTGCATATAACGGATATCTTTTTTCAATGAACTGCGTAGTTGAATATCATCAAGAACATACGTAAAAATGTTTCTTGTGAATGATAGTCCTCCGCTCCCCTGTTGTACTGTTTGTTTTTTTTCTACTTTCTCTTGTGTTTGCTGCAACAACGTCGTTTTTCCAACCTGTCGAGGCCCAATAACCATAGTAATGAGATTCGAAGCAATCGATTGTTCTAATCGTTCTTCAACAAAGCGCGGGATATATCCTTTCATAGGAACAGTGTACCGACTGTTTACATATTTTGCAAGAAAGTTGCGCGAGCATAGAAAAACTTTCCTTACATAAATTCTCCCTTTGTTGCTTTAATTGGGGTAAAGCATTAAAATGGTTTCATGTACTGGCCTCGCGTGAAAATTGTTCTTTATCTTCTCTTTGGAGTAGCCTCACTTGTTGGGTTACTTTTTGCATTACAACGGTTTAACATTTTTACTCCGCAAGCGAGTGGCGCTGTGCCACAAATGGTCACCGTCGCAAATCTGACCGATTCAAGTACAAGTATTGTGTGGAGCACCGGCGATAACGCAGTAGTCACTGCCCTTCACTGGGGTACGACGCCTTCTCTCGGCACCGTTGTCACCGACGATAGAGATTCTCTTGAGAACACCACAAAACCAAGAAAAACTCATTACGTGACCATAACAAACTTACAACCAAACACAACCTACTACTACCGCATTGTTTCCGGTGACACGACTTACCCTGCCGAAGGAACTGATCCCGCTACTTTCACAACATTTCCGGTTATTGCGCAGCCTGCGGTTGACCCCAAAACACTTTATGGAGATATTTCCTCTCAAACAACTGATGCAGTTATTCTTGCCTACGTCCCTAGCACGTTAGGGTTCACCAGTTCTGCTCCTCTCGCGACGTATGTCACCAATAATGGAACTTGGCTAATTGCGATAACTGAGGGAAGACGAAACACAGGAGAATTCCTACCACTCACAGATACAACAGAAATTGCACTCATTGCCGTCGGCCCGAACTCTTTAGGCACAGCAAGACTTGCGACACACGAACAAAACCCTCTCTCACTTTCTTTTGCGAATCCACTCACGCAGGCTACAGTCGATAGTGTTCTACTTGGTTCTCCCTCGACTATCCCGACAACGATTACCCCAACCCCCTCGCCAACGACAGGAAGGCAAGATTTCAGCCTACGACCAATCGGAGCCACACCGTCGATAACTCCCACAACTACCCTTCCTGGAGGAAATGAACTCCCCACCCGAGAGCAGTTTTTTGCACTATTTATGACACCTTCTGTTTCGAATATTACTGCGACCTCGATGAGTGTGATGTACCTAACCAACGCGACCATAATCAACACCCTAAATTGGGGGACTACGCCAAACACGCTCACCTCAAATCGTGTTGACGATCGAGATGCAGCACAGGCAACAGCCCGCAGGATTCATCATTTTACCCTTCCCAGTTTACAGCCGATGACTTCCTACTACTTTAAACCAACTAACGACTCTACGGTAAGAATGTTTACAACACCCGCAGAAATTGCTCTCCCAACTGGACAAACAATTATCACCGGCAATCTTTCAAATGGAACTGGTGAATGTTTAGTGCGAACGCAAATCAAACGAAACTCACAAACATCTTCGATTATCACCACCATTCCAAGCGTTTCCCACTCTTGGGCCGTTAATATTATGCCTGTTCGTCTAGCGAGTTTAGACGCATACTTACTTCCTGTTGCAACAGATACCGTTATTACCAATGCGTTTTGTATTGCAACTAACGGAGATGTTTACTACAACAACACCTCAACCACAGTACAGAATGCAGTGACCAGTGGTCTCTCAATCACCCTTACCAAGCTTCAGTAGAAGTAACAACTCGCTGAGATTTTCCTTTGCGTGGGAGTAAATACCAACCAAGCACCATAGTGGTTGCAGCAACCCCAATTAAAATTCGAGGATCAACACCAAGGTTATCGGGCGGTGGTGGTGGCGTCGTTGCAGAAGAGCCAATCGCGTATGTACCGTTTTGTGGTGCACTCATAATCATTTGCGGAGGACTGTTTGTGTCGGTAATTGCAGACATCTCATCTTCAAGGCGACCATTGTACATAAAAGATACATTCGTAGAACCATTTTTCTTTGCCTTAAAGGTGACCTTTGCAAAGACCACTTCCGTTGTCGTCAATTCCGGAAAAGAACAGCCCGCCTGCCCTGTTGATATTCCTGTAATCACAATTTGGCCCTGTTCATTGTCAGCAATATAGTTCGATTGATCAACAGGATAATTACAAAATAACGATCCCGCTTGTAAATCGTCTGCAATTTCAAGACTTGTTGGATCAAAAAATAAGACAACACGTGCATAACTTACTTGTTTTGGTGCCGTTGCCCGCATAGTGATTGACACATCAAAAGTTCCGTTCAGCGGAACCGATCTGGTACGGGGTGATAAAACAAATGATGCCGTCACACTTTGCGCTGCGACAGGAAGCACCGCATACGTCATCGACATCACCGTTACGAGAATGAGCGAGACCAATCGAACGAAAAGTTTCATATGCGTTATAGTAGCACGAGAACGACGGACATGCTACATTGCTGCATGGTGCCTTTTCGTATGAAAAAAGTGTTTGGTCAGCATTTTCTCCGACAAGTTCCTCAGGAACTATTATTTCCCCTCGATTATCTCGAAAAAATACAGTCACTCCAAAGACCAACAGCAATATATTTAGGGGAAATTGGACCAGGGAGTGGTGTTGTCACCAAGGCAATTCTCGAACAAATACTTCCCTTCTCACAGTTGAGTTTTCATTACGACTTAATCGACATAGATAGTGACGCAATTGCCGCGACAAAAGAAGTAGTTGCGGGAGCAGCACTTCCAAAACGAATTTCCCCCAATTTTGTGTACAAAGATGTTCTCAAGCACGATTTTTCGGCAATTTCCAATTATGAATTTGCCTATATTTTTGGGTCACTCCCTTACAATGTTTCCAAGAAAATTGTAAACGCATGCGAACAAAATTTACTGAAATTTTCTCCGAGAACACACTTCCTCCCCTCACGATTTATCATTCAAAAAGAGGTGGCAGACGATTTTATTGCCTCTGCACCCGCTGCTACGTTTCTCGGTAATCGACTCGCACTCCATGCTGAATATCGCCGTATAACAAGAAAAATTCCACCCGGAGCCTTTTACCCTCCCCCACGGGTTGAAAGCGCAGTCCTTGAAATTGGTTGGAACAACAGCCTCCCCGTAAAAGTGAAGGCGTCTCTCGCACACATTACAACTATCATGAGAAAAGGTTTTTCGGCCAAACGTAAAGTGCTTCGTTCAGTTTTTGGAAAATCTCTCGCACACGCACCAGATCAAGTGTCCTATCTCTTGCACCTTCGAGCCCACGAATTATCAATCGCCCAATGGATGCTTCTTGCAGACACGCTACCTTCCGAGTAATTGTTTTACGATATGTAATGCGTTATACACGAGTTGTTCGTTATCACCATACACCTGCAACCCCTCATGGACGACCTCATTCCGCATGTGATGAAATCTTTTGAGAAGAGAAAATTGGTCATACGTCACAACATTCCTCTCTAAAGCCTGACGCAGTTGCTGTTTGACACTTTTGTCAAAAATACCGTAATGTTGTAACACTTTTCCCATAACGCGATCCGTTGCAATGGTTAATCGATGAAAACGTAGCCTCTTTTTTTCAATATCAGAATCGGTGTGTGCTAAGAAATACTCATCAATAAGTCCTTGAACCGCTTGGTGCAATCCCTTCCCTTCCTTATCGAGAAACTTTGGTAAAACAACAGCGATGAGATACAAAACAACCACTAGCGCGATAATAATATACATCGTCATGAATATAGCGTATGCGATAACAACATGATTGTAAAGCGTTGACCCTGTGAAGCGAAGAAAGTTTTACCTCAGCCCGCTCCAAACCTTCTGGTCCTGTGCTCGTATTCATCAAGTACTTGCAACATTCTTTCTTTCGTAAAATCTGGGAAGTTTTCTGGAACAAATAACAACTCTGCATATACTGCTTGATACGGTAAGATGCCAGAAAGCCGCTGTTCACCTGAGGTACGAATAATAAAATCTGGGTTTGGAATTCCTGCGGTGTCTAAATAGTCGTAAAAAGAATCAGTGGTTATCTCGTTCGCTGAAAGTTCTCCCGCTTGTACTGCAGCAACAACTTTTTTAGTAGCACGTACAATTTCATCTTGCCCACCATAATCTAACAGAACCTGATAATTCCATTCGGTAAAATGCGCTGTTTTTTGCTCTAGTTCGTGAATGCCCTCTAACAAATCCTGAGGTAACCGATCCTTTCGACCGAGATGGCGGACACGAATCTTGTTATCGAGAATCATTTTACTTTTCGTTTTGAGGAAGCTGCGAAACATGTCCATCATCTGTGACACTTCTTCTGGGTTGCGATCCCAGTTTTCCGTGGAAAATCCCCACATACTTAGATACGGAATATTTCGTTCTTTGCAAGCAGCAAGCATATTCTGCACATTGTCTGCGCCACGTCGATGCCCTTCCCACGGGGGAAGACCTTTTGCCTTCGCCCACCGTCTATCGCCATCGGGAATAACGACAACATGTTGCAATTTCTTTACTTGAGAATCAGTGGCCGACATACGACACTTTTTCAGTTTATTTACCGAACCGAACGGTATAGTAGAATATCACATTCATTTACAGAGCGTCACAAGCTCCTGTTTTGTCGTAGCTTGATTGGCGCGTTTTTCGCGGAAACGCTTGAATCGCGGAAAACGCAATGCATAGCCCGAGCTATGAAGCGGGCTCTTGGTAATTTCATCAGCCTCCACTTCAACAACGAGTTCTGGGATAAGGAGAACATCGGGTAATAATGCTTTTGGAATTTCAACGGTATCGAGCATTTTCTCTGACTTAACCGCATCACAGGCAGTTTTAATCTGTTGCCACTGTTCATGGGTCACTCCCGTACCAATTTTCGTTACTGTCGTGTAGGTGTCGGTCTCAGGATCGTAAACTCCCGCCAGTAAGGCCCCTATTCCAAACTGCGCTAACTTTCCTTCCCCGCGATAATAGCCCAGTAGGACAACATCAACCGTATCAGCCAAGTCTTTCTTCATCGCCTTTTTGTACTTCAGCCAGTCAAAGTTTCTTGTCCCCGGTGTATATATCGAGTTCAGTTCCTTAAAAATAACGCCCTCCAGTCCTTCAGACACATAGGTTAAAAATTGCTCTTCAGCTTGCTGGACAGTAAGTCCCGTATGTAACGGTGTTTTGACTATAACGGATTGAATTTCAGTGTGCTCATCAAGAAAGGAGAGTTCCTGTTTTCTCTCTCGCAGCGGTTTATCCAGATAGGACTCGTGGTCTTTCAAGAGAAAATCAAACACAAATACTTTTACCGGCACCTCGGAAGCAGCCCCGGCAACCCCATGCTTTCGCTTACGTGTCATCGTCTGCTGAAACGGAAGATATTCCTGAATAATGTCGTTGTATCCTATGACTTCTCCATCCAAGACCAGCGATGATGGTCTGACACCAAACTTCTTTTCATACTGTTCAGGCAGCTTTTTCGCCGCACTCGTTACTTCTGGAAACATTGCACTCATGTCCTCTAAATTACGCGAATACAAAAACACTCTATATTCCTCAGCCGTCGGTGATTCAACCTTAAACAGCGTCATTTCTTCTGAAGCAGAAACTCGACTATATCGTTCCTGATATTCTGCCCAAATTCTTTCTGGATACGTCACTGTTTCATTTGATGTTATGTGTAGTTGCAATCGTAAA
Source organism: Candidatus Dojkabacteria bacterium (assembly GCA_030583685.1). Taxonomy (GTDB): domain Bacteria; phylum Patescibacteriota; class Dojkabacteria. Next base: position 499,074 of record CP129470.1, on the reverse strand, counting down.
CCATCATATTTTGGCTCAAGAATTGGTTCTGGAATTCTCTCGTAAATTGCTTCTATTGAATCCTCTCGCTCAACAAGTTTCGCAGCGATAGGGACACCGGGAGTAAAGCTTCCATGAGACAAGGCATCGGCACCATACTGTAACGTCACAAAGACCGTATGTCCAATATCGCTGGTGTTGGCAAAAAGCTGTTTTAGTTCTTGAAGATTCTGCCCCGACAACTTACCGAGTGCCTCCAAAACCGTTCTCTCGCTTGCACCTAACCGCAACTTTCCATTGATTATTCGTAACAGATATTTTCCCGTGATTGTATCGTTCTGTTTGAGCAATTCCTCGAGCAACTGCTGTTTTTTCTGCTGGGAGCCAGTTCCTGTTGTTTGTGAAATCTCCCAAAGCTTTCCATAAATTTCCAAAAGTTCTCCTGACGTGGGAACGCTTTCTCCATACTTTTCCCAGACTGAACCAACATCTCCCAGAGAGCTGAGATCCTCACGAATATCTCGAGAAAGTAATCGCTCAACCACCGCTCGCAAGCTTTTATCTGAAAGTTGGAACTCGACTGCGACAAATTCGGGAACAATTCTCCCAATCAATAAATACGTTGCAATTGCTGCGTTGCGAGGATCACTCTTTGCATAAAAAGCACGAAGTAATTCCTGCATTTCCAATCGTTTTGGTGTTTGTTCGATTGCGGAAAAGAGTGCTGTCACTTGAGAAAACGTCATATCTGATTATACATAATTCTAGCGATATGTGCGCAATTAGGTTATAATCCCCAATGGCAAAAACACACTTCTCACCACCAAATATTCGCTCGTTTTATCACGATGTCGAACAACCAATCTTAGAAACTTGGAAAAAGAATCGAATTTTTGAGAAGTCAATTGAGCAACGACCTGAAAAAAATCATTTTGTTTTTTATGACGGACCTCCTTTTGTGACGGGACTTCCCCATTATGGCCACCTACTCGCCAGTGTGTTAAAAGATATTGTTCCTCGCTATCACACGATGCGTGGCAAACGCGTAGAACGAGTATGGGGTTGGGATTGTCACGGTATTCCCGTTGAAGAAAAAGTTGAGCGACAATTTAATACAAAAAACCGCCGAGATATTGAAAATAAAGTTGGCATACAAGCCTTTATTGATGCTTGTGAAACCTATGTTTCGGATGTGTCAGGTGAGTGGGAATGGTACATCGACCGTATCGCACGCTGGGTAGACATGAGTAAACCGTATCGAACCATGGACCTCAATTACATGGAATCAGTTATCTGGGTTTTTAAACAATTTTACGAAAAGGAATTGGTTTATAAAGGAAAGCGTGTCTCGTTATACTGCACTCGTTGTGGAACGCCTCTCTCGAACTTTGAAATTGCCATGGATAATTCGTACCGGGAGCTAGAAGATCCGTCTGTCTTCGTAAAATTCCCTGTGAACTATTATAAAACCGGAGTTGGTGCCGGTGTTGTCGTTGAAAACGAGAAAGGCGAAATTCTGATGATCCGCAGAATCAAAGAAGGCCGAGCCCAAGTCATGGGAATTGTTGGCGGAAAATATGAAGACGTTGATGAGAAAAATCTTGAAAACACCGTCAGACGGGAAGTTAAAGAAGAGATTGATTGTGAGGTTACGGAACTCACCTATTACGGCTTTAATATAGATATTTTTGAAGGGCGCCTTTTTAAAACACATCACTTTAAAGTAAAGGTTTCGGGAACACCACGTGTCGTCGATACGGAGGGAGATATGGATTCTGAACTTAATTGGGTAAAACCCGAAGACATCCCCTGGGACAATATTCATATTCCGACAAAGAACACGCTTAAAGACGTGTTGTCCCAGGAACCACGCCAAATTCCTCACGGAGAGCCCTCAATCACCAAGCCTCCTGTGTCAGTTCTCGCATGGACCACAACGCCATGGACACTCCCTGCAAACGCAGCCCTTGTGGTTGACGAAAAAGCAACCTATGCAACGTGTCTTGTTGACGGTGAGTATCTCATTCTCGCAGAAGATCTCATTGAACAGGTTCTCGAAGGAAAAGAGTATCGAATCGAAGACACCTACCTGGGAAAGGAGCTTGTGGGAAATACTTATGCGCCACTTTTCTCCTATTTCCCTGCCGGTGAGAAAGATTTTCGTATTTATGCTGCCGATTTCGTTAGTACATCTGATGGAACAGGCGTTATCCACATGGCTCCAGGATTTGGAGAAGACGATACGGCACTTGGAAAAACCATCGGCCTTTCAATGCACGAGACTATCGATGAGGAAGGAAAATTTATCCCCGAAGTCACTGACTATGCGGGCATCTATTTCAAACAAGCAGACCCTACAATTTCTGCTGCTCTCAAAGAACGAGGGCTTCTTTGGAAAGAAGAACGAATCACACATAGCTACCCCGTTTGCTATCGCTGTAGCACCCCACTCGTGTACAAAGCGCAGGATTCTTGGTATGTCAACATTCAAGCAGTCAAAGACCAACTGTACAAAAACAATGAGAATATCAACTGGATTCCTGAGCATATTAAGCACGGAAGATTTGAAGACGCTATCAAAACTTTCCCTGATTGGGGAATTTCGAGAACACGCTATTGGGCAACTCCGCTCCCTATCTGGGAATGTGACGCATGTGATCACCGCGATGTCCTTGGGTCAATCGCAGAAATCGAAGAAAAGTCGGGTAAAAAAGTGACTAATTTACATCGTCCATATATTGATGAGCACACCTACTCTTGCTCAGAATGTGAGACAGGAATGATGAAGCGTGTTCCAGAGGTGGTCGATTGCTGGCTTGAATCTGCTTCGATGCCTTTTGCCCAATTCCACTATCCCTTTGAGAATAAGGAAAAATTCGAACAAAATTTCCCTGGAGACTTTATCACCGAATATGTTGGGCAAACTCGCGCTTGGTTTAATGTCATGCACGTTGTTTCAACCATATTGTTTGGAACGAATGCGTTTAAAAATGTCGTCTGTACGGGAACAATCAATGGAACTGATGGTCGAAAGATGAGTAAAAGCCTTGGAAATTATCCAGACCCACGCGGAACAATCGAAAAGCATGGGGGGGACTCATTCCGACTCTACATCGCGGGAAGCGTCTTGCCAATTGGAGAAGATTTGAATGTATCCGAAGATGCAATTGGTGCCCCAGCAAAGGAGATTCTGTTGCCACTTATGAACACGTTTAAGTACTTCACCCTTTACGCGAATCAACACGGGTTCTCCTACGACAAGACCTGGAAACCATCACAATTACTTGATACCTGGGTATTAACAAGAGCAACGTCGGCGATATTGTCAGTTCAAAAAAATCTTGACGCCTATCTCATCCCCAAGTCGATTGCCGAGTTGAAACCGCTCATTGATGACATCTCAACTTGGTATATTCGACGCTCCCGAGACCGTTTTGTTTCAGGTGATGGAGATGCACTCAATACCTTGTTTGCGGTGTTACTTTTAGTAACAAAAGCATTTGCGCCAATCATTCCTTTCATTACTGAATACCTCCACCAAGAGCTGAAAAAAGCACTCCCAGAAGATGAACAAAAAGAATCTGTTCATTTGGAGAACTTTCCAACAGTTTCTGAACTCACTCAAGAGGAAATCAAGTTACTTGAAACTATGGAGAAGACAAGAAAAATTGTATCACTTGGGCAAAGTATTCGGGTTGAACAAGGTATTCCTCTCAAACAGCCTCTTTCCTCTGTATCTTATACATCAGAAAATGATCTTGGAACTGATTACAACACGCTTATTGCAGACGAACTAAACGTTCAAACAGCTCGCTTTGTTGCGTCACTCACTGAATCCGATTCGCTCAAAGTGAAACAGGAGCAGCAGTATTCAGTCGGTTTAGATATAAAAATTACCCCAGAACTTGCAGAACAGGGATTGGTGCGAGAAATTACCAGAGCAATTCAAGCAGCAAGAAAACAGGCACAATTAGAACTTGGCCAGCACGTGACAGTGTCACTGGGAACGGAAGATACCACGCTTTCTTCTGTTGTTGAAAAGTACCAAGAGCAGCTGAAGAAAGCGACCTTACTCACGAAACTTACCATAACGCAAGGCCTATCAGAAACGGCAACGTACAGTGGCGATGTTGGCCCAGAGAAAACAAAACTCTCGGTTACGATTGAAAAATAGCAATTAGCGAAAACGCTGTGCAAAAGCGAAACGAATCAGTTTTACCGGGAAAGAAAGGTGTGGCAGTACATCTCGTTTCATCACGTCATACAGTGCGGTTGTTGTTGCACCGGTTGTAATAATGTCATCCACAATGACAATTGATTCTGGTTTCTGACGCACAATCATTTGGACTGCAGTGTGAGAAACTGCGAATACTTGAGACACACCAAGTAACCGTTCATTCCGCTTCTTCCTTGCCTGCGCAATTGTTTCTTTTGTTTTAATGAAGAAGCAAGGCGCAATAAGTACGTAAATACCTTGTTTCTGCAAAAATCTTCCAAGTATCACACATAATTCATAAGGAACAGAGAAACCTCTTTCTTCTTGTTTTTTTATCGTCATGGGAACAGGTACCAGAAGTACTGACCGACTCGTTCGCAACATCTCTAGTGCCTGTGGAAAGGGTGGCTTATTGAGAGCAATATTCATCAACAATGCGACAACGTTCTGATACACAAAATGTTGTTGATACTTATACTCAATAAACAATTTTTTAATCTCTTTTGTGTAGTGAAAAAGTGTGACAGCGGTAGAATAAAATGGCGCATTTTCTAAACAATTGTGATGCGTTTGATTGTTGGCGGAAAATTTTCCACACACTGCGCAGCTCGGCGAGCAGTAAAGAAAATTTTCCGCACATGTATCACAAATGGTAGACGAATATCGATCACATAAGACACATTGTATTAGTCCAAGATATTCGGCTATTATAAAACTTATCCGAGGGAAAAAACGTTCCGTACACAAACGCACCTCGTTGATGACGAACAATTGTTGACTCATAGAACAACTGTACCGCGCACTTTATGATTATCTTTTTTTCTGAAGGAGAATTGCCGTGAATGTCCTGCCGTGACGAATCCACTTTTGGTGATAATGAGTAATCGGTAATCCAAATTCTGGGGCACTATATGGCTTTACGGTCACCTCGTAGATACTTGTCACGTTCTTTGCTTCATTTGCAATAAAATCTGCGTACTCAACCCAATCTGTCACCACAAGAATCTTCCCATTCTTTTTTAACTTTTGTGCGACGTCTTGAAAGAAAGTGCTCGTTATCGGCCGTCGCTTTGAATGTCGTTTTTTGTGCCACGGGTCAGGAAAAAGAATATACACGATATCAACAGATTCCTTCGTATAATGCAGTTTCAAGGATTCGTACCCACTCCCCTGATAGACGAATACATCGTCCCTTCTTCGAATCTTCCGAAACGTCAAAGTAAAAAATCTACTTTTAATTTCATACCCTATTCGAATTGATCGAGCTGCGTCATTTGCCAACAGAACTTCCCCATGTCCTGAGCCAATTTCTACCTGAACTTCACGGTCTCCGGCAACCTTTTCCCAGTGAACAGGACTTGGTAACTGGCGATATCTAATACTTTTCAGCGCTGCGCTCGTGGGAACAAAAAAGACACCTCGAATGCTCAATACTAATTTCCTCAAGAAAAGACGAACCTGCTGTCGTACAAGCCACCAATACTTTCTCACTTTCTCGTGCTATAATTAAGGAGTAAATTATACCGTAATTTCGTCAATTTATGAATACTTTGAGAGAACAATTTCCCCTTTTTTCTCGCAACATTGCTTCCCGTCCCGTAACCTATTTTGATTACTCAGCAACCACACCAAAGCCACGTTCCGTCATTAACGCGATGATACGACACCTCGAGCAAGGGACAGGTAACCCAGGCAGAAGTACGCACGCGCTCAGTTTCGAGGCACAGCAAGCGATTGAAAACACGAGACAGGCGATTCTTTCTTTCGTTCACGCAAGTTCACAAACCTACGCTGTTATTTTTACCAAAAGTGCAACCGAAGCCCTTAACCTTGCTGCACATCTCGTTCGCAACCTTGATTTCTCCACAATACTCACAACAACACTTGAACACCACTCAAATTTCCTCCCCTGGAAGCGACTCCCTCACAAAAAAATTCAACTCCTCAAAACTGAAAATGGAGTTTTTTCTTTTGACATACTTCCCACACTTCGAAAGGCTCTCCTTGCGATTACTCATGGCTCAAATGTCACCGGCCAAGTACTTTCATTGAAGCGAATCTCAGATTACGCAGAAAAGAATGAGAGCATCACCGTTCTCGATGCAACGCAAACTATTGCACACATCCCGCTCAATCTTTCAGAAACTCCGGTAGACTTTCTCGCGTTTTCTGGTCATAAACTCTATGGACCAGAGGGAATCGGCGTCCTGATTGCCAAGAAAAAGTACCTGCAAGGACAAAAACCGATGATAGTGGGCGGAGGTAGTGTTACCCATGTTTCAACAACAGAAACAACCTTTAAGTCTTCGGAGGAAGCGTTTGAAGCCGGCACTCCCCATGTGACTGGCATTATTGGACTCTCTGCTGCTCTTTCTTTTATCACTGAGCTTGGGTTCTCCCATATTCAACAAGCCGAAAAGGAGATCTCGTCTCTTCTTCAACAAAAACTGTCACATTTCTCAGACATTTCACTTCTTGGAGACAACAAACCACACGATCTTCCTATATATTCCTTCTCACACAAAACAATTCATCCTCACGACATCGCGTCATTTCTTGACGAACAGGGAATTGCTGTACGCGCTGGATTTCATTGTGCAGAACCACTTCACCTTGACGCTGGTTATGGACCAACAACTCGCATTTCTGCATCATTTCTCACGACAGAAGAAGAAGTTAACTTTTGTATCGAACAACTCAGGGCATGTCTCAAGAAATATCAATAGGAAAATTTATTACGCTTCGTCCCCTCAAAATTCTTGAATTTCTGGCTTTTATTGTTTTTGCCGTGTACTTGATCTCCAGCGCCAATAGCAATATTGCCCCACCTGATATTTCACAACAGCCCGCTTATGTCCGTGAATACGAGACATTGCAAAAAACGTTTCAAGTGAAGTACGCAAAAGAACCTTTTCCCAGCGAACAGTACGAAAAAGTTGTTGTAACACGCATAGTTGATGGCGACACCATTCGCGTTACTCGGGCAAATGGAGACGAGGCAGCAGTTCGCTATATCGGCATTGACACCCCGGAAATAGATCGCTCAGAGGCTCAAAACCATGACCCTTTTGCACTGGAGGCGCAACGACTCAACGAATATCTTGTTTCAGACAAAACCGTTTATCTTCTCGCCGATTCTCAGGATACTGACAAATATGGAAGACTGCTTCGCTATGTCTATACAGAAGACGGCATATTTGTTAATCATGCATTGATTAGACTTGGACTCGCACAATTGCTGACCATTCCACCCAATGTCGCCTACCAGCCAGATTTTTATGAAGCTCAACAACAGGCAATTTCGGAACGATTGTATCTTTTCCAGTCTTACTAACGATCGGCAAGTACTATATAATGACAACGTAATGACTAAAAAACCAGACCGCATCATCATCTATGCCGCAGTCGTAATCCTGCTTCTTGCCAGTTTTCTTAGTTTTGGCGGTCTCACCTATGTGTTGAGCAGATTTTCCACCGTTCCGGATTCTACGCTTATATTGAAACTGTCTGAATAATGTTCCGAAGATTGCGAGAAAAAATTATTCGTTGGGAAAGCAAAATACTCTTTATCTCCGTATTTATTACGAGTATTTCAATCATCAGTAAACTTCTTGGGTTCCTCAAAATTCACTTCATCGCACGGTTATTCGCAACAAGTAAAGAAAGTGATATCTTTTTTGCCGCCTTTGCGTTACCCGATTTGGTGTTTACCTTGCTTGTAGTTGGCACCGTTAATGCAGCACTTGTCCCCATATTCATTAGAATTATTAAAAAGAATCAACCTGAAGTGCTCCATACAACACTCAATACCGTTATTACGCTCCTCTTTGGAACGATGATCGTTTTGCTCGGAATTATCTATATTTTCATGCCTCAAATTACCACCTGGGTTTTTACCAGCAAAGAAGTGCTCAAGGTCTTTGACCTTGCTACTGCGCTTACCCAAGAAAATCAGGAACATTACCAAGAACTATTTTTGAACCTGTCCCGACTTATGCTTGTTTCGCCACTGTTATTGTCAGTGAGTAGTATTTTCGGCGCATATCTACAGGCACACAAGAGATTTATCAGTACCGCCATTGCACCACTCATGTATAACCTCGGCATACTCTTAGGTATCACTTTATTTGTGAAGTTTGCGCCACATTTCGGTATCTATGCGTTAAGTTACGCTGTATTACTGGGAACAGCGCTTCATTTTATTACTCAGCTCATCGGTATTCTGGGGCTTCACGAAAAGGATTTTTCATGGTCATTTGGAATCAACCAGCATGTCAAAGATATTGCAAAGCTTTCTCTCCCTCGGATTTTTGGCTTAGGAGTTGAGCAGATTGCCATCATGTTTAATACGTTTTGGGGGTTTACTTTGGGAACAGGAGCACTCTCCGTATTCAAATACGCCAGCACCCTCTACCTTGTACCAGTCGATCTTATTTCCGGTAGTTTCTTGCAGGTTATATTTCCTCGTCTCAATGAACGGGCCCACGAGCGAGCTCAGGACAACAACCAATCACTCAATAAATTATACTGGCGGACGTTAGTTCTTCTTTGTTATGTTGCAATTCCCATAGCAGTCTTATTCATCGTGCTTCGATTGCCTATCGTTCGATTAATTCTTGGGGCTGGGCGCTTCGACTGGACCGCAACCATTGCGACCAGTTTTACCCTTGCTTTTTTCACGCCGGCCATTCTGTTTCAAGCCATGGCAGCACTCAATATTAGGACATTTTACGCACTTAACAATACAAAAATTCCCCTTCTTATCAGCCTGACTGGTGTTATTTCGAATATCACCTTTAGCATCTTATTTACCAATTTTTTCTCCCACGCCAGCAAGATAATGGCGCTTACTGCATCTTCACTCCTGAGTCTAGAAACATGGCAGCTCATTGCGAGCTGGTTTTTCACGCGAGGCAATTCATTTGCAGCGGTGGCTGGACTCGCTTTTGGAATTTCAATCGGCTTGTTCCTTGAAGTTGCCTTGAGTTTTTGGCTCCTCTCTCGCCAAACACAGTTATGGGCCTATGCAAAACAAGTTGTGCTTCCTTTGCAACAGATTAAAACGGCACTCTTTGGCGGAATCGCTACATTCATTGTTGGGTATACAACCTACCGCATTACGGACCTGCTTTTTGATAGTTCACGGGTGATAGGAGTTGTCCTGATTACTGGATTAACAGGAATACTTGCGGGTATTGTTTACCTTCTTGCTACTTCCTCAGTGTGGAAACAGTACATCCAACCAGACAAAGTTCTAAGGAAAATTGTAAACGTTAAGAACAAATATCTGGCGAAGTCCGTTTAGTAACAGCGAGTGTAAATATCTCGAATTTGCACCTCGGATAATGCATTTTCCCCTATATTGCCGTACTTTACTGCTGCACTGACCAATTGTTCAAGACTCTCGTGTGGAATATTCCACGCAGTAAGGGTCATTTTTGCGCCAAGAGAGGAGAAGAACTCTGAAGTTTTCGTGATAGCACCTGCTGCGACTACTTCATCAGTTCCCGTTAAACCCCACACATTGCGACCATAACGAACCATTTTCTCAAACTTTTGGGTAAGCCCGACCACCTGCATCCAGTGTGGTGTTATTATTGCCAACCCAGCCGCGTGAGGAATATCATAAAAGCCACTCACCACATGCTCCAAACTATGTGTTGCCCAATCTTGCGTCACACCGGATCCAATAAGATTATTCAGCGCAAGCGACGCAGCAAAGGCGAGATTTGCACGAGCGGAGTAATCCTGTTTATTTCGTAGTACCTTCGGCCCCTGATCAATCAATGAAAGTAATAACGCTTCGGCTAAACGGTCTTGAACCTCAAAATCGGTAGTTTGCGTAATATACTGTTCCAATACATGTGAAAATGGGTCAATAATTCCATAAATAATCTGCTCTTCAGGAAGTGAATACTGTGCCTGAGGATCAACAAGAGAGAAGCGAGGTCGAGTTTCCTCCGTTTCGAAATAATCTTTTTCATGTGTTGCCCAACGAGTGATAACCGAACCGCCATTAAACTCGGACGCCGTTGCAGACATGGTTAACACTACTCCCAGGGGAATCACTTTTCCAGTAACCGCTTCACCGTGCGTTTTTACAATTTCCCACAAATCCTCGCCATCAAAATACGCTGCTACGGCAAGGAATTTTGCCCCATCAATCACACTTCCTCCTCCGACAGCGAGAATGATGTCTGGAGCAAACTCACGAATGAGGGGAAGCGCTTTTGCTAAGGTTTCAAGCCGAGGGTTTGGCTCAACACCGCTAAATTCTTTTACTTCAAAGCCTGTAAGTTGCGCGAGAACCTGCTCATACACACCATTCTTCTTGATACTTCCTGAACCATACACCAAAAACACCTTCTTTCCTATTTTCGAAATTTCCTGAGAAAGTAACTGAATTTGCCCCTCGCCAAAAATATAGCGGGTAGGGTTATGAAAGATGAAATTTTGCACACCAGATTATGTTAACTTAATTATCAAATGCTTCGACTTCTGATATATCTGATACTAAAACTTCACGGGGCTTACTTCCTTCTGATGCCGCTACAACCCCAATTTGCTCCATTAAGTCGATGTATCGAGCGGCACGAGTAAAGCCAATTTTTAGGTATCGTTGCAGGGAGGAGGAAGATCCTTTGCGATGCTGAATTACTAATTCAACTGCTTTGCGAAACAGCGGATCCTGTCTAATTTCTGACTCAGAGTCACCCAAATCACCTGTAGCAACATTTGCACCTGCAAAGTTTTCTATTTCGGGTATATACCAATCCCCGTCAGGATCAAGTTCCAAAGCTTGCTTTTTGATGAAATTCGTCACTTCGCTTACTTCTTTAGTACTCACAAACGCACCTTGTAATCGCTTAATTTTGGAATTATCCGGTGTTTTGAGTAACATATCACCTTTACCAATCAAGGTTTCCGCACCTTGTTGGTCGATAATAACGCGAGAATCTATTCCAGAGGTAACGGCAAGTGAAATACGTGCAGGAATGTTTGCCTTAATGAGCCCTGTAATTACGGCAACGCTTGGTCGCTGTGTTGCAAGAATCAGATGAATACCGGTAGCCCGAGCGAGCTGAGACAAACGAACAATCTTTGTCTCAACTTCTCCTTTTTTCTGCAAAATCAAGTCTGCCATTTCGTCGACGACGATTACAATGTGTGGGATTTTAAATGTTGACTTGCTATTAAATTCATCGATGTTTCTTACTGTACTGTCGCGAAATAGTGCCAAACGTTTCATCATTTCTGCAATTGCCCAATCTAAAACGGGAACGACTTTTGCCATATCATCAATTGCGGGTGTCAGAAGATAGGGAATGTCGTTGTACAAAGTCATCTCCACTTGCTTTGGATCGACCAAAATAAGCCGTAACTCATCAGGCGTAAATTTGGACAACAAGCCAACAAGTATCGTATTGATTGCCGCCGATTTACCGGTTCCTGTCGCACCAGCAACTAACAGGTGAGGCATAGAGGTTAAATCTACAACGGTTAATTCATTACGAATATCTGCACCAATAGCGAGAGGTAGTTTTTTTACTTCACGAGACATTTCTGAGGAAGAGAGGAGTTCACTTGCACGAACAATTCGACCAATTTTACGCGGGACTTCAACGCCAACGAGAGAGGTTCCCCCAATCGTTTCGATACGAACCTTATCTGCTGACAAGGCAATTCCAATATCTTGAGCTCGTGCTTGAACTCTCGAAAATTGCGTTCCTACCGCAAGATTTAGTGCGAACTGAAGAACAGAGGGACCAACATACACTTTCGCCACCTTAGCCTGAATTTTAAAACTCGCTAATGTTTCTTCAATTTTCTTACTTTTTTGAATTAAATCGCCTTCTTCAACAGGATCAGCCTCTGGGGCGGTCAGGAGAGAAAGCGGGAACTGTTTCCATTTTGAAAAACGAGGAGCATAACGTCGCTGAAATTCCTGCTCAAGATCGGATACTTGCAGGGTGTCGTTGTCTCCGCTCTCGCCACCACCTCCTCGGAGATCGGAACCGAAGCTCATGGTAATCTTTGGCTCACCTTGTTTTTTTGGACCTGCGTCCGCACCAAGTTCTGGTAGTTCTACCTCCGCTACATCTAACTCTTTAATATGGGGGTTTAATGTGTTTTCAAGATCTAATTCGCGTGAATCATCGGCCAAGCCTTTCTTCCCGAGAGTACTTTTATTGACGATCTCCAATTTTTGCTCAGCAGCAGAAGCGGGGGATGGTTTTCCCGTCAACGCAGAGAAGAGTGCAGAAAAAAGCCTTCCGATAAAATTGAGTAAGGAGGTTAACAACTCTCCCGCTTGTTCCAAAGATAAGCCACTAATAACAGAGACGGACAACAGTAACGTTGCCCACAATACACCGATTTCAGCTGGTCTTCCTAAAATACTTTGTAACCACTGATGAATTGCTGCTCCAATGGAACCACCACCCTTTGCTTGAATCGCTTCTGAATATGATAAAGACGTATCACCTTTGTCTGCAATTGCAGAAAACAGTGGAAGTGTCGCAAATAACAAGAGCAGTAACCCTGCAAGAAAGCGGTCGCTCGTAATATGCGTTTTTACATTAATCATTCGCAATCCAATAACTATCGCAATCGCGCCGAGAACGTAAGTTGTTTGCCCAAAGCTCGCCTGAACAAACAACGGCACAACCCCACGCAACGAGTTATTGAAAAAAAGTGAGGCACCAACCGCAACAAACACAAACCCCAAAAACGCTTGGGTTTCTTTACTTTTAATCGTCAATTCTTTTGATTTTGCGGGTCGACCTCGTTTCGCCATATCTCGTCATTATACACGATTTCCTGTAAAAAACCGTAGATTCTTAAAGAATAATACACGCCATTCAGCGCTCCCTTTTTCAAGAGATGCTACAATACCGTGCTATGGAGAAAGTATACGACATCGTTATTGTAGGTATGGGCTTTGCGGGGTATTCTGGCGCGATTTATGCAGCTCGATATGGTTTAAAAACACTCATAATTGGGGAAATGTTTGGAGGTCAAACGGCAGAGGCACATATAATCGGTAACTATCCTGGCTTTGAGGAAATCACCGGCATGGAATTGATGCAAAAAGTCCAACAACAATCTATTAAATTGGGTGTCGAAGAGTTATACGAAAGAATCGAGAAGGTTGAAAAGCAGGAAGAACGTTTCGTCCTGTATTCTCGCGAAGGAACAAAAATTCATGCAAAGAAAGTGCTGTTAACCATAGGTGTCGTCAGAAAGAAGCTTCACGTTCCCGGAGAACAGGAGTTTTACGGAAAAGGTGTTACTTACTGCGCAACCTGCGACGGATTCTTTTACAAAGAAAAAGACGTTGCCGTCATTGGTGGTGGAGACTCAGCAGTGACTGCAGCGTTATATCTTGCAGATATTTGCCCTAACATTCACCTCCTTGTTCGTGGAGACAAACTTCGAGCAGAGCAATATTGGGTTGACAAACTTCTGTCGCATCCTGCCATTACCATTCACTACAAAACAAGCGTGACTAAATTCGTTGGAACCGATGCCCTCACCGAAATTCACACAAACAACCCCGAATTGAAAACGCTTCCTGTTCAGGGCGCATTTATTGAAATTGGACACGAGCCAAACACCGTGTTTACCGATGCATTGGGAATAAAGACCGATGAAGGGGGATATATTATCGTCACTGAAGAACAAGAAACCTCTGTGCCCGGTATCTATGCAGCAGGGGATAGCACAACCGCCTCGAACAAATTTGCACAACTCCTTACCGCTGGATCAGAAGCAGCGATTGCGGTAGAAGCGATGGCAAAAGAACTAACAACATAAACATTCCTCGACTCAGTAGTTATTCACTTTTTAAACTGTTTGTATTGTTGCCTTAGGTGATTTGTTTTACAGGTATTTCACGACTGTGGGTAAAAAGAGTTGCTATGACTATCACCTGTATTTTTGAGTATATTGTTGGTTTAGAGAAGAAAGAGATTTGTTTCACAGATATTTCACCTGCTATCTCTGCCGTGGATGGATTATGATTGACGAATCATTTTTCAGCCGTATACTTGATGGGGCGGAGCTTTTTGTAAATTTCGAAGCATAACATCGCCGTACATTCCTTTAACACAGAACAAGTCGAAGAAGTACCTGCTTACCGAGAAGAGAAGAGTGTCTCCCACACGAACTTAAGGTCTAAATAGACTCGCTTCCTCTGACGTTGCATAATGTGTTTTTCGCCTCCGAAGAACAAGCGATATATCCACGACAAATGAAGTTTTTCGATAAGCGAAGGCTCTTTTTTCTGGTAACCGGCAACCATTTCGATAGTACGGCCAACACAGAGCCCAATTCCGAAATTAACCTTTCGTGTAATAAGTTCCTGAATAAAACGCTCCTGCGTCGGAGAAGTCATTCCTGCAAAGATAATATCTGGTTTTTTCTGCTCAATATCCTTGGCAATAGTATCGAGTATATCTTTTTTTTCGAGAAATCCGAACGGTGGTGTGCTAATTCCGACAAAATTGTTTGCCAACTCTGGATATATTGAAATGAAATAATCTCGAGTTTTGTAGGGAATATTTCCAAACCCTCCGACTAAGTATATCGTGTAGGGGAGAGACTCACTACCTATTTTATTTATCAACTGCATAAACAACTCAATTCCCGTAATCTGCTCCTGTGGCTGATACCCAAGTGAGGCACGTCCATACTGAATTAAGGGAGGAAATCCGTCTGGTGTTTGTAAGAATGAAGACTGGTACACCTGTTGAAAGATTTCATCCTTCTCTGCAAAGAGGAGTCGCAGATGATCGAGGTTAGGAGTAACCACTATACCTTGCGGAACCTTTTGATTATTTCGTTCCGACACATATCGTTGTCGAAGGCGTTCGAAAATCATCTCCATCGCTTGCTTTTTTGTCCCCGCAAAGACACTTAAAAAGTGAGCGCGGAATAAAGGAAAAGGATATTTTACCGCTCCAGCTCGAGTTTTATATTGCAATCCAAGTACTCCTTCGCTCAAAATAGCCATACTTTTCTTGATCCAGGACGGTTCCCGACCAGCTTCCTCCCAAAGTGCAAGAAAGGCTGCCTGCTCCTCTTGTGTTCCCCCTGAGAAAACTACCTTCTCTCCTGTCACGTCGACAAGCATTGCGTATTCATCCTCGGTAACTTCCCACAATTCAGCTTTTTCTAGGGTTGTACAATATTCTCGTTCTTGCTTGTTTCGCGGAAGTCTGACATATATATACTCATCCCCCGTAATTGCAGAAAGCTCATAAAGAAGACTCTTTTTCTGAAGTTTCAAGGTATAAGGGGAAATCGGCAATAGTGCTAATAAACGCTGTACTTGCTTAGGCACAACTGCCACACGGAACAACGCATCTATTGTTTGCGTATGACAGACGATAACACCTTGTTGTTGTGGGATATCTAACAATGCAACTCGCTGTAGTACCATTCACTATTGTAACCTGCTTACGTTAGTTTCTCAATTTTCCTCAACAAGAGCATTTCTTCTTGTATCTGCTTGGAGAGATTCGTCACTTTCTCGTCGTCCTCTTCATGCTCTGCCTGTACCATTTTTTTCCGCAATACTTCCAAACGCAAGGTAATTGTTTGTTTTTTCAGACGATTCCATGCACGAAAATAATCCTGAATGACCTCATCAGTAATAACAACACTCGATGTTACTTCCGAAAGTCCGAGACGTTCCAGTAATGGCACCAACTCCCCCTGTTTCTCAGCAATTTCCGCAATCCAAGAGGAAAACTCTAAGGCAACTTCATTGGTAAAACGTGTATACACACTTTCCCAAGAAACCGACAGTTTCTTGGTTTTTTTATCAAGCACGCTCGTCACGAGATGCTTTTGTTTTTCTGCGAAAGCGGCAAATAACCGAAACACCTCTTGCTGTTCTTTCGCAGGGAAATAGCGTACTGCGTTTTCAGCTTTTCCCATCATACTAGTCACGAGCGGGAAGACAAAAATAATACTGAGGATGTACTCTGCAGTTGAAATAGCACCCTGTTTTTGTTTAATTTCCTGCCGTACAAAAGAAGGAGCACTTTTCTTGGCAATTGACTGGAGTAAACTCTCTTCGCTTAACGAGAGCGCTTCGGCAATCTGTCGTGCGAGCAATTGCTGCCGCAAAGGGGTTGAAACTGAAACAATTTGGAGTAATTCATGCAATTGATTTTCGAATTCTTTGATATTTTGTTTCAACAATGCTTTTAATGCGGTCAGACGAAAGGTAATAAACTCAATCGGGTGAGCAGCTCGATCAATCCAATCATCGGGACGTTTTTTTATCAGATCATCAACATCGTTACAATCTTCAGGAAGAGGAATAATCAGGGGATTAAGGTCTTGTGCGAATGCGAGTTGTGCTCCTCGGGAAATAGATTTCTGTCCGGCGCCGTCATTATCAAAGCAAAAAGCAACGTTCTTTGTGAAACGCGAGAGAACGGAAAGTTGTGTGTCCGTGAGACTTGTACCGAGGGGAGCAACAATGTTTGCAACGCCAACTTGGGAAGAAATGACTGCATCAATTTGCCCTTCACATAAGATTGCCATATCCTTCTTGCTAATTGCTTCTTTTGCAAAGTTCAGATTAAACAGAATATATCTCTTTTTGAATAATTCAGTTTCACCTGAATTCAAGAATTTCGGTCGAGGATCATCTCCTGCAATCACCCTCCCACTAAAACCAACAACATGTCCCGCGGTGTCATACACAGGAAAAACCAACCTGTCCGTATACTTATCATTACCTTTTTCGTTAACAAACCCCGCCTGGCGGATTTCTTGCTCAGTAAATCCTTTTTTCTTCAAATATTTCTGCAAGACATCTTTTGCTGCAGGTGCGTATCCAACCTGGTATTGAATCAACGACTTTTCTGTTAATTTTCTCTTTGTCTTTGCATAGTGGAGTGCTGTAGCTCCCTGAGGGTGTTTCATTAAGAGGTAATGAAAAAACTCTGCAGCAACTTTATACGCTTCCCTGAAACGTGATACCCGCTTAAATGCCGGATCGTTATTTTTTTGTAACGTAATACCTAACTCTCCCGCCAGCTTTTCAAGTGTTTGCGGGAAGTCAAGATGTTCAATATCTTGAACAAATTTGATGACATCACCCGCAGCGCCACATCCGAAACATTTATAGATTCCGAGCGTCGGCGTCACATGAAAAGAGGGTGTTTTTTCATTGTGAAATGGACATAATCCAGTAAAGTTTCTTCCTGCCTTTTTTAGCTTTACGTAGCGCGAAATTACCGCAACAATGTCGGCTCTCGCTTTTATTTCTTGAATATTTGCAGAAGTACTCATTATGTTTCTGATGGGGAGCAGTGTCTTATTATACTAGATTACCGTTCTGCCGGTGCAGTCCCTTGTATCGCGCTTATGGGCAGAAGAACACAGGCGGCACGTTTATCGAGAATGGTCATCTCAAAGTCGCCCAGAAGTTGCTCCTGAAGAAGAGAGATTTCAATTGTTGGTTCTTGAAACAACTTTCTTGCAATATATTCCGCACTTGCAACGGTCAAAGAACAAGCCTGTGCAGAATACCGAAAGGTCTGTTCTTCATCATTTCGAAAAAAAACAATTTTGTCTCCACAAGAGGCATTTTCCGCAACATATACTGGTTCAAGTAATTGCTCTGGAGTAATTTCGTATTTCCTGTTTTTGTACAAGTCGAGGATCAACTGCTCGTTCATCCTGTATTATCGCACAGAAGTATTAGTTACTGCGACTCTGCCACCCATTTTCCCATTCTCGTGAGATACATTCACTGCATAAATAACAGAACCCTTTCCGTGAATTACCGTAATTTGTTCTTGCAACTGTGTCGCAAGCAAAAGTGCTCCAGAGCCATTTGCTTCAGACTCCGGAACATCACAATCTGATGCAAAGGTCCGGGCTCGAGTGATTCGGCTGGATAATAGAAGCCTTTACCGAAAGATAGCACGCCACAAAATATGGTTTTTTGATAAGTAGGAAATAGAAATTTATTATACCCTAAGTTTTCACCCAACTTCTTGTAGTGCTCTTTGTATCTCACCTCTTTTGAGAATCGGTCCCTCTGGAGGAGGATTACTTTCCTCCTTTTTTTTGTTTCCGAATCCTGATCTTTTAAGCTCTTCCGCTAACTCACCTCGTGTGAGAATCGATTCATCCTCACCTCCTTGATCATCTTCCTCCAATACGGCATTTATACGTATTCCACCTCGATTGCTAGATACAACTTCATTCGGTGCTTCTTCCTCTGTACTTAAAGGACTCGTTAGGCCTAACTCATCATTTATTCGTGATTCAATGCCTTCGCCAATATTGAATGCCATAACTCATCTCATTATATTAGAATTCTAAAAGTGTACATACTCACCATAACATCTGTCAAGCTGACTTTTCAGGAGCTCAATTGCTACGAGAATGGCCTTGCTCAATCGAGTAAGGAGAGACGAAGGGATTAAGTCACTTCACGGCTTCATTCTTCAGCACCGAAATACTACATTGTAAGTTATAGTGGACCTTGCGCGTAGCCCCGCCCTTCGTCGAACAAAAATGTTTGTTCTCCTCGGGATTCTTCATCCCTCAATTTTTTCATATTTATTAATTCCTCTCTCCAGAACTTACCGTATTTTTAATTCCGGTTCTCGAACGTAACGAAAAAAATGGATATTCTTTTGAGTAGTGAGAGAGAGGAATTAATAAATACGGAGAGAGAGGGATTCGAACCCTCGATACCCAAAAAAGGGTATAACGGTTTAGCAAACCGTCGCCTTCAGCCACTCGGCCATCTCTCCAAACCTTTTTAGGTTGCAGTTTTACCCTAGATAGTTGTTCCGGAAGAGGAAACAGTTTTTTGAACTTGCTTTTCAGCCCACTCGGAAATATAGGGAAGAACCCATTTTTCTCCTTGATACGCTTTCCAAATACCCACAATCCACAATACAAACATCACGGGTCCCGTCAAACAGACACCCATTCCAAGGGTCAGAACGTTAATAATCAAACTAATCACGTAGACTGAAACAGAATAGGCAAGCGATAACCAGGAGTAATACTGCACATATTGGTCTTTCTTGTAATTATCCAAAAGAATAAACACAAGTGAAGAAATGGGTGCGAGTCCCCAAGAAATTGCTGCCATTAATCGAGAATCGGATTCACCTTTTGGTGTTCCATCATTTGTTTCTGTTGCTCTGATTACTTCCGCCATGATATTTGTTTGTTAGTTTATGAGTAATTATAACACTTATAAAGGAAGATTGAGAGCGTCTGGACTATATCCCAAAATACCTGCAACTATTCTCACAACCAGCCATCCCACCGCGGCAACAATAAGACCAATGATTGCATACTGAATTGCTCCTTGAGCATTTTTCACTTTTCCTGCCTCACCCGCACTCATAATATAGTCAATCCCACCACGGATAATAAAAAATGTGGCAAGAATAGCACAAAAAATAAAGAAGAGGTTAAGCATAGCAGCAATTCTCGCTGGTGCAGAGCTCGGTTCTACATAACCTGTTGGGATTTGAGAATTTCCAATTATCTGGCCAGCAGACGCATATAGTTGTTGCACAAAAGTCATTATTATTATACTTACAAATTATGTTCCTATTATACTTCTTTGAATCAGTCTCAAGCCAACAAAGGCAAAGGATACAATAAGAAATCCGATAACAGCATTTGTCATGACAGCCTGAGCATTTTTTACTTTTCCTGGATCACCAGTGCTCAGCATATACGAAACCCCAGCATACACAAATAACGCAACAAAAAGTACTCCAGCAATAGGAAGAATGACATTAAGTGCATTAATTAATACACCCCAAATAGTTAAACTATTTGAACCAAGTGGATTTTTTATCGAAATTTGCAATACTGAAAATCCAATTTTTGAATAATCCATATAACTTTTACGTAATATTAACTACACCTGTTACCCCAATAGCATTCAATACAATATACGTTACCGTTGCTGCAACAACAATAAGAATAAGCCCAAGTATTGCATTTTGTATCTGTTCCATAGAATCTTTAATTTGACCTGCCTCTCCTTTACTCAACATCATTCTATACGCAGCGGCCCCAACCAACAGAACCGCAGCACCCACTCCAATTCCAATAGATACATCAACAATCCTTTGAAAAAAACTGTTTGGATCAGGAGAATACGGGTCAGTCCCATCGATAAGCGTCACGTCCGGTAACTGCTGAATAAAAAAAGTTATTGCCGATGTAAGTAAGGAATTCATCTTCTGGATGTATTATACCAGCGACTGGCAAATCAATCAAAAATCGATTTCTTCTGGTCGTGGATCACGTAAATCGATAACACCAACCGTCGTTTGAGGAAATTCATGCCGTGAAGAGCAAACAATTTTCGACTCCTTTTTCACTAGTTTTTCGTGACAAATCGGGCAAACGAGACGTTCTTCCAAACGGGGAGGTTCAGCGGTAAGGCTGTCGTTTTCAGAAAACTTTTCAAAGATAACGAAAATACTTGGTGTTATCCCAAACTTTCCTGCAATATTCTGTAACACTTCCTCGATTTTGAGTAAATACCGAAGGGGAACATGTTTTTTTACAAATGCACTTCGCAAAAATGAGCACCCATATTCATTCTTAAACACAAAGCCGTGGCGGAGGGCTACATCTTTTACATATTTCGCAGAAAAATTGTAAATGATTGACTCTTGCCCGGATGCAATTCCTTGCGAGCTTTCTTGACTATGAGAAACTTGTGTAATACCCGATTGCATGAATCTCCCTAGTCGAAATCGTAGAGCCTGTTTGATTACTGCAATAATATGGTTTTTGTTTGCAAACTCAAGAAGTACCTTTCCTTTTGGTCTAATCACTCTCGATAACTCCTTAAAGAATAACTCTGTTTCCTTTAAATGATGCATGACACGAACCGACAGAAGGAATTCTATGCTTTTGTCCGCAAACGGCATTTTATACGCATTCAACGCAAGAAAAGATACTTTTTCGAGAGAATCTCCTTGCATCACTCTCCCTCTTCCGGACAATAACTCTTTTGTCGAGTAGTCGGCTAACACAACACTCTTTACGTGGTTCCCATACGTTTGAAGCAACCGTCCGTACGCACCTCCAAGATCAACGACCTCGGATATTTGAGAGAGATCAATATCACGAGAGAAAATTTTATTCAGAAGAAGTAATTCTGCTTGGTGCTCATATTCACGACCTTGCCAAAAACTTTCGTAGCTATACGCATTCATTTCGTAATTAGCGATGTAGTTTTTAGGATCCTTTTTCATTAGCTCTTGCAGTTATTGAAAGTATCATACCAAATGTCACCACCCAGGAAAGAACCAACACAAGTGATTTCCATTGATACGGCGCATACACTCCGAGCAATCCCCAAAACGCAATATACGCATACTCAAAATATGCAATTTTTCGCTCGGAAAACCCAAGTTTTTTTAATTGAAAGTGAAAATGATACTGGTTGCTAATTAACATTAGCTGGATAAAAGAGCGCGGTTTATAATGAATAATTCTACGCAATAGCACCCAAAACGCATCAACTAACGGCAGCGCAAAAACAATTAAGCTAATCGCAAGTTTTGTCGTATCAATAAGAGAAATCCCCGCAATAATAAAGCCAATAACTGTTTTTCCTGTTGAACCAGAAATAATTTTATTTGGGAAGAAATTAAAGACAAGAAACCCAAAGAGTGCCCCCGCCAAGGTAATTGCAAAAAGAGCAGAGGTAGGTTGCCCATACTGAAAACTCACCAGAAAAATAATCAGCATAGCAATTGCCATATCACCTTCCATTAAGCCATCACTGCCACCAATCCACTTTATCGCGTTAATTAACGGCAATACCCACAAAAAAAGGAGAAAATCTCCAGGAAAGACAAGACTAAACCATGGAATTCTTTCGAGTGTCACATGCCACACATCAAGGTCTAAGAAACCAAGCCCAAAGGGAATATTTATTCCGCGTAAGTCGATAGGGGAAAGTACTAAAAGCAGAGAGGCAAGAAGATGAAACAAGAATTGAACTCTCCCCGTTAATTCAAAAACATCATCGTACATGCCAACCATCAGCAGGATTGCAATAGTACTAAACCACAGAATATAGGTAGAAACATCTGCGACGGGAATATTAATCGACTGAGAGGTCAATAAAACACCAATACTCACCACAAGAAAAGGGAGAACATAT
Organism: Candidatus Dojkabacteria bacterium; assembly: GCA_030583685.1. Classification (GTDB taxonomy): domain Bacteria; phylum Patescibacteriota; class Dojkabacteria. The sequence goes on along the minus strand of CP129470.1, from coordinate 476,686 downwards.
CCAATCCCTCCCCACAGCAACATAGGAGGCTTATCTAAACGGCGACGAGCAGCTTGAAGTTTTGACTCATAATCTTTATCAGGAAGTCCTTTCTCTCGTTGCTCTTGAATACGACGTAAGGTTACTTCGGGGGGTTCTTGAATTGCGCCAAACCGCTTCGCAAGCAGGCCTACCCAAGGTGTCACTATTACTGCACCAAGGAAAGCAACCAATCCCGCGAGTAAATAAATCGTCATTTTAAAAACCACCAAGTAAAGTTAAGGGAAAGAGAATCATACGAATAACGAGCAGTAGCACGACGAGTGTCAGGAGAAAGACAAAGGTTGTTATGCCATACCTTCCAAATGAATACACAAAAAACGACATTATGGTAGAAAAGAGAAGAAACCCAAAGAGCGCATAAACCACATAAGGAGTATACTGCAAGGGAACCACTGCAGCCTCAGAAAACGCAGGAATAGCAGATTTCTTAACCGAGAAGAAAAGAACTCCCACACTCTTTTCCAACAAGGGCTGCTGCACCGTAACACGCCACCATGTCATCGCAAGTAACCCTATATTTACCCAAAACAAAAAATGGGTGGACACCAGATAGAATGGAGAAAATTTAAACTCTCTGAGTGACTTTTTTACTCCATACAAAAGCCCAGACCACGAGGAAACAGAAACCGATAACGGAAGTTGTTCGACAGTCTCAGTTTTCGGGAGGCGCGTTTTGTTAGTCATCAAGCTTTAATGGCATTAAAATGTGCAAAAATGCATCAAAAGAGGGTTGCAAAAAGACACCAGGAGCAGTTTTCGTCGAAGCACGAAAAACAATAGATTCATCAGAGATGAGCGTCAGAATGTCGAGTAAGAACTTAATTTGAAAGGCAATTTTGAGAGAATCCCCCTCAAGCGTTACTTCTAATTCTTCACGAATATTTCCGACCTCGGGAACTTGTGATTCCATGACCAATTTATTGTCTGCAAACTCAAGGACTACTTTTTGCCCAATAGCTGATTGCGCAAAAACACCGACTCTCTTCATAGATTCTAACCAGGCAGCTCGAGAAACTGTCACTTCTGTTTGGTGAGCAACAGGGATGACCGCTTTGTATGCGGGATATTCTCCTTCTATGAGACGAGCAAAGAGTTCTATATCTCCAAATTTTAGAGACACAAAATTACCTGATTTTGCGAGTTGACAAAGGACAATCGGTTGCTCTGTGACCGTTGTGACGAAAGGATCGTGGATAACACGAACTAACTGTTCAAGCGCAACCGCAGGAACAACGACTTGCTTTTTACCAACATACTTCGTTTGTGACTTCTCGGTTATTCGAGAAAGACGGAAGGTATCCAACGCGACCATAGTGACGTGATCTTCTTCAATTTCAATGTTTATTCCTGTAAGGATTGGTCTTATATCATCACGTGCAGCGGCGAATGCGGTTTTTTCTACCATTGCAGCAAAGACATCGCCAGGAAGTGAGAAGAGCGTATCCATTTCCTCGGCTTCGAATAAGGGAAAATCCTCGACATCTCGAGTTGTAAACTCGGCGCTTCCCGCAGAGGAAGACACTTTTACCATTCCTTTTTCCTGCTTCACTTCAAGTGTATCAGTCTTTGCTAAGGTGTTAATGTATTGAGAAAAAAGTTTCGCATTAACCGAGGTTTTCCCAGTTTTTTGTGCACTTAGTTGGGCTTTTGCAGTAATTTGAATTTCAAGATCAGTTCCGGTTACCGTTAATTGCTCTTTCGATACAGAGATCAAAAGATTATTGAGTAAAGGGAGATTTGCTTTTGCATTAACAACACGACTTGCAATGTTAACGTAACTTGAAAGAACTTCTGCACTAATCTTAAACTCCATAACCTCTTGTGAAAACTTATCTGCAAGATTTTACCATAGAATTACTGAATAAATTCCCCTTTCTTACTGTATATATAAATAGTTGTAGTATGTAGAGGCTGTGGGTATGTGGATAATACCCAAGATGTGTCCTTTTTTTGGAAACAAAAAGGTAATTCTGTGGTGTGAAAAACCTGTTGATTGATTGTTTTGTTTCCACAATCAGGAGAAGAAAGCGAATTTATTTTTCGAAAAGCAATTTATTATTCACGAAGTAAGTAGACACATTCACGTCAGCGAAGAAAGAGTAGAACAATTTATCCACAAGGCCTGTCAAAAAAGGAAAATGCTCCGTTTTGTTTATGAAACGGTTCGTGAAAGATTGATGTTCTTTATTACTTGTTTTGTATATTGCAAGAATTTTACAATTAGTCGTTTTGTGAAACCATCTCGATTTTCTCAACTGGAATCGTGGGGGTACCAATTTCATGTGTTTCTTTTTCGCTCATCGGAATAAATTTCCACGTGTTTGGGGATTCGATAAGCGAGTCACTCGCGAGCATGAGGGCAATTTTCTCTGACAATGTTGGAATAAAAGGTCGGAGGAGGAGTTGTAATGCCCTGACGATCCCAAGTGCGTTTGAAACAATAGCTCGTTGCGTTTCGAGATCTTTATCTTTCCAGGGCGCCGCATCGTTAAAATACTGATTCCCAAATTGTGCCAGACTCATGACTTCTTGGAGTGCTTGTGAGAACGTTACGTGTTCAAGAAGCTGTTGTGTTTTTTCGAAAGTTTCGGTAATACGTTGTGAGACGGTTGAATTAGTAATCTGTGTTGAAACGGTTCCCTGAAGTTTTGTTTTTGCGTAAGAAGCAACACGATAAACATAGTTACCAAGTGTTGCGACCAGTTCATTGTTATTGAGTACTGGAAGATCCTTTATTTCAAAATCAATATCATGATTTTCTGGTGCATAACGGACAAAGAAATAACGAATTAATTCTGGTGAATATTCTTTCAGTAAGTCCTCAGCGAGGATCAGTGTTCCTTTGCTTTTCGACATTTTTTCTCCTTTAATATTGAGGAATAAATTTGCAACAACATTGTAGGGAAGGTTGAGAGCACTTTTTTTTGTCTCTCCCGGAAGTGGGTGAAGTATTGAGTCTTCCCCTGAGGAATACTTTGAATTATAGGCAAGAAGCTGTGCAGGCCAAAAAAGTGAATGAAAGGGAATATTGTCTTTTGCAATGAAATAATAGTGTTCTGCGTAAGGATTTTTCCAAAAGTCTTCCCAGGTTGAGGGTTTCTCCTGTTGCAGTGACCACTCGATAGTTGCTGATAAGTACCCAATAACTGCTTCGAACCAAACATAGATTACCTTTCGTTCGAAGTCTTTGAGGGGAAGAGAAATTCCCCATCCAATGTCACGCGAGATAGGTTTTGCCCGTAATCCTTCTTTGAGCCATGCTTGTGAAAGAGAATAGGTTTGTTTTCTCCAGTAGGATTTGTTTGCAAGATAGTCTTCAAGTTCTTTTTGTAACTTACTCATGTCAAAATATAATTCTTCTGTTTCTTTGAGAATTGGGGTGCTATTGGAAAGTTTGCTGATTGGATTTTTTAATTCTTCTGGGGTAAGGACATGGCCACATTTGTCGCATTGATCTCCGCGCGCGGGGAAATAATCACAGTGAGGACAGTTTCCTTCTATATATCGGTCAGCGAGAAATTGCTTTTTTTCTGCATCATAATATTGTGTCGAGGTTTTTCTTTCGAGGAAGCCTTGTTCGTGGAGTACCGTAATAAAGTTGCGAGCAACGGTTTTATGATTTTCCGTACGCGTTTTCGTGAAAAGATCAAATTTTATAGAAAGTTTCGAGAAAATCTCAATAAAAGCCTGGTGGTTAGTTTCGACAAATTCTTCAACGGGAACGCCTTTTTCTTCTGCTTTAATCGTTATGGGTGTGCCGTGCATATCACTCCCTGAAACCATGGCAACGGTATTACCAAGAATACGGTGAAATCGTGCGAACACGTCGCAGACAATATTTTGGCCCGCCAGGTGCCCGACATGCATCGGTCCGTTCGTGTATGGCCAAGATACTCCAATGAGAACGTGTTTCATGCAGAATTGTAACATAATTATTGACGAAAGTTTCAGTTCCTTGCTATAATGATGAATAAATTTATTACAAATGTGATTATGAGTTTATTAGAGTATGTAAGAGAAGTCGTTATTCCTTCAGTTTCGGCTGTATCCTGGGTACCTGAAAATGCTGCTGGTCTTGAAGCAAACGAATTAATCAAGCGAGTTATTAATGTCATTTTGATTATTGTTGTAATTGCTGCGGTTATCTTTATTATGTTTGCCGGTATCCAGTACGTTTCCAGCCAAGGGGACGCAACAAAAGCGAAAACGGCGATGTCGAGTATTACAAATGCAATCATTGGTCTTATCGTTGCATTCGCAGCGTATGCCTTAGTTACTTTGGTCATGAATCAAATCGGAGTCGAAATCACCGACGTTCCCGAAACTCCAGTAACATAAGTTTTCTAGGAGTTATTGAATGAATCAGGTGCTTTCCTTGTTTCGTGCAGGATTGAGTAGAAATTCTCCCGGTGGATCTAATTCAGGTGCGTTGTATGAGCCACCAGATTTGCCAACGGTGATTCAGAATATATATCCTTTTGTTACGGCATTCATCTATGGTGTTGCTCCTGTAGTTGTCGTTGCAATGTTGGTTTATGCGGGAGTAACGCGTATGTTGGCAGTTGATAATTCACGGAAAGTATCTGAGGCAAATGCAACAATATTTTGGGCAATCGCTGGGTATGCAACGCTTCTGTTGTCGTTTCTCTTAGTGCGGTTAGCATTGACTGTTGTAGGCTTTGATATCGAAGGAGTCACGATTGATCTCTAGCGTGTTATAATTGACTATGAGATTGCTGCCCGCGTATTCAATTGTTCTTTTTATTATCCTGCTTTTTGGTTCCGTATTTGTTTTTTCGAAACCTCAGGTATTTGCACAAACACAGCAACAAATCGAGCAAGAGAGATCTCAAAAACAGCGAGAATTGGAAAAAATTAGAAAGGATATCTCCTCAATTGCTTCTTCAAACGCGAGTCTTACGACAAAGCTTACCGCACTTCGGGCAGAAAAATCGAAAATGCAAAAGTTGCTTGACTCGATGAGTCAAGATGTCAAAATTATGGAGGCAGAGGCTAAGAAGCAAGAAGAAGAATTAATTGCAATTGCCAACACCTATTCACTCCAACAGGCGCTTTATACTATAGAGTCGCAGAAAAATATTTTAGTGACACTCTTCGAATCACCCACATTGTCAAATGTCCTCGATCGTTTCTTGTACTATAATGTGCAATCGCAATCGATGAAGCAGCAGCAAGAATTAATTGAGTTGAAACTTGAAGCCATCGAATCAAAAAGGAAATATATCGCGCAAGAAGAGCAGTTAATTCAAAAATCACTTTCCGAAGTTACTGGTCAAATTGCTTCACTCGAAGACCAACAAGCACGCGTTGCGTTGGAACTGGCAAAAAATTATGCTCAGCGTAATTCCCTCGTTGCTGATATTTCTAAACTCTCTCGTGCAGCACAAGCGATAATCAATAGCAAAACCACAGGTGGTTCCTCATCTTCTGGAAACAGTACGGGGAGCGGAACAGGGGGAGGTGCTTCGGGAGGAACAAATACAAACACTTCTGGAGCAATCTCAATCATTATAGATGGAACAGTATTTAAGAAGACGAATGCAGTTGTACGGGTGTCGGCAGCAAATGATGAGATTGTGCTTAAAGGATCAAGAACAACTGAATTTGCGGGAGTATTGGAATTCAATAAATCATCTGGAATGTATGCAATCAATGAATTATCAATGGATAAGTACCTCTGGGGGTTAGCAGAAATGCCTTCCTCGTGGCCAGCAGAGGCATTGCGTGTCCAAGCAATCGCAGGTCGTTCGTATGCTACATATAAAATGAGGTATGGTGGATATGGGAAGTTTGATATTTATGATTCAACGCAGGATCAAGAGTATGTTGGATTAGGAAAGGTAAAATCCTCTTTCGGTAACCAATGGAAAGATGCAGTTACTTCTACGACACACAAAGTAATGGAGTATGGAGGTAAGACAATTCTTGCAATTTACTCTTCAGATGCAGCAGGTCATACCCTTGCCTCGAACGAATCTCCGTCTTTTGGAGGGACACTCGCGTATCTTTCTGCAAAACAGGACAGATATCTGGAAGGTGGCGTATGGAAAAATTACGGGAACAGTAACTGTGGCTATTGGATTATTCAGGGAAATCTTAACCCCTTCCCGTGGTGTGGGGTGACAAGAAGAAGCGAAGGTATTAATACACTGGCCAGAATGGAAGACTACTTAAACGGTGCCATATACTATCAGCTATATGGGAAAATGGTAACAACAGGCGAATTGTCTCCAACTGCGCTTAAGAACCATTTAACCAGCAAAAACCAGAGTATTATCAATAAAGTTGGTACGATAACTGATATTCGCCATGAATATGATCATGGTGGTAATCAAATTGTACAAAATACGAAATTTACGAAATCCATTATTGTGACCGGTACAACTGGTTCCGTTACCCTCAGTGGGCCAGCGTTTCGGGTTTCTTATAATGTTCGCGCGCCGTATAAAAATGCGGTGTATTCAACATTGTTTGACATCAAAAAAGTTGACATGAATAATTGGGAACTGTGGACTCGCGGCTTTGGTCATCGTGTTGGAATGAGTCAGCATGGAGCATATGGTCGGGCACTTGCTGGGCAAACGCATGAACAAATTCTCAAACATTACTATAACAACGCAAATGTAGTACAATATAACGTTGGGCGGAATATTCGAGTAGGGCTCACAAAGGTTGGGTCTCGGGTAATGGAGGTGAGTGCCGGCAGTGAGATGTCCATCTATGAAGGTGGAACACTTATCAAGAAGGTTTCGCCCTCGTCAATAATAAAAATTGAATACAACTAAATGGCTGAACTAAAAGTTACACAATCTTCGTATAAAAAAATGCAAGGCTTGGCAAAGTACAAGCTTTTTGACTCAGTTCGCGTATATCCAGATAGGGTATCGTTCGATGGCCAGGACAAGAATGAAACAATTATCTTGTTTCTCAGACAGCACCCAATCATCCTAATTCCTCCGCTGGTTTATGCAGTGGGAGTCTTTCTCCTGTTCATCTTTTTTGCGTGGATTTTTGGGACACTGTTTTCTGCAACCGCAAATATCTCGACCATTGGATTTGTCCTTTTTATCTGTGGATTTGCTTTTTCAATTTCAATGTTTTTATATTCATTTCTGAAGTGGTATTTTACGGTTAATATTGTAACGTCTTCTCGCTTGGTGGATCTGGACTTTGAAACAGTTACCAACTCACGCTGGAGTACAACAGTATTACGAGCCATTCAAGATGTCTCTTATTCAACTCCTGGGTTTATTAACGCTCTTTTTGATATGGCAAACTTGATTATCCTAACAGCGTCACACAAAGAACATTTCGAGTTAAGTAATGTTCCAAAAGCACGAGATGTACAAGATGTGATTATGGACTTAGTTGAAAACGAAAAACAAAATGCTCCGAACAACGGACTTAATTAATACGGACATCATGTCCTTTGACTTTGGCGATGGATTTCCTATCATTGCCTTTGGATTGAAATTTGTCATTGCTGTTTTTCTGATTGGTTACGTATTTTTCTCCCTCTTTTTGTATCTAAGGATTCGAATACTTTCCATGACACTTACAACACCAAACTCTGGGCTCATGCGGTACATTTCGCTATTGCACTTTTTTGCGGTACTGGGACTTGTATTATTTTTAGGACTTCTGTTACTCTTCTAACATGAGCTTACGTGCCCCATTTATTGCGAAACAATACCTATCCACGGATGTGGAAAGTGGGAGTTATTCACGAATTTTCTGGTTCTATCCTCTTGATCAAGAGAAAATTCATCAAGGAGGAATTGGGCTTTTTTTTGAGGTACTGAGTGGAGACGTTGGGAACGACATTTACGAGCAGTTAACAAAGCGGTTTTGGGAAAGTTTCTCCGATAATTTCTATGCCGAGGATTTTGAAACATCATTAAAGAAGTCGATCCGAACGTTTATTCAACTCCTGCAAAATTCAAATGTTGAAGAGGGTGTCGATGTCAATATTGTGTTGTTAAATGTAACTGAGGCGGAAAAAGGGTACCTGCTGAGATTGATTAGGTTTGGCGACTCTGACGTATTTGTTGTGAGAAATGGAAAATTTGCCGATATGGCAAAGATGATTCCTGAAAACGAGACCTTGTTTGATTTGAAGTTTTTGGAAGTCGAATTAGATCTGAACGATGTCGTATTATTGGGAAATAAAACACTCCTCAGAAATGCATTTGAAGCAAACTTGCTTGAAATGGAGAGTGTTGAAGCACTTCTCGAATCACTCGAACTATTCAAAGATAATCTTTTTGGAAGCAAAAAGTTATTTGTCATTGCTGCAACGGAAGGCGAGGAAAAAGTTTCAGCTTCCCTACAGAAAAAAACAGCGTTACTAAGTCATTTTGCGAAAGAAGCAGGCGCCCTTGGTAGTCTCTTGGTGGCTAAAACAAAGGCACTGTTAGAGCAGGTTACTGAAAGAATTAAAAAAGGAAAAAGTACTTCATTATTGCAATCAGCCCTTCCGCCAGAAGAGGTTTCTTCTCAACATGACGCAGCAGAGGATCGAGTATTAAAAGATTCAACAGAAGAAGTAAACACCCGTGTGGAGGAAGATCCTTTGGTGGAGTTTGCAGAAGAGAAAGGATTGCCTGAGGAAGATGATAAAGGGTATATTAAGCCCCCTCCAGTCATGTCGTCACAAGATGAATTTACCGAGGAAGAAAAACCATCTGACGAGGAGCATCTGATTGATCCAGAAATTTCGCTTCCGGGGAAAGGGATTACCGTTGATGACTTCGTGGTTGCTGAAGAGATAACACCAGGTATGGTTGTTGAGAAAAGTGCATACAAAGGAATTGTTGATGAGGCACAGGAGGGAATTCCTCTTTCTTCTCAGGAAACAGTATCTTCCGTTGTTCAACCTCCCTCTTTGCCAACACGAGGGAGAGATTATGTACAGGAACTTCGTGCTCGGCATTCTCTCTGGGGAAAAATCGTTCGCCATCCGGTTACAAAAGCCATTTCTGGAGTACTTGTTGGCGCGTTGCTATTGGGGTATCAAAATGTTTTGAAACTTTTTGGAAAAGACTATGCAAGCATGGTTCCCAAAAAGGTTTTTCTCAGCCGCCCCACACTCCTTGAGAAGAAAAAAATTCAGCCAGGGGTGATTCTCATCGTAGTGCTTGTGGTGGTAATCCTCTTTTTTTGGATTCGCGGGAATATTCGTCAAAGAAATTTGGAAGCAGAATTGTTGGCTACGTATCAAGAACAAGTTGGGACCTTTTCCAAGTTCTTTGAGCAAAATATTGCGGTAATTGATACAGAAGACACCGAAAGACAATTAGAGTTTTGTAGACCTGAAGCAGACAAGGTGTACAAGAAAGAAGCGGAGGTATTGCCCCGCATTAAATCTGTTGAGATGAAAGAGCAAATTTCTGTTCTAACAAGCCAGGTGCAGGCAAAAGTATCTGAGTGTGAGGCGACATTTGATCGGATCTACGGTATTGTGAGAGTTAAAGAAGCGGAGCTCGTGACAGATTTTCGAGTTTCTCTCGGGAATGATTCAGATATTTCTTCGATTACTTTTCGTGGAACGTCAATTGTTGTTGCAGATAAGGGACGTAACGCGATTTATCAACTAAATGTTGAGAACAAGTCAGTGATGAAACTTGAAGATCCCCTGGGACTTGTTGTTGACCCAATAACGGTGGGAACAGGTGAAGGAACACTGTTTGTTTGCGATAAAGAAAATGGTGTATTGTATTTTTCCAATAATGCCTCGGGTGGTGCGTCAGGATTTAACCGTATTGTTGGCGCAGAACCCGGTACAATTGGTGAATGTCTGTATGTTGATGGATATGCAAAAAATGCATATGTCGTGCCGACTTCCGCAAATGTCGTATACAAAATTACCGCAAAACCGGGAGGAGGCTTCGAGACGCCAACTCGCTATTTAACGGATTTGCTGGGAGTAAGGACTATTAGTATTGATGGCTTTATTTATACCATTGCGACGATAGAAGGAAAAGGTGAGATTAAACGATTTTATGGACCAAAACAAGATGCTTTCGCAATTCCGCAAAGTGCAGAATTAGGCGAGATTGGTCCGTCATACACAAACCCATCGAATGAAAGAAACCTCTATGTATATGATAAGACGAAGCATGCTGTGCTCTCAATTGAAAAACCGAACTCGCGACATCCTGGGAGAGGAGTTGTTGAAAAAACATTTCAGTTCGACAAAAACGACGATCGATTTTCTGATATAAAATCCATAGCAATCGATGTTAACTCTCGAAATCAAGAAGTGTATCTCTATATTCTCTCAGGGACTACCATTTGGAGAGTAAAATTATAAGCGTGATAATTGTTGCTGGGTTTGTGAGATAATACAGGAATGAAAGTTATTGCGAGAAACAAAAAAGCGTCCTTTGACTATGAATTCATTGAAAAATATAGTGCAGGTATTATCTTGACCGGCGCGGAAACAAAAAGTCTTAAAGAAGGACAGGGAAAACTAGAAGGTGCATATGTTTTTGTAAATCCACGAGGTGCAATTATTCGAAATTTATACATTCCTCTCTGGAAACATGCCAATAAGTCGAGCAGTAGCGGTTATATTCCTGAACGAGACAGAGTTCTCTTGCTCACGAAGAAGCAACTGTTGGAACTTTCAACAAAAAGACAACAATTAAAAGCGCAAGTGATTCCTGTTGTTGTCGGCATAGAGAATAATCTCGTAAAAGTAGAAATAGCGTTGGCACGTTCTCTCCGAAAATACGACAAAAAAAACAGAAAAAAGGAACGAGAAGAGAAGGTAAAGGTGCAACGTGAGTTAAGAACAGTGGAAGTTAAATAACAAGCAGAGATAATTCTGCTACAATGACGAATGGTGCAACCAGGAATTACCCCCGGGAGAGAATCTGAGGGGCAGCATGTACAACAGGCCGCTGGCGAGATACCAGCATATCCGATTGAAAACGCCGAAGCGGCATTTGCGTCACCAGGGCATGCAGAAGGCGCTCCAGATTCCTCGTCTCGAGAAACATTTTTGCCTCAACTTCAGCCTAAACAACCAGAGTCACCACGAAAACCAGACGCTGCGACAGAGCAGACACCTGAGAGGGTTGAGGTTTCAGAGAGTAAAACACCAGAATTGCAAACGCCACTTACTCCTGACACCTCTCGAGAAGGAGAAAAAAGATTCATCAATCCAGAACTTGGACAAGCAACCTTTAGTGGCGGAGTAACGACTCAGCAGCTAACGAGTCGAGTTTCTGGCTATTACACAGTTACCCAAGGGTTAATAAATGATCCGAAATCTGGGCTCTTGCAACAAACGGCAACATCAGGGGATCCAACAAATGGAACGGTGTGGCAGTCAGTAATTTTGTTAAAAGCACTTCGTGCCCTCTGGAAATTGCTTGGGTTGGTATAAGCCTTTTTCTTTAAGAAAACATAGTGATGAAGTAGTTTCTCTGCTATACTGACGGGTATGGGAATACATTTTGCTGCCCAGTTCACATTTGGGTCGACACCTACAGCATACTATACAGGGAATACAACACTTTCTAGTGATCAGTGGGTAATTGTCGGTATACTTGGCGTAATTCTTCTCGGAATCGGAATGATTGCGGGTCTTTTTTTGTGGTACGCAAAAATAATTCGTCAGCAAGATCGCGAAGACAAGGCACTCTCCTATGCGATGTATATTGTTCGTTGTCCGTATGATAATGAAATCCCCTTAAAGGCTGCGGAACAATTGTTTGCGAGTGTGTACGGCATTTACAAGAAAAAAAATTTCTTTCAAAAACTACTGTCTTCAGATGAGGGGATTAGTTTCGAAATTATTGCGTATCCGGAACATATTGGTTTTTATGTATACACGCCGAAAAAGTATGCACAACTTATCGAAAAGTTAGTACTTGGTTCCTATCAAAACGCGGAAATGGTTGAAGTTCCTGAGCCAAACTTTTTTAAAGAAGGAAGCAGTGTCGTTGCCGGATCTTTCGAATTAACAGAGCATAATTATCAACCCTTGAAGACCTACGCGGAGTATGAAGACAAGTCGGATCCCATGACTTCTATTGCAGGTGCTTTTGCCAATATGGTTGACGGTGAAGGTGGTGCGTTGCAAATGCTAATAGTCCCTGCCGATATGAAATGGTCAAAGAAAGGGCAGAAGTTTATCCAAAAAGTTAATGAAAACAATATGGCTACTCCCGATAAAGAAGGGAAGTCGAAGCCAAAAATCTTTGTTGCACAAGAAAAAATGAATGCAATAACAAAGAAGACATCAAAAGTTGGTTTTAACACCTATTTCCGCATGGTGATGGCAGGTCCGTCTGAAGATTTTGCAATGTCTCGACTCAATACGTTGGCAAGTAGTTTCGCACAATTTACCAATCCGGGACTTAACTCACTGCGGTTTAAACGAATTGAAGGCAAAAAGTTGAGACAGTTTATGGAGGATTTCGTGTATAGAAAAGTTTCCGACAAAAATAATGTGGTGTTAAACTCCGAGGAGCTCGCAACGCTTTTTCATTTTCCAAATAAGAATGTCAAAACGCCAAATATTGAGTGGCTTTATGCTAAAAAAGCTCCCCCGCCCCCGAATTTACCAAGTAAAGGAACATGGATCGGTGGTTCGGTATACCAAGGAGTTCGACGTGAAATTTTTGTCAGCCCAGATGACCGACGTCGACATATGTATATTGTCGGGCAAACGGGTACAGGGAAATCGTATGCGTTAACTGACCTCGCAATGCAGGATATTTATGCTGGCAATGGCATTGCCTTTCTTGATCCACACGGCTCGGCAATTGCAGAAATTATGCGAAGAATTCCTCCAGAGCGTGCGGAAGATGTTATCTACTTCAATGCCGCTGATACAGAAAGACCACTGGGTATGAACTATCTTGAACATCGGAATGTTTTTGAAAGACATGAAATTGTTAACGGCTTTTTGGGGCTAATGAGAAAAATGTATGACCCCCATGATCAGGGTATTGTTGGTCCGCGATTTGAACGTGCAGTTCGTAACGCAATGCTCGCGGTTATGACAGAACCAGAGAACACCTTTATTGAGGTCCTTCGTGCTATTACAGACGAACGTTTTGCGCTTTCTTTTATGGACAAGGTGGATGATGACGAAGTGCGAAACTACTGGTTGGTAGAAATGGCAAATACCGAGCAGCGGGAAAAATCTGAAATTCTTGGCTGGTTAACATCAAAGTTTGACCGTTTTACAACCAACTTATTGATTCGCCATATTATTGGACAGAGTACCTCATCGTTCAATTTTAGAGAAGTAATGGACAGCAAAAAGATTTTGTTGATTAACCTTTCCAAAGGGTTGATTGGTGAACAAAATGCGCAGTTCCTTGGTTTGTTGATTATTCCGAAAATACTTCGTGCTGCCTTGAGTCGTGAAGATATGCCGGAAGCGGACAGAAAAGATTTTTATCTCTATGTTGACGAGTTCCAAAACTTTGCGACTGAAGATTTTGCCCAGATACTTTCTGAAGCCCGAAAATACCGTCTAAACCTTGTTGTCGCAAACCAATATATCAATCAAATGACCGAGCAAGTTCGTAATGCAGTGTTCGGTAATGTGGGTACGTTAATGTCTTTTCGTGTGGGTGCAACCGACGCAGAATATCTTGCCAAGGAATTTGCTCCAATCTTCCAACAACAAGATTTAATTCGACTAGAAAATGCGAATGTGTATATCAAAACATTGGTATCAGGTGTTGCAACATCTCCATTTTCGATGAGTACGTTCTACAATATGGATCAGCGATATCCAAAACAAGAAAGAACAAGTGAACTAATTAAACAATTATCGCGTGTTCGCTATGGCCGAGATGCTAATTACGTGCGTGAAGAAATCAGAAAGAGAACCAATCGCCCCGTCGCCGATGCACCAAGCAAGAGTGGATTTGGAGGCTTCTTTTAGGATGTCAAGGTTTTGTCAAGAAAGGAATGTTTAAGCAAATTATAATCGCAGTAATTAAATTTGTAAATTTGATGTATGAAAATTCTAGTGTTCGATGATGAAAGAATTCAAGTAGGCTTATACCTGTCGCTATTACGTCAGATTGGGGTTGATTTAGAATCAGTTCTTCCGTGTTTTGATTTAAAATCTCTAAAGAGTATGGCGAAAAGAATTGAGCATGAAGAGCCGTTTTTTGTTATTACAGACTATAATGTAGGAGAATCCAAAAGTGGTCCTCGTTTAGTAAATGAAGTTCTTCAAGAGAAGAAGGGGAGGCGTTTTGTTATTTGTATTAGTGCGCAAGATTCAAGTGATGTCAGAAGGGAAGTTGAACAAGAAACCGATATGTATATTGTAAAAGGATCGGTTGCACCAGATGTATTGGAGGCAACCCTTAAGGCGAGTCTTAGAGATTTTGAAGTTAAAATAACTGATGGAAATGAGATTGAGAGTAATAGGTTTAGAGGTTAAACCAATTACCAAATTTCCCCATTTGCGCTATAATTCACCATTCGGGCGTATAGCTCAGTGGTAGAGCGCTGTTCTTATAAAGCAGTGGTCCTGGGTTCGATCCCCAGTACGCCCAGTTTTGAATTTTAAAGCACATCAAGCACTTACCGCTTCAAGGTAAAGAAGAACGCAGTCGTAACGATACAATGTTAACCTCGCTTCTTGTTTTTGACTATTCCGTTATGACTTCTTGTTTTCTACTAACGCAAGAATTTTTTTCACCGCGTCTTCAACCGTAGGAACGTTCAGCCGTGCGGCAGCAGATTGAGGGTGTCCGCCGCCGCCGAGTTTTGCGGCAATGTGTTGTACAGGAAAATCTGGAGACGTAGAGCGGAATCTTGCCGTATAGGTGTTTTTCTCTTGGAGATGTGGGTAGACAACGACACCGTGCGATGCGGTATCGACAGTCGCGATAACTTCGTTTGCAAGAAAAAGTGCCGCATCGCCCAGTTTTTTTGTGTTAACGCCGGCCTCAAGAAGTTCCTGTTCTGTAATCGTTGTATAGGCAAATGTTTTGTTAAAGAGTGTTATATTGTTGATAAAGAGGCTGACGATTTTTAGCACTTCACTGTCAAAGCGGTCCATTTGTCGAGCGATATCTTCAATACTTTCGGGCGATTTTTCCAAAAGATCGGCAACTATTCTGAATATGGTCGCCTGAGACGCAGCGTTGTATTTATATTTAAATCGGTTCGTATCAGCGACGATTCCGTAGAGGAGCACCTGAGCAACTTCTGGAAGAATTGGTTTTTGCAATAGTTGTGAAAAAAGAATGAACAAGCTGGTACAGGTAGAGGTTGAATCAAGATTGATATAAATATCCGACTCAAGATTTTTATACTCCTCTGGATGATGGTCAATAACGACAAAAGGGATACCTGCTTTGGTAACAAGTTCTTGAATGGCAGTAGCGTCTGTTTTACTTGCCAGGTGCCACTGACTAAAATCAAGAACGATAACAAGGTCAAATTGCTGCTTTTCAAGTGTTTGCAATATCGAACCGTTTTTGACTTCTTTATATGAAGGTATAAACGAAAGACTAGCAGGTATCCGTTCCGAAACAGCAGTAATATCGAGGTTTGGGTAGTTCTGCTCGAGTAATTTTTTTGTCGCAATTACCGAACTGAGCGCATCAATATCTGCACCCGTATGACACGTCAGGAGAACGGTAGTGCTTTGTGAGAGGAGTTTCTCAAAATCTTGTGCGAGCTTTGTGGCATTATTCATTACGCTATTGTACTATACCGTATGTCTTCGAGTGCAGAAAAACGAGTTTTAATTCTTCATCCCTTTTTGAATTACTATGGTGGAGCAGAATCCCAGTTGCAGTTGGTAGCAAATCATCTGTACCCACAAGCTGATCTCTTTACCTTTTCCTACAATCCTAAAATTCTCGAATTTATGGGAATCGAAGAGAAAAGAATTATTTCTCCTTTTGGAAAGGGACTGCTCTCGCACCTATATAGGCAAATGACCCCGTTATATCCATCACTTGTTGACACACTTTCCTTTGAAAAGTACGACTTAATTTTATCTTTCTCCTATGCCTATATGCATGGGTTGGTGACGCCACATACGGTTCCTCATATCTCTTATATTCAAACACCAATGCGACTTCTTTGGCTCCAAGAAAGTGATTATTACATATACAATAAAATTCCCTTAGTGAAACAAGTGTATCAAACGATTTTAACCTGGCAACGAATTTGGGATCAACAGGCAGCAATGCGTCCTGACTATTTGTTGGCAAATTCCCTGGAAGTGCAAAAGCGGATTGAGGTCTTTTGGAGAAGGCCGAGCGCTGTATTACATCCACCAGTTGACACAAGTTTTTACACACCTCGAGGTCCTCAAAAAAAAGACGACTATTTTGTCACACATGGAAGACTGGTTCGTTATAAACGGGTTGATATACTGATTCAGGCATGTTTGCAAGCTAAACAACGGTTGAAAATTATCGGTTCAGGTCCTGAATATAACTCGTTAAAGAAAGTTGCAAAAGGGAGTTCCGATATAGAATTTATTGGCCAAGCAACACACGAAGAAAAAAGGGCTTTATTGCAACAAGCAAAAGGGTATCTTTTTGCTGCATATGAGGATTTTGGTATTGCACCTGTTGAAGCACTCGCATCTGGAACTCCTGTTTTGGCTTTTGGCAAGGGCGGCGCGGTCGAAACGCTAACGCCTGATACAGGCATGTTTTTTAAGGAGCAGACCAGCGAATCTGTTAGAGGGCAACTTGGTCATTTTGAAGAGTTTGCAGCACAAGTAAATCAAAATATACTGCTTAAGCAAGCGAGCAAATTTTCAAAGGAACGATTTATTGAAGAATATACTCGAACAGTGGATGAAAGAGTGGACAGATTTTCAAAGGAGGGTCCTCCGCTTCATTGACAGGAGGACAGAAAACAAGGTACTATGAACGGTATAAGATAACTGCCCGTGATTCATGGATCAAAGAAATTCAGACAAATTTGCAGAATTGTCACCTGTTTTAGAACTTGTATATGTCATGTTAACCAACATGACAAAGTATATGGACGTGTATGCCAAAGATATTGAGGCAGAGAAGACTGAGCAATATAAAGAAGCTCGTGAAGCGATGGCGCTTGCCTTACAAAAATTTGACGCACTCTATGGACTGTCTTCTGCAGATGCCACTACTGAAGTAGATACTCCACAAATGGCTGAAGAAGTTGACGCTTTTGAAGATACGACAGGTGATGTTTCCCCTGAAACGATGCCTGCCGGTGGAGCTGCTCCTGTTTCCGAAGCTGCCGTACCCGCTGATACCGATCCTGAATCGTTACAGAAAGCAAAAGAGGCGGTTGATGAACTTAAGACATTATTCAACGAGATGAGGCAGCAAGAACAGCAATCGGTACAAACACCTGTTCCCTCAACACCAGGCGGAGTAGACGCACAGCCACCAACTGCACCTGCAGCTTCACTCCCCTCCTTTGTTTCGCCTGCACCTTCTTCAGCACCTGAGGCTGTTACAGAAGCTGCCCAAATGGAAGCAGTTGCCAACTTGCCAACTCCAAATGGACAAGTTCCCTCACCAACGCAAGACTCAAATGAAGTTGAGTCTATTCTTGAAGAATTAAAGAGACTCCAAAACAAAGGGACAGATCAACAACTCTAATATGGATCGACCTTCCGTTGTTACTATTGCAGAAAAATTGGCGCTTTTTAACGAACACTGGAGCCCAAAGATTATCGGAGAGTTGAATGATGACAAAGTTCAAGTGGTCAAGTTAAAAGGAGAGTTTACCTGGCATTCGCATGATATTGAAGATGAGTTGTTTTTGGTGCTTGAAGGTGAATTACTCATCCACTTTCGAGATAAAACGGAAACTCTTAAAAAAGGAGAAATGCTGATAATACCTCATGGCATTGAACACAAACCTGAAGCGATCGAAGAGGTTCACATTCTCCTGATTGAACCAAAAGGGACTGTCAACACGGGAAATTCACGAGACACATCATTAACTGCAGAAGAAGCTACAATTTAGCCTCTTTCTCTTTCAGATACTGACTTATCTGTACTCCAACGGCAAAGAGTATGAACGCAAAGGAGGTGAGGGATCCAATAAGAAGAAGTCGTGTTGTGAGTGACATGCCAAAATAATACCTATTCTTTGAATATCTGTAAAACAGTTATCTGCTGAATTCCTGCGGGTGTTTCAAAGGAGAAATCTCCTGTCTTTTTCACTTTTTTTAGACATTTTCCAAGGGGAGATGCTTCGGAGATTTTCCCCTCTTGTGGAGCTGCTTCTTCTGAAGAGACAAGGGTGACTGTGCTGAAATTACCATTCCCGAATACTATTCGAAAACTCTTACCGAGTGAGGAATCTGTTTGTGTTTTCTTCGCTCGGTACAGTTTTGCTCTTTGGAGGAGTTTACGAAGAGTATTTCTTTTTTTGAACGCAAGTTGGAGGTCGTCGTTTGCTGTTAACCACGGGTTGTTTTCTGGAATATCACCGTCTTCGTAGGCAACAGCAAGTCTTTTTCGAATTTCAGGAAGTGCAATATTTTCGAGTTCTGCAAGTTCCTGAGAAATTTCTGCGATTTTTTCCTCAGTGAGATACAACGGCTCAAGAGGGAGAGATTTTTTCTTCATAGAGTTAATGATACGAGAGTTTTCCGAATATTCTAGTGAAATACGCTTCGGTAAAACTTGGTTGCGGGACCTGGACTCGAACCAGGAACCTTCAGGTTATGGGCCTGACGAGCTGCCTTTGCTCCATCCCGCGACAGAGATACTGGAAGTATACCAGAATACTATTTGTGTTTCAAGTAAAAAGTGAGATAATTTGGCATGAAAGTACATGTCTATTTGCGAAATTTAGGGATAGCATCAAGGCGAAAAGGAGAAGAAATGATTCGAGAGGGACGGGTACTTGTTGATGGAAAGCCTGCGATTATTGGGCAACAGGTTGTCGGAAACGAGCAGATTCAGGTTGACGGTCGAGTAGTTATCACTACAGAACAAAAAACGCAATATCGGTATCTTATGCTTAACAAACCTCGAGGGTTTACCTCAACAACGGCAACTCATTTTAGAAATGAACAGTCTTTGCTAGAATTATTGCCTTCATCATTGCGTTCTATACCATGGCAAATTGTTGGAAGGTTGGACAAGGAGTCACAAGGGTTGGTTTTGTTAACGACAGATGGAGGTTTGGGCTTTGCTCTCACACATCCGAAGTTTGAGATTCGCAAAATCTACCAAGTTACGACATCTCGAGCATTAACAGAAGAAGAGATGAGGCTGTTGCAAGGTGGTGTTTTGGGACAGTCAGGTGAGTGGTATCGATTTTACTCAATAAAACGACTCTCTCGTGAGCAGTACGAATGTATTCTGACTGAAGGCAAGAAGCGTGAGATTAGAGAAGCATTAGCTGTTTTTGGCGTGTCAGTAACGCAACTGCAACGTGTAGGGCTGGGGACATTGCGAATAGGGAACTTACCAGAAGGTTCTTACCGAGAGTTAACACTGGGTGAAATTGCTCAATTGAAAGCAGAAAGTGAAAATTAAGCACTAAAGAGGATCGGCAATCCCGTAGAGGAAGAGATTTTTCCACTCGGTGTAAGGGTCAGTTGCCTTGTCGGTGTCGTTTTGGAAGGTAGTGGCAGGCTGTTCTGTGAAAACTAACAATTTTTCTCCTTTTCTATAGAAGTTGAGACTTTCTCGTAGCTGCTTTTCTACAAAGAAGGGACTGTTAATGTAATCGAGTTCATTTTTCTTTTTTATTACCTCTAGGTATTGTCGTTCTGTTTGTCTTTTTCTTTCTTGATACGTGGAACCTACTTGATATGTATCGATAATTGAGCGACTTGCGTTTGTTATCAGAATGACGCAGGCAAGGAGGATAAAAAGGGACAGAAGAGTTTTGCTCATAGAAGAGTATAGCAAATCTTATGCTGCCATTGAAAAGTACTTAAGACCTTGATATAATTATTATAAGACTGATGTAGTGTGCTTCATAGTTGAGTAACCTCATCTATGAACGGTTTTGATTTCAGCGAAGTAGCTTAGATTAAAAGGTGGAATGTTATGGCTCTTGTGGGGGAATTGATTCAAAGATTTATAGAATATCTCAAAGAAAAAGGGAAATCGAATTCGACACTTATTGCTTACAAAAAGGACATAGAGCAAGTTCAGGAATATCTTGCAGCGCGATCCATAACAACGTTAGAAGCTATCACGACAGATGACTTAAAGGGCTTTCTTAGTTATGTGCAGGTAGAAAAAGGGTTTAACTTGAAAACTGTATCCAGAAAGATCAATAGTATTAGAACATTTTTCAAGTATCTTCGAGAAGAAGGAATTGTTTCAGGTGATAAAGATCCCTCTTTGCGTCTTTCGCATCCAAAGATAGAAGCAAAACTTCCACGCATTCTCAATAAAATTGAATATCGTGCATTGCGAGATGCAAGTCGCGTCGATGTGAGGCTGTATACAATGGTGGAGCTTCTGTTACAAACGGGACTTCGTATTGGCGAATTACAGCGTCTCAGTACAGAAGATATCAGAATCACCCCGTTAGGTCATCGATATCTACATATTCAGACGTTTGGTTCTCATGCGATGAGGAATGTTCCCTTGAACGAAACTGCATATCAATCGATTCAAGATTATTTGCGAGTGAGGCCGACAACTGCGGCAGGAATTCGAAGTATCTTTATTACGAAAAGTGGTAATCCGATTCCTATTCGAAATATGCGTTCCGCCATTAAACGGGCATTTCTGCGAGCAGGAATTAAGAATGCAACAGTAAATGATATTCGAAACACTTTTATTGCGCATCACCTTGCAAATGGTGTTAATGTTTTGACGGTTGCAAAAATTGTTGGACATAAAAGAATTTCGACGACTGAAAAATATCTTGACGTTGTCAAAGCAACAGAGGGCGACAAAGATAGTTTGAAAGAATTATAAGTATGGTTTGGAAGATACCAAGGTACGCTCCAAAAAAATGAAAAAGCTTCTCAGAGCATCTATGATTTGGGGAGGTTACTCCGTAGAGGAGAGATGAGTGAATTCAATCCTCGATGGTATGATGCCAGTGGGAACCAGGTACATGGAGTAGAGTTGCAAGAGCGAGGGGTTGTGTTTTTCATCCCCATGACTTCTCATCCACAAAGTGCGATATGCGCAGAGGGGTTTGACGAATTGATTATTTACTCATAGATATCTTGCGTCTCCGTTCTCAATTTCCCTAAAATACGCTATAATTCAGCAACGGTGGCGTAGCTCAGTTGGTTAGAGCACGGGATTCATAACCCCGAGGTCAGCAGTTCGATCCTGCTCGCCACTATTTTTTAGCAATCTCTTATCGCGTCTGCTACAATTATGATGCGGCACATTTTCAATTAATTAGAAAGATAATGACAAAGAAGAATAAAGATGTACAAGAAAGAGCAGTAATTGTCGAGGGTGAGATTACTCCAGAGGGAGTGAGAAAGGCCTTTATGGTCATCACGGGAATAATTCTGTTATTTATTGGGTTTCAAATGTATTCAACCTGGCAAATGGGTCAGGAAGTCCCCCTGCAACAGGCAGTTCAAGAGATTAAAGAAGGAAAAATTTCCGAGATAACGGTGAAATCGGGTTTGGTGCAATTAAAACGGGAAGATGACACAAGGGTTTATACAAAAATCGAAAGTTTTAAGGGTTTTTCCGATTTATTACAAAATGAAGATATCAAAATTTCAGAATTAAACGCTACCTACACCGTCGACGATGTCAATATGTCCAGTACGTTGTTGAACTTTGGAGGACTTCTCCTTACCGGTGTTCTTGCGTATGGTGTGTGGACGTTTGTCCGGGCAATTCAGCGACAGAATGCGTCTGGTGGTGGATTATCAGCATTTGGTAAAAGTGGGGCAAATGTAATTATTGGGAAACGCCCAGATGTGACCTTCGCAGATGTCGCAGGTTCCCGCGAAGCAAAGGAAGAAATAAAAGAAATTGTTGATTTTTTAAAGAATCCGAAGAAATTCTTTGAAATGGGTGCTCGAATTCCTCGCGGTGTATTACTCGTGGGTAGCCCTGGTACCGGGAAGACACTTCTTGCTCGCGCAGTCGCTGGTGAAGCAAAGGTTCCTTTTTTCCATACCTCGGGTCCTGAATTTGAAGAAATGCTTGTTGGTGCAGGAGCTGCTCGTGTTCGTGATTTATTTAAGCGTGCGAAGAATCTTTCTCCAAGTATCATCTTTATCGACGAAATCGATGCAGTTGCTCGACGACGAGGAATGGACTATAAATCATCTCACTCTGAGCAGACATTGAACCAGATCTTGGTTGAAATGGATGGATTTGAAAAGCGAGATGCGGTGATTGTTATCGCGGCAACCAATAGGCCAGATGTTCTTGACCCAGCAATTCTACGACCAGGACGTTTTGATAGAAATGTTCGTCTTGGATTACCAGACGTAACAGAGAGATCAGAAATATTGGGCATTCACGCAAAAAATAAGAAATTCAGCGACAATGTCGATTTGTACAAAATTGCTCAGTTTACGGTTGGTTTTTCTGGTGCAGATCTTGAAAATGTTCTGAACGAGGCGGCCATTCTTGCGGTTCGAGGGGGAAAACCATCAATTGACCAAGAAGATATCCAAGAGGCGACCTTAAAGGTTTCAATGGGGCCACGCAGAGGAAGTTTAATGATGACCGAGGAGGATCTGCGTATTACGGCATATCATGAGGCAGGACACGCAATTGTTGCAACATATCTCCCTGATGTGGACCCTGTTAAGGCAATTACTATTGTTCCTCGTGGAGTATCACTTGGTATGACGGTTCACGACGAAAATGATCGTGTGAGTATGTCAAAAAAGCAAATGGTCGAGCAACTCGCTGTTTTTGCAGCAGGACGTGCAGCTGAGGAACTGGTCTTTGGAAAGGATTATATTACGACCGGTGCCTCCAATGATGTAGAGCGGGCCTCAAAAATTGCGGCAATGATGGTAAAGACAGTCGGTATGAGTGATGATATCGGGTTTGTGCAGTTCGATAAGGACGAGGATTTTGAATTGCTTTCGAGCAAAATCAAGTATAGCCAAAAGACTGCAGAAATTATGGATAAAGAAGTTTCCTTGTTAATGAATACCCAATACGCTGTTGCCGCTAAAATCCTCAAGCGTGAAAAGAAGTTACTAGATACTCTTGCGGATGAATTGCTTAAGCAAGAAACACTCTCTGGGGAGAGGCTGTTTGAGTTAGTCAAAGAACTTGGGAAGGAAACACCACCGAATAAAGAAAAGAAAAAGCTCCTGAGTGTTGCAGAGTGGATTAAGTCCAAACAAAGTGACACATAAATGGCAGGGGCCGTTATTCTTGATATTGCCAAAACAGTTGTTTCTCTTTGGCCAATTCTGTTAGTGCTTCTTCTTGGTCTTGGAACGAGTGTATTACTTTTTTCAGGGGAAACAAAAAGAAAATCACAGAAATTCTTTGGGGGAATTCTTCTTGTGTTGATACTCGGTATTGGCGCGGTACGAGGTTATATCGCGATGCAATTTCCGGTAGAAAAAGTGTCAACGAGTATTGACATAGTACGTGACGGAGAAACCTTACCGCTCGACTTAATGCTTTTTCGCGGAGAGTATCTGATTGTAACTCAAGAAAACCAGCGTACGATCACATTCGAGGAGGAGACGGGATACAACCGACATTCACTGACGTATCAGACTATAACGCGTGAAAAAGAGGGAACTCCCCCTGAGGTAGCGGTTGCACTTAAGAGAAAGTATGCAGAGTCTCTTCTATTGAGAAGTCATTTTACCCGTGGCACGATTGCTTTGCCTCAAAATATGACAAAACGAATTGACATTTCGGCCAATGAAGGGAAGGTTACCCTGCAGACGAAACAACTTGGTTCCTCAAGTGTGGATTTACAGGTTGCAAACAGTTATATTGAAATTGCTCTCTCTTGCGAAGAATTCTCTGGAACTATTTCAGTCAGTGGCGATGCACGTGTGTTTGGAAAGATTATTGTTTATAAAGAATGTTCCTATCGTGGAGAAGGTGACTACATCAAAAGTTTATTGGATGATGTGGGAGCTGACTCAGAAGGAGATGAACAGACCATTCGCATGAAAGTTTTCGGTATTCCTTGGGGACACCTTGCAGTAGAGATGAGAACCTTGCATAATAACTAATGAGCACACTTCAGGAAAAAATTGCCAGTAATGATTTCTTGAAAATAGTGTGTGTAGGTGATATACAAACAGCTCAAACCTATGGGAAGCCAGGGTGGAC
The DNA here is from genome assembly GCA_030583685.1 of Candidatus Dojkabacteria bacterium. Classification (GTDB taxonomy): domain Bacteria; phylum Patescibacteriota; class Dojkabacteria. Next base: position 452,390 of record CP129470.1, on the reverse strand, counting down.
CGATTGGTTGCAACGATCACTCTGGGAAAATGGAGACGTCAGGACGTCATGGAGAAGAAAAGTCATTAACTCGGGAATAGATCGTGCAACTCCTCGTCATGTTAGTACCTATTTTCGGGAATATATTGGTCACTATAAGCCGGATATCGTATTGCTTTCCTTTGGTGTATCCCCAATGTTTCCAAGCTTTGAGGAGAAGCAATTTTTGGCCGACATGAATTCGCTTCTTGATATGATCCAAAAAGAGAAAATAACTACTATCTTGTGGTCGCCATATCCTCTGTTAACGGGATTGAATAGGGAAATATCATTGACTTTGGGGGCACTGTACAAACAACTTTCTGTTAGTCAAGATTGTCAATTTATAGACGTACAGCACGAATTTGACGATATCGAACTTGCGAAAATTATGACCTACACTGTAGTTACAAAAAATGATTTATTCGGGTTTGAAGTTGGCAAACCTGATGTCGTTACGTTAAATGAAGCGGGCAATTATATTGTTGCAAGAAAAATTAGCAGAGATGCGTTTGGGCTGCAGTTACCGCAAACAACGGCAGGTACATATTTCGTTCCAAACTTGGAATTGGTGAAAAGGTGGTAAAAAAGTGGCGATGAATCACGTGAACTATGAAGCTCATTCTGGGTATATTCCACAACAATGGTATGTAAATATAATTAAAGAGAACGAAGAGCAGATTCCCATTGGCGCAAAAATGTACTTTATACGCAATAATTGCCCTCGATTGTTAATTGATTCGGAGTTTGCTGATAGAAGGGCATGTAATCAAGGTGGGTACGAAATCAATTATGCTACAGGAGCAATAAATCCACTGTTAGATGCAATTACGAGAGCGTTGCAAGATAAGTTTGTCGCTGCAAATTACGGAAGGGGCCTTAATAATTGGGGTTTCAAATTAAAAAAAGAAAAAAAATTGTATCTGCTTGAAACACGACATGACTTTCGTGCTTTCTATTCATACAAAGCATTACGTTCTGGGTTTACCGTATTTGATTTCGGAGAAGTATTATTAGCCCGAGCAACGAAGAGTAGTGAGGAAGTCATTTTATTTCTACAACGAGCAAAAAAAGAGAAATTAATTGGAACAACAATGATGAGTCTCCTCGTATATAAAGCGTTTCGGAAAGAGCAGCGAGAAAAAGTGTTAAAGGAACTAGAAATTAATCCAATGCACGCAGCAGAGGTGTTTTTTGTCGCGACTGAAAAAGGTAAATCTACCTATGAAAGGAGAGGCTCACTGCGGAATCTCGTCAACGAGTTTGACGGGAGAGTCACGAAACTTGATGAATACTTTTTAACCTCAACCGAAGGCACACGAACAGTTTCAATGGAAGTGGTTTTTCCTAAACTTTCGTATTTCATGAGAAGGCAAATTCAAAAAATACAAAAGAAAGATTTTCGAGATCCTCAGCTTGACCGGTTATTAGAGTTAGAAGTTCCAGAATTCAGGAAGAAATACTACGATTTAGACCCTAACATGATATTTGTGGTTCCTCCTCGTTTGGAAGTGACATTTAACAGAATCTCATTCTTGCCAGATGATCTTGTTGACGCTCACGGTGATCTTAATTCTCCAGTGCAAACACTTCAGGCATTTTTCACCAAGATATTTGAAAGATTTCACGAGAAGAAACGACCAACCCAAGATGAAATTTATGCCGCACTTCAGGGGGCAGTAAGTGAAAAGAGGTAGTGCTCTCAGAAAATCTCACCAAAATCAAAGAAAAAAGAAGTATAATACCTCTATGCTCACCAAAGGCCTCTTACTTGCCGTTGATGCAAATTCGATTTTGCACCGTGCCTACCATGCTTATCCGTTGTCATTGACCACAACCGATGGGGCACCAGTAAACGCAGCGTATGGATTCACCTCGATGTTTCTTGACGCGCTCCTGCAGTTCAAACCCGAATATGTGTTTTGCGCGTTTGACACAAAGAAACCGACATTTAGACATGTTTCATATGCAGGATATAAAGCAAATAGGCCTGAGACAGATTCTGAATTGATGAATCAACTGCCTTTTGTCTACGAGATTCTGCAAGCATTAAATATTCCAATTTTTGATGTGGAAGGATATGAAGCAGATGATATCTTGGGAACAGTGTGTGAAAAGGTCACGACAGAGCGTTTTTGGCCAATTTCTCAAACCTATGTGCTCACGGGAGATAGGGATTTGTTTCAGCTGGTTAACGAAAAAGTACAGGTTGTATTGCCAAAAGGGAGTTTTCGAAATCTTGAGGTGTTTACTGAGGAAAAAGTGTATAACGCCCTTGGCGTTGCGCCAAGTCAGGTCACAGACTTGAAGGGGCTTATGGGCGATACATCAGATAATATTCCGGGAGTAAAAGGTATTGGACCGAAGTCCGCAGGTGATTTGCTCAAAAAATATCCGTCTTTGGAAGAAATTTATTCCAATATGGGGACAATCTCGCAGGAAAATAAGAGGGTTGCGCAGTTACTCGTCGATGGCCACGAAAGTGCGGTTATGAGTAAAGAATTAGCAACTATAGCAAAAGATGCTCCGGTAACTTTTTCTCCTGAGGCAGCAGAAACCAAAGTCTTTGATCCTTCTTTGGTGTCGAAATTATTTGCCAAATTTCAGTTTAAAAGTCTTTATCCTCGATTAAATCGATTTGTTTTGATGACCGGTAATCAATTTCAGCAACAACATCCCGATCAGATTCCACTACCCAAACAAATCGAGAACACCTCTGGTGATTCAGCTTTATTCCGAGAACTTTCTTACAGCGAAAGTCAAGTTATCTCCGTTTCTGAAATGAGCTTTTCGGAAAGAATGGAAATGTTGGATGATAAGTTCTCGGGAGATGAGTGGGGAGTAGTGATTTATGTTGCGGAGAAATTGTATAAATTCAGAATCGCGCAAGGGCGCAAATTACTCCCCCCTGGGGTTTCGATGGTTACCTTTGGTATTTTTCACTTGTTGGTTGCAGGGCAGAAGGCAACGCTCGAGGAAATTACCATTCCAGAGGGGTTCTTTCAAAAAGTTTTCGATGTTGAGTTACTATCATATGCACTACATACCGGTAGAAACGATTACTCATTGCAGCAAGATGTCTCGCAAGCAGGATTAGGAACCTTAGAACAAGAAATAGTTACCAATAGCAATGCAGTGTTCTCTTTAGCGATTTCTCGATTAAATCAGGAATTAGCACACGCAAAAGCGTATGTTCCTGTCCCACATGTTTCTGCGTTGTGGGCAAACTTTCTGGATGTAGAGGCAGTAGGCGGAACAATTCCTGTTGCCATTGCCCGAGAAGAAGATTTACTCGTTGCCTTTGGTGTTGCGCTCATGCACCATCGCGGAATCCTGATTGATACAGAGGCCGTTGCCAAATCTGTCACAGAGTTTCGTCAAAAACTTTTGAAAATTGAACAGGAAATATTTGAGAATGTAGGGTTTGAATTTAACATTAAATCTCCAAAACAATTAGCGAATGTGTTGTTTGGTAATCTTAATCTTCCGAATGCAAGAAAAACGAAGACAGGGTACTCTACGGATGACGATGTGTTAAAAGGGTTACTTGATGCGCATCCGGCGGTAGAAAAAATAGTTGCATACAGGCAGATAGCAAAGCTTCTATCTACATATATGGAGCCGTATTTAGCCCTTCGCGATTCACGTGGAAATCTTCAATCAGACGCAGACAGTAAAACACAAATGGGTCTTTTTGATGCACCCCCCGTACAAACGGTATCGACACAAGAGGAAACAAAAACAAGTAAAATCCGGGTGCATTCGACATTTTCTATCACGAGTACAACGTCAGGGCGACTTTCTTCGAGTAATCCTAATCTCCAAAATCTTCCTGTCAAAACAGAGGTGAGTAAAGTTGTTAGAAGTTTTTTTGTTCCAGAAAAGGGGAGTAAGCTTGTCTCAATTGATTATTCTCAAATTGATTTACGTGTGCTTGCGCATATTTCTAGAGATAAAGGGCTTATCGAGGCGTTTCAGCATAATCGGGATATCCATAGAAGCACTGCAGCGAAAATATTTCATATTCCGTTTGAAAAGGTAACCGACACCCAAAGAAGATTTGCAAAAAGTATAAATTTCGGACTTGTCTATGGAATGTCATCATTCGGCTTAGCGAAGTCCCTTGGTATAGAAGTTGCTGAAGCAGGTAAGTTTATTACAGAATATTTTCAACAGTTCCCTGGGGTAAAAGATTATATGAACGAAACGATTCTTTTTGCGAGGGAACAGGGGTATGTACAGTCACTTCTTGGGAGAAGACGATATATTGCAGGAATAGCAACAAACAATCGAATGCGTGCACAAGCAGCAGAGCGTGAAGCGATTAATATGCCAATTCAAGGTGGCGCTGATGATATTATGCGTCTAGCGCTGGGTAAGGTTTCGATGCTTCCAGAAATTCTTACAGGGAAGGTAAAACTTGTTCTGCAAGTTCACGATGAACTGGTATTTGAAGTTGCTGAAACAAATGACGAAGAAATTGCGCGATACATTGAGAAAATTATTGCTATTATGGAGAATGTTATTTCACTTGCGGTACCATTAAAGGCAGAAGCGGAAGTAGGAATTTCGTTAAAACTTTAATTATTTGTCCATTTTTACTATAATAACGTATGACAAAAATACTCACAGGACTGCAACCTTCAGGAACACTGCACATTGGCAATTATTTAGGGAGTATTTTGAACTGGCACGATACGGTTAACGAAGTCCCAAACGCTCAAGCATTTCTGACGATTGTAGATTTACATGCAATCACGATAAAACAGAATCCAGACGCGCTTCGACAGCAAATCTACGAGTTGGCTGCAGTATTACTTGCTTCGGGAGTTGATTATAAACGTCATGTTGTCTTTCCTCAGTCTGCAAATCCAGATCATACCTACGCAGGGTGGTTATATACCTGTATTACTCCAATGGGATGGCTCGATAGAATGACGCAATTTAAGGAAAAAAAGCAAAAGACGACAGAGTATAAGGAGTCAGTTGGCGCAGGGTTGTACGCGTATCCAACGCTTATGGCAGCTGATATTTTGCTGTACGATGCAGATCTCGTTCCTGTTGGAATTGATCAAAAACAACATGTGGAGTTGACCTGTGATATTGCAAATAGATTTAACTCTTTATATGGGGAAACATTTAGGATTCCCGAGTTCAAAACGAACAAAGAAACGACGAAAATTTTCGATCTTCAGCATCCAGAGAAAAAAATGAGTAAGTCGGATCAAGATGATGCAGGAAGAATCTCCCTGACTGACAGCTCCGACCAAATCCGAAAAAAAATAATGCGTGCCGTTACCGACGATGAGAACGAGGTTCGGTTTGATAGCGAGAAGAAACCAGGAATCAGTAACCTTTTGGTCATTATGGCAGCAGTTACTGGACGCAAAAAAGAGGATATTGCCACAGAGTTCCGTACGGCAGGGTATGGTGCTTTTAAAGGAGCAGTGGCCGAGGCGGTGATTACCTATCTCTCTCCAGTACAACAAAAAATGCGCGACTATCTTGATGATATTCCCCAGTTGCAGCAAATCCTCGACGAGGGAGCTGCACGAGCACATTCTATTTCGCATCCAAAAGTTCTTGAAGCAGTAACTAAAATGGGTTTATATTTACATGGATAAAAAAGTATTAGCACTTGCAGGTGGGCTGGTAGCTGCGGTTGTCGGTGTTTTATTCGTAAAGGAGTTACTCTCACCTCACAATAAAGTGTCAGAAACAGTTGACACGATTATCCGTCAAGTAAAGAAAAAAGTAACCAAAAAAAGGACTCCACTCAAAAAGAGTAACCCCACTAAGGCGGCAACTCCTTCTTCTCATGCAAAATTACTCTCAGTGATGAAAAAGGGTACGCAATATACACAGGTTGAACTACAGTCAATCTCAAAAATTCCGTACCGCTCAGTTAGACGGTATGTTGAATCATTAGTCAGCGCAGGAAAAATTTCAGAAACGGGATATGGAAAAGGAAAGCGTTTTACGAAAAAATAGTTTCTGAAATCCTTCTTTCATGGTACTATGAGAGATGGAAGAAAACACAACACCACAAGGGAACAACCCAACCTCTGTATCTGAAGGAGCTTCATATAATCCCCAACCTGTCGTAGGATATGCTACGGAAGAACCAAAAAAGAGCAAATGGATGCCGCGACTCGTGGTCATCATTATTCTTGTTGTGATCGGTTTTGGCGGGTACTACTTTCTTATGAATCCAGAGCTGTTTGGACTACCACAGAATAATACGCCAACACCATCAGTCGCTCCAGAGAAGTCGGTGTATAGAAATGAAGATGTCGTTGTTGGCAAGTATGTCATACCGCAAGATTTTGATCTTCCGGAACGCCCCGTCTTTTATGTCTATCAAACACATCAAAACTCAGAAGCTCAATTATGGGTAATGAGTGGAGATGGCACGAACAAAAAAAATACTGGCGTTACGTCACTCATAGGGAGTATTCACAATGTCGAAAATCATGGGGGAGTTTTATATGCAGTTGATGACTCGGAGGGAGATTTCCACCAAAAGGACCCAAAAATTTATTACTATATGACAGAGAACAGAAAAACGGTTGCGGTTTCAGATATTCGCGCAGAATCAGGATCGTTTGTTACAATTTTACATCCGGTTTTGTCTCCATCAAGAAAATTCATCGCCTTTGAACACTCAAAACAGCAGGCTGCCGACAGGATGGACGATATAAAAAGCTATTACGTGTTTGACCTATCAACTGGTAAAAGTGTTGAGTTGGCAGAGTTTCCAACCGGAAAATTAAAATGGGTGTATAACGAGGATTCACTATACATCGCAAAGGAAGACGGATATTACACGTATTCTGTTGTTACCAACCAATTAAAAGAGATTGTAAAAAATGAAACGTTAGAAATATTTCCTGGAGAAGAAAATGTAGAAATAGTCTCGGAGAATTTGTACCTGAGAATGATAAATAAACGGGAAGGAAATTCTGAAGATTCAAGACTTTTGGGCCGACTCGAGTTATCTGATGGCACTGTCGTTGAACCGGATGCGGAGTTCTCAGTAGTTCAACCATTTTTCTGCTTCTCTGCAGACAGAAAGAGCTTCCTGTATAGCATCAAAAGTGGTGATGGTGGTGATGATTCTGCGGCCCCGTCAAATTATGCAATTAAGTTGTACGAGATTGACGCAAAGAACAAGCGAATTGTTACTCCAGAAAACCAAACAGAGGCCGAAACATATGAATCTACTCCTTGCTACTGGACAGGCAATGAAACAGTTATTGTTGAGAAGTATATTGAGAGACAAAGTGCGGATGATTATCTCTTGGATGCAGTTCTCGTTGAGATTAATGTGAGAACGGCACAAACAAGAGAATTGACAGACGTTGCTTCAGGCAATGCGTCATTTCTTGCACGGTAGGTAATTGCCAGTATATGGGTGTTTTTGTACATTTTGTGGTATACTACGCCTATAGTGACAAGGGCCTGTAGCTCAGCTGGCTAGAGCACTCGCATGGCATGCGAGGGGTCACGGGTTCGAATCCCGTCAGGTCCAAATTTTCTGTATAATGAAGTATGGCTGCCCAGTCTAGAAAAGTACAATCCAAAAAACGACTTCGCGGAAATGTGCGAATGCAGCAAATTCCTTCTGGAATTCAGCGGGCAAGACATTATTGGGCCATCCTTAAGCGACACTTCGCGTATTACTCATTGTTCGATAAAAGATCGTTCTGGCAAGGGATCGTTGCGGGAATCGCTCGTGCACCGTTAAACGTTGCGAGCATCTTTGTAACTGGGTTGTTTGTGGACAGCGTTGTGAGTTATTACACCAATCAAGACTCATGGAATTTTGTATGGTTTCTGGTTCCTATCCCTGTTGCATATCTGATCATTCTCTTTCTTTTATCTCGTGCAGTTCGTGTGTTAGATGCTCTTTACACCATCGCTCTAACGCGATTACGGAATGATTCTATAGTTCAGTCACGACGAGACGTTGCAGAAAAATTTCATAAACTTAATTCTCAAGAAGTTGATAAGGAGGAGGTAAAAGATCTGTTAACAAAGTTTGACACATTTTGGGTGGCAAATGCAGCAAACTTTTATTCTCGTATTGCTGCAGTCGGAGAGTTTCTGGTTTCGATTGTCATGTCCTTTATTGCGCTGTATTCCATATCCCCAGTAATATCCTGGCTGGTCATTTTAGTACCATTACCTGAAATTCTGTCAATCTTCAGGAACAATCGTAAGCATGCAAAATATGTTGATGACGTCGCTCCATTGATGCTCGAACGGAACTACTACTTTAGTTCGTTGACAGATCCTCGTAGTTTTTCCGAGCGGAAGATTAATGGTGTCTTTAGAGCATTGATTTCTCGATACCAACATACTGCGGAGCTTGTTGCAGGGGGGTACAAAAAGGTACTCATTGCTGGGGAAAAGGAAATTGTTGTGGCAAATATTTTTGACAATATTTTGCTGGTTATTTTGAAAGTGTTTGCCCTAATGATGGGAATTGTGAATAAAATGGTTATCGGTAGCATTATTGCAATGTTAGGGTATATTGATTCTTTATATCGCAACGCATTTGAATTACAGCGTAACCTGATTGCAATGTTCGACGAACTAACTTTTGTTGAGTATTTGTATGAGTTCCAGGATACGAAGGGTTTTGCAGATGATCGCATCAAAGGAAAACACCTCAAGAAAGGAATTCCAAAAATTACACTAGATAAAGCGACGTTTTCTTACAACGATGGGCGGAAGAAAATTCTTGACGCCGTCGATTTGGAAATTCATCCCGGAGAAAAAGTGATGATTCTCGGAAAGGATGGGACAGGGAAGAGTTCACTTCTTTCTGTGCTCGCAGGGTTGTACGAACTCGATTCTGGAGAGATCAGAATGAATACAACTCCGTTGCCAAAACTCGCACGTGGACAAATAAAAATAAAGATGTCTGTCGTTCCTGAAGATTTCGCAAGATATTACATGACCCTTAAGGAGAATGTTATTCTTGGTGATCCGCGGAAAGAGTTTAATGCATCGTTGTACAAAAAAGCGCTCGAGATTACGGGCCTTGGAAAATGGGCAAAAGAGAATGCTATTGATGAGGACAATACAATTCTTGGAAACTTTTTCGAAGGAAGTGTTGCAATTTCCTCTGGGCACTGGCAACGAATTGCAATTGCACGTGCGATTTACCGTAACAGAGATGTATTTCTTCTCGATCAACCATTTACCTATATTGATGGCCAGTCGATTGAAGAAATATTGCCAAAACTGATGAAGTTCATTGGTAAACGAACGCTTATTTGGATCAGTGAACAAACGCATCACGAGACATTGATGGACTCAGTGTATGAGCTGAAAGAGTATAAGTTACATAAGAAAAGAAAATAATGAATGTTGTAGGCGCGGTGTTGCAGTATGATTGTCCTGAATCGGTCGAGCTCTCCATTGTAAAGCTTGAAGAAATGGTTGCACGAGCCAAAAAGACCGGTGCGCAGCTAGTTGTTGCTCCCGAGACGTCGATCGGCATGTTTGCCGATGTATCAAAGACCGGGACTGATTATCTGCCGTTTATTTGTAATATTTCAAAAAAATACGAAGTATTCCTTGCAACATCTTTTTATAGAAAGGCAAATGATGGAAATATTTACAATCAGGGTTATCTTATCAACCAGATAAGCGAGTAATCTAAGGCCAATTAAAACAACTTCCCTCCAATTGGAACATCTTTTGTTGGAGAAACTAAGATGACATTTCCGTCTGCATCAGGGAGGCCTAAGGTAAGTACTTCAGAGATAAATGGCCCAATTTGTTTTGGGGGGAAATTGACAACAGCAATTACTTGCTTTCCAAGCAATTCTTCCGAAGTATAGGCAGTGGTTATCTGTGCCGACGATTTTTTTACTCCGATCTCCTCACCAAAATCAATGGTGAGTTTGTATGCTGGCTTGCGAGCCTCAGGAAACAGTTCAACATGAGTAATAACGCCAACGCGTATATCTACCGCAGAGAATTGTTCGTACGTTATCATGGTATACCGGTGAAGTTATTTCAATTGAGTAATCAAAACATGGGCAGTATAGGACTCGAACCTATGACCGCGCGAATGTAAGTCGCGAGCTCTACCAGCTGAGCTAACTGCCCACGTAATGACGTATTATACACGAATTCGTCGTGTTCTGTCAGCCTATTTTTTCGACTAGCCCTCCACAGAAAGGTCCGTTGTGATTACTCGAACCTTTTCTTCTTGGGTGATTGGTCTAACCATAATCCCAGAAACAGGCATTCCTTTTTCAAGCAGTTGATAACGCGAATCCATGATTTTAAGGTTATATGATCGATTTGGAACAACAAAAGTATAGTGCCCTTGCTCGTTTGTAAAGGTTCGGTATAACAGATTCTTGAATTCGGTATCGAATAATCCTACTTCGATGCCAACTGCAGGCTCTCCATTGCTGAGTCTCACAACGCCATACTGTTTTCTTGGCAACTGAAGCACAAGTTTTCCAAGCGCAAGTAGGGTGTAAACTGCCAAAATACCAAAGTTGTAAGGATGTGGGTAGAGGTATGCCACGTAGACAGAGTAACTGAAACCCCCGAAAATGAGAACATTACTCAGAAGGGCAAAGGTGCTGCGGAGAAGCGTATTGATTCTTAATCTTGTCTTTTCTGCGTCACTGAGATTGGCAGGATCTAATGGAATTGAGACGAGTATACCTTCTTCGGCTGAGGTTACGGTAATTTTTTCACCTCGATAGATTTGTGAATATCCACCATCACTTTCTCCTTTCACTACAGTTGAAGGGAAGGTATAGCCAGTCAATGAAACGGTAACGGTATATTCGCCTGGTTTAGAAGTGAGTTTGAAGGTGCCTGCAGCATCTGAAACTACTGTATCAATCACTGATTTGTCTGATACTCTTTGTAATCTAATGACCGCACGACCAAGAGGTTTTTTTGTTTTTGCGTCATAGATAATACCCCACGTTTGTCGCTTTCTTTTTCCAAGAAAACCGCCAAGTGCCAACCAAATGTTGCCAAATAAAGTAGGTTGTTGCAACGCGAAGAGTGCTTCCACAAGAAGCATTCCGGTCCCCAGAGAAAGCGTCGTGTTCCATGGCAAGGTATCAACAACTTGCACCAGTTTTTGTTGCTTATCATTACACGCACCATTGTCTGCAATAAAGGAAACTTCTGCAGTTTCAGAGAGTGTTAAATCGAGTGTTCCAATTGCAGGGAGTCCACCGGGTGTTGCATCAGTTTTTACGATTTCTGTATTTCGTGTCTTCCAAGAGAAGGTGACTGCTTTTCCTTTTTCCACAATGGTAGAAGAAACACTGAACTCTTCGAATACCGGACAAGCAGGCAACTCAGAGAGCGTTGGAACAGGAATTAATGTCGTTACTCCAATGGTCGTGGTAGGAGTTGCGGTCGTCGTGACTTCTGTTGTAACAGTAACTGTTGGTGTCGGCGTAGAGGTTGAGGTCGTGGTTACCGTAGAGGTTGGAATTGGTGTCGAGCCTAACACTTCACTAATGATTCCTGTTCCCGTTAATCCGCTTACTCGCCAATAATCGACACCCTGAATGGAAACGGTGGAAAGAGTAGAATCTCCTTCACTGAGGGTGTAACCATCTTCACAGTCGAGGGTTACTTCGTGTACCTGCGTTGCAGTTGGACAAACTCTCACCGAAGTCTGTCCAGGATGTTTGACGATGTAGAGGGAGTGAGTCGTAGAAATACCAGGAGCTCCTGTTTGATCAAGGTCAACAACGAGCGAAAGTGATTCGTTAACAAGTGTTGTAACCTTGACATTATCCCAATCTCTATCTTCGGTCATATCAACTGAAAAGTCGGAAACGACATAGTTTCCAAAGAAAAGGTACGAGGCGATGTTATCGGCCTCTGGGTCTAACGGATTAATGTAATTGTTAACAAGGCTTACCGAATTGTCGTTTTTCTTGACGTCAGCACTCGCGTTTAAGTTGATAATTCTGGTTCCTCCAGGTAGTAATTGAACGCGGTGGTTGTTTTGATCTGCAATGGTAATCGTATCGGTTAATGGATTTAGGGATATTCTTGCTGGTTCAGAAAAATTTTCAACGCCACTCCCTTCGGCACCATATGTTCCCTGAAATGCACCAGCAGTTGTATAAACTTTGATTTTGTGTCGATTGAGATCAGAAATGTGGATGTTGCCATCGGCTCCTTTGGTGATCCCTCCAATCTTGTCGAGTTGGTTGTCCTCGTAGCCCCAGGTTCCAATAGTGGACTGATACACACCAGCGGTGGTAAACACTTGAACCCTTGTGTTCTCATAGACATCATTACCTTCATTGTCGGCAACATAAAGGAGATCTGACGTTGAGTCGAAGTAGATATCTTCTGGCCATCCAAACTCGCCGTTACCCGTGCCTACAGTTCCCCATTTGGTAACAAAATTTCCCGCACTATCGAACTTTTGAATTCGACCGTTATACATATCGGCAACATAAATGAAACCGTCATCATCGACAGCAATTCCTCGGGCTTGACTAAATTCGCCGTCACCATCTCCTCCCGCACTCACTTCAAGTTGTGATTCCCCAGAAAGGTTGTACACATGAAAACCTCCGCCATGAGTGACATAAATGAGATCGTTTTTGATACTCATATGATAGGTTGCACCACCCATTTCTCCACCATCTACAATTGTAGCTATATGTGTTCCACCGTTCGTAAATTTTTGGATACGACCGTTAGTAGGACCGTTGTCAAGGATGTAAAGATTACCTTCTGAATCGTACTCTGCATCGTGTGGTGTGTAAAACTTCTCTTCTACAAAGCCACTATTTCTTAATGCGTCAATATATTCCCCAGCTGATGTAAATTTTTGAATTGAGCGAAGATAAACGTCTGTGACGAGAAGGTTTCCTGAAGAGTCAAAACCAAGGTATCTTGGAACGTGAAACTGCCATGCTTGTTCACCAAATTGTCCCCACGCAGAAAGCCAACTACCTGAAGAATTGAAAATTTGGATCTTCTGGGAGTTTTGAGAGGATACATAAAGGTTCCCGTTCGAGGCTATCGCAATATCTTTTGGAAAGGTAAACTCACCATCGCCAGCACCAAAACTTCCGAATTTTAGTTGAAAGGTTCCTGTTGAAGAGAAGCGCTGTACTCGGTGGTTGTCTGAATCAACGACGTACACTCGGCCAGAGCTGTCGGTGTTGATTCCAACAGGATTTGTGAGTTGACCATCTCCTGATCCTTCTGAACCAAATGAGCCCAAAAAGCTTCCGGTCTTTGAAAACTTCAATACATTGTGATGTCCTGTGTTGCTGACGTAGACAATATCGTTTACAGGGTCATAGTGGATACCGAGGGCATTAGAAAATTCTTGTTCCTCAACACCACAACCTCCCCACGATTGCATAAAGCCTCCGTTAAAATCGAGTTTGTAGACATGACAATAACTGAGCACATAGAGATTTCCATCGTTGTCTTTGGTAATGCTATTGATGACATCTGCAAATTCACCAAAATCTTCTCCTTGTTTACCGACAGACCTGACAATATTTCCTGAAGTGTTGACTTTGTTGATGCGGTAATTCATAGAATCTACATACCAATAGGAGTTGTCTGACAGAACAACCAAATCCTCTGGAATACCGATATCTTTGTATGTGTCTGGTATATAGATTGCCGATTCTGCTAAACTGAGCACCTCTGGTTGTTGCGCGAGTGGAGTTGCTCTTTGAGACAACAGGATAGATACGAAAGAAAGGGCGGTAATGACAGTTAAGGTGAAAAATTTTTGATTCACTGGCAGTTGAGTTGGTTTAGCTTCATTTACTATATAGTAAAATCACCGATATCGTCAACTTTCTCTTGCGCATCAGGGGTGAGTGCGAGATAATTCAAGAGTATCGGAGTGTATTTCAGTTGGTAGAATACACGTTTCGGGTACGTGTGGTCGCGAGTTCGAGTCTCGCCACTCCGATTGTGCATTGTTGCTCATCATTAATAATTGACAATGTGTAATGACTGAGGGACGAGAAACCCCGAGTTGAATGTAGCGACCTACATTCAACGAAGTGGGAGGGACCGAGTTCGAAATACCCTAGAACGCGTAGCGCAAATCATACGTTTCGTGAGTGGGCGAGTCTCGCCACTCCGAGTTGCTTGGTAAGAGAGCGGGTGTGTTATTCTTGCGCTAGTGGTAGGACGACAAAAAGTCGTGAATTTTCTGCGATAAATAGTTATCTGTCGTGAAGGTGGTTACGGTGAGCGCGTATTGCTGTAATTCAGGCATGATTTCCGGATATTTGGTGAAAAGCACATACTGTTGTTGAGAAACCTGTGCCTGAAGATGCTCTTGTTTCATCCCGTTACTTTCATTTTTACTCACAATAATCGCTATGATGATGTCAGCTGCTTGTTGCTTGTGCAGGCAATACTGCAAGCGTTCTTCATAGGTTAACAGGTGCAAGCCTGTCATTTCTTGTTGACAAAGGGCAGAACAGAAACATTCGTGTCCTGCCCTGGTAATTTCTTGAGAGAGTACGGTGAGAAGTTGTGTCATAGCGACTTTGTCTTCAAGGGTCCATTGGTGTGAAAGAAAAATTTTTGCCATACTCGTAAGGTTTGTGTGTGGAGTATTGTAATCCTTATAGCAAATCCTCACAAGCACAGGTTGAGTTTTTTTATTGGTTCAGTACAATGAAGTATGATCGATACTTTTTCATTTCTGGGGGATCTCTTATTTAATCTCTCTTGCTTCGGAATCGTCATTGTATTGGGATATGCATTTTTGCGACTTTTTTCCAATAATCAGTCAAGTCATCGGAAAACAACGCAAACAAAAAATTTGTATACGATGAAGTCATTTTTACACTATTTGAAAGATTTGAAACAAGAAGGTGCAAAAACGATTGACCAGGTAATCGAGGATGTTACTCAAAAGGTTGCTCGCGAAGAGGATACACAGGCACTCGAACTCGTTTCGGAAGTATCCAACGATCAGTACATAACTACCACGCCTGCTCCGCAACAGAGTAATCCGACAAAATATGATACTGCAACAGTCCTGCTATATCTTGGTGCAGTGCTTTTTCTTTTTGCTATTGTGGTATTTGCCCTCTTTTCTTGGCAAAATTTCTCAACAGTATCTCAACTACTGCTTATTTCACTCGTTCCAGCGGTATTTTTCGCCGTAGGGTTTGCGATAAGAAAAAGAGAACAGTTTTCGCAGGCTGCGACAACTTTTCTCGTAATATCGGCGATAACCATCGGGTTAGCAGGGATAGGAATCTGGAATTTCATCGATATTGAGGCATTGGTTCCATTTTGGCAGTATTGGGGGTATTTTTCTCTCGTGGCAACGCTGTTGTACTTTGCTTTTTCACAGCTTTTGCCTGAACGGCAATATAAATTCTTCTTCCTAGTCGCGCTCTATTCACTTTCAATTTCCGTTATTATGGCTCAAAACACTTCTCCCGAGATGAGATTAGTCTTGCTTGCGTTGAGTAATTGTGGATTAGCGGCGTTGGTATCGTATATTCCAGACTTTACAGAAATCGGGCAGAAGAGTATGAGGCTGGCGAATATGAGTATCGATGGTGTTGCTCTCGTACTGCTGTTTTTGGGTATGTATGAATCCTCGACTTTGTTGCCCGCTGTGTTACTTTTGGGTATTCCTTTTCTCGTGAATGCTTATTGGGGATTAGTCAAAAACAAGAAAACTGAAAAAATGCTCGTTTACGCAACGTTTGTCCCGAAAATTTGGTTGTTACTTGGTGTACTTCCAGGAGTATTTTCTGCCGCGGTTGTGACCGTAATAGTTGCTTTGTCGATTTCTTTTGCTGTGTTAAGCTTAGAATTTTATGTTAAGAAATATCATAATGACGAGTTGTATTCTCCAGCGTGGCGCTGGCATTTGTTGCTTTCGTTACTGCTTCTGGTTGTTTCTACGAATTGGACAGGAAAATTTGAACTCGTTGGATATGTACAGACCGTTTGGAACGTGGGTGCTCCTGCGTTCTTGTTCTCATCTATAGTATTATCAGGTGCGTATGCGGTTTCCTATCTTCAAGGAAGCTTTGGTAATAAGTTGGGAATTGTTTTGGTTCCGCTGTTATTCTCGTTGTTATCGCTAGTAACAACGGAGTTATTTGTCATAACATTAGTGACGACAAGTGTGATTGCGTTGCTTTTGGGTGCGAGTTTTTTGACAAAACACATAGCCTCTCTTGCAAATTATAGTATTACCGCAAGCGTCTTTACGTTCGTGGTGGCAATGTTTGAAAAAGAGAATTCTCTTCTTGGCATACTACTAGCAATGACCGTTGTTGTGTTTGGTGTAACGTGTATGAGAATCAAAAAAGATTCATTGTTATGGCTCACGCTCCCTCTTATAGCTCTCGCGATGAACCATGTGAATGCTATCACGAGCTCTTATAGTCTTCTTGAAGGCATTCCTTTTCTTGTTCCGATATTAGTGAGTAATCTTCTTGTTTTGGCAGTGCACCTAGATACCGAATCAGACCACTCAGACTCTTCTTTGCGTGATTCCATACTGATGAAATTTTCTGTATTTGCTGCACTAGGTGGCGTTCTGGCCACTTGGCATACCTATGAAACATCATTGTGGGTATTGGTTATTTCTGTGCTTTTCATGATAGCATGGCAGCTGATTGAAAAATCAAGACTGTGGGAATATGCCATTCCTCCGTTGCTGCTTGCGGGTTTCTGGCAATTTTTGAGAATGTTGGGTGTTGAGGCTAGTCTTACGTACTTACTTATTGCGCTACTTCTTGCATTTTCTCAACAGATAATTCGACTCGTAAAGGAGAGTACGTCGCAGGTACTCTCGCTGGCTACCTATTCGCGGTCTTTGGTAGCGGTAGGACTATTCATTCTTCTTTCGCTCCTTCAGTATCTTTCACGTGAGTACTTTGCGAATAGCGTTCTTATTTACGTTTCACTTGCAAGCGTTTTTATTACAATGAGCATCTTTGTAAGTCAGGTGGGAGATTCCGTAAAGAAGCTTGGAGGTGTCGGAATTGTTTTTGCTTTGTGGTATATCGGGGTGTATTCTGACTGGTTAACACAAGGGTACATTATCCCCGTTACGCTTTATCTTCTTACGTTAGCGTATTACGAAGCGCCTGAGAATAAGGGAAATAGAAAATTATTTGAAGTATCTGCAGTTCTATTACAACTCGGGTCATTGTTTATTCAGTCAGCTCGTGGTTCAGATGAAAATCAGTTGTTTTACAGCATACTGCTCATCGTGCTCTCAACAGGTACAATCATTTTGGGAAATCAACTCGAAAAAACGCATTTGGTAAAAATTGGGAGTGCGATGCTTGCACTTATATTTATCGTTCGACTGTGGTCATTTATTACAATTATTCCATGGTGGCTACTTGTTGCAGTGTTTGGATTACTGCTTATGGGAGCGAGTATGTATTCATCCTGGAAAAAAGCGTAACTTGAGATAAATATGTCATGAAACTCGAAGACATTCGAAAAAAACAGTTCTTTCTTTTTGATATGGATGGAACGTTAGTAGATCTTGAGGAGATGAATTACCGATGTTTTCGAGATACTGCAAAAGAGCTGCTGCTTCAAGAGCTTACCTTTGAGCAATATATGCACTTTTTCGCAGGTGTTGGCTCTGTAAAAGGGTTTAGCGGGTACATTGAGCAATTGAATATTCGTTCTTATACCGCAGCAGAGCTCGTGGCGCATTATCGGGCACAAAAAAGCAATTATTTGGCAACTCGCTTCGACGAGGTTGTGACTCTAATAGACGGTGCCATGGATTTTCTGCAGCGGCTACGGGCCTTGAATAAAAAATTGGCAGTTGGAACTTCAACGGTACGAGTATTTGCGCATCAAATTCTAGAGAAATCTGGCTTGGCGCAGTATTTTGATGCAATTATCTCCGTAGATGATGTTGTTCACTCCAAACCTGCTCCTGATATTTTCAATAAAGCGTTGGATGCAATTCAAGGAACAAAAGAGAAGGCGGTGATTTTTGAAGATTCTGGAAATGGGGTAAAAAGTGCTGAGAACTCCGAAATGGATTTCATTGTCATTCATAATAAAGGGAAAAATGATGCAGTTGTTGCGGGACGTAAAAATGTTATTTCAACTTATACTGCATTACTTCCATTTCTTGAATAAACTGTACTATACTGTTTTATGGCTGAACTCAAAGGCGTGCTTTTAGATCTTGACGGAACACTTGCTAATACTGAAGATTACAATTATTCATATGCGAAAGGGGTAAAAACAGAAGAGCTTATCGAATACAAATTATATGAGTTTTTTAAACCGATTCTGAAAGTTGTCACGTGGGGTGAGTTCATAGAACTCTTTAAACAAGCACAGAAGTCTGTCAAGCTCGAGCTTAAAGGGACTGCAGCGTCTCATAATCGATACCTTTACATACAGAAGACACTTGAGTTATGTGGCGTAAATTTTGTTCCCGATATTATTCAACGTGCCGTCGACTACTATTTTGAAGTTATGCTCAAAAGAACGGAATTATATCCCGGAGTAATAGAAGTCCTGAAGTGTTTTAAGTACAACCAATTGAAGACTTGCATGATAACTGACTTTACTGCTGATATTCAGATAAAGAAAATTCGCAAGCTCGGTATTATGAAGTATATTGATTACATGGTGACTTCCGAAGAAGCTGGCTCAGATAAACCAAACACTGATCAGCCAATTCTTGCGCTAAAGAAACTAGGTCTTTCACAAGATGAGGTTGTCATGATTGGAAATAATCCCAAAACAGACATCCAAATGGCAGTTGCAATGGATATTCGTTCTTTCCTGTTTGATCCGAGAAAGCTTTATCCAGAGGGAGGGTATGGTGAGACCTTTTATCTTCAAGATTTTTCAAAAATTCCGGCGCTTCTTAATTTGCCAACTCGAAAATACAGCCGCAAAAAAATGCTTATTATCGATTTCGTCGGAACTTTAACGAATGAGAGGAATATGATTGAAGAAGTTTTGTCTACGTTCATCCACAAAGATCCTGCGTATGTTTCTGCAACCTACAAACTGTTTCGCCAAGGTGATATCGGAGAGCCAGAGTTTTGGTATCGATTGGGTATTGGAGAAATAAAGAAGGCGCATAAAGCAATTGCCGCTTCGATAACCATAAGGAAAAGTGTTATTACCGTCCTGAAGAGGTTATCGCAAGAGTATGACCTTGTCTTACTTACTGATTTTCCTGGTCAATGGGGGAGAAGTATCATGGAAGAACGAGGCATTGCCAATTTGTTTTCAGACATGATTTTTGGAAATGATACTACGTTTCAGAAGCCGGACAGGGCGTTGTACAAGTATTTACTACAGAAGTATTCAACCGTAAATCCCGAGAATATCACCTTAATTGACGACAATCCTGCAGCGCTCTTGTCTGGAAGAGAATTTCTTATGCATACGATTCTTGTTGGAAATGCAAAAGAAGGGCAAATATTTGTTCCTGATGCGGTGATTGAGGACTTTATTGAAGTCGAGTTCGTCTTGAAAAAGCGAGAGAAACTTAATCGTTAAGGACGAATCCTTGTCCTCGTCGTGTTTCGATAAGTCCCGTATAAATACCAACGTTTTGAATGTGCTTGCGTAATCTCTCAACGACTTTTGCAATTGCATACAGAGAAAATCTTTCATACGACTGATCTTGCCACAGTTCTTGCGCAATTTCTGCGGGGGTAACAATTTGATTTCTTTTCTCAATAAAGAGAGAAAATACCTTATGTTCCGTTGTTGATAGGGGAAGGCATTTTTGGTTTACAAGTACCTGTTTGTGGTCATTAATCGTAATGAGTTGTTTTGGAGGGAATCCAAGTTCCGTGAGATAGTGTTGTGAGGCTGCTCGTAAGTTCTTGGGAAGTTCATGTCGAATTGTTTTTACCGTTGGTTGGTGATGGGGGAAGAGTGATTTTATGAGCGTGTGATTCATAAGAAAGTCTCCGATTGATTGTCGCTCTTCCCAGGTATGTCCGTAAAGTGGACTGTGAGGATCTGTTTCGCTGGTCAGGCCAATAAATATTGCAGAGGCAATATGTGAAAAGTCGGCGTCAAATCGAATCGATAAGCGAAGCGTCCTGTCTTTTTTATGTATTCGCCCAATACTTGAAGAGACGGTGCCAAATTGTGTTTGCCTAATGACCAGTCTGTCGATACGGTCGTACAACACGGGAAGGAATGTTGACATATAGGCCCAGAAATCTTTCTCAATGTGTTGCCAAGATGTTTTTTGTTCCTCTGGCGGCTGCGCGAGTGTTATAAATTCCTCGACGTCTTTCACCACTTGTTGTTGAGTAGTCTCATTGTATTGGTCGAAAGTCTCGATTTTCTGCCAGAAATCCTTATGGTGTATAATTGGCAGATTAGGAAAATAGACAGAACTCACATCATATGTTTCCGGCTTCGGAAGCACCAGGAATCCTTTTGTTTGGAAAAAGTACGACTGAATAGTTCGTGCAACGGTACAGTATCTTCTCGCCTCGGTGGTTTTACTGTACTCCCAGATTGTCTCTGGGGTTGTCATATTCATGTCAAGAATCTGATCAACTATGAAGTAGAATTATACCACACAAACCCTATAATATTCAATGGTACGCCTCATGAAACAAGGGAAACCACATAACACAAAAAGTGAAGTTGAGACGTTAATTGGTCCATTTTTCGAGCATTGCCCTGAAATACAGCAGGCGTTTGCACAATCTTGTCATACGCATAGATATCAGAGAAGAGACGATAATAGTATGTATTTGGAACAGCACATCTTTCCGTTAGTGTTTGATATGTATCGTTATTTTGACAGGGTTGAGGAAAAAGTGGTTGGGGTTGCTGTTGCACTTCTTCATGATGTGCCAGAAGAAGATCCAAACTGTCGTATTGATCGAATATATCGAGAGTATTCACCGCATATTGCCGATTGTGTCGCCGCGCTACAGAAGCAAAAGAAAACAACCGCAATTAGAAAGCAAGCAGATAAGCACGAGGAGCATATTGCGTTAGTAAAAACACTCGCGAATGCGCCTAAAATTGCTCAAGTAATGAAGGTGTTTGATCGATTGAATAATCTTGTGTGTACCGAAATGAAAAGAAACATTATTAAGTACGAGCGTTTTATTCTCGATACAGAATTGCTGTATCTTCCTTTTGCGTATACAGTAGATGTAAATCTTGCAGAGAAAATGAAAAAAGGGCTTACTCAGTTAAAGGGTGAGTTTACGAGCTAAGTTAATAGGGGTAAAATAGGGCTATGGTAAAACCATTTGCATTAAAAAGTCAGGTTAAAGAAGCGTTAATCCAACAGGGAGTGTGGAACGAGCGTGTAGAAGAAGCATTGCTTCGCGCTATTCTTTCTCATAGATACCATATTCGTGACGATGGAACACCCTATCTTGAACAGCATATCTTTCCGATTGTCCTGCGAATTGTGAAGCAGCGTAAAGGACTGTCCGATTTGGAAAATCTGATCATTTTGGCTTTCCTTCATGACTCGTATGAAAAGGATCCCTATTTCAGTCTGGATGTAATTGAAGAGTTCTTCGGCAAAGAAATCGCCGTTAATATTGCAGCAATTACTGAAGAACCAAAAAGAGGCTTAAAAAATCTGAACGAGAGGATGGAAGCAAACAAGGCGTATGTTGAGAAAATCAAAAAAGCCTCAGATCATGTAAAAATTGTGAAGCTTGAGTCTTGGCTTAACAACTTAATGACGACCGAATTGCTTCATGATATTGACAAATATGAAAGGTTATTACAAAAAACTCTTGAATTGTATATTCCCTTTGCGCAGGAAACGTATCCTGAATATGTTGCAGAACTACAGCAAGAGGCGGATCGGCTTCGAGGCCTTTTTCAGGCGAGAAAGTAGATTTGCGGCGGAAACACCACAAAAGTGGTATAATTCAACGCTATGGTACATAAAGAAGACTTGCGTCGGGAGTTGTTGCGGTCTGTGCCGGCGATGTTTCGCGTACGGCTAAAAAAGGCAATCGAAATTGCGGAGAAGTATTATACGCAGGAGTTACGCTTGTCTGGTGAATCGTTGTTGCATCACCTGCTTCGCTCGGCAAAATATTATGCCGATTTGCGGATTGATTTTAATGGTGTCATCGCAACACTACTGCATCATCCACTTCCAGAACACGCGTATCAAGATCAGGTGGTATTTACAGAGGATGTGAGAAGGCTTTTAAAAAATATTGACATTGTGTTTGCTCATGCACGCAAAGAGAGTGTTGATACAAAGGTAATTTATAAATACATTCTGAGTTTTCAGGACGATATCCGAATCGCGTTAGTCAAACTATCAGAAAAGTTTGATAATGCACGAACAATCGACCTTCTGCCGATGGAAAAAAGAGTCGACGTCGCAAGGCGATTGTTGCAAATCTATGCTCCATTGGCGGAATATTTAAACCTTTCTGAAGCGCATAGAGAATTTCAGTTGCACGGTTTTCGGGTGTACCACCCTGAGGAGTACGAGAGCGTTGCGCTGTATGTACATGATCAGCAAAAGATGCTCATTTCAAAGATCGGTGAGATACGAAAGGCATTTGAAGACATAGTAGAAATTGTTGATGTCGATGCACAAATTTGGGGAAGAGTGAAATCCTATTATAGTATTTGGCGAAAACAGTTTAAGCGAAGCAAAGAGGGGAAGTCGAGTGAAATTAAGTCGTTTAATGATTTGCTCGCATTCACGGTGATGGTGGATTCGGTTGCGCAGTGTTACATTATTGCGTCGGCGTTACGTGAATATGCAGATAGTAACAGTATTTTTGAAGATTATATTCATACTCCAAAACCAAACGGGTTTCAGGAATTGCAGGTCATTGGTAAATTCCCAGAATTACCTGGAATGAATATCGAGATTCAGATTCTCACAAAAGAAATGTACTGGCAAAACACGTATGGCCCTGCATCTCATTTTGGATACAAGCTTGCAAATACCCGACTTCCAAAGCAGACTACCGAGTATAAATGGCTTGAATTGGTTCATCAAGAAATTGAACGGGTTAATAAGAAGGAGTTACTCGCTGAAGCAAGTGAATTAAAACTGCAATTGTTCCAAGATCGAATTTATGTATTCACCCCGAAGCATAGAATTATTGAATTAACGCATGGTTCAACGGCAATAGACTTTGCCTATCAGGTACATACTAAGATCGGCCACAGCTCTGAATTTGCGATTATTAACGGCAAATCTCAACCTCTGTCAACACAGCTGAACAGTGGAGACGTAGTGGAAATAGTTACCGATTCAAAGAAAAAATACCCTACCGAAGAGTGGCTAGAGTTTTCGAAGAGTAAAAGTACACGGGCGAAGATAAAACTCGGTTTACGGAAGAAAGTACTCGAAAATAATGCTAATGTTTCATAGTCCGTGAAATAATTACAATCTAGATGGTGCTGTGCGGTTTTCGTGCAGTTCGCATATTCTTCTGATACGATAGGGCATGGCAGCTGCTCGAGAATTTCCCAAATACGATAAGCCGTTACTTGCCGGCTTTGGCGCAAGTCTTGTTGCGATTGGGTTAGGTATTGGGAGTGGAGAATTCGTGTTGTGGCCGTATCTCTCGGTTCATTATGGATATGGAATTCTGTGGGCGGCGATTGTTGGAATTGCATTTCAGGTCTTTATTAATATCGAAATACAGCGTTACGCTGTTGTTACCGGAAACAGTGCGGTTCATGGATTTCTGAAAGTCAGTAGATTCTTTAGCTTTTGGCTTATATTTTCAACTATTGTGGGGTTTGGATGGCCTGGTTTTGCCGCGGGAAGCTCTTTTTTATTCTCTCAAGCATTCGGACTTCCGGGTAACGTAGCTGAGTATTTGCCCTATGGTATTCTCCTGCTTGCGGTGGGATTGCTTGTTATTGGGAGTAATTCTTATCCTCGTGTGGAAAAGTTTTTTCGATTTGTCTTGCCTTTGACTTTTTTACTAATGGTTGGATTGACGGTGTATTATTTTGATCCAGTAAAAATGACTGAGTTGTTGGCAGGTTTAATCGGAAAAGGGTCGGGATACCAGTTTATTCCAGAGGGAATTGATTTGGCGGTATTCCTTGCTGCGTTCGCCTATGCAGGAAGTGGTGGCAACCTATTGTTGGGGCAAGGGTATTATATTCTTAAGAAGAAACACGGTATGTCGCAATATGGTGAAAAGAGTGGTCTGGTCGCGTCTGAAAGCCCAAGGAGTTTACATCATTTTAAAGGTGTCAGAAGGTTAATTACCATTGAAAATATCTTGGTATTTGGATTGATGGGGTTGATTACCATATTGATGTTGTCATATTTAGGGCCGATTATTCTACAAGGAGTATCAGTCGAGCATGGACTGGCGTTTATTGTCGCGCAAGGAACGGTACTGTCTGGTAAGCTTCATCCGTTTGTTGGGCTACTTTTTGTTTTGAGTGGAGCAGTCGCATTGTTTTCAGTTCAGTTAGGAGTTTTTGATACATTAGGAAGAATTACCGCGGATATCCTTGGGAAGCCCGAATTGCTGTGGTATAAACTCGTTATTATAGTGCAAGGGTGTATTGGTGTGTGTATCTTTCTCTTGGGGTTGCGAGAACCCTTGTGGTTAATTACCATTGGTGCTGTATCAAATGCCTTAGCAATGGCGGTAATTGCAGCGATAACACTCTGGATGAACAGAACGCACTTACCAGTAAAATATCGTCCAAGTTTACTCGAGCAGCTGCTTCTTGGTTGTATTGCACTGGTATATGCGGGATTCTTTATGGTAACCGTGTGGAGTTACCTGGTGAAATAATATACCCCTGGGGGTATCTAGACATACAAGGAAAAGGGTATATAATCAATTATGGAGATAACCAAAAAGGTATACTCTGCTCCAGAAGCAAAAGAATTGTTGCTTCAAGCCGTTGACGAGATAGTGTCACTGCTTGGAGAAGACTCATATAACAATCCAGAATTAATTACCGAACGATTAACCGGGTGGGCCTCAGCGCTTTCTGGCCCGTTATATGATGCCATAGGATACGAAATCGCCCATCGACATGTTCAAGGAATTATGATCGATGTATGGGTTGGTCCTCCTGGTTCAGGAAAAGGCACGAATATTGATACTCTTGAATTACTTGGAAAGGCATATGCTGAAGTTGTTTCTCAGGGAGGTGCTCGACAACTTCAGGAACCAATGCATACAAACTTACTTAATCGTTCGCTAGATAGAACCGTAATTGTAACGGGAACCGGGGGAATGTTTAATAAACCGACTGGGGAATATGTGGAATTATTCGGAAAGCTTGTTGCAGTTATTGGTCCGTATGTCGCAAGTGGCGGATTTGTTCCAGATGCAATGGTATCTGTCCTTACCTATCTTCTGTTGTTGTACCGATTGACACAGAATTACCAAGCAATCCAAATCGATTTAGTACCTCGTACAAGGCAGCAGTTTGTTGAATACCAGAGACTCCTTGCTGCGGTTACAAAACAAGGTGGCAAGATTACCTCGTCAATTGTCATTCTCGCTGCGCTTCCAGATCACATACTGGAAAAAGTTACTCGGTCCGTTTCTCAATATAACAGTGATGCTATAGAAATCGGCAAATTGTTTGCAAAACAGATGAATGCTGAGTGGTATCTTGCATTGTTAGATGGACTGAAAAATGGGCCAGAGAGGTCAAGTTTACAGCGATTTGAAGCAGAGAATGTGCTACTCCGACAGTTGTTTGAAAAGGTCACGGATGAAGCAAAAACACTGCGGTTTGGAGCCGAAATCATACAGGAACTTGAAACGATCGTATCCAGAATGGAGTATCGGTTCCATCAAGAATTGGAAGAAGGTAAAGATCTCCGTCCTGACGCCTTTCCAACGAGTATAGTGAAGAGGTTACTGGTTTACGTAACGGTCACGGCTCCAACTTTTTACCAAGAAAGTATGAACAATAATCAAGAAATTACGTTTTATGTTGTTTCTACAGCGGGAACTCCAGAAGAGGTAGCACAAGGACTGTTTGAGAAAGTTTTAGGGAACTCAGATACTGATGACGTGTGGAAACAGGTAAAAGTATACGCAGGAAAAGTTGCTTCGGCGTTAGTATACGGAAAAAGGCCTCTAGTAGATGATTGCGTGAGAGCGGTAGGGGGTATACTATTACCGTAATCATCATTCGATTAAGAGTATTCCGAAATGTGGAAAAAAAGACTGGTCGTCGGACAAGAGGAATTTTCCGTAAAGTGATTACGTATCCCTCTGGAAACAGCATTGCAGAAACTATGGGTAGGCAAAAGAGTAAGACAAATATATCAGTACCGTTATTGTTGGCATGAGAAATGAAGAAA
This sequence comes from Candidatus Dojkabacteria bacterium, assembly GCA_030583685.1. GTDB lineage: Bacteria > Patescibacteriota > Dojkabacteria. The sequence continues at coordinate 426,052 of CP129470.1, read as the reverse complement.
ACATATTACAGATGAGTAAAAACGGGTAGTAATACGTCAAAACATTGCGTGAACCCCTGTGAACAATAAATTTACCAACCAGTATTGTGAGCCTTTGTGTTTGTTGATTACATTGCGTGTACGGGACAAAAAGAACTGATCAAGCTACAGCACGCCACTTTGAAATGATCGTGCGAGTATACATGTTGCTGGGTGCCGGTTCTCCGATTATAAGAGTGGCAAATGAAGAAAATATAAACGCCTCAAAACGGTTCAGGTGAAGTTCTTGGAGCAAGTTCTGGCTGGAAAGTCATAATGACGCAGGTTTGTCTTACGACGATTATTGAGCTGAACGGTAGGACACACTATTAACGTTGCTGATGTTTGCCCGAAGAATACTATACGCAATGAAATTGCTGTCACTTTTTAGTCGCTTTCTCGCCTCACAGTACTACCAGTTGCACGGTAATTAATAATTATTTCACGGCTGTAAAACACTAACAGAAAATATATCACGGAATATTGTTCTGTGGATAACTTGCGAATTACTCAGGACAAGATATAATGACGGTATGACAAGGCGAGTGATCCTGAGTTTAGCAAAAATTATCGGTGTCATAGGTTTGTTGACAATAATTCTCCTGGTGTCGATACCGCCGTTGCTTTACTACAATTACAGACAGAAAATCTTTGTCTCAGTTACCAGTATTCCGCGCTCTATTCCCCAAACTGTTATGGTACTCGGTGCAGCTGTTTATCCGAATGACACTCCAAGTAATGCCTTGCAAGACAGACTTGAAATGGCACACTCACTCTATAAGCACGGTAATGTTGAGAAAATTCTTGTCTCTGGTGCAAAGGATGAAGGGATTTATAATGAGCCTCGTGCAATGAAAGCAACGCTGGTTGAGTTAGGTGTTCCCGCGGAAATCATCTGGGAAGATGATGGAGGAAGTCGAACCTTTGAATCTTGTCGCCGTGCCAAAGAGGATTTTGGCTTTGACTCCTTATTGGTGGTGAGTCAAGGCTTTCATTTGCCTCGTGCACTTTTCCTGTGTGAGCAAATCGGGCTACGTGTTGCAGGTATTTACGCGACCGGGGCCTTTTCGGAATCACATAGTGACTATTACACCGTGAGAGAAATTGCTGCGATGTATTTAGCAGTTTGGGATATTATCCGTTACAAACGAATGCTATAATAGCTAGGTTAAGTTAATACTGAGTATCATGACACCTTTCGGTTTAATTAGTGTGCTTGTCGTTGTGTTGTTAGCGGTAATGATTAAGATTGTCCCCCAAAATCATGTCGCAATTGTAGAGTTCTTGGGGAAATATCAAAGAACTTTAAAAGCGGGGTTTAACCTCGTTATCCCTATTCTTGAGCGCGTTTCTGTGCAGGTGAATCTTGCGGTAAGAAACTTCCTCTTTGAGTTAGACGCGGTTTCTAAAGATAAAGTGCAGGTTCGATTGAAAGCGAACCTCATTTATGCAATTTCTGTTAACAAGGTGACACAGTATTGGTATGAATTAACAGATCCTAAACAAACAATTGCGTCTTTTGTAGAGAACTATGTCCGAAGCTTCGTGTCAACTCAGACGCACGAGGAATTACTAGAAAAGAGAGAGGAAATTTCCGCATATTTGGAGCAACATCTGAACGAAAAGTTTATGGCTTGGGGAATCATTATTCATGGTTTTCAGATTATGGATATTTCGTTTCCGGTTGTGATTACCGATGCAATGAGTCGTGTCGTCGCATCTCAACGATTACGTGAGGCAGCAATTAACGAAGCAGAGGCGTCAAAAATTCGTGTGGTAAAAGAAGCGGAAGCAGAGAAGGAATCGCGCATTCTTCTGGGTGAAGGTGTCGCAGGGGAGAGACAAGCAATTATCGATGGTCTCAAAAACTCAATTGATGATATGAAAAATATTAAGGATCTTAATACGCACGAAGTGATGAACCTTATTGTCATGTCGCAGTACTTCGATACCGTAAAAGCAATTGGCAGTTCAAATAACTCTAAAGTACTCTTTATTGATCCTGCACCTGAGGGAGCCAATAGTATGGTGCAGCAACTTTCTGCAGCACTTGAGGCAACTGGAGTAGAAATCAAGCCACCAAAGAAAGCTTAATTGATACAAAATGAGGGATGATTTATGTATTCTCTTCGAGTCCCGAAACAATTGAGCGCTCTTTCAAAGCGAAAGGTATTGCGTATCAATTGGTTAACAAAGAACAATACGGTATCTTTTTGCAGGAATATATTCCTCAGAAAGGAGATTGGGGAGTTGTGTACGACTTTGGAAAAATAATTCCAGAGAGTCTTTTACAAAATTCGTTACTCCTTAATATTCATTTTTCTCTCCTTCCAAAATATCGGGGGGCGATTCCTGTTGAAGCGGCAATTCGCGAGGGAGAGAAAAAAACGGGGATTACAGTGCAAAAGATGGCAAAAGGAATGGATGCTGGCGCTATTTTACTCCAAAGAGAAGTAGAAATAGACGAAGACTGGACCGCAGGTGAGTTACAAACCTATATGGACTCTCTTTTGCCTGAAATCTTTGACAAAATTCTCTTGCAGCAACCCGAGGATTGGGTCTTTGTTCCTCAGGAAGGGGAGCCGAGTTATTGTTATATACGGGAATTGACACGTGAACATGCAAAGCTTGAGCCTCGGAACTGTCCTGCTAAGCAGTTCATTCGTAACGTTCGTGCCTATAATCCAGAGCCACTTGCGTGGATGACGATAATTCGAAATGGTTCAGAGACAACAATGAATGTCCTGAGGGCGATGCCGTATAGCGAATCCGGTGAGTTGGCTCCTGGTACTTTTGCATTTGTCAAAAAATTGGGCCTTATTGTGGGTACGAAAAAGGGCACAGTCTTGGTGACTGAACTTATCGTTGCAGGGAGCAAGAAGCTGGCAGGTGAAAATATTCTTGCGCTAAAAGGAAGTCTTGAGAAGATTCTATGAAAGACCTTGGAATAAGCGGATTAGCAGGGAACGCATTACTTTCACATGCCAGACTTGCGATTGAATATTTCTTAGAAACAAAGAACACTCTCCCTCTAGATAAGTTTCCCTATCCTCAGCAAGTATCTGCAGAGTTGGAGAGGAAGGGTGGTTTATTTGTCCTTCTGGAAACGATACGAAGCGGAAAGAAGTCATACATAAGGGGCGAAAATGGGGTGTTTGAGGCTGTAGAGGCAATTGGAAAGCTTCTTCCACAATTAGCAGTCAATGCTGCGTTTTATGATCCCCGTACTCCACGATTAAAAAACTTTGAGCTTAACGAGGTAATCATCCATATCTATCTTCCTTTCGAGAGAGAAAACTTAGGAATATCCTGGAATCCGCAACTCAACGGAGTGCAAGTGGAAACGAATGGAAGAATGGCGTACGTTTTGCCAGAACTTTTTCAGCAAGGACAAACTGTGACAAAAGAACATCTGTTGCGACGATTACGACTACAGCTTGGGGTCACGAAAAAGAAAAGTGAGACGCTTGCATTAGAGTATTACCAATTTTCGGGGCAACATTTTAGAGAAAGTAGTTTTTTATAATTTCTTTTCTGTTTGTTGCACAGAGAACGCTTTTGCGTAGTACTGATTGAGCGAGATAAGTTCATCATGAGTCCCTTGCTCAATTATCTGTCCATCCTTAAAGACGATAATCCTTTCCGCTGCGCGAACTGTATTGTAACGGTGAGAAACGACAATGACTGTCTTGTCTCTAACGTGTTCATAGAGATTCGAAAATATCTGTGCCTCAGCAATTGGATCGATAGCAGAGGTTGGCTCGTCTAAAATGACCAAAGGCCTGTTTGAGTAGAATTGTCGTGCAACGGCCAAACTCTGCCATTGTCCGGTTGAAGGTTCGGTTCCTCCTTCAAGCTTTTTAGTCAAAAAGTTATTGTATTTTTCGGGGAGTTGCTCGACAAATTCGTCTGCATTGGCAAGTCGTGCTGCTTCTCGCACTCTTTCCAAGGAAACAGTGTTATTGGGATCGTAAATTGCAATGTTTTGCGCAACTGTTAAGGTCATATAACGAGCGAAGTCTTGCGTGACTACCGCAATTTTCTTATTATACGATTCTGCTGAGTATTCATGCGAAGGGATGCCATTGATTAAAATTTCTCCTTTGGTCGGCACATAAATTCTATGGAGAAGCTTCAAAAAAGTACTTTTTCCTGCACCGTTTTCTCCAACGATAGCGAGTCTCTCGTTGTCTTTAATGTGTATGGAGACCCCTTTGAGTGAATATCGTTTTGCTCCGGGATATTTAAACCACACATCTTTAAATTCAATCTCAATATGATTGGTGTCAAGTTCAATTGTTCCGTCTGGTCGATCGTTTTGCATATGAAGGAGTTCGTAGGCATACGACACATAGCGGTAGTAATCAACTGAGTTGTTGAGTCTTACGATTAAACGATACATAGTAGCTCCGATTTGGTTGATTAAATTGGTCGTATATTGAAAAGTACCAAACAGCATGCCGTTGAAGAGAACCTGATAAATGTAGTACACATAAATGCCAGAGTTGATGACAGTTTCATAAAGACTGATAAAAAGCCAAGGGGCAAGGAGTTTCTTGTCTTTTTCAAGGAATCTTCTTCTAATTTCTTGGGTGACTGAGTCATAGACAGTTTTTAAAAATACTTCTCCGCGAGCGACTTTGATTTCTAGAAGTGTGGCAAAATCCCTAAAATATCCAAAGAGGGAGCTTTTCTTAATCCACTCGTACTGTGACTCATCTTGGACTTTATTCGTCATTTTTGCTCCTTTCGCGGTCCAATAGATACTGGGGAGTTCTTTGAGAATGATGAGAATAATTATCCAGGTAGGCGCACTCACTAACAAGAGTGTTGTCACGAGGGTAATACTAAAAACAACTAGATCTACGTGCAAATCTGCTAACCTCGAAATATAATCAAGTGATCGATTAAAGGTCATATTAATTCTTTTTTCCATTTTTGGATTTTCAATATGCTCCCAGTTCAGGTATGAAAGTTTATCCATAAAGGCTTTCTCGATGGCCACCTGCATTGCGTAATACGAGAAAAACCAGTCAAAACGGAAATAAAATTGTCCAAACAGGCCGGCTATTATTCGTACACCGACTGTTATTCCAATGAACCAATAGAGATTCGTGAGCGACGTAATTTCTTTCCCGACAAATAACTGTACTTCGTTGATAATCAAACCGAGCATAAACGTGTCAAAAATTGGACGACTACGGTCAATGATGTTTGCCGCAAGATCTACCCAATACCACCAGCGAAAGGTTTGGAATCGTAATTGTTGGACAAATAGATTGATTCGGAGAAATCGTTTGATCTTCTCAAATTTTTTATTCATGGATCTCAGGTGAAATAGGCTACTCACTTGCTGGAGAATTATAACACATCCACGGGAACTTCGCGGTGACCTAGACCGTTGCCTACTGAGTTTATGCACGGGAAAACAGGAATAGAGTTGGTGTTTATGAGCGGGCGACGGGAGTCGAACCCGCGATCTTCTGCTTGGGAAGCAGACATTCTACCACTGAACTACGCCCGCACTAGGGAATTATAACACTACTGACATTCTGGCCTTGGCTCGGCAATCTCTGCCTCTGCTTCGGCTATTTCGGTTTCTGCAGATGGCACGAATTGTTCCGCCTTCTTGTACCAGTCTAACGCTTCTTGTGGGTTACATTGTTGACGGGAGACTTCTCCCATATGGAGATAGGCATACCAATAATCTTCTTTGAGTTCTATTGCTTTCAGGAACGATGCGCGTGCTTCCGAAAGCTCTCCGATTGCCAAATAACGAATTCCAAGATTGTCCCAAGTTGCAGGAAGTGTATTGTCAATTGTAAGCAATTTTTGCAAGGCATCAATAGAGAGAAATGTGTCAGAAATTGACTTATTGCTTTTTGCTCGAAGATAGTATGCGTCTGCAACAATGCGTAAATCATCAGGATCATTGCTTTTGGCGAGTTTCTCAAGTAAAGATGAGCCTTGAATCGAGGTCGGATAGTAGTAGACGAGATATCGCTTAAGTACGTTATTATTGATTGGAATGGTCACCTGTTTCTCCATTTCTTGAAGCGGTGGGGGGTATTCAAGTACATTAAAAATTCCGATAACGGTACTTGCTCGGAAGAGGGAAGTGGACCAAAGGAGGATTGCACCGACGAGCAAGAAAAAGAGCGCTTTTTCAAGGTGGTTTGGTGTTCTGGTTATCAGCATGTCTTCGGGAAGTTGTTTTGAGACCCAATAGGCTACACCAAAAAGTACCAGCACGATGGTCAGGTGTGTTGGATAATAAAAAAGTCCCTGTGCAAGGAATGCGATGACCAAGGACAACGTTGCGAATTCCTTTTGTCTGCGTAAGCGTTGTATAACGAGAAAAACTCCTGCAATCATCCCGAGTGACGCAAGAACACCAATTTGCATGAGGGTATTGAGATACATATTTCTGACATAGAAGGGTTTTGTTGCTGCATCTGTCGGGATATTATTGAAATACGGGTCTCGATATTTTGGCATTTCAAAAAAACCAGCATCTGGTCCAACACCAAAGAGAAAATTTTTAACAGAGCCTGTCCATGTACGAATTCCCCAACTCCATTCCCGTAATCTAATCTCTGAGCTTGAGATAGTTGCCGCTTGCTGGTAGAAGTCGAGTGCTGCTTCTGGCGTATCATCTTTTCCGAGAGATCGGGCAATCGTAAAGAGGGTATTGTGAGACTCGCTGGCAAGGTCTGAGTTTCTCTGGGAGATTTCATTACGGAAAAAGTAGCCAATGGCTCCAGTGACGACAATAACCATAACAACGCTTATTGCTATTCGGAAGTGAAACAGACGGGGGAGTACGTTTCTTTGTTGGAGGACAAGTACTGCGAGTATGACTACCGAGCTGATAATTGCTGCAATCCAAGCACTTCTGGTAAAAGTGAGAAACAGCGTTAGAGTAATTCCTGAATACATAATAAAGAATCCAGCACTTTTTACTAGCGAAAGAGCGCCTCGTGAAACATTTGATAATTGGGTCACTAACGTATAAAAAGAGAAGTTCCACAGTATCCCAATGAAGTACGCCGCGAATAAGGGATTTTTAAAGCCCAGTGAAATTCTGAAGACGGAATTTGAAATGTAACCAGTAGAAGGTTTCCAGTAGTAATATTCTCCAATACCATAGACAATCGTGGTCAAAATGAGAAGAGTCATCAGGAGGTGGAAGAAAATACTCTCCAACTTTGATTGTCTGAGGACAGCAAAGAATGTAATCCATGAGAGAAGTAACACGAAATAGAGCACACTCATCATAAGATTTGATTCCCACGCACTATACATTCCAAACAAGGAAGTCTTGAGTGAAGCAGAAAAAAGTACTGAAATTGCAATAGAAAGTATTGTTCCAATCATGATTTTCTTTGTCCATGCATTTCTTTTCAAAGAAGCGTGTGTTTTATAAAACAGAGGGAGTAACAACATGCAGTTAATACAGCCAATTATCGCAGCGAGTGAAAGAAATAACACTTTACTGATGACAAAGTAATCCGCGAGTGTTGTGATATTTACAAAAGGAGCAATAATCAGTGTCACGAAAAAGAGAAATAGTCCACTAATGAGGATATAGAAAAGAGTTAGTTTTTTGGGATAGTTTTTCGTTGACATGATGCTTGTGTGTCGCTATTATATGGTAATGTCCTTAACCAAGCAAATCATTCTCGGAGTACTTGCTACTGTTTCCCTCGTGCTTTTTGGTGTTGGAAGCTATTATGCAAGTACAACATTATTTCCAGATCCTCAGGATATCCCTTCTGGGAATGTTACCCCCACTCCAAGCGGAGAGGCAAATAGTCCGACAATTGGCGATATGCGTAAATTAGAACCACAAAGCGTTGCCACAACAAGAGATGAAGCTGGGAATATTGTCCTTACTTTTACCACTGCTGAGGAAGTTGGCGTAGCCCTTTATCTAACACCAGTTCGGGCGGATAGGGTATCTCAAGCAATGAAAGATAGGGTTAACGGAGTACCTGTTGCAGGAAGTTGGTTTACTGTGACGAGTGAGGAGAGTAAGGCGACAACACATTCGTTTACGATACCAAAAGAATCAGTCGGAGAAGCGACAGAAGTATATTATTACTTGATTTTGAGTTACAAACGTCACTGGTTGCCTTATGGTCAAACAACCGATTATTCAACTGGCGTCGCTGAACCATATACGATTAAGCTATAATGACAATTCATGGCATATAAATACGAAGTACAGCAAAAAGCGAAAATAGTAAAAGTGAGGGTATTAATCGCTGTGTACGTTATGTTTGTGTTGTCAGCTATTTTAATTGGAGTCGCTATTCGATTGCAGCAACTTCAGAGTATTCGCCCTAGTCGACCAAGTGCAGATACCGCTGGAAATCCTGCGACTGCAGCTGTTTCACAGGCCAGTGACCCAACGTATGCAGTGCGGCAACTTGGTGCACTTGCGTATTGTGAGGTAGTCGACGCAAATGGACAGAGTACTGGACAAAAATTACCGCTTGCTGCACGTTTTACGTTCAAACAAATCCGTAGAGATGTAGGTCAAAGAGGGACTCCTTTAGGAACGGTATGTTCCAACGCGTTAGGTGGTGCGTGTAATTGGAAAACAATAAATGATCCTGCAACCTTGTGTCGTGATGGACAATCAGTTGCGCAATGTAACCCTCCAGATTTCTATGCGTGTGATGATAATGCAGTTCCCGGTGCGCTCTTTTATTCACAATCCATCAAAAACTCAACGGTCGCTAATTATTTAGTGACGTGGCCGGATGAAATGAACCTGTCAAATCTTGTTTATGATAATAACGAGGTTGATGTTTTCTTAAATATGGACATGTACGATTTGGCAGGGAATACGATTACTCGAAACGGGGTAACGTACATACTGGATAAATCAACGCTGACGACTGTTGATACTGAGTCAATTTTTCCAATATATAACTGGCGTTGTAATAACGATGTATGTACGAATGGAACATGTCAAAACGGGAGTTTAACCTACAGTGATGCACTGTGTTCTTTTAATTCGACATCACGACTCTTCAATTGCCCGACTAACAAGTATATTCGTTATAATATGGATGTTTCCAACAGAACCTTTTATTACAATCTCAGTAACAAAGCGGGGCAAGTAGCAGGAGATCCGTCATGGGTCAAAATGGGATATGCGCACGAAACTCTTGCAGATGCAACCTATGAAAATGCAATGCCAGCCGCTGGTGCCAATGCCATTGACTTTCGAGGAAATATTGCCAAATTCAAGCTTATTTGTCGTACGACAACGACGACCACAACAACGCCAACACCCTCAACAATTATTAGTTCTCGAAAAACAGGACCTGTTTGTGTTGAACGAATTGCTCCAAACAACGAAGCAACATTCACCATTACCGTAACCAACAATGGCGAAGCTCCTTCTGTTATTGAAAAAGTGGAAGATGCGTTACCACAAGGGTTTACCTACAAAGCAAACTCTACAAGAATAAACGGAAATGTGATGTCGGATACCTATGTGACCACGGTAAATTCAGGGTCGTCTCAAAAAGTAACCTTTGCGCCTCCTGCGGGGCAACCTGCCTGGACATTAGCGCAAGGACAAACCTTGACCATCGTTTTTACTACGATTGCGTCCACGACTGCAGTGACTGGAATCAATACTAACCGTGTGGTCATCACTCCAGAAGGAGCAGACGCGATCGATGATATTACGTATCAATTTGAAGTCGCCCAGACGTGTAATCCAGTTACTGGAATTTTCGACGAACCATTATTCATTTTCGCATTGAGCGGTGTGATCATTTTGTTCGGAGGGTACCTGTTGTATGCGCCTGGCGGAAGCAAAGCACTTGAGAAATTACAAGGGCTTGGTTCAACTGTTGAGAAGAAAGTTGAATCTAAGAAGAGAGAGCTTGCATTAAAGGCAAATCGTAAAAAACAATTCGAAACAAAGGTGATGCAGCGGAGGAAAAAGTAACAATGGAATTTCCCCTCGTGTTGGGTGGTGATAAAAAACTTATATTCGATTCAGAATTGAAGGGAGTAATGGTTTCAGGAAAAGAGTTTATTGCAACCAAGGATTCTCCTTTGATTTACGATCAGTTGCAGGGAAAAAAGGAAGAGTCGGTTGTGCGTGTTCAGATGACTGCAAATACAAGCACGTTAATTCCAGCGTTAAGAATACTCGGCATTTCTTACCCTGCATATTTTGACGAACGACCTGTTGTTGAGTCGCAAAATGATGTCACCTTCTACTGGAACAAATCAAAATTGGCGGCCTATTATAATCGCTATTCAACTGACCATTTGTTGTATGCTGATCGCAAACAGATAATTAAGGATGCTGTTGCTTTTTTGACGAGTGACACGTTTGATTTGCCTGAAGAATATTTGTCCGAGCTCTCGAAGCCCTGTAAAGTTTTAGGATTTTTCGAAGGATTTCCAATTTTTGACAGCAGTACAGGGCTTGCGAAACTCGTGAGTCGCTTGGGAATTCATATTGATCCTGAGTCAATAATGATTTCGACACCGTTTGATGAGCATAGTACGTTGGTATATAACCTTGCGACAAAAATTGGAAGTGACCTTGGAATTCAGGGAGTATACAAGAAAAATAGAGTAACGTTTTCTGAAAAAGAGCTAGTTTTAACGCATATTATGAAGTATGCGTTGGGGAAACCAACTGAGGAAGCTCAGGTGCAAAATGGTCAAGAATAGTGAGAATTCCGTCATCTTCGACTGACTGGTCGCTCACAAAACCCTGCCGTGAAGAAACTAACTCTTTGAGTGCTTCATTTGCATTGGAGAGCGTTGCAACGTAGCCACATTGCTGCATAAAACTCCAATCGTTGGTGCTGTCACCGACTCCCAGTGTCTCTGCTAAAGGAATACCTGTCAACGCAGCAATTTTTTGTGCTCCGTGATATTTTGTTGCTAATGGATGGGTAAAGAATGCATTTTCGTAAGGGATTTTTGACGGGTTTATTCCCCACTTCAGCGTCGCGTATTTCTGATATTTCATCTCGATTTCGCGAAGTGCGTGTTTCTGCTCCTCAGTCATAGGAAAGACGATGATTTTTACAATATCCTCTTCAGTTGGCTCAGTGAGAAGTGTTGCTTCTTTTCCAAACAGAACCGTTCTTGACTCACGGATCCTCGTGTCGCCTGAAGTAAACGTATACTGTCCTAAAGTGGTATACCATTCTGAATAAATTCCCTTTTTATTGAGTTCTCCGAGTAATTGTTGCGCGTGAGGAGTGGAAATAGCGGTTGCCTGTAGTTCAAAGGTATTTGCCGATGCTATTGTTGCACCCGCATCGACAATGTGAGGAGCGTTTTCGATATGACAAGCTTCGATTATTGGTTTTACTGCAAAAAATACTTTTACTGTGCAGAGTGAAACAGGAATATTCATTGCCAAAATTTGTAAACGCTCCCGCACGCTCGGAGACGGAATCGGAAAAGTAACTCCTGGTTTGTGCCCGAGAATAACACCATCAATATCAAAGATTGCTGCTCGAATCATAGTGATAGTATAACATCAATGAATTATTTGCGAAATTTGTATATAATTACAGAAGTAAGTTTACTCTAGGAAAGAGATGAAAGACACCTCTGGCTCAGGATACGATTTTGTATCAATACAAAAGAAATGGAACGAACGTTGGGAAGGACTTTCTCTCGCACGCGCGGAAGACTTTTCGCAAAAACCGAAACTCTATGCCCTAGTTGAATTGCCGTATCCAAGTGGGAGCGGTTTACATATGGGGCACTGTTGGAATTATGCACTCTTTGATACATACTCACGCTTTCATCGATTGCTTGGGTACAATGTCCTGTATCCGATGGGGTGGGACGCATTTGGCTTGCCAACATATAATCACGCAATCAAGGTTGGAAAAGATCCTCATGAAGTGTCAGCAGAAAGTATTACAACATTTCGTCGTCAATTGAAAGAATTGGGACTGGCTTTTGATTGGGAAAGAGAAATCGATTCATCTTCTCCAGAGTATTATAAGTGGACGCAATGGATCTTTGTTCAGTTATACGAGCATTGGTACGATGGTACTTTTGCAAGAAAAGATGGAGGAGTTGGACAAGCACGACCAATGTCAGATTTACCCATTCCCGACGAAGTCAGGCAAAAAGGTGAGAGTGCAATTACCGAGTATAAAGATGCGAAACGTCTTGCCTTTAAGAAAAAAATGCCTGTCTCTTGGTGTCCAAAGTGTAAAACGGGACTCGCAAATGAAGAGGTACTTGGTGATGGTACACACGAACGTTGTGGGACACTCGTTGAGAAACGAGACCTTGAGCAGTGGATGTTGCGAATTACCGCATACGCGGAACGTCTTTTGGCAGATTTAGATACGGTTGATTTTCCCAATGGAGTAAAAGCCGCGCAGAAAAATTGGATAGGAAAGAAGTATGGTGTCAATATTACTTACGACGTGGTAACGGAAGATGGACAGAAAGTTTCAGAAGTAACGTGTTTTACGTCTCGACCTGAAACAAATTTTGGTGCAACCTTTGTCGTTGTCGCACCTGAGCACGCAATCCTCGAAGAGTTGGGACAATATATGGATGAAGTAACAAAGAAAAACGTTTTAGAGTATAAAAATACATCGGCACGAAAGACAAAAGAGCAAAGAGAGGCAGAAGGAAAGAAGAAGACTGGCGTAAATACGGGTCTTTATTGTTTGAATCAACTGACCGGAACAAAAATGCCTTTATGTGTTTCTGATTTTGTGTTGGTCGATTTTGGTACGGGGGCGTTGGTCGGTGTACCGGGACATGACTTGCGAGATTTCCAGTTTGCACAAGTGATGAACTTGCCGGTTGTTCGAGTAGTAACCACAGAGGGAGGAGATGAGTCCGAAATTACGCAAGAGTCACAAGTTCAAGAGGAAAGTGGGGTAATGATAAATTCCGGATTTTTAGACGGAATGGAAATACATGAAGCGACAACAAAAATGATGGACTACTTAGAAGAAAAAGGATGGGGAAAAAAGATAACGGTCTATCGTTTCCATGATTGGGTTTTTTCTCGGCAACATTATTGGGGCGAACCAACACCCATGGTTCATTGTGAGCAGTGTGGTTGGAACCCTGTACCAATGAATCAATTGCCTGTCACATTACCAAAGTTGGCCGATTATCGAATGGGGGAAGATGGAAGTTCTCCGTTAGAGAAAGCTGACGAATGGATTCAAGTTTCGTGCCCTTCATGCGGTGGAAAGGCTAGAAGAGAAACTGACGTTATGCCAAACTGGGCAGGTTCAAACTGGTATTTTCTTAGGTATTTAGATCCACACAATAAGGAAAAACTTGTTGATCAGACAATCGCCTCCTATTGGATGCCGGTCGATATCTATTATGGAGGTCAAGAACATGTCACGCTACACTTACTGTATTCTCGATTTATCTACAAATTCCTGTCGGATCTGGGCGCTGTACCTGGTGTTGAGCCGTACAAACAAAGAAGAAATCATGGCATTATCCTTGGGCCAGACAATCGGAAGATGAGTAAATCGTGGGGTAATGTGGTTAATCCAGATGAAGTCGTTGGGAAATTCGGTGCAGACGTTGTGAGACTCTACCTCATGTTTATCGGTCCATATGAGTCAGTAACCCCATGGAATGAGAGGAGTGTTATCGGAGTTCACAGATTTGTTGTAAAACTCATAAAAAAACTCAAAAAAGAATGTACGGTGGTGAATAGGGATAAAGAAGTGGGGGAAAATGGAATTAGCATTGGACTTTCTCGGTTAAAACAACGCGTTCGTGGTGATATCGTTTTGTTGAAGTTTAATACAATCGTTGCTTCGTTTATGGAATTTCTTAATACTTACGAAAAAAATCCGTGGCCTTACGAAATCATAAAGGAATTTTTGATTCTTTTATCTCCATTTGCTCCGTATGTTTCAGAAGAACTTTGGGAAGTATTGGGAGAGAAGGGAAGTGTTCATCAGCAAGAATTGAAGATTGCCGATGTAACGCAAGAGGTACATTCAGAAATTGATCTCCCTGTGATGGTTAATGGCAAATTGCGTGCAAAAATTTCTGTCATGAGTAATGCAACAGAAGCTGATGTGGTGACACTTGCAACGCAAGCGGCGCCTCAGTACTTGTCGCAGGGGTACGCCAAAGTGATTTATGTACCTGGGAAAGCGGTCAACTTTGTGGTGAGGTAATCCAAGACCTGAGTTTATCAATATCAATTGCGGCTTCTGTAAGGTTCTTCATACGAGGGGTTTCTAAGACAAGGGGGATATGAGAGAGCTTTTGATGTGAGACGATTTGACGCAGTGCGACTTCCCCGATTAATCCCTCTGCAAGATTTTCATGCCTGTCTTTTCGAGAGCCACAGGGTACTTTTGAGTCGTTGAGGTGGAGTAATTCGACTTTGTTGAGTGGTAATTCTTGTTCGATTTGATGAATGACAGTATCAACATGTGTCCAGTCATATCCTGAAGCAAACATGTGGGCTGTATCAAGGGTAAATCCTATACGTTCTGGTTGGTCCGCCTTTTCTCGTAGCCAAGCCAAGTCGGCGAGGTGGCTTCCAATGACTTGACCTGCTCCCGCACTCGATTCAAGAAGCAATCTTCCTTTTGGTGCTTCTGACAGCACCCAATTGATTCCTTTGAGAATTCTTTCCAAGGCATCCTGTTTGCTTGGATAGTGAATGGCCGTTCCTACATGCACAACAACTCCTCCTGCCTGTAGGTCACTGTTGTATGCAGTTGCGATAGTTTCGATATCTTTCATAAAATTGAGGTAGTGAACAAGAGCTAGTTTTGCAAGATGAAATTTTTGTTTATCAGGCTGTGCGAGGTTGATTAGATATATTGCGTGTGCAAAAAGCTTTTTCACGGGAGAATTCTTTTGTCCTTTAACCATTGACTCAATTCCGGCAGTATCAATATCTTTCGTGATCCAGCGTTGCGGCGTTGAAGGGTGGATTTGAATAGTGTTAATGGAAAGTTTGGTTGCTGCAGATATTGCATTGACAAGTCCACCTTCCACGGACACATGGGCTCCAAAATATCTCATTGTTTAGTCTATCATAATTCTTGTTATTTACTTTTGTTGTGCCACATATTGTATGTTTTGTCGCGTTACTTATTGCAGTACTGGGAGCCCAAAAAATGGGAGGAACTGCAGTAGTATGTTGTGGCATAGCTGCAAGTTTGTTGTTGAGTATCTTTCGTTATTCATTATTGAGACAAGTCACAGTCATCTTACTGCTTGTTGGCGTTAGAGCCACAGTATTCGTGCCAGATGTTATTTATGTCAACGAGTTCTGTCACGGTGTTGTGATTAAAGAGTATGAGCGAGGAGTCCAAGTGAAGATTACTCGGTGTGGAGAACGTCAGGTAACGAGTCGATTGTATGTCTCTTGTTTCGGCGTATGTCCGCCAATGTATGCACCTCAAGTTGTTAAAGTTACGAGTGTTTCGGGATTTGGAGTATTCTCTGGAAAGGGTGAACGAGTGTATACTCAGGAAAAAATTCCGTTGCCAATTTACTATCAAATTCTTAACCAAGGACATCAGGTGAGACTTTTACACTATGCTTGGCTTTCTACTAGATTACAGCCAAAACAGAGCGGTTTGCTGACGAGCATGCTTTTTGGGGAGGTTGAAATCCCTACTGATCTTCAAAAAATGATGAAGGAGTTAGGGATGCTGCATATTGTAGCGATATCGGGAATAAATATTGTATATTTGCAAAGGATTCTTCAGCATATCACAGGTAAATTGAGAAGAAAGTTTCGAAATCTCATTGAAATTGGGACCCTCTTGGCACTCTTTGTGGTTGTAGGGGAGGCCGTCTCCTTATATCGAGCAATTGTTATGGTGTTGTTCAATATTGTGGCGCAAAGTGCTGGAATCAAGCTTGGGAAAGGGTATTTTGTGAGTGCGCTTACAGTACTTCTCCTTTTGTTTCCAGAATATCTTCTAGATGCCGGATTTTGGTTGGTCAGTGCCGCAAGTGTCGGTGTTTACTCAGTCGCCCCGACGATTACAAAAGTATGGAAAAACAAAGTAATGCGAGAAGTAATTGGGTCGATAGTAATTTGGCTTTGTGTCGTTCCTGTAACGTGGTTACTGTTTGGAGAAGTTCGCCCAATCGGCGTCTTGGTCGGACTTTGTGTAAGCATCTTAATAGAGTGGGCAAGTATACTTGGCTACCTATCTGTTTTCGTGAGACCTATTCCTATCGTCTCAGATCTTATCCTTATAGTATTAGGCGTTATTAGCGCACTTATACTATATGTTGTTAATATGTTCCACGGCCTAGTCGGACTGTATGACTGACAGTCGGATATGATAATCACGTTTCACGATTTATTGTCAGCAGGAACCGAGAATGCCATGACTGAAACATAGTATTGTGAATAAGTATGGACTAATATTGTCCAGCGAGAATAGGACATTATGTGTTCGCAATTTGACCGGATGCGTTTACAACTATTTTTCATTGTGTTGATAGTGGTTTGGTGTTTCTGGCAAATACTACCTCCCGTCTCGGCAGATAGTTTTTATCCTACAGGCTCTTTCCAGGAAAACAGATTTTACGCGGGGATCTTGTTAAGCTTTCAGGAGAATGACACAGGAGGAGTTAGTTTACCGCCGGATATTCGGAGGAGTGGATCAGAGAGAAAAGATGTCACAGCAGTTTCTTTTTCGCAGGTGTTTACTCGTTTTGGGAGTGTGTATCAGAGAGGTAGTCAAGTGGGTGAGAGTGTTGGTTTAATACCAGGCGATGAGGTCATTGTTGATCTTCTTTGGTCTAACGAAACGGAACACACGGTCGCAATAAAGAATATTTGGTGGTTTTTGGATCAATATGAGAGTACTGATCGGCTTGCAGATGTGATTGCGGTTTCTCCTGGACAATACCGTAATGTTGCCTATTACTCTTATGGATTACTGCGAACTAAAGGTGGAATGAGTATGCAGTTCCCCCATCAAGGAAATTTTCTTCCAGGACAGGGGAGGCTGAGTATTGGTAGTTTTCGAGTAAGAGATCCTTTGCAAATTGTTTCGAGGGTAGATACTTGTGGTGAATACACGCAGTATGCGAGGGTTGTATTGGGTATCAAGAATGTTGGTGCGATGACGGAGCGTATACAATTACCAAATAATTCAACGACACAATCCATTTCTCCGGGTGAAACAAAACAGGTACTCATGTCATTTCACGCATACGAGGACGTTCCTGAGGCTATGTCGCTTTTGGTCACAAGTTCAACGACAAGATGTCTCTCTGTTCGTGAGCAGAGTCATACGCAAGGTGACGGAGACACATTTGGTTTTTTGCTCGCGCGTGATGATGTAGATAGTGGAAATTATCAATATACCGCGCCTGTATCCGAAATAACACAGATTGGGGAAGGCGGAGCAAGCTGTATCACGCGTCTTCCTTACCAAAAAGTACTAGAAAAGCCTAATTGTCCGCTTCCTTCTCTTTATCAGGCAGGTATTACAACTGATATCGATAACACAATTAAGATTATGGTTGAAAATTATGGAGAAAACGAAATTGTAATTCCGCAATTTACTCTGCGCTATCCACGATATATTAAAGAATACATTGTATTAACAGATTTTCCCGCAGGGACAAGTGTTATTGATAGCCCCGAATACAGCGAAATCACCTTTAAAACAAGCTCTAAACTTGCAAAAGGGGAAAGAGAAGTCTTTACATTCAGCATGTCTATTCCTGTTGGTATTGATCTGGAAGAAGAAACTGCTGACCTGAGAGTACTATTTAAAAACAAAGAAATAGCAATGCATCAACTGCAAATCTCTGATTATGAAAAAAGTGTATACGTTGAAGAAGAAGGACGAAGTTGCAAAGGGATAATAGCGAGCGTGCAGCTACTGAAAATAACAGTAAAAGGCTTTGACGAAAAAGAAATAGTTGGTGTTGTTATTGAAACTGTAAAGAATCTGTTTCAGCACAATAACTACACTGTCCGTATTGTAAACAACTATAAAGCAGAGTTAATGGATTTAATAGCAAGCAATACTATTAAAAATAATACAGCGATAGTAATGGTAGAGGTAGTTGAAAATAACCCCAATGAGTGTGGAGAAAGACTAGGGCTGGCAGATAGCATGTTGACTGCTCAGTCTGGTTCGTCGGTAAAAAAAGCATATACTCCACAACCAATTCAGACAAATACAGTGTCAATAGAAGAAGTAACTGGAAATGCAATACTCGGCACACAGAGTTATTCGTCAGTCCTGGATGAGAGTAATGATGACTATATGCCTTTACTGATTGCTGGTAGCGCGGTGATAATTTCTTTGGTCATATTTTTTCTCCCGAGAAAAAGGAATCGGAGATAATTCCAATTTTCTGGGGTGTATCCTCCGTAGAGGGCGGAATTTATAATCTCGTTAGATAACTCGTTTGAAAACGGAATACCGGCGATGATCTGTTTTGTAATAGAGACCGTCATGTTAACGCCTTGCGTAAATTGCTCGTTGGTAATTGGATAAGCAAGAATTGGGAGTTTTAATGTAAGCGCATTTGCAATTTGCATTTTTTGAAATGTAGAGGTAGTGTGCTTGAGAAGCTTATTACGTAGTTCGATTTGGATTTCGTGGGTTAAGTTTTCGCAATATTTTTGTAAAGGAGGAAGTAGTTTATCTTTGGGTGCAGCGCTAAGCTGTTCGGCAAGAGCACGGATTTTCTGTATATCAGGTTCTGTGCTTGTTCTTTCTTTGTAGATGTTAAGTAAAATTGTGCTTATCGCCCTTTCTTGTTCCTGATAGAAATAGGGGTACTGAATAGGAGCAGTTGGGTTTTTTCGTTCGAAAAGAAGTGCATCAGCACTTGTTTTGTTTTTATACAGGATAAATTGTGTCTGTCTGCCGATGAACTCGAATCCGGTTTTTTCATTGAGAACAATTGTGGGGATATTTTGCTCATATGTTCTTCCGTATATTTTAACCATACCAAGAGAAAACAAGTAGTCAAAAAATGAATGATATGCCGCCTGTGCGTACCCTTTCCCCCGAAAACGAGTGTCAGGAAGGATTGCAACTGAAAGATAGCAGCTCATCACCTCCCAATCTATAAGCTTAATCTTAACGTATCCAATATACTGCTTGGTGAGTAATTTCTTGAGCGTGAGAATATAAGTGATTTCCTTTGGTGGTGAATCCTCGTACATTTTATCTAAATTCCTCTCCTGCTTTTCTTTGGTTGTTCTTATGGGGACTCTCGATAAAGTCTCTTGGATTTCTTTTGTATTCAGTAACTCAACAAGAAAGGGGAGGTGCGTACGAGAAAGTGGTTCGAGGGTAAGTTTTGGATGTGAAGTTTTAAGAATTGGAAAGTTTTTCATGTTTTTTTTCGATGTACTCAACAATTTTTTGACCAACATTTACTCCCGTAGCCTTTTCAAACCCTTGAAATTGCGGAGCACTGTTTGTTTCAATGAGTACCGGGCCACTTTTGGGGAGCATAATATCGACTCCTCGGATTTCTGCATCCTGAGCCTTTACAACACCTAATGCAAGTTGCTGTATAGAGTTGTCGATTTCTATCGGGTATGCATCAGCACCTTGTGCAACGTTTCCTTTCCATTGGCCAGCTTGCGGTTCACGACGCATTGCACCAAGTATTTCGTCTCCGACAACAAATACTCGAATATCACCGCGGTAATCGACTAGTTCCTGAACAAGCACTTCGCTAACAGCGAGTTTCTCTTCTTCTAAAAGCGAAAAAACGTCATTTTTACTTGTACACTTAAAAACACCGAGTCCCTTGGAACTTTCTGACTTTTTAACGATGATTGGGTAAGAAAGGTAGTCAAGTATATCAGATAGCATCTGCTTAGAAATTGCAGCAACCGATTTAACGTAAGGAAAACCGTCTGTGCTCGCTTTGTAGAAGGTGCCGTGCTTGGACTTATAGTACATACCTTTCCCAATTTTCTCATCGACTACTGTCTTCTTATAGGACAGGAGGTAGTTGGCTAGTATTGTTGACCACTCAAGTGTTTTTGCGATCTCTCTAAAGAGAAAGGCATCAAAATAGCGAATGTCATAAAATTTTGTGGTGGGTGTGAGTGTTACTTTACCGAGCAGATTCTTTTTTTCGTATTTTGCAAGAAACTCTTGTGGCGGAGCGAGTGTTATTGGTTTCCAGTCTGGGAATTGTTCCTCGAATTTGATTTGCTCTTCAATGCTCGGAACAGTGAAATAGATACCAAATGCACCACCATTGAAAAGAGTTGTTTCAACAATCCTATTCTTTGACAGAAACACCGCTTCGTGGCCTCGCTTGAGTGCTTCGTAGAGGATTCGGTCACTTTCGTAATATGGATTTCTGCCGATTATTGCGAGTTTCATGCTACGCAACCTTCTGAGTAACATAATCTACGAACATCTTCGCCACGTCAATTCCATGTGCCTTTGTAAATCCTTCAAATCCTGGAGTTCTGTTGACCTCAAGAAGATACGGTTTTTTATCGGTAGTGTAGACAATATCAACACCACCAAAGTTTGCATTTGTTGCCTGCGCTGCCCTTGTTGCCAAGTCTTTCATTTCGTCGGTAAGTTCTGCAGGTTCGACAGTACCTCCAAGCGAAAAATTAGCTCTGAAATCACCTTTCTTTGGTATTCGTAGCATTGCACCGACGACTTGATCGGCAACCACGAGAACACGGTAATCTGCTGCAAGTGGTAGATATTCTTGAATATAAAATCGTCCCAATTTGTTTTCTTCTTGAAGATCAGTAAGGGTGTTTTCTAAATCAAGACGATCTTCGAGTTTATAAATTTTTGCACCTTTTCCACTCGATCGGTGTTTGATAACAACGGGAAATCCAACTTCCTTGTCAATTCGAGGAATCATTGCTAGGTAGTTCTCTAAAGTATGTGCGTGATATGTCTTCGGAAAAGGAAGTCCAGCCTGGACAATTCTTTGTCCATCAATCAGTTTGTTAATCATCATTTTTTCACTGGCAAGATTGTTGTCAACAACAACCTTTCCGTGTTTTTTGAGGTAACTAATAATGTTGAGAGCATATTTGAAATAGGCGAAAACCTCCCTTACCAACAGGACATCGTACTTCGCGAGGTCACCATGTGTTTTGTGAGCAAAAAAATCTCCTTCGTCATTATAAACAGCATAAACATCTTCGATGGTTATGATATCTGCAAGCCATCCTGCTTTTGTAAAGGCAGCTTGAAGCGCTTGAGGCTCGAATTTATTACTAAAGCCTTTTTGAATCAATATAGCAATCTTTTTTGACATTGCTTTCTGTATTAACTTATGACTGTCTCATGGTAAATACTCGTATCGGGTCGATGAGAAATTCTTTCAAATCTCTTTTTCCAATAATAATTGGGTAAAGTAAATCAGATCGATCACTCACGTTGAGTTTGTATGTTTTTGTCACAGAGCCAAGTGTTATTTGTGCTTCGATAACAGCTCGAACGGTATATCCATTTGATGATTTCACTACGACGAAATCTTTTATCGTATCAAACTCACGTTTCTCTAAGCGTGCATCACATGCATCTTTGACAGCGTGTGCTTCCTTTAAGGTATGGTATCGAGTGGTGATTAAGTCTTTAATTCCAACGAGCTCTTTGTATCCGATGGCAACCGCAAGGTTGAAATCAATAGCAGATTTTAAGGCACCTGAATCAATTTTTGATTTAACTGATTCCTTTGGCAAGGGAATATTCTTCTTTGTTGACCTTTTTAACTGTTCGTAAACTTCATGAGACGGAGAGACACTGGCTCTTTCGACGAGACCGATGATTTCTCGACCAGTCAAATTCTCGACTTGTTCTTCGATTTCACCTCCAAATAAATTCTTTGCAATTGCGATATATTTCTCTGTTGTTTTCTTCTGTTTGAATCGTTTCACTTGGGTAATTCGCTCGAGCATTCCTTCTTGATTTGCAAGTTGAATAGCGAGTCCTGGACGAGCATTTAATTCAAGGATCATAGGCCCTTTTTCTTTATCAATCACAATATCGACACCAACAAAACCAAGCTTAGAAATTTGTTGGCTTTTGATTGCAAGTTCTAAAATTTTATCCCAATAGGGAATCTTTAGTCCTTTAAAGGTGAGTTTTGGCTCGTCAATGGTTTCTTCAATTAAATTGTAGCGATCTCCGATCAGATCAAAACCTTTGCGGTGAATAGCAGTTGTCGTCACTCCTGAACCAATGTCTATACCGACTCCGATACCACCTGCGTGTAAGTTTGCAGTACCCCGAGATTCTCGAGTGGGAAGACGTAACATTGCCATAATGGGGAAGGAGTTGTAGACAATAACGCGGATATCGGGGATTCCTCGGTAGGCATATGGTTTCAAAATTGCATGATTTGAGACTCTTTCCTCAAAGAAGGCTATATCTCGCCGTCCATCGATTGAAAACTTACCGTCAATAATATCCATGATATGTTGTTTGATTGTGCCGACATCAATAACCTCCATATTTGGAGTAATCCATGCAAGTTTCCCTTTTTTCTTTCCATAGAAGACAATAATTCCTGAACCATGTGTCCCTCGATTTGGTTTGATGACGAAACTTTTTGGCAGTGCTGCCCAGTTAATATATTCGAGTTGTTCTTTTGTGCGAATAATCTTGAATAACTCAGGTGTTCTGATTTTGTTCCTTTCGAGAATTTTTTTGGTGAGAAGTTTGTCGTCCGCGATATACTTGTATTTTGGAGGATTCAGTTTTCGAATATATGTTAAATTACGGCTGTTAATACCAAGAATTTTTCTGGAGAATTCGGTGAGGGGGAAGTCGATCATAGTGTTAGTCTTTGAGAATTGAGCCAAATCGAGCGATTTCGGTTAATCGAGCCACAGTCCAGAATGCAACGATAAGGTCAATAACGAGAACAAAAAGAAGAATTTCATGATGAGTTGCCAGTAACTGATTCCACCATGTCCACGTCAGTAGTAATCCCATAATGACAGAAAGCCCAAGAGTAGTAATTACTCGTCGCAAGAGCTCTTGAGAGCCCTTTTTAAAGTGAAGAGTTGCGAGTTCGTCGATGGTTGTGCCCATAAGAAATACAGCAAGGGCAAAATTGTGGTCTAGTACCCATTCTTTCATGGTGCTTAAGGCAAGAATCGAAATGAGAAAAAGGGTAAAGGTCATTGCTGCAAGATACATTGTTGCGATTCGTGCATAGTAATTGATTTTAAAGTGCCTGAGCAGATATCGAGTACCAAAGGCCGAACCAATAACCGAAATAAGGAAGAATACCCATAATAATGCTGTTGCAAGAAGTGATTCAGTAGTGAGATGGAGCAAGTAAAATGCAAGCGTAAGGACGACAACCGGGTAATTTTTCCATGTTTTAAAACCGATCATATAGCGAGTTATCGCAATGAGAGATATGATTATCGGGAGATTGAGGATAAGGGAAGGGACATCTGGAATAAGTACCATATCGGGTGGATAAAATTTATACTTCGTATTATACCAAAAAGAGTAATATACTTCCACCTGGGTCGCGGTTTGCTGTATTGAAAGGTTGAAAAATTGGAAGCAGATGTCTATACTTCGGTATGATAGAAATTGAATCGAAAGTCATGAATATTGATGTTTCTGCTGAAAGAAAGAAGTTGTTGCGAGCTGGGGGGATATTTCTTTCAAAAAAACTGTATCGAACCATTTTGTTCAAGCTCCCTGTTGCGGAAAATAAGCTTCGAACTTTGCGTTTGAGATTAGAAGGTGAGGAGGCGAGGATTGCGTATAAAGAGGTCATTGATAGCACACATACTCAAATACGGCAAAGAAATGAGAGAGAGGTTATTGTTTCAGATTTTGCGACGACTCATGAAATTTTCCTGTCTTTGGGGTATGCGGTAACGCATGATTTCTCAAAGTATAGAGAGTCGTATGCGCTGAATGGAGCGACGCTCGTAATTGATGAACATCTTGGTGCATACGCGGTCATTCCTCCGCTATTGGAGATAGAAGCAGACTCTGCACAAAAAGTGATTGAAACGGCAAGTCTTCTTGGTTACCAAGAATCTGATTTATCTAGCGTGAGTTTTCGTGATTTAACCAAGCAGTATGCTCTCGCTGATCTGGCGTAGTAATGACATTTCTTCGTGAATTTTGATATAATTATCTATGCGCCCGTAGCTCAACGGATAGAGCAGCAGACTTCTAATCTGTTGGTTGTAGGTTCGATTCCTACCGGGCGCAGTTTTCTTCTTAAATATTTTCCCGAAAAACGGTAATGTTCTATATTTTACGCATATTGATTGCTGCAACTAGAACAAGTTTATCGTGAAACATAGGGTTTACTGCGACAGGAAACTGTTCCACGAAAGTGCAAAAAGTGTTAAAAGTTACCCACTTATCCACTTGTTTTTGGTGTATAACTCTAGTATATTTAATTAATGAAGCAAGCAAGTCGGCGAGCCCCGGCCGCACTGATACTCCCCCTGTTCATCTGTTTGTTTGTTGTGTCTATCTTCTTTCCTCAATTCGTTTTTGCTGCAACCACAGACACTATTTCGTTTCAAAGTAAATTGGTGAACACAGATGGAACCAATATTCCCAATGATACTTACAATTTTAGATTTTTGTTATACACCGTCAGTACTGGAGGAACGGCGGTATGGTCAGAGGATCGTTCTTTGACAGTAACGGACGGAATTTTGAGTGTTGAATTGGGTTCAGTGACGCCTTTTGGTTCAACTGTGTTTGATAATGCAGATCTTTACTTACAGGTTTGTTTTGATGCAAATGGCAATACTGGTGATAGTAGCGATACAAATTGTTCTCCTGCAACCCATCGATATGAGGAGGTTTTTTCCACACGTAAGCCAATTACTGCAGTTCCCGTCGCATTGCGAGCACAAGCATTGACTGATGGTGCCGGTAACGCCTTCACTCATAACAGTTTTTTTAAACAAGGAGGAAATGAGTTTGGAGCTCCTGGTGTTTTAGGAACGTTAGACGCGTATGGGCTTTCATTCCTAACTGACAGTATCGCTCGAATGGTCATTACTTCTAGTGGAAATGTGGGAATTGGAACGACTACGCCAACTGATCAACTGACCCTGGCAGATACGGTTGGGCCAGTCGTTTTTGGAACGACGCTCCTTGGGAATCCAGGAACAAACACAATTTTTGGGACACATGTGTTTCGCGCACAAAATGTATCGACGCCAAATTGGCAGACGTCGTACGCTACCCCCTTTGAGGATGTCTTGGCTTTTGCGTATGATTCCGTAAACGGAGTAATGTATGCGACAACTGCATGGGACCCGGTTATCCTTCGTTGTCCAATGTCTTCTGGGTGTGATTCCTCTGGAGATTGGGCAGAGGTGTATGAAGCCTCAAACCCTGATAATTCGATACGAAGTATTGTTTTTGATCCAACAAGTGGACTGTTGTTTGCGTTAGGAGAGCAAAATATATTTCGTTGTGATACGACAACTGGTTGTGATATTCCCGGGGAGTGGACCTCAGTTTATTCGGTTGGTGATGATGATGGACAGCGACTCGTCGTGGATACTAATAACTCGGTGCTCTATATTGGAACAGATAATGCGACCCTGAAATATGTCCACAGATGTGATATTGCCGCGACAGGATGTGATGCCTCAGGTGATTTTACGGTGACTGCCCCTTATGATATTTCAGGAATTAGTGGGATTGATTCTTTCGCGTTTGATGCCGCAAACAGTGTCCTTTATGCAGGAACAAAATATTCTGCGGGAGTGTATCGCTGTGAAACGTCGACCGGTTGTGATCAAGATACCGATTGGACACTATCCGTCGATCTTCCGAATGCAAACGTAACGTCAATCGGTGTAGATACAGATAATGATGTGCTGTACGCTGCCACAGAGAATGATCTTTATCGATGTGACACGGCTACGAATTGTGACGCAGGAGGAGATTGGAACTTAGTGTATTCAGATATGTCAGATTGGATATATGCACTTGCGTATGATCCTGTACACGGAAGGATGTATGCTGCTACGGGAGACGTAGGCTATATTTATGTATGTTCTGTTTCTACCGGTTGTGACTCCTCAGGTGAATGGACCTTGTCGTATGACGCGTCTGCAAACGAAATTGTGAGCTTAGGAATCGATACGGACACGGGCGTGGTTTTTGCAGGAAGCTACTATGGTCCTGGTGATGGAAATATTTACTATTATAATGACAGTGCGCCACCGTCGTATGCGGATTATGCTGCGATGAGTGCGCTAGCAATAGATCCTTCAGCGGGTTCGGAGGATGGACAGTTACTCTTTTCGACGCTTGTTAATGGTGAAAATAAGCATATGGCTTCGCTTGACGGTTCAGGATTGGGCGTCTTTGGGAACCTCAAGATTTTGGAAGGAGGAAGCTCCCCAGAATATTTTACCATTTTTCAGGGGGGTGACCAGTCTGCAACCATTACCTATACCTTACCAACGGCTTCTGCAAATGGGGTATTGACGAATACGGGTGGGGTGCTCAGTTGGGAAACTGCAGGAGGTGGTTGTGTTGCTTGTTTTGAACAAGACGGGAATGCGTTTGGAGCAGTAGGGGTTCTTGGAACAACGGATAACTTTGCGCTTGAATTTATCACAAACGATACCCTTGCAATGATTTTGTCTGAGACAGGAAGACTCGGAATAGGTGTTTCTTCTCCACGTGCAACGCTTGATGTACAAGCCAAGCCATTTGAGGTTATCGGCACTGAACTAGTTACAAACGGTACTTTTACCGGAGGATTGACCGGATGGGATACAAATGGTGGTACAACCTATGGAAGTAATAATGTAATACTCACAACTACAGATGGCGGAGGGAATAGTGAACTTTGGCAGGAAGGATATACCATTGTGCAAGGGAAGTATTACCGCTTACAATTTACGCTTTCTGGCGTGAGTACTGTTGACGCTATACTTCAAATTGAACTAGTTAATCTGGAACTTGTTTCGACAAGTTTTGTCAATTCCTTTGATTCGAACGGCACCTACGAGGTTATATTTTTTGCAAGAGAAGACGGAACTAACGGTGGTGTATACTTTGGTACAAATAATCCATCTACTGAAAACAGCACGTTTACTCTTGATGATGTTTCATTCAGAGAAATTACATTCCCGGGAGCGTTTCTTGCGCGGGATAGCAGTGGGGAAGTAATCTTTTCGGCGGGAGGTGGTTACGATTATGCAAATGTCGGAATTGGCACGGCAGTACCAGAGGCGAAATTGCATGTTGTTCATAATACTGATACCTCATGGGGCACCGGATTGCGAATTGACTCATATGGCCTAGACAAAATAGAAGAGGAATATCAAGGTATGATCGTCGACATTTATCGTGAAAATATAGAAGATCAGGGATACTATAATGGTATTCGTGCTCATGTCGAGGCATATGGAAATGGCTTAGCATATTCGAATTATTTGAGCGGTGATGCTGCAGTATTCTCCCTGTATCTTGGGTATGCGGATTACGTGGACGGGTTCGGAATTGTGAGCTCTGTTTCTGCTGGAAATGTTGGAGTCGCACATTTAACTGGTCAGGAAACGGTAGTTGAAATGTTCCAAGATGCAGAAGAAAGTTTAAACTTCATTGGTTTGAATGTAGAAACAAATTACTATGGTGCACAACCGACTGGCAGCAGTGAAGTATATGGAATTATGATTGGACATGGCTCATATGGAACGATGAATGTGGATTACCTGTATGGTTTATATATTAGCAATTATGAAGATGCAGCATCGGGAGATTCCTTTGCGTTGTATTCCGAAGGGGGAACAAACTATTTTGGGGGAAATGTCGGAATCGGGGTGTATGCTCCTCAGCAAACGCTTTCCATAGCGGGGAATTTTGGAATTCTTGAAGGGGGAACGTCACCTGAGTTCTTTACCATTTTTCAGGGAGGTGATCAGTCTGGCAATATCACCTATACCCTTCCAACGACTTCGGTAAATGGAGTATTAACGAATACAGGAGGGGTATTAAGTTGGGAAACAGTAACGAGTTGTGCCGCGTGTTTTGAACAGGATGGGAATGCCTTTGGCGAACCAGGAGTTCTTGGAACAACAGATAATTATGCGCTTTCGTTCATCACAAACAATATTGAACGGCTTTCAATTGGGACATCAGGGGTCATTAGTATGACCTCAAGTCTGTTACCAAGTGCAAATGATACTTATGACCTTGGCTCAGATTCATATCGTTTCCGAGATCTCTATCTTGGCGGAGAAAGTATCTATATCGGTACTTCTGCAACAGATCAGGGGATTATTTCGTACAATACGACTGCAAACATTTTCAATTTTTCAACAGATAGCACAAGCAATGGAGATATCGCATTCTTTACTAATGTTTTGTATCTCGATAAATCAGAAAGTCGGGTAGGTATTGGTACGGCAACGCCTGGACAAACACTTTCGGTTGCTGGAACCTTGGGAATTCTTGAAGGGGGAGGTTCACCAGAATTTTACACAGTATTCCAAGGGGGCGACCAGTCTGGGAATATTACCTATACCTTGCCAACAGCGTCCGCAGATGGTGTATTGGTTAATACAGCAGGCACGCTCAGTTGGCAGGATTTAACGGGGAATTCAATACTTACAGCGTCAAATGCATCTCTTGCGAATGGCTCGTACCTCAATATTGAGCATGGTTTTGATACAAACGACATATTGGCAATGGGCTGGATTTTCTCAGATTCAGTCTGGAAACAGTTAGATACAACATATACACCAGCAATTGCGTGGGAAGGTAGACATGCTACGAGAGAAAGTTACTATCAGGCGGCACAAATGTATCGGCAAATTGCGGAAACGGGCGCATATACCAGTAACCTTTTGGACCAGGGAATCTTTTTCGATACCTTTGAAGACAAAACAAAGACCGACTCTACCGTAACAACAAGTGTATTCTCTATGCAGTTGCTCGATCCTCATAAATCACTTGGTGGTTATCGTGAACAAACAGGAAGAATTGGGTTATGGGGTAATCAAACACTCAACTCTTCAACTACCGATACCGCAGGAAACAATTATTTGGGAACTAATGTGGTTACGGATTCATATTATTACGAGCTTTCTGAAGATAGTTCCCCTGAGGTGCAGGTTGAATTGGGTATTGATCCGAATTGGAACAATGGAGTTGTATTATTGTCTTCAGCAGGGAAGAATCTCAGCACAACATATAATGGTTCACTGATCAAAGCAATCGGGAGATATTCAAGTAACCCACGACCAATTCTTATTACAATTACGAGTCCTTTTACGTTCAACTGGACAGATAACAATGGGAATTCAGCGTCCGGAGTTACCATTACTCCCGGTGTCTCGCAGGTACTTGGGTCAACAGGCGTGAGTGTTATTTTCACAGGGGCACAGTATATGACGGGAGATGTGTTCCAGATAGCCTCATGGTTCACTGAACCAACCTCTTCAATTCGAGGTTCAAAACAGGAGTTTCCTGACCGGAGTTATATTATCTCAACCCGAGATCATGTCGATATTATTGATGCAGATACCCAAAAATTATGGATGAGGATATCTGGTACAACTACTGCGATTAACATGCTTCCTGTAACAACCCTGCTCAAAGCGCGTACTATTGAAGCATTAAACGGGAATGTCTATGTCGGTATTAATGAACCAACAGAAGTACTAGGGTACTTCGCGAGAATCCGTTTTTCAATGGATGATGGCTATAATCATCACAGCGCCGGGTATACAAAATACGGGGGAAGTATTTCCCGAAGAAACGCAGGACTTGGTTTTTCGAGTTTATCCTCTGAAATGTCATTGGCTCATGATGCGGTAATGGATGTGAGTGTCGCAGTTATTCCAAATCATCCAACAAAAGAGGTGACTATAAGTGGATGGGGGTATATTCAAGGTGCTGCGGCAACGACAATAAGTGAGCAGGTTCTCCTGCCTTATACTTTTGTCAATATTCCTACAGTTTCTACGGTATCGGTAGCTTCGCGTACAACAACTGCACCAAGAACGCTTGCGGAATGTACGGGAGCGAACCAAAGAATAACGAGCATTGCATCATCAATAACGAATAATAGTTTCACTCAACGATTATCTGCGAGTGATGCAGCAGACGGAAATTTCAGTACGACTACCTTTTATTGTTATACGTGGACTGCAACTGGAGTTGTTGCTCCAAAACAATTCATTGCGGTAGCCACAGGAGCGAGCGGAGTTGATGGAGGAGTAACTGTAGTTAATGAAACTGATTCAAGAAGTGCTCATGTTTTCCTTGGCTCGCACATAGGCGACACAATTTGGCACAGTAAGGTTGAGCTTACAGACAACAACTCCCTGTATTCAGCAATGAGTAACTCAACGGCCAATATTTCACGGGTCGAGGTTTATAGGAATGTTCATGGATTAATGACTGAGTCAAGCCTCGCTTTGTATAGAACTGGAGTTTATTGGGTTGGTGCATCAACTTCAGGTTGGTCTTTAAATGGCCCCACGATACTCGGCAATGCGACAGGGGTAAGTCAAATCAATGCTCTTCATGTGGAAGAAGGAAGCTCATTAGTCGATCCCGGTTCAAATACACTCTATGTTGGAACAGCAAGTGGGCTTACGGTTATTCAGGAGAACAGTGGAAATTCAATCGCTACAGCAAACGATGGGGGGACAGAAAAGTTTGGATCGGCAAAATACTATACAACAAGTAATATTTCGGAAGAAATGTTTGGTGATATTCGTGGTATGTGGCAGATGAACGGAGATTTATCAGGGAGAGGAAACACATTAACAAATGAAAGTGGTCCCGTAACGGCAGTATCTGGTGTCAGAGGTGAGGCAGGTAGTTACAACGGAACCAATCAAGCCTACTATTGTACTGATGCCTCCTGTGGTGGTACCTCAAAACTTGACTATACCGGTTCTGGCGCATGGGCATGGGGTGGTTGGATTCAGGCGAAAGGGGGAGCGGGAACCAGTCGTGTGGTGATGTCGAAAAGTTTTAATGTTAATGCTTCGAATAATGGAGGGTATATAACAACGCTTAATAGTAGTAATCAAATTTTGTCACAGGCCTTAAACAACTCCTCAGGTAACGCTGTAACAAGCAAAACAACGATTGCACTTGATACCTGGTATCATGTAGTAACCGTTTATACAGGAACTCGTCTAAACCTGTACATTAATGGTGTTTTAGAAGATTCCGTCGCATATTCGAGTGGAATCATGGATGTAACACAAAGTTTTTATATCGGTCGCCATGCGAATGCTGCAGTCCAGTATTTCAATGGGTATCTCGATGAAATATTTGTGACGGCAACAGAGATTAGTGGAGCTGATGTTCGCAAAATGTATGAAACAGGATCTCGTGCATTGCAAAGTCATGGAACAATCTTTGGTGGCGGAGGTGCAGATACAAACCAACAACTTGGCGGAACATCAAATGTTATTGGAGATGTTGCAATCGACAAGCAACGTCAATATATGTATGTTGGTACAAATCACACGAGCAATGGGAGAGTCAGTAAAATACAACTCAATGCGGACACTAATATCAAGACGTATGGTTCGTCTGCAAATGTACCTACAGGTGGTCCAGTATTGGTAAATCAGAATACGTCTTCTGTTTTGGTGGGTGACCATCTTGAGTTGGTCGCGTCATTAACTGATGGAGCAAAAATTATCGGTCCAGACAATCAAACAACATTAAATAGCGCAGTCTATGAATCTAAGATGTATGAATTGCCAAAAAATATTGCGTCAGCAGTCGTTTGGGTAAAGGGGGTAACCGATGCCGATGATTCTGGTAATACCATTACCGTAAAAGCTTCGGTTGACGATGGCAGTACCTTTGCGACATGTACTGTTGTTTCAACAAATGCAGAGGTGTATCCGCCTGAAACAGAGTATTCGTGTATTTTCTCTGCTTCTGGAAATGAATTGAAGATGCGCTTTGAATTTGCCCGAACCAACGCAAAAACCTCTACCTTTGTGACGCAATATGGAGTTAGTTGGCTTGGGCAATCGGGATTCAGAATCGAACAGTTGGATGCAAACAATGTTCGTTTGTATAACTACTCAGGAATTACGCAAAATGTTCGATTAAATGCGATAGGCACTGGCGTTGTAGGTGGCGGAGGAGGGGGAGAATGTACTGATTGTTATGAACTTGGAGGCAATGCCTTTGGTGAAACCGGAGTTCTCGGGACTACTGATAATTACGGATTGTCATTCATAACCAATAATACAGAAAAGATGTCGATTACCGCTGGCGGAAATGTGGGAATCGGGACAACCGCGAGTAATTTCAAACTCGAAGTCGCAGGACATATTGGGCCAAGTGCAAACAATACCTATGACCTTGGTTCTGATGCGTATCGCTTCCGAGATCTCTATCTTGGTGGTGACACCATTTATATCGGTGCTTCCTCCTCAGACCAGGGAATGATTTCCTATGATGCTGAGAATAATGTTCTTAGATTTGATACTGATAGCACGAGCAATGGAAGCATTTCGTTTTTGAATGATTTGCTGTTTCTTGATAAGACAAGTGGCAGGGTAAGTTTTGGAGCATCTTCTGGAGACGCAAAGCTCGTCATTGATAGTACAGTATCTGCATATGGCTCAGAATTGGTGACGAACGGCACTTTTACCGGAAGTGCTACCGGATGGACACTCGCAGACTCTGCTACTTATGGTAGTAATGCCGTAACCATTGCGTATGATGAAGGTTTGCATGAAGATTGGCCAGAAATAAGTACTTCAATTGTGACTGAGATTGGAAAAATATATAAGATTGAGTTTACTATTTCGGGTATTGCAAATGATGGCATGTACTGGTGGTCAAATGGTGGGAATGATGGTGCTGAAGTCCCGGTGACAGGGAATGGAACGGTTGTGAAATATTTTAAGGCCAAACTCAGTGGTTCACACACCGTGACCTTTGGATTATGGAATGGCATTACGGGAGGAACGTTTACGATAGATGATGTTTCTGTAGTTGAGGTTTTGAATGCACAGCCTGCCTTCGCTCTCTATGACCTTAAGGGAGATTCATTGATTGGACTTGGAGACGATTTCTCGAAGAATGTATTCATTGGGTATAGTTCATTGTCGAATAACAGCAGTGCTGATGTTTACAGAAATGTTGTTATTGGTATTGAAAATTTAAGCAATGCCATACAAGCATCGCAAAATATTGCAATTGGAAACTATGTCCTCGCTAATTCACAGACGAGCAGTGGGAATATTGGAATTGGTAATTATGCATTGGCAGAGTCAAATGACGCTGATAATAATATTGCAATCGGAAACAGCGCAATGGCAGTGAGTGGGGGGGGGAACTATAATATCGCGCTTGGATATAATGCGTTGTACAAGAATGATAATTGGGAAAATATTGCAATCGGTGGGTGGGCGTTATATGAAAATGTTGACGGTAGTGGTAATGTTGCCATAGGTGCAAATTCCTTACAATCCAACGTTTCTGGCACCTTAAATACAGGTGTTGGTCATTATACCTTGATAGCGAACACTGGGGAATTTAATACAGCAGTTGGTGCACAAGTACTAATGGCAAACACCACTGGCTCAGAAAACACTGCCGTCGGTATTTCTGCTCTCTATACAAATGAAACTGGGTATAATAATACTGCTCTGGGGAGTTTTGCCTTGGATGGTAATGTGGATGGATTTTACAATACGGCGGTTGGATCAAGTGCTCTATCCGGGAATGAAACCGGCTATAACAATACAGCACTCGGTGTTCAATCGTTACTCAGTAATCGCTACGGTTTGCAGAATACTGCATTGGGAATGAATGCGTTATATAGTCTTGACCCTGCGAACGACTTAGACGGTAACAATAATGTCGCAGTTGGGTTCGCGGCGGGGTATGATGTGTCGACCGGTTCAGGAAATGTCCTGCTCGGATATCGCGCAGGAGACAATATCACAACCGGGTCTCGAAATATTGTGATTGGAACAGACATTAATGCAGTTTCCTTGACGGAGTCGAATACGCTCAATATTGGAAATATGATTTATGGAAGAGGACTAGATGGAACTGGTGATACCCTCTCGAATGGTCGCGTAGGTGTGGGTATAGCGGAACCAAGAGCAACGTTAGAGGTATATGGTGCTTCCATTCGCACCCTTACGGGGTCGATTGATCCAATTGCGTCGACTGCAGTAACAGGAGTTGGGACGCGCTTTCTTGCTGAAGTTAGTGTTGGCGACAGAATTGTTGTTTCAGGAGAAATTCGAACTGTCGTAAGTATTGCTTCTGATACCTCGTTAACAGTTGACGTCGCATTTTCTGATAACGGAAATGATACAGCGGTCGAGGTGTACACAAATACGCTTGCGGTAACAGGAAGTTCTGCCTTTTATGGTGGGGCTTCTTTTATGGGCTTGCAGACACCGGCAGCACCGAGTGTCGGAGGAACCAGTTCAGGTGCCGCAACCTGGAGATATCGAGTTTCGGCGGTTAATGCACATGGGAATGAAACAATTCTTTCTGCCGAAGGAACAAGGACGAGTGCTCCTGCAACTCTTACAGGAGCAAACTACAATACGATAACCTGGACAGCCGTTCCAGGAGCAGTGGGGTATCGAATTTTCAGAACAACAGCAGCAACCTCACCAAACACAACCGGCTTCATAGGATATGTAGAAGCAACGCAACCTTTAACCTTTGATGACACGGGAATTACGGTGACCGGAAGCTATTCAAGTACAACCTTTAATGAGTCTTCAAATGTCAGCATTGGAACATCAGCAGCGAAGCCACCACTAGATACACTATCTGTTGATGGAAGAATAAACCAGTCATGGCATTATTTCTTTACAGATTTTATTGGCTCACGAGCAAACGTTACTGCAAATACTGCAAACTGGTGGGAAGGACTACGCTTGGGAATCAATAGTGCATGTACGGCATCGTTCGTCAGCGGAGCTGTTAATGGTGTCGTGCAATTGCAAACGGGGGAAACATCAGGAAACGCTTGTCTTATTGATTTCAACAATGTGAATCAAATTTCAACGGCGTATAACCCAGTGTTTGAAACAGAGGTAAACTTGCCGAGTGCGGCAACTTCAGTAGTCTATGTTGGGTTTATGCAGCGTACCGTTTCAACAGGTGCTGTTCCAACATCGGGTGCCTACTTCCTTTCTACAAACGGTGGCGCATGGCAAGCCGTATCAAGAACTGATGCCAGTAATGCAACAACCACAAATACGGGAGTGACTCCTGCGACTGGGTTGCCAATGAATATATTGCGAGTTGAGACGACTGCAACAAGTGCTCGATTCTTTATTGATGGTCGTCTTGTTGCTGATCATTCAACAAATTTGCCTCCAACATCAGTAGTCCATGAATTCGAAATCTCAATTGTTACCAATGAAGCAGTGCTTAAACAGTTGCGTGTAGACTCAATAGAGATTTGGCAGGATGACCCACCAGCAGACGCCGAACTACCTGAAAGTGTGCTTGAAGAAATGGAGAATCCTATTATTGAGATTTTTGATGATCCTGTGCGTTTCACTGAGACGATGTATATGGCGGGAGGTTCTGAGGCAGAAATTGAAGATGGCCTGTTGGTCTCATACTCAGGTGCAACGCAACTAGGTGTAGATGAAAGGAATAGAGTAATTCATGCCTTAACGGCAGCAGCACAGGCGAACAAAAATACTTTCCTGGGTGTTGCCACAGGTCCTGAAGCTCAGAGAACACCGTACGATGAAACAGGGAATCCATATCTTGTTGCAACATTCGGTCCTTCATATGCGTGGATAGAAGAGGGATCGGGTGGCAACGTTGTTGTTGGTGACTTACTGAGTATTTCTTCAACTTTGCCTGGATATGCGCAAAAGGATGGTTCTGGTGTTGTTGCTGTAGCCCAAGAAGCGATAGATTGGTCCACAGTAACTGATACCGTAGGAGGGAAGAAAGTGAAGAAGGTGCTTATCTTTGTTAAGAATGGTGCTGCAGAAACCGCTATTGCAACTGCTGGAACGGTAAGTGCGGGGTGGAATCAGGTTACTGATACAACGATACAATCGACTCATGGAATTATTGTTCCAAACGTAACAGCGACAACCGCAGAAATTAATGTGCTTCGAACCCGCACACTTGCGGTTAATGATCTCTTCTTTGTAGATGATGAAGGAAATATGACAACGTCTGGTACTGTACTTGCTTCTGTTATTTCGACACCAACAATTAAGGGTATTGGAGGTGCAGTAACGATTACGCTTGAAGGAAGTGATCGTTTTGCGATTACGGTTGATGGGGAAACTGCTCTTGAGGCCTCTGTTGAGGGGGTCAAGGTAAATAATCTTATTGTCTCTGACCAGCAAGCTGGACGTGTAATCATTGACGCGGGGGAAACCGAGTTTACCGTTGAGTCACTGTTGGTCACCGAAGAATCTATTGTTGTAGTAACACCTAACAAGGCAGTTGTAGTTGCAGTTGAACCCTTTGAGGGAGGTTTTGTCCTTCGGTTGGCTGCTCCTCAAAGTGAAGGTGTGAGTGTTGGGTGGTATGTGGTCAATGTAAGCGAGTAAGCAGGTTCTCGAGACACTCTCGAAAAGCCCGTCTGGGCAATCAATTATCAGAGTATTCCTTCACGTTCCTGCTATTTTGCATCCTGCCCTTGACTTGACCTTAATTCTCGGTGTATAATTCCCTTGCTCTTAAGAAAAAAATAAGAAGCGTTGATCCCCTAAATGATAAATATTCGGTAATTTGACACTACAATCGTTTGTGTTAGAATTACGAACATTTACCCTCTTAGGGTTGCTCCTTGACAATCGAGGTGTGGCGGGAAACCGCACCAATTCAGTAGAAATACTACAAATCGGAGGTTGTAGTACTGCTTCGGCAGTATTATGACTGAAGAAAACAATTTGTATTTGTTATTCGTAAGAGTAATGAATGCAATTGCCTTCTTGGAACTTCGTTCCTGAATAAACTTAGTTTGTTCAGTTCTGCGAACCCAAGAAAACAATAAATCGAAAACGCGATTATGTCGCAGGTTCGATCATGAGTCAATGACTCCTTAGTTGAGAGTTTGATCCTGGCTCAGGACGAACGCTGGCGGCGTGCTTTAGGGATGCGAGTCGAGCGGTTTTTTTTAGAATTTGAAACTTCGGTTGATTATTCTTTAAAAGATAGCGGCAGACGACTGAGTAACACGTAGACAACTTACCCTTAACACAGAGATAGCCACGCGAAAGCGTGGGTAATACCTGATAGCCCATATAGGTGAGATTCCGGTATGGTAAAGGCGCAAGCCGGTTATGGAGAGGTCTGCGGCCCATCAGCTAGTTGGTAGGATAACAGCCTACCAAGGCAAGGACGGGTAGGGGGCGTGAGAGCGCGACCCCCCAGGATGGCACTGAGACACGGGCCATACTCCTACGGGAGGCAGCACTCGGGAATTTTCCACAATGGACGAAAGTCTGATGGAGCGACGCCGCGTGAAGGATGAAGGTTTTCGGATCGTAAACTTCTTTTGCCAAGGAATAGGAAGGAAGGTACTTGGCGAATAAGGGGCTGCTAACTGCGTGCCAGAAGCATCGGTGATACGTGGGCCCCAAGCGTTGTCCGGATTTATTGGGCGTAAAGCGTACGTAGGCGGTTAAGAGGATCTTGTTTCAAAGACCCCAGCTCACCTGGGGGAAGGGATGGGATATCACTTGACTTGAATTGAGGAGGGGAGATCGGAACGCGTGGTGGAGCGGTGAAATGTGTTGATATCACGCGGAACGCCGGTGACGAAGGTTGATCTCTGGCCTTATATTGACGCTCATGTACGAAAGCTAGGGGAGCGAAACGGATTAGATACCCGTGTAGTCCTAGCCCTAAATGATGCCTGCTAGGCGTTGGATTAAGCATTACTGTTCCTTCGGGAGTTTTAGTGACAATTCAGTGTCGAAGTTAACACGTTAAGCAGGCCGCCTGGGTAGTACGGCCGCAAGGTTGAAACTCAAAGGAATTGGCGGGGACCCGCACAAGCTGTGGAGCGCGTGGTTTAATCCGACGGTAATCGTATAATCTTACCAAGGTTTGACATACTGCTGCATGCCACTAGAAATAGAGGAAGCTTTCGAAGGTGCAGTACAGGTGCTGCATGGCCGTCGTCAGCTCGTGCCGTGAGGTGTACCGTTAAGTCGGGTAACGAGCGAAACCCCTATCCCATGTTACAAGTGTCTTGGGAAACTGCCGTGGTAAAACACGGAGGAAGGGGGGGATGATGTCTGGTCGTCATGGCCCTTATGCCTTGGGCTACACACACGCTACAATGGTTGGGACAGCGAGTTGCGACACCGCGAGGTGAAGCTAATCTCCCAAACCCAACCTTAGTTCAGATTGCAGGCTGAAACTCGCCTGCATGAAGCCGGAATAGCTAGTAATCGCAGATCAGCCAAGCTGCGGTGAATACGTTCTCGGGTCTTGCACACACCGCCCGTCAAACTCCCAAAGTTGGGATTACCTAAAGATTTTGAGGATTTATTTTCAGGGTTTAGGGTAAGATCAGTAATGGGGGTTAAGTCGTAACAAGGTCGCCGTAGGGGAATCTGCGGCGAAATTACCTCCTTTTCGGAGAAGATGAGCGGTTTTCTCGCCACACCAGGATTGTTAAGGGGCATGTAGCTCAGTGGTAGAGCACTGTACTGATAATGCAGTGGTCCTTGGTTCGACCCCAAGCATGCCCATTCTTTGGGACTCGGGCCTGTAGCTCAGTTGGTAGAGCACCCGCTTTGCATGCGGGTTGTCAGGGGTTCGAATCCCCTCAGGTCCAGAATCTGTAACAGGGTTCAGAGATCGAAAGAATGGGGACTACACTGCACAAGACGCTACATTCAACAAATAATGCGGGCAACCAATATAACGGAGCCAAAAAGCATTGCACACACCTCGGAAATTTGATAAAATACCTCGAAGCAGAGGCATCCCACGCTCGCGCGTGAACTTCTGCACTCAGAAGGAGATATTTTTTCGAACCTAAATTGATGTTGACACACTAAAGGGGTTCGAATAAAATCTGCTTACGATTGCTCGTAAACGCAGAGAGTGAAGGAATACTGGAGTTTTCTCTTGAGAAAATTCCTC
Source organism: Candidatus Dojkabacteria bacterium (assembly GCA_030583685.1). Taxonomy (GTDB): domain Bacteria; phylum Patescibacteriota; class Dojkabacteria. The sequence goes on along the minus strand of CP129470.1, from coordinate 386,942 downwards.
AATTCTTTTACGAATTGACTGACGAAAGTCAATAGTTCATTAACAATTGAATTAGGTTTTGTGACCGTACAAAAAGAAAATTACGGGCGCAGAGTGAATGCCTTGGTACAATATGCCGATGAAGGACGTGTAGGGCTGCGAAAAGCTCGGATGAGCTGCCGAAAAGCGATATTAATCCGAGATGTCCGAATGGGGATAACCCCACTCTACGGAGTGACCTTATCGTAAGATAGGGAGGGAACGCGCTGAAGTGAAACATCTCAGTAAGCGCAGGAAGAGAAATCAACCTTCCGTAAGGAAGCGGTTTTTACTCAGTAAAAACTGGAGATTCCGTCAGTAGCGGCGAGCGAAAGCGGAATAGTCTAAACTGGTCTGGTGTAAGATTGTACGTGCGACAGTCTCGCGTTGCGAGTCTGCCGTTCCGTCCAGTCGTAGGTCTTGGCTCGTGCCAGACACAGTGTTGTGGTCGTGTCATTGTTTTCCCAAGAGGAGACAGGCTGCACAATGAAGCAAGAAGAAGCGTATGGAAAGACGCACAATAAAGGGTGAAAGTCCCGTATTCGAAAGCTTTATTGGAATGTTCGACATGAACCAAAGTAGCACGGGGTCCGAGAAGCCTTGTGTGAAGCAGGGAGGCCCATTTCCCAAGACTAAATACATATTGTAACCGATAGTGAAGAGTAGCGTGAGCGAAAGGTGAAAAGTACCCCGGGTAGGGGGATGAAAAGTTTCTGAAACTCTGTGCCTACAAGCAGTCGGAGCCATTATTATGGTGACGGCGTGCCTATTGAAGAATGAGCCTAGGAATTATTGTTGTCAGCAAGGTTAACCGATTGAAGTCGGGCAGCCGAAGGGAAACCGAATCTGAAAGGGTGTGAAGTTGACAGTAATAGACCCGAAACCGGGCGAGCTATCCATGAGCAGGCTGAACTCACGGTAAAACGTGAGGAAGGGCCGAACCCGTTAGAGTTGAAAATCTATGGGAGGACTTGTGGATAAGTGGCAATAAACCAATCGAGCTCGGTGATAGCTGGTTCTCCTCGAAATTTCTATCCGGAAAGCGTCAGGTATGTACGTGTGGGGGTAGAGTACTTTTTGGGTGCAGGGGGCAACCTTTGTATCCAGAAAAACTCCGAATACCACACTTTTCACCCTGGCAGTGAGTCCACGGAGGTAAGCCCCGTTGGGCAAGTTGGGGAACACCCCAGACCTACATCTAAGGTCCCTAAATCTGAACTAAGTGAAAGAGAAGGACGTGAAATTTCTCAAACAGCCAGGAGGTTAGCTTAGAAGCAGCTACCCTTTAAAGAGTGCGTAACAGCTCACTGGTCGAGAGATTCTGCGCCAACAATGATCGGGTCTAAGTTCAGTACCGAAGGTTAGGGTTCGTTGTGCATTTGCATACGAGCGGTAGAGGAGCGTACTATGTATGCCATCTGCGAAAGCAAGGTGGAATTAAGCATTGAAGCTGTATCGAAAGGTATGGTGGAGCACATAGTAGTGAGGATCTAGGCATGAGTAGCGAAAGACAGGTGAAAACCCTGTCCCTCGAAAGTCTAAGGTTTCCAACGCCACGGCAGTCGACGTTGGGTTAGGCGGAACTAAGGGAACTCTGTTGTAATGACAGAATTACCGATGTACAGCAGGTTAATATTCCTGCCCTGTATGTATTTAGCGAAGGAGCGACGCGTTTGGAGCACTTCGAGCCCCCGCAGGTGGGGGTGCAAGCAGTAAGGCAGATCTGATAGGAAAATCCGTCAGGTCGTTTACACGAGCTGTGATGCCAATCTTTGTTTTAGGACAGAGAGAGTTGAAGGATTCAGGGGCCAGGAAAAGCTTCTCAGCGTTGTAAAATACATATACCCGTACCGCAAACTGACACAGGCAGACTGGTATAAATGTACCAAGAGGTACGGTCCACTCCAGATTAAGGAACTCGGCAAATTGACCTCGTAACTTCGGGAGAAGAGGGGCCTAGCACCGATGGAGCAATCCATTGACTGATCTAGGCTGCAAAGAATAGGCTCGGGCGACTGTTTACCTAAAACACAAGTGCCTGCAAACTCGCAAGAGGAAGTATAGGTGCTGACACCTGCCCAATGCCAGAAGGTCAAAGAAGGAGGTGATCCCGCAAGGGTGAGCCTTTGACATAAGCCCTGGTGAATGGCGGCTGTAACTCTGACGGTCCTAAGGTAGCGTAACCCCTTGTCACATAATTAGTGACCTGCATGAATGGTGTAACGACTTGAGCACTGTCTTAATCTGGAAACCGGCGAAATTGAAATGGCTGTGAAGATGCGGCCTAAACACACATGGACAAAAAGACCCCGGAAGGTTTACTTTAACTTTGCATTGACGCATGACTCTGGATACAGAGCATAGGTGGGAGACTTTGAACTCTCGGTTTCGGCTGAGGGGGAGTCATCAGTGTAATACCACTTATTTGGTGTTGTGCTTCTAACTGGCAAACTAAGGATCAACAATTTATTGGAGACTCCTTATCAGAACAGTGCATGGCGGGAAGTTTGACTGGGGCGGTTACCTGCTAAAAAGTAACGCAGGTGCACAAAGGTTTGCTCAGGAGGTATGGAAATCCTCTGTAGAGTGCATGAGCAGAAGCAAGCTTTACTGCAAGATCGGCGGATCGAGCAGTCGCGAAAGCGGGTTCAAGTGATCCTCTGATTGATCATGGTATCGTCAGAGCTTATGGGATAATACTTACTCCGGGGATAACAGGCTAGTCTGGTCCGAGCGTCCACAGCGACGACCAGGTTCGGCACCTCGATGTCGACTCATCGCGTCCTGGGACTGAAGAAGGCCCCAAGGGTGGGGGAGTTCACCCCTTAAAGCGGTACGTGAGTTGGGTTCAGACCGTCGTGAGACAGGTCGGTCTCTATCCTGTGTGTTCGTCCAAAGAGTGAGTGGGTTTGCCCCTAGTACGCAAGGATCGGGGTGAGGTAACCTCTGGTGTACCTGCTGTTCCACCCGGAGCATCGCAGGGTAGCTACCGTTGCTATAGGAGAAGCACTGAAAGCATCTAAGTGCGAAACCTACCACAAGATTACTCTTTGTTGATTCTTTCGTGCAAAGCAATTTGTACGGAGGTTTCGGAAGTCCCCTGGGAGATGACCAGGTTGATAGGCACTCGGTGTAAGCACAGCAATGTGTTGAGCCAAGGTGTACTAATTGGACGAAATCTTTTTGTTTGGTCACATACCTATTCAATTATTAATGTACTTGTGCAAAGTCTTTTTGGGCTGAGCATTAAGTTTCCATTCTTAATGATTAATACTAAGGAATTCATACTTTACGAATAGTAAAGCGAATGATTCTTTTTAGTTATCCAAAATTCACGTTTGTGAATTCGTTTACCGACTAGCTCGGTGGTTTTTGACGCAATCGGGTGGTATAATTCAATGTATGAATAACAAGCAAGCAGCAAAAAAGTTACTAGAATTGAAAGAACTCGATCAACAATATAGAAGTGAATGGATTACCGGTGGTCCAGAAATAAGATTGCTTCAAGAAGAAATTGATAAAAAGAACCTGATTGAATTACTATCAATTGTAGAGTCTATTGGATGGCCAACAATCCCGAAAGTTGGCGAGGAAGCTGCATATGCAGCTATTTTAATTGCACAACATTCACGAGATATCGATACTTCGGTCAAACTCTTAGAAATGGCTAAAAAACTTTTTGATGAAGATAAATCAAATATAGATGGAAAACGATTGGCAAATTGGATTGATGCGATGAATATGCAAAGAGGAATTCCGCAAATATACGGACAATATTTTTTAGATCGTGGTGAAGGATACGAAATTTACGAGATTGAAAAACCAGAAGAATTGGCTAAAAGAAGGGAGGAGATGGGGCTTGAAACACTTGAAGAAAGGCTGCATAGAGTTTTATCTGAGTATCCACCAGAGCACAAGATTACGATTTTGAAGTCTTATAAACGTATTTTTGGGAAAGAGTTCAAAAAATAGTGCTATAATCCAAGACATTTTATTATTGGTTTGCAAATGAAACGTCTTTTCCAAGTATATTTAGAGTACTTAAAATACACAAAACCCTACAGATTCTTTTACATTCTGTCATGGCTTGGAGTACTCGCATTGTTGATTGCTTACAACATTACTATTTTTGTAGTTGGTGATTTAATAGATAGAATTTCGGTTGGAAATCAGCAGGTGCTTAGCGCGTTGTTATTGATAACCTTGACTATTTCCTTACCTTTGATTATCGAACCATTCGCTTTTTTTATCAAATCTAGATTATTTTCTTCAATTTCACGAGATATCATTAACGCTGCTTATAAGAGAGTTATTACGCTAGATCATGCGTTCCATACTGCTAAAAAAACAGGAAAAATTGCTTCGATGATAATAACTGCGCATTCGACAATATTTCTTTTTGTATGGCAAGCGGAGTGGTTGCTTATTGAAAGCCTTGCTGGGTATATTATTCCTATTATCCTTGTCTATGTGATTAAGCCTGAGCTGGGTATTGCGATGATGGTAATTCTATTACTTTCAATGCCGATACTTTTGAAAACATTGAGAATGAACATACATCGTAGAAGAAAAGTAAAAGATACTGAGTACGCACGAACGGATTTAATACTTGATGGTATTAATAATTACGAAACAATCCGAATATTTAGCAGAGAAGCAGATGAATCGAGTCATGTAGAGAGTAGTGTTGGCAAATGGAAATTTGCAATGGACCAATACGAGAATACCTTTAGACTAATTGATTTTGTTACTCGATTAATCGGAGTGATTACGTTTGTTGTAGTGGCAGTATTGTCAAATCATTATTTTAAACTTGGGGAATTATCTCTTGGTGCGTTTATTGTTGTGCTGACCTACCTTATCCAGTTAGTGGGACGTCTTCTCGGAGTAGTGTTCACTATGCGTGATATTCTCAAGAATCTTCCCGTTGCTGAGGACCTTTTTAACCTTATTAATGAAAAAAATACAGTGGTGGAGTCTACTGCCCCAGTTATAATTAAGAATCTGAAGGGAAAGGTGGAATTTAAAGATGTAATGTTTGGCTATGATAAGAGGAGAAACATTCTTCGAGGCTTAAGTTTTCTAGTAAAACCAAAGCAAAACATTGCTTTAGTTGGACCTTCAGGTGGTGGAAAAAGCACTACAGTCAAGTTACTGATGCGATATTACGATGTCAAGAGGGGAGGTGTTTATATTGATGATGTTGATATTCGAAAGTTCCCACTGACGTATCTAAAGAAATCTATTGGAATTGTTCCGCAAGAACCATCCTTGTTTAATAAAAGTATCTTGTTCAACATTGGATATGCACTGTGCTCTGATCCTGAAAGGATTGAGGATTATCGAGACCAAATTATTGAGGCAAGTAAAAGAGCGTGTGTGTACGACTTTATCATGAGTTTGCCACAACAATTCGATACTGTCGTTGGCGAAAGAGGTATTAAACTAAGTGGAGGACAGAAACAGCGCATTGCGATTGCCAGAGTTTTGCTGAAAATGCCTAAGATCGTCATCTTTGATGAAGCAACGAGTATGTTAGACAGCGAAAGTGAGCAGGCTATTAAAAAAGCGTTTGCAGAGTTGAGTAAGGATACAACAACGATTGTTATTGCTCATAGACTGAGTACAATAATCAATAGTGACAATATTTTGGTAATAGATGGAGGAAAAGTTGTTGAAAGTGGAACTCACGAGCAATTGATTAAAAAGAAAGGGTTGTACTCAAGGCTTTGGGATATTCAGAGTGGCGGATTTCAGAAACACATAGATAATTGACGACATCATCAAGTAATTACATCGCAGGAGTGTAGTCTCCTGGCTCAAAATTTACAACCTTTCTCCGCCAATTCTCCAGTAACAAACACCCTTGATGCCGTATTTCTTTGCTAATTCAAGACGTTCTTCTACTGCTGTTTTGTCTAAATAATACATCACCCGTTCAACTCCGTTATACGTGAACTCTGCACGCATCTCTTTGTTCCAATTATCGTATGCTTCTGTATATGTTCTGGTGTTGCGCTTTATGTAGTCAATATTTGAATGTTGCAGAGATATGGTGTTTTTCAATTCTCCTGAGTGTAGCGATTGATCATTGTTCGCCCCAGCAAGATTTGAGCTTTTTGGTTTTGGCCATCCGTGTGAATACAAAGGGAGGGCAAGTACAACTTTTTCTGCGGGCATTTGGGCGATTGCGTAGCGTATAAGTGTCTCATTCCAGTAGATAGGAGAGAGTGGACCGGGCTGTTTACTTCCTTGCCCCGTAAAATCGTAGGCCATAATGCGAAATTCGTCGACCGCTGCACCAATTCGTCGCCAGTCTTGCGCCTGATGCGTTTCTGGAAGAAAACTGTAGATTTCCCGGTCATCAATTTTGGGAAGTGCGGTAAATGAGAGCTTTTTCCCTTTTTTATGAAGTTCCTCTGCCAGTTTTTCGACAAAAGTAATGAGTAATTCTTTGTCTTTCAGATAAGTGCTTTCGTAATCGAGATCGATGCCCGCGTAATTATTTTTCACAACGGTATCAACAATTTCCTTGATGTGCTTATCCATATGGGAATTGAGCATAGAACTGACAATATCAGGATCAAAAGTCGCTATCGTAGGGAGTAAAACGATTTGATTGTCTTTAAGCAGCTTCGTGAGTGTTGCATTATTTATTGTTGGGCGCTTACCAAGCGATCCATCCTTGTTCAAAACGAACCAGGTTGGAGAAATTGTGTGCCATTTTTTTGGATTATTACGCACTGAAGTAATTCCTGCGGTCATTCCCCAGTCTGGAATCCAACTCATTTCAAGCGGAGCTGTGGAGGTATTATTTTGCGGTTGCGTTGTGAGGTGTGACTGACTAAAGGTAAATAGTTTATCAACAACAATTGGGTTTGGAATTGATTTGCCGGCTGCTGAAACCCAAAAGCGTACCCGAGTGATGAGTGGTTGATCCGCAATTTCTTGTGTTGGCATAAAATAATCACCACGGGTAAGGGTAGAGATTCTCCCTGTTGCAAACACTCTTGCATTATTTGTTGTCAATACTTCGACACTGTATGAAGTCACGGTGAATGGATAGGAAACTTTATCCCACTCAATGATATATGTACCAAAAGGGTTATTCACAGTGAGTGAAGGCTGTTGGTAAACCGCAAGAAACGGATATTGAGGAGAATATATATAGGATTCTGGATGCAGTGAACCAGAGAGTTCGATGAGCCGTTGTGAACACGAAAAAAGCGACTCCTTGTTGCATGCAAGAATTGAAATATTTCCTCTTTTGTGCTCAGGTAAGCACTCTTTATTGTTACTACTTTGCTGAATAATAAAGGTATTGATAGCAGAGTTGTCAGAAACTGCCAGGTTAGCATCTTTGCATAAAGCAAAGTTCTCAAGTGAGATTCCTGTAAGGTGATTAGTCAAGAGCATGTTTCTGATATAGGACTTGTATTCTTCTGTTTCGTCTTCGATTATAATGTCTGTAACTTCTTCGCTTTTAAGGAGGTTTATTTCTTCGGTGCTCAATTGATAACCGACTGGTAGAATGATTGGCCGTAAGGGATAAAGCCGTTTCTCCTCAGCTTCTTCAACAATGTCTGTTGGCGTAGGGAGTTGTATCGATCCATTATGAGAAGCGCGCTTTGAAATGAATTGTACCGTCACGAAGACTAGCATTAATAATGCGATTGTACCGATTATTCCAACACTAAAAAGAAGTATCTGTCGTTTGCTAGGTCGCTTCATATACTTATTATACCGTGATATTGCCAAGTAACAATCTGCGTGTTATAATTCTGTGCTTGGTGACAAGAGCGGAGTGGACCCACCCGATCCCTTTCCGAACTCGGAAGTGAAACACCCCAGCGCCGAAGATACTTGGATTTTTCTCCTGGGAAAATAGGTCGTCGCCAAGCTTTTTTATTGCCCACCTGTTCTCTTCCTCGCAGTGCTGAAAAAAGAGAGGGAACTACTTTCCAGAGTCTTTGAGTATCTGTTCTGCCTCGGCAGGTTTTCTTGCCATTTTGTCGAAGATAAACAGCGCTTTTACTGTATCATTCTTTACTTTCTGTAATACTTTTTCAAATGTAATATCATGAATCTTTACTGAGGTGGTATCGATTTTTCCCGCATTGCCCAGTTCGTCAACCAAGAAGTTAATAGCGGGAGATACCTTGATGAGCTTCGCTGCAGTTTCTTCGGCAACGTGAGGTTGGAAGGAGTACTTTTGAATGAGAATAGGAATAAGTTTCTTTTTTAAACCGATGTCATGGACAAACTTAACCAATAATTGTTGTGTGGTCGAGATGAGATTTTGTGCGACCATATAAACCGCAATAATACTTGGTAAGGGAATAAGTGTTAAGGTAATCATAATTGGCATGACATAGAGCGTAGAAGTATTTAACGAGGAAGTGAATGCTTCCTGCATTGCTTCGGCATCAGTTTTCTCGGCTCCTTTTTTCTTCAACTTAGGGACTTGTGTATTCATGATTTTCATAGAAACAAGTGTTGGGAGAAGGTTGGAAAGTCCAAGAAGTAAGAGAAGTATCAGATAGGGAATAGCTGAAACGGTAAAAATACCTCCTGACAATGCACTTCCCGGCGAAGAAATAAGCGTGATTCCAAAGAGATCGGTTGCAAATGCCGTTTGACCTGTTGCAAGAAGCTTTTCCTGCACGAAGGGGTAAAGTCCTGTCATATTTGCGGGTGTGACTCCTTCTTTTGTAAATGCAAGAACTGATTGGTAGAGTGCGATAAGAATTGGGAATTGAATCAGCAAATTGGTGACACATCCAAGGGGATTATAGTTCGCATCTTTATAGACAGCCTGTTGCGCTTTCGCAAGTTCCGTTGGATTATTTTTGTACTTCTCTTTGATCTCGTCTAATTTTGGTTGGATGGAACGAATTTTCTTGGTGTCGCGGTATTGCTTTGCGACCATCGGCCACATAAAAAGTCTAATGATGATAATCAAGATAAAGGTGCTGATTCCAATACTTCCCGTGACCACATACAGATAGGTCAAAAGGTTGTGAATTGGCCCGTATAAGAGTGTTTCCCAAATTGTTCCAAGCATAAGCCGTATTGTAAAGGTTTTTGTGATATTTAGCAAACGATGAAGAAGTAGACTGTCAAAGAATCTTGACAGAAATTTTGTATATGTTAGGATGACTCATTCGGCACTGCCCCGCTGAATTTTTTTCCAAAGCGTTAGGGAACAGAATCAATCGTTCCTGCTTTGGTGACCAATGGGTTGCAGCGAAGTATTCTCCAAAAGGTCAGTAAATATCCCTTAAAACCGTGTTTCTCGATTGCTTCTTTGCCATATTCTGAACAGGTTGGAATAAACCTGCATGTTGCTCGGTGGTTTGGTCCATGATCGGGCGACAGCGTCTTTTGATAGAGAGTGATAAGCCAGGTTGACACTTTTTTCATGTGGAAAATGCGTGTTGCAATGTTGAGTTTATACTTTTTCGCAACTCGGGTGTGAGTGTTGGTTCTTTTACGATCCACATCCAATTATGCGTTTGGTACGTGGTTACAGGCAGCGATTCTCGAAGAATTTGCCGAAGAACTCGCTTTATATAATTTCTTGAGACAGCGAGTGGTACAACTTTTTTTGAAATACTAATGATGACGATTGGTTTTTTTTGTGAAATCGTGGACTGACGAAAAAGAAGTGTCACTTTTCCAATTGAGAGGGACTTGTGGTCTTGCAGTATTTTTTGTGACATTTCTTGTCGTACACCTTGCTTTGTCATGGTTGTATTTTAGCACGAATCTGATACAATGACTGCATGTTTGGACTAGGAAAATTCGGTAAAATGGCTGAAACCGTTAAGCAAGCCAAGGCTCAACAGAGCAAAATGAAAGCAATTGAAGTATTCGGTGAATCAAGAAACCATTTAGTCAAGATTCATCTGAATGGGTTACAAGAGTTAGTCAATATTACTATCGATGAATCATTACTTTCGCCCGATAAAGCACGTGATTTGAAGTCGAGTATCATGGAAGCATATAAAGATGCACAGCAAAAACTTCAAAAAGAATTGATGAAAGGTATGAATCTCGAAGAGATGAAGAAACTTCTCGGTATGTAAATTATTATAGGTTTATGGTCAAAGGTTACAGGTTTACGCTGTTCAAAGAATTGTCTATTCTTGTAAATCTTTAATCTCCAAACCTTTAGCCTCTTTATTCGTGGGTGTTATTCCAAAATCACTAAAAACATTAACCCTCGAATTACAACGATTACCGGGTATTGGCCCAAAATCTGCGAGAAGAATTGCATATTTTTTGTTTACCTTGCCAGAAGAAAGACTGAATTTTCTTGGTGAAGCATTTCAAGGTTTGAAAAAAAATGTGACCACTTGTGATTTTTGTAAAATGCTTTCTGATACAAATCCTTGTGAACTATGTGGTGATCCAGGGAGAGAAGACACGACACTGTGTATTGTTGCGGATCATATGGATGTTTACGCAATAGAAAGGACAGCTGGATATAAAGGAAGATATTTTGTTCTTGGGGGACTTCTGTCGCCAGTAAAAGGACATGGACCATCAGACTTGGCAATAGAAGGGATGTTAAAGCGTGTTCACCAATTGATTAAGAAACAACGTGGCGGAAGCAAACTCGAAATTATTTTCGCATTAAGCCCGACAACGGAGGGGCAGACAACGGCCTTGTATGTGAAGGAAGAGTTGTTGCGTGAGTATGGAAATCAAGTAGATTTGTCTCGTGTTGCTGTAGGAATTTCGGTTGGAACAGATATTGACTATGTTGACACATACACACTTCAGGAAGCAATCAAAGGAAGATCTTCCTTATAGCGGAGAATTACTCCGAAATTTTGATGTTTCATGCTAGCAGGGTGAGTGCTGATTGCTAACACTTGCGCCAAACCTTGCTTGTTGTTATACTGATTTCGAGAGATGCAACCAATGAAAAATATTACACTGCTTACCCCCGCTGTACTGAACTGTTCAGCGCTCGAGTACCTGCAAGAGAAAGACCAGAAATTCCACAAGAAATATGTGTTCAAGTTCGGTTTGATGCAAGCACTTTGGGCAGTAATACTGTATGTAGTGTGCGTCGGGCTTTTTGTTATTCCTGGAGTCAAAGAGGTACGTGAAACAGGTACTCAGGTCATTACAAACGCACTGTTTAATGAAGTAAAGATACAAGAGGGGCAGATGGAAATCGATATTAAACCTGCTATCTGGTATTTTTCTTTTTATAATGAACCAACAAAACAAAAACTAATCGCTGTCGACTCTTTGGGGTCAATGAATAAATTCTTTTGGGATGATCGAGTAGAAAAAGGCGTCGTCAAAAAAATTGATGGTATTGGTTTTATGAAAGAGTATGTGTATGTGAAAAAAGGTACATGGACGAAGAAAATTCCGTACTCAAAATTTGTTTCGTCTGATGAAGTAACGGTCACCAAAGGTGAAATCTACGATAAGTTTATGCAGATGACTGAGTCAAATAGGGTTCTCGTATGGAGTCTTGCTCTAATTCCCCTTGTCTTTTTGCTCGGGTTGTTATTTGGGATGCTCCTTCATGTTTTGTTTGCTGCAACCGTTGGTTTGTTCCTAGCTCTGATGACAAGAGATGTGACCAAAAACCTGACTCTCGCCGGTAAAGTTTCTTCGGGGTTGTATGTTGGATGGGCATATATCCTTGTGTTAGCAGTGATCACTCAAAAATTATTAGCACTTACTTTTGGAAATCTTTCAGACTTTTATCTTGCCATAAAAGCAATTGCCTTTTTAGCAATTGTGTTGGTAGGGTATCTGTGTTTTAAACAGGTGAGAAAAAATAAGATGATGCCCCCATCCCATGACAGTAACCCGTAAGGCCTGGAAAGAAAGGCAAAAATATCTACAGGCAATTGGTGCAGTTTATGGCATCACATTAGGATTTTTTGTCGTCCTTTCTATGATGTTTGTGACATTGGCACGACAGGTAGATTCTCCGCGACAGCTGCAAGCGGCAACGTGTTCTATTCCGACAACAGTATCGACAACTATTGAATTGACGCCTGATTCAGAGGACAACATTATTGACTGTTCAGGTCAAAATATTACAGTAACAGAGACAGGGAGACTGATTTTAAAGAAGTTTCACACGGCAGATAGCAGTTTTTCAAATGATGGTGGTGTCGTCCTTCTCGTTAACAACATAACTATTGACGCAGGCGGTGAAGTAATTGCAGACGGACAAGGGTATGTTTCTGGAAATACAGATGGTGGATCTGCAGGAGTTTCTACCGGGCTTTCAGGTGGTTCTGGTGGTGGTCATGGTGGTGCAGGTGGTATCGGGAACACCCTTGGTGGAGGTGGAAACACTGTCGGCGCAACGGGTAGTTCTTTTGGATCTCGAGATTATCCACTGACTCTCGGTGGTGCTGGTGGTACTTCTGGAACAGGCGGAGTTGGCGGAGCAGGTGGTGGTGCAATCAAGATTCAAGCATCAGGAACAGTTACCATCGATGGTAAATTATCGGCAGACGGGGCAAGTGGAGTAAAAAGTGGAGATGGCCAAACAGCAGGTGGTGGTGGAGCCGGTGGTTCAATTTGGGTTGAAGCAGCTATACTCGCAGGTTCAGGACAAGTCTCCGCAAAAGGAGGTGGCACAGATACGACTGCTAGCTATTTCGGTGGTGGTGGTGGTGGTGGAAGAGTTGCCTTAATTTGTACCACTTCAACGACATTCCCCAGTGGCAACGTGAGTGTTGCGTTTGGAACTGGTTCCCAGAACGGTCAGATTGGAAGCCTTGTTGGACCGGGATGTAAGCCAGCAGAGCCGACAGTGCTCAAATTCTATGAGAGAAACGCAACAGCAGGAAGAGTTGATCGAGAAATGTATGTCGGAGAGATTACAACAAAAACAGCACTGACATTTGCTTCAGATTTAGCAGGCGAAAATCTCAAGCTTGAAATCGAAGTGAGAGAAAAAAATCAGCAATTTACCAACTCCCCAACAAATGCGCAGGTTACTGCATTGTCGAATAAAACGTGTACAGGTATTCCTGCACAAAACAATATAATAATTTCCACATATTGTGGATTTGTTGAAGTAACCACAGGGCTCAGTACAAGTAAGGAGTACAAATGGCAGGCGCGTGTTGTGAGTAGTGCGGGAATCGCCTCTCTTTGGGTTCCTTTTGGGGGTAACGGTGCAGAAGACACTGATTTTACTATAGCAGGTGCTGCCGCAGCGATTATTGCGGTTGAAGGAAACAACGTTTCAACGACTGTTGGGCAGCCGGTTACTCCAAAACCAAAGGCAAGAGTCATTGATGCTGCAGGCTATGGTGTTCCTTTTTATGGATTGAACTCGTGGACGGTTCTAACCGGCGGTGGTTCCGTAATTAATGGTCAGCTAACCGCAGATAAATGGGGTGAAGTTACTGCTGATTGGACGGTCGGTACTGTTGCAGGTGTAAACAATAACACGTTGCGGGTTCAACGTAATTCTCCTGCAATGAACGTCGTTTTTACTGTTAGTGCAGTACCTGGTGATATTCACTCATACAAAGTGCTTTCAAGCACAAGCATTTCACTCATTAACAGTCCCTTTACCTATACGGTAACTGCACAAGATTTATATGGAAATATCATTCCGTTTACCCATAATTTAGCAGTAGTGCCGGTCTCTTCTCATGACATCGAAACTCCCGGATTAGGAACACTAGCTCCTGAAGAAATTCTTTTCTCTGGAAGTCATCCGACAGCACCTTGGTTAAGCCTTGGGTGGGATTATAGAAAGAAAATTACGTTTTCCAATACGGTAGAGAATTTGGGTGTAGATGCAGTTACGATGAATGATTTTCCTGTACTTATTTCTCTGACGAGCTCAACCTTCGATTTTAGTAAAGCACGGGAAAATGGTCAGGACATCCGAGTTACTGCAGCAGACGGCGTAACTCAATTAAGTTTTGAAATTGAGCGCTGGGATGCGGTCGCGCAATCTGCGCAACTTTGGGTTAAGGTCCCACAGGTGACTGCTGAATCTGCGAATGGTGCAGTGTATGTGTACTACGGTAACGAGGCCGCGCAAAGTGCACAAAATAGTGCCGGCACATGGAACTCAAATTACCGTCTGGTCAAGCATTTGAATGATTCTAGTGGAACAACGACAAAGGATTCGACCAGTAATGCATTTAACGGAACAAAAGTTTCTGCAACCGAGCCTAATGCAACAACCGGAAAAATTGGTGAAGGGCAAACGTTCGATGGGACGAATGATTTTATCAATATTCCTCATCATGCAAATTTGTCATTTGGAACCGCGGATGCTCAATTTACGTTGGAGGCATGGGTCAAAACGACTGCTCAGAATGGAGAAATTATTGCCAAAACAAGGCCATCGAGTACAACCCATATGGAATATCGATTACACATGGTTAACGGAAAACCTGCATTTTATCGCTATTCAAACACAAATCCGGTTGTAGCTGACGAGTTTGTTGGTCAAGCGACAATCAATGATGGAAATTGGCATCATGTTGTTTTTGTTAATGAAGGTGCATCAAGTCACAAACTGTATGTAAATGGCGTACTTGATACAACAAATACAACGACGTGGACAAGAAATAATACTGCGACACAGGCACTTAATATTGGTCGACACCGAAACAATACATTTGGAGAAACATACCTTAATGGTCAGTTAGACGAGGTGCGTATCTCAAATGTTGCTCGGTCTGCTGCTTGGGTTGCTGCAACATACAAATCGCAGAATAATCAATTTGCAACAGTCGGCGAAGAAGAGGGGCAAACCGAAACAACCAGGATTTACGCAGATCCAGAAAGTGGTGTTGTGACAATTCAGAACGGATCCTATACCTATACGGAGAGCATCAAGATTAAAGTGTCAGATGAGAATGGGCGAGTTGGTTATTCCAATTCTATTCTTTTTGTTACCGCGACAGGTTCATGTCCGGCTATTGTCATTGATATTAATCAAACGTGGAGAGCAATTGATGTTCCCGGAGGGGTATTCGATTGTCGAGGGCTAGGTCCAATGAAGGTTGATCCAAATGTTACGTGGACATTAACCTCATATGACAACGGCGATTCAAACTGGTCAAATGATTACGGAGTCACGATATTAAGCGATAGTTTGAATGTTCAGTCAACAGCTACGATAACTGCGACAGCTCAAGGATTTCAGCCCTCAAGTCGTGGCCCAGGTGGCGTTGGTGGTGGTCCAGGAAGTTCTCATGGAGGCTATGGGGGAGGAAGCAGTCCAGCTCCTTATGGTAATTTGTACGAACCTATTACTTTTGGAAGTAGCGGTAGAAGTAGAATTTATGGCCCAGGTGGTGCAGGTGGTGGCGCTGTCAAATTTGTTACAACAGGTAATTTGGTCGTGAATGGTAAGATTGAAGCAAATGGAGGAAATGGCGAAGGCGGTGGCTCAGGAGGCAGCATTTGGTTAGATATTGGAAACCAAATTAGCGGTTCTGGAGTTATTGAGGCAAACGGGGGAAATTCAGTAAGTGATTTAGCAACTCCCTCAGGTGGAAGAATTGCCGTGTATTATGAGTCTAACGATGGATTTTCCTTTACTCCAGAAAAGATTCGCGCATTTGGAGGCGTTAATGGATGGACCGCAACGAGTGTCTATGGTGGAGCCGGAACGGTCTATTTTGAAAACAGAGGCACAGATCAAACACAATCTGGTGTTTTGATGGTGGATAACCGAAATAATAACGTCCAATCTGCAGGGGTAACGGCGGGCAACTATCAGTTGAAAGAAATTCGTGTCACTCGTCATGGGCATGTCGAATTTATGGGTGACGGAAGTACACTCACCATTAGTAGCGCAGAGGGATTACAAGGAGATAATACGAAACCAATTATTAAAGTCTCTGGAACCTTGAGTTACTCTGGCGGAGGAACGTTACAAGTTGACGGTGTTGATCTTGGTATTAATGGAAGAGCGCTGGGAATTAGCGATGTTCAAATTGGTGGCACCTATGCTGCGGGAATGTCCTTCTATGGGCAGACCTGGTATCACAATCCGAATAATCCGTATGAATTAGGAAATGTTTTGGTCAAAAACAATGGGACAGTAACCATGAATTCCTATCAAAATGCAGATACAGTGTGGACAAATGATTACGGTCCGTCGGTACACTTTGAAAATCTTGAAGTAGAAAGTGGGGGGGTAATTACGGCAACCGGGTTTGGTTATCCGCGCGGACTTGGTGCAGGGCATTCTTTTACCTATAACGGTGGTGCTCATGGAGGCTATGGTGCTGATGCCTTTGGAGCAGGTCTTTCAGCGTTACCGAATGGAAGTGTGTATGAACCAGTGAGCTTAGGAAGCTCTGGAAGTAGCAACGGTGGTGGCGCAATGAAGATTGTTGTTGCAGGAACCTTTACGCACAATGGGAAAATTGAAACAAACGGAATCGTTGGTTCACAAATTAACCTAACGCAACAAGGTGGAGGTGGTGCTGGAGGAAGTATTTATGTTCAGGCAGGTGTCTTGAACGGTTCTGGTGTCATGGAAGCGAATGGTGGCAATGGTGCAGGTATTAATCAAGGTGGTGGTGGTTCAGGAGGTCGTATCGCGGTGTATATGGGTAGCGGGAACTTCCCGGTTGGTAATCCAACGAATATGCACGCATACGGAGGAACACACAATCAAGCTGGTGGACCAGGTACAGTGTACGTGGAGAATACGACAACTGATATGGAAAGAGCGGGAAGACTTTTTGTCGATAATCGAGGAAATAATACAAAGTATGCGGGAGTTCCTGCAGGAGATTATTCATTCGCAGAAATTCAAACAACAGCGTATGGTCATGTTGAATTTTTGGGAGATGCAAGTATTTTGACCATTACAAGCGGCGCAGGAATGCAGGGAGATAATACAAAACCTGTGATTAAAGTATCGGGAACTTTGAGTTATACCGGCGGAACAACGTTACAGGTTGACGGTGTTGATTTAGGAATTAATGGTCGTGCTCTCGGTCTGACGGATGTTCAAATCGGAGGAACAAATGCGGCAGGAATGTCATTTTATGGTCAAACATGGTGGCATAATCAGAATGTTCCCTATGAATTAGGAGATGTTATTGTCAAGAGTAATGGAACGATGACGATGAATCCACACGATAATGGAGATACTGATTGGAATAATGATTATGGTCCAAAGGTACAATTTACAAATCTTGAAGTAGAAAGCGGTGGATTGATTACCGCAACAGGATTTGGATATCAAGTTGGACAGGGTGCAGGCTTTTCCTTTAATTACAATGGTGGCTCTTACGGAGGATATGGCGCAGATGCATTCGGAGAAGGAAAGGCAGCGTTACCGTACGGTAGTGTCTATGAGCCAACTCATTTAGGAAGTTCTGGAAGCAATCGAGGTGGAGGAGCACTGTCATTGTTTGTTTCAGGAACGTTTACTCATAACGGAAAAATTGAAGCGAATGGACTTGTCGGTGGACAGATAAATCTTACTCAACAAGGCGGAGGTGGTGCCGGAGGAAGTATCTATGTACGAGCAGGAACATTAAATGGAACCGGTGTTATGGAAGCAAATGGTGGAAACGGTGCAGGAATTAATCAAGGTGGAGGTGGCTCTGGGGGAAGAATCGCCGTGTACATGGGTGGTGGAAATTATCCCGTAACCAATCCAACCAATATTCATGCGTATGGTGGAACTCACAATCAAGCGGGTGGTCCGGGAACAATTTATGTTGAAAATACTTCATCAGATGCTGCGCTCGGAGGAATGCTTTTGGTTGATAACCGAAATAATAACACTATGTCTGCAGGCGTTCCTACAGGCGAATACTCCTTTACTCAAATTAAAACAACGCGATATGGACATGTTGAGTTTCTCGGAGACGACAGTGTTCTTACTATTACCAGTGGTGCGGGATTAAATGGTGATAACACAAAACCGGTTATTAAAGTATCGGGAACCTTGGCATATACTGGTGAGGAGGTCTTACACATAGATGGCGTTGATCTTGGATTAAATGGAAAAGCTGAAGGACTTCAAGATATCCAAATTGGTGGAAGTAATGCTGCAGGAATGTCGTTCTACGGGCAAACCTGGTGGTACAACCAAGAGCGTCAATACGAATTGAGAAATGTTGTCGTCAAAAATAACGGTACTGTAACAATGAATTCCTATAATAATGGTGACAACAATTGGGCAAACGATTTCGGTCCAACAGTGCAGTTTGAAAACCTTGAAGTCGAGAACGGTGGTGTAATTACGGCAACTGGGCAAGGATATCCTGTCGGTCAAGGAGCAGGTTTTTCCTACAATTATAATGGTGGTGCATATGGTGGATACGGTGCGGATGCATTTGGAGAAGGCAAATCGGCGGTTCCTCATGGAAGTGTGTATGAGCCATCGAGTCTTGGTAGTCCAGGAAGTAATGTCGGAGGTGGTGCATTGACTTTAATCGTTTCTGGGACCTTTACTCATAATGGGAAGATTGAAACAAATGGTTTAGCAGGTGTACAAATTAATCTCACGCAATCGGGTGGAGGCGGTTCGGGAGGAAGTATTTATGTTCGCGCAGGCACCTTGAATGGTACAGGTATCATGGAAGCAAATGGTGGGAATGGTGCAGGAATTAATCATGGTGGAGGTGGTTCAGGAGGAAGAATTGCAGTGTATATGGGTGGTGGAAACTTTCCCGTAACAAATCCTTCAAATGTTCATGCATATGGGGGAACACACAATCAAGTCGGTGGTCCAGGTACGGTGTATGTCGAAAACACAGCCACAGATGAAGAACAAGGAGGTATGCTTCTTGTAGACAATCGAGGTAACAACTCTATGTCTGCAGGTTTACCGCAAGATCAGTATCAATTTAAACAAATTCGCGCAACAGGTTATGGACATCTTGAGGTAATTGGTGAGAATAGTGTTCTGACTATTACCAGTGGTGCAGGGATGACCGGAGACAATACAAAGCCTGTACTTAAAGTGAGTGGCGTTCTCTCTTATACCGCAGGGGAACTGCTGTATATTGATGGTGTTGATTTGGGAATAAATGGCCGAGCGATCGGACTAGCAGATATTGAGATTGGTGGTACAAACGCTGGTGGTTTAACGCTGTATGGCAAGACGTGGTGGTATGACGATACAGTTTCATATCAATTTGCCAATGTAACGGTAAAAAGTAATGGAACGATAACGATGAACTCCTACAATAATGGAGACGGAAACTGGAACAACGATTATGGTCCAACTGCACAATTTCAGAATTTGACCATAGAAAATGGTGGCGTAATTACCGCAACAGGAACAGGATATGCAACAGAACAGGGCCACGGCTATTCGATTCGTGCAAAAGGTGGGTCTTATGGGGGATATGGAGCTGGATATGGTTCCGGAGATCCTGCTCCCGGCTATGGTTCTTTCTTTGAACCAAAGCATCTGGGCAGTGGCGGAAGTAATTCCGGTGGCGGTGCTATGTCACTTCTTGTTTCTGAAGTATTTACCAACAATGGAAAGGTTGAAGCGAACGGTCTGAATGGGGTGCAAATCGGACTAATTGATCATGGTGGTGGTGGTTCAGGAGGAAGCATTTATGTTGAAACGAGTATCTTAAACGGTACTGGTATCTTTGAAGCAAATGGAGGAAATGGATCGGGAATTAACCAAGGAGGAGGCGGTGGCGGTGGTCGTATCGCACTTTATATGACTGAGGGTAATTTCCCCGCGGAAAGTGCAACCAATGCTCACGCTTACGGCGGAACAGTCAATACCTCTGGTGGTCCAGGAACAGTCTATGTTGCAGTAGTTTCTGAGAATCCACACAATCAAGGTAGTTTGTATATTCGTAACGACGATCGAGCGGGGAGAAGTGCAACTATACCAGCAGGAATGTACCTGCTTAATACCGTACATATTGGTAAGAATGTGACTGTATGGACGGCAACTAATCCTTCTGAGTCCTATTATGATTACGCAGGTAATCTTGTTCAGGGGAGAGGCGTACTCTTTGATTTGAAGGGTAATTTTACCCTTGAAGAGGGTGCCTTCATCTTGGGGATTGGCGCTGGATTTGGTTCAGATCAAGGTCCTGGAAAAGGCAGTGTTGGCACAGGATATTCTGGTGGAGGTGGTGGTGCAAACGGTGGAGATGGTGGTGCAGGACAATCAGATGGAGCAAACATTCCTGCAGCTGGTGGGCTTAAGTTCGGAGATCAGTTACAACCATTGACACTTGGTGCAGGTGGTGGAACCTCTGGTGCTGGAGCGCAAGGTGGCGCAGGTGGTGGCGCCTTTGGAGTAATTGCGCGAGGTTACTTAAACGACGATGATGAGTTTGTTGAGGGAAATGTCGTTATTGCTGGAAGTATCAATATGAGTGGTGCTGAAGGTAAGGTTAGCTCTCCTGGTGGCGGTGGTGGTGCAGGTGGTTCAATCTTAGTTCACGGAAATACCTGCACAATTTCAGGAAATCTTCTTGCACAGGGTGGTGCAGGGGGAAACAGTGATATTGACGGTGGAAGCGGTGGTGGTGGACGTGTTTCAATCTTATACAATATTGGTCCGTGTGAGGTTACGGGAACAGTTTCGGTACAAGAGGGTGTTCCTGCCGATATGTTAAATTATGGTGCACAGGTCGGTCAGGTGGGAACTTTCCCGCCAGAGCCAAACTCTGTTCCTTGGCCATCGTTATATCGAGAGCAATTTGAGTTACGAGAAGTTGGGAGCAGTATTCCTGGTGGGCCGTTACCCCGATTTGCATCTGCTGAGCGTATGGCGCAAGGGGATGTGCAAAATGTTGTTGAAAGTGTGATTCCTGTCGGTGGTGTCATTAACGGGACAACTGTGACCTTAAAAGCAGATGCCTATGACGCAGGTGCTCGATCTTTTTCGCCAAAACGATTAAAAATTCAAGTTGAATTAAAAAAGACGAATCAATCATTTACGGGTACTACAAATATTTATGAATCGAATACGGTGAACTTTACAGGTGGACCTCCAGTTGTTTTATCGGTTACGGCAAGTAATTTAGAGATGGGAGCATCGTACAAATGGAGAGTGAGAACACTGAATGTTGATACTGGGCTTGCCAGCGAATGGCAAGACTATGGAGGGAATGGCGCAAACGATGCTGATTTTACCATCACGACTGTTGCGACATTAGAACTTTCGTTAGACAAAACCAGTATGGAGCTAACAGACACCGTTTCATTGACGGTAACCGCAAAAAACACATTTGGTGAGGTTGATACTTCATATCGGGGGACTGTCACGTTTAGTTCCTCAAGTTCTCTGGCAATTCTTCCAGAAAATTATACGTTTACCTCAGAAGATAGCGGAGTTAAATCATTTCCAGAAGCAGGGAAGTTCTTTGAATCAGGGACTTTTAGCATTACTGTCGCAGATGTTGTGAACCCAGTCTTAATTGATTCGAAAAATATTACGATTATCAGTCCAACAACGCCGTTTATTACCTTAAGCGCATCTTCGACGAGTGTCTCGCTTGGACAGTCGGTAACGCTTTACTGGCAAAGCGGTCAGCTCAATAATCTTGTCTTGAATAATGGAATTGGGAGTGTTGCAACTGCAGGATTACGACAGGTCACTCCTCCGATTGGCGAAACAACCTATACTATTTCTGGACAGTTAGAAGGGGGAGGGACGTTAACTGCCTCGGTGGTCGTTACCGTTTCTTCGCAAGTTGCACCACCTCCAACTGTTTCTGAAGTTTTCTTCCCCTCTGGTGTTGTCACACCTTCGGTCACTCGTTTTGTGCGACCTCGCCCAACCACTGTAGACTTATCTTGTCCAATAATTGAGTCGTTTATTATCAGCAATAGGATCATTAAACGAGGAGAACCTATTTCCCTTTCGTGGAAAGTTTCCAATGCGGACAGGGTGAGTATTGATGCACTCAGCGGGTCTCTTCCTCTTGCGGGTGCAGCATCATTACTTCCTACAGAATCATATGATATTACCTTATTCGCAAGTAAAGATGGGTGTAAAAGAACACAGGTGCGAAGAGTTGAAGTTGTAAACACCTATCCCTGGGAGGGTGCAGGAGCCTTGCTCATTGGCTTAATTGCTCTCGAAACGGTCGCTTTACAAATTGGTGCTGCGCAAGGAAATCTGTGGTTTGCGCTATTAGGGTTTATTGATAGGCGTAAGCGCAGAAAACCATGGGGAGTCGTTTACGATGCCGTTACCAAAAAACTATTATCTCGTGTTGTCGTTCGTTTATGGGATGCTCAGAAAGGAACACTGGTAGATACCGTAGTAACAGATGCAAATGGAATCTTCAAATTAACACCAAAAGTAGGCAAATATGTACTAAAAGTATCATTATCAGGATATTCTTTCCCATCCAAACTCGTTAAAGGCAAAGAAGATACGGGATATTCACAGGTGTATACCGGTGAAGTTATTGAAATCAAGTCGGAAGAGGATGTCATTATGGTTTCAATCCCTCTTGATCCTCTCAAAAAAGCTGGTAGTGTTTCAACACGTCAGAAAGTAATTGCTGCAATTGAAAGCTTTGTTGCAATACTCAGCCCGGTGATGCTTTTTGCAGGATTTTTGTATAGTGTTGTTGTTACCGTTATGTATCCCGTGACCTTTAACTTCGTTATCGTGGGCTTGTATGGCGTTACGTTTGTCGCGAAGGCTTTGGTCTATCTTGCTCAACCAAAGATTTTTGGCCAAGTGTTAACGCTAGAAGGGAAGATTGTTAGTGGATTAGAAATTGGGTTATACGATAAAGAGTTTAAGAATCTTGTTGCGCGCACTTTTACCAATAAGAATGGAAAATATAACTTTGTTGTTGCAAATCAGTCTTATACCTTACAGGTAATGGATTCTGGCTATAAAATACTTGGGAAACATATTTCTTCCGAGGGGCTTGTGATTCCAAAAGACACACGAAAGAGTAGTGTCAGAATTATTGCTGAATCGTTGACGGTATATCCTGTTCAGAAGCTTGAGAAACTCAAGAAATAGTATTTCGAAAGACGGGCAAGAGTCATCAAGAGTGGTGATTTCGGTTCAAATTGTGTATAATTCTTTTGTGGATCGTTAGCTCAGTGGTAGAGCAGGCGACTCTTAATCGCTCGGTCGGGGGTTCGAATCCCTCACGGTCCATTTTTTTGAAGCGCATATTCTCGACAGATTGATAAAAAAAAGTTACTCTCTGACATGTTTCAATTCGTGATTCTTGGTATCGTAATTCTCTTGTGGATTGGTGGTGTCACCTATTTAAGTGCTGCACTTTTTTATCGAATGACACGTAAAGAACTATTTGTTCCCTTTGTTCCGATTGATTCTGCTGGCGTCGACGCAATGGCACGTGCGTCAAAAATAGTGGGGAATGAAAGGGTTGTAGATATTGGATCAGGTTGGGGGACAATACTCTTTGCGCTCCTTGATCGATATCCGAAGTTACAGGTAACGGGTATTGAGATTAATCCCTTTTTGCATCTCTTCGCGAAGTTACGTGGGTGGTTATTCCATCGATCTTCGTCATATCAATTGTTTCGTGGTGATGCAGCCAATTTCTCATTTGAGGCATATGAGGTTGTCTTTTTGTTTATGCTTTCACCTTTCGTGGATCGTGTATTAGTACCCAAATTCGAAAAAGAGTTGAAATCTGGGACTCGTGTGGTTTCGTATGTCTTTCCGATGCAATCGAAGGCGTTTACCGAAGAAAAAATTTCTATGAATTCTCAGGGATGGAGAAATGCCGTTTATGTATATACAAAGAAATAACAGGCACGGGGAGAAGCGTCTTCAGCAATGAAATCTTATGCAGATAACGGAACATAAGGATACCCACGCTTCGTCATAAGTGCTCGCTGATAGAAAACTGCGGCAAGATATTGAGGTGCTTTAACGGGCAAATCGATTGCAGGAAGGTATTCGACTAGTGTCGCACCAAAACCTTGCTTAAATTCGTCTAGTAATTTCCAGGGGTGAGGTAAGCCCTTTTCTGAGATTTCGCGCGAAACTGAGCCGCCCCAGAGGTCAAGGAGGGTAATACCACGTTGGTCTAACTCTTTAATAACTTCTGTAAGAAGGTGGACGTCTGCTCCAAGTTCTTTTCCTTGATCAGTTATTGCTGCCCAGTAGTACCATGCAGCAGTACCTTGGATAACGATAGCCGCTGCAGCATACAACGTATCTTTGTCATCTCGAGCCGACGCAATGAGTAATTGTTTTTTCTCTTGATAGATTTTCAACTCGTCTTTGAGGTAGTCTACGGGGACAAAGTCAATTTGTTTCTTCGCTGAAAGTGTTCGATAAATAGAAACGAAATCTTCGAGTGCTAGGGCGTTGGAAGAAAAGGTTACTTTTATGTTCTTTTTGCGAGATTTATCAAGAGAAGTGGATAAATCAGTGCGAAGATACTCCTCCTTAAACTGTGGAACGGTGATTACTCTTGTGACACAGGCATCTAATTCCTGAACCGGTGCACGTTTGTAGCCCGCCTTCATGATATCGGCAACAATTTCTTTTTTATTCGGAACGCGTGGAGTTAAACGAACGTATACTGCTTGTTCTTTTCGACCAATCGTAAGCGCAAAATTTTTAAATTCTTCCCAAAAACCAGCGTCCTCTGCGCAGCGTGGATCAATAAAGAGAGGGGAGTGCTGGAAGTAGACAAAGGAACCGCTTCGCGCAGGAATGACTTGATACGTAATCAAGGCAATATCACTTTCGTTCTGGGTAACTTTAAAGAGCCCTGTTTTCCTGTTTCTCTTAGTAATGAATGAGAGTCGTTCGGGGGAGTTGTAGAACGTCAGGTAGGAAGACTTTGACACCAGTTTTTCGTATTCCTTTTCTGAAATAGGGGAGTAATCGTACTTTGACATAACATACCTCGTGAACTTATTTGTTCTGCCTGAGTTACCTATTTTACCACGAATCACAGGGAGGATTCTATACGTTACCGAAGAGGACGGAACCAGAGCGTGCGAGTATCATCTGTGAAAAGAATTGCCGAATCGTTGAGAGCAAGCGCAAAAGATGTGACATTCTCTTGCAACGTAATGCTGTTTTCACCAGTTTGATCTGTTGCGATAAGCGCATTCTCGTGCTTACTCAGAAAGTATGCTCCGTGGGCAAGAGATTGTAATTCAGTAAACCCTTGCTCTTGTGTGAGAAGTTTATTTTTGCCAAGAACAGTACTTTTATCTGCTGTTCTTTTGTTATAGGCAAAGAGAAACAATGTTTGATTTTTATCTTCAAAAAAGGCAAGGAGGTGTTTCCCTGTAATCGCGAGAGGTTTTTGTGTGATTTCTTTGTCGGAAATCTGGAATTTCGAAAAATCATTAGTGAAATGTTGAATCTCGACGCCATCGACCGCAGTACTATTCAAGGTAATGTCATAATCCGCCGACTTTGCATCAAAAATTCTTCCCACGACAAACGTGCCTGCTGTTGTTGCTACAATAAATCGTGGTGCGTCGGTTTCTGAGAAACTCCAAATATGTGTCGGCTTTTTATCAAAGGATAATGTTGGAAGCTGCGTCTCCAAAGGGTTGCCATTAAATGAAATGTCGACAATCTCGTAGGTGTTGGTTGCTGTTCCTTGAGCCTTTTTAATTAACACGATGCCTGTGTTGGTCATGCTCCAGATGACCTTTTCTCCACTCGAGGCAAACTCGCTCTTCTCTGCAAGAATCACTCTACTTCCTGACTTAACGTTATACGAAATTATCTGCGTCGGGGTTTCAATAATTAAATAGTCTCCATTATCGCTCCAGGTAAGTGTTGTATTTTTTGCTCTCTTGTAGTTGGTGAGTGCGCGAACATCGGTAAGATTTGCATTGACCGTGGTTTCCTTCTTAAAAGGTATTAGTGACACCGAGGATTCACCTTCTTTGTCGGTGAGTACCACATAAAGAAGCTTTCCTGTTGGAGAAATTGAGATGCTGGTTATCGGTGTTGCAGAAAACGTTGTGATGGTCATTTTTTCGTCAATAGCAGGACGAGCAGTATCAAATAAGGGTTTTGTAACATGTACTCTGCCAAGTGTATAAGTAATCGTTGTTTGGGTGGCCTGTGTTGAAGTTGGGGTCGGGCTTCCCGTAGTTTCGGTGGTTTCTCCTGCAAATAATTGTTGCTGTTTTGTCAGTATGTAATAGCCTGTCGTTGTGGTTGCAATAAGATCGTCTTGTGAAAGTTTTACAATTTCTTTTTTCTCGTTTACCTTCAGGAGGGGAACAGAAAGTGGAGTAGCCAAGCCATGAAGTATTGTTACTTTTCGGGTATATGCGTGGTAGCCATCTTTTGAAACGGTAACGTGATATTCACCAACGGGAAGATTTGAAATCGCTCGGTTTGACTTGCCATAGTGGGTATCGTTGATGAAGATATCAGCATCACTTGGATTGGTTTCAATGTTCAATACACCCGTTCTGATGACCGTACGTTTGTTAATATCAATTGAGTATCCGTTAATAATGATGACAATGAGCGCTGTTGTTCCTAACACAAAGAGAGTAGAAAAAACGGGAAGAATAATAGAAAAAGTCTTTTTAATTATTTTACGGAATTTTTGGTTGCGAAAGATGTTCACGGTGTGACATTGTAACACATTTTCTCTAGAGGATAAGGTATAATGAGCAATGGCGATGTTACTTCGACCTCAACGATTAGGAATAGATCTTGGTACGGCAAATTCAGTTGTTTTTGTACAAGGAAAGGGGGTCGTTTTAGAAGAACCGACCATAGTCGCAATTGATACCTCTGATTTGTCCATTATTGCGATTGGTCAAGAAGCAAAAGTCATGTTAGGGAAAACCCCTGAGAGTATTATGATTAAGAGACCGCTTCGGAATGGTGTTATTGCGAGTTCGCGGGTAACGCAAGAGTTACTAAAATATTTTATTACGAAGGCGATAGGTCGGATTCGCTTGTTTCGTCCTGAAGTTATGATATCTGTTCCTGTCGGTATAAATTCTGTTGAAAAACGTGCAGTTATCAAAGCAGCCGTGAGTGCAGGTGCCGGAAAAGTATATTTAATTCCTGAGCCACTTGCAGGTGCAATCGGTGCCAAACTCCCCATTCACTCATCTGCGGGAAATATGATTATCAATATGGGAGGAGGAACCACAGAAATTGCCGTTATTTCTTTGAACGGAATTGTCATAGCGACTTCTGTGCGTATAGCGGGAGATGAATTTACCAGTGCAATTGCAGCATATGCGCGCAGAGAAAGAGGACTCATTATTGGTGAGCAGATGGCAGAAAAAATTAAAATGACGATTGGCTCGGCAGTTCGGGTTGAAAAACAGGAAGAAATGGAGGTGAGTGGTCGAGATTTAGCAACAGGCTTACCTCGGGCGGATATATTTACGACGAATGAGATTGCTGAAGCACTAAAAGCCCCGCTCGGTGAAATTCTTGCGTCATTGAAAAAATTATTAGAGCGGACTCCACCAGAACTCTCTGCGGACATTATAGATAGAGGAATTGTGATGAGTGGCGGTACTTCGTTGTTAAAGAATCTAGACCGATTATTCTCAAAAGCTCTTGGTGTGCCTGCGTACCTTGCAGACGACCCAATTCATTGTGTCGCCCGTGGTACAGGAATGGCGCTTGATTATCTGGATGTGCTCGATAAAACTATAACGACAATAGGATAACGCACAGAACGTTATTTTTTATGAGCGAGTTTTTGGTATGTTGTCAGTAACTTGTTGGTAAGCAATATCGAGTCGAATGCCTCTGCTGATTTTCTTGCGTTCTTTGCGAGGGTAGAAAACTTTTTTGGATCACGAAAGAGTAAAATCGTTTTTTTGACACAATCTTCTACATTTCCTTCGGCAAAAAGGTATCCATTTTTTCCTTCTATCACAATTTCTCGAGGAGCATACACAGCAGCTGCGATGACGGGGAGTCCTGATAGCATTGCTTCATTAAGTACGAGCCCTTGTGTTTCAAAAGGTGATGCTGTCATAAAAACGTCATGTTCTCGATATAGTGCAGATACCTTCTCGTGAGGAACCATACCAAGAAACGTTACTGAGTCCCGTAATCCAAGAGAGTCTGCGAGTTTCTCTAAATTCTTTCTATCAGGTCCATCGCCCGCGATCGTAAGTGTTGCTTGAGGATATTTCTCTTTTATCTGTCCAAATGCTTTAATAATGATGTCAGTAGCTTTTTCAAAGCCAAGCCTGCCGAGATGAATAATTTTGTATTGTAATGTTCCAATTTTTTTCTGTGGGAATTGTGATAAATCAAGTCCAGAAGGGAGCGTGAATATTCGAGCTTTCACTCCTTGTTTTTTTATCGTTTTTTCAATTATTTTTGTCGGTGCGATGACTAAATCGCTGAGGTTGAAAAAAATAACTTGTAATTTCCACGCAATCAACGAAAGTAACCCTTCTTCGTTTGAGGCGACTTGAATTTTTGCACCTGGAATCAGTCGCTTCGGTGAAAGATAGGCAGTTCCCATTGAGAACAGCGTGTGGTAAGTATTGACAATCTTTACCGAAAGAATTTGTGCAAAAATAATTCCCAAGACTCCTAGCACTGCCGGTGTATGAATATGGACGATGTCGGGCTTGAATTCACGTATTTGCGTAAACATTCGGGCAAGGTTTGGTAGGGCAGCTTGAACTCCTGGATAAATGGGAAAAGGAATAGAGCGTATGCGATAAATGGTTAGGTTCTCGTGGTGCTCTACAGTTTTTTTGAGTGAGCAGGCGGGAACAAAGAGTATGACCTTGTGTCCTGCTGCGGCTGCTCGTTTTGCAAACTGCTCTACGGCAACAACGACTCCATTAAGGTTAGGGTAATAGGTGTCGGAAAAATGGATGATATTCATAATTGTTCCTCATATTGTAGCATGATACAATGAAGCGTGAACTCAGAAATGCTCCCCATCGTCAAAAAATCAATTATTGCTGCACTTGTTGTCTTACTCGGAGCACTGGGTGTTGCCGGTGGGAATCGCACTATTATTGCAGTTAAGGCATGGTGGTCCAGTTTATTTGAGCGATCCCGAAGATGAGTCAAAACCCTATTTCTCTTACCAAACTTCCAATTTCAATTGTCATTCCAACCTACTGTGAGGAGAAGACGTTACCTAAGTTGCTCAAAAGTATTCAGGACCAAATTATCGGTCCATACGAAGTTATTGTTGCCGACGCACAATCACCCGATAAGACGAGGGAAATTGCAAAAAAATACGGCTGTATCGTTGTAGAGGGTGGAAAGGTTGCCGTCGGTCGCAACAATGGTGCAAAAGTCGCGACACAAGAATACCTGTTGTTTTTGGATGCGGATACAAGATTGTTAACCAAATCTTCATTGATTGAGGCATTTTCGGAATTTCTCACACAAGAGGCAGATATTGCGTCTGCTGGGTTTACTCCAGAAAAAGAAGATGCAACAAAATTTGGGTACATTGCAGGAACACTTGTATATGGTTGGTGGAATTCTGTGCGACGAATGCAAAGTGTTATAAACAAGGCGTTAATTGAAGGCGGTGCATTTATTCTTGTAAAAAATAAAGTATTCATCCATTCTGGGGGATTTGACGAAAATATTGGGGTTGGGGAGGATAGAGAATTCTTTGCTCAAGCTGTCGCCAAAGGGTATCGGTACTTGTTTTTGAAAGTGCATGTAGGTACCTCAACACGTCGTTACGCAACTCCTCGGAAGGCATCAAGAAGTATCACTTCTTCTATCGGGTCGGTAATTTTTCTTGCATTGGGTATTTATGCAGGATCAAAGATTGTTAAGAAAGTCGTTGAAGGATATGGCCGTCTTGGCGGCGGTGAAGGAAGAGGTCCAAATGAAGATTAGTATTAAAGCTTTAATCGGCTGAGGTAATGAGCACTATCGTTTCAACGCTTTAATCTTTGCTCCGGTTGTGCTATAATACCTCAGATCAAAGACAGCAGGTAGCTTGCACAAGAGCTTTAATACCCTGCCGAGGTCAAACTTTCAGTTTTTCCTTTTTCTTTGTTCTCAGGTAATTTTGTTTTGATTATAATGCCAAAGAATAAAGCACAGAAAGCAGAGCTTTTCTCCGCATATCAGGATGTTGTCACCAAATCGAATTTTATTGTCATCGAGACAAATAAAGTTCCTGCACGATCAATTACAACATTACGTAAACTTCTTTCTGAAGTTGACGGAAAGCTTTTTGTTATTAAAAACACTGTTTTTGCAAAAGCAGCAGAAAAAGATTCTCAGCTGGCAGCACAGAACTTTGTTGGACAACTTGCTGTTATCGAAGGCGGAAATGATATTGTTACCGCTGTCAAGAAACTGGACGATGCAGTAAAAGACGCAAAGGCACAATTGTCGTTAACCGGTGCTGATGATGACACTGTCGCAAAATATGTCCCGTTTAGTTACAAATTCGGATATGTGAGCGGTTCAGTATTAAACGACCAAGATGTAGCTCGCCTGTCTAAACTTCCCGACAAACAAACGATTCTTGCCCAACTTGTCGGCACAATGGCAGCACCATTAACTGGCTTACTCAATGTGATGCAGGGAGTTCCTCGCGCATTTGTGTACGCAGTATCTGATTTACAGAATAAGAAGGCTGAGTAATTCAGTTTTTTTAGAAACATAATATTACTAAGAGAAACATGGCAGAACTCAACAAAAAACAACAGGAAGTTCTCGACCTCGTTTCTGAGATGAGCGTTCTCGAACTTGCCGACCTTGTGAAGGCAATGGAAGAGAAATTTGGCGTCAGTGCAGCAGCACCAGCAGTTGCAGTCGCAGCTCCCGCAGCAGCGGCAGCACCAGAAGAGGAGAAATCCACTTTTGACGTTGTTCTCGAAAACGCAGGGTCAAACAAAATCGGAGTAATTAAGGTCGTGAAAGATCTTACCGGTCTTGGATTAACAGAAGCAAAAGACTTTGTTGAAAGCGCACCAAAATCCGTTAAGGAAGGTGTTGCAAAGGCAGAGGCAGAAGAAATTGCAGCCAAGCTGAAAGAAGCTGGCGCAACAGTCACTGTTAAGTAATCCTGTTGCGATTTTCGCAAAAAAGAAGAGGGGGCGAAAGCTCCCTCTTTTTTTTGCAACTGCGATGGAATTCCCAAAAAAACACGCTACAATATGGACATGAATCTCCTTCGTTATCGCTATGAAATTGCAGTTTTTCTGGCAAGTTTCTCGATTATGGTGTTTGAAATTGTTGGCTCACGAGTTATGGGGCCTTATTTTGGTACCTCACTTCAGATTTGGACATTGCTTATTGGGATTGTGTTGGGAAGTATTAGCCTCGGGTATATTTGGGGAGGAAGAAAAGCGAACGATGGGGCAACCGTTTCCTTTTTCTCACGTTTATATCTGTTTGCAGGGATGACACTCGCGGTAACACTATTACTTCGTGACATAATCATTTCTGTGATACTTATAGGGAAGCTTCCGTTTCTTGTTGCGGCGTTTGTAACAACTATCCTGTTGTTTGGGCCGACAAGTTTTTTTCTAGGAGCAATTACGCCGTATGCAATGACCCTAAAAGGCCAAGAGGAAAAACGGTTGGGTATTCTGGTAGGTAATTTGAGCGCAATTTCCACGATTGGGAGTATAGTTGGAACGTTTGCTGCAGGGCTTATTCTCATTCCGCTGTTTGGTACAACCAGTATACTAATTGGTCTAATAGTATTATTACTTCTTGTTGGAGTCGGGCTTTTTCTTCCCAAAACAGGTGGTCAAATTGGTTCTCTAGGAGTGACGTTTCTTTTTGTGCTGTCATATAGTGTTTACTACTATAGCTTTCGTGATGCGGCAAATCCACTTGATGTAGATACACAATATAACCGAGTTTTGCTCTATACCGTGACAAACACGGAGGGAAACAAAGTGAGAATTCTCGGCATTAATAATGAGAATCATTCTGCAATGTACTTGGAGAGCAATGAATTGGTTAATGAGTACACAAAATATTACGATCTCTTTTCCCTTGCGGTTCCAAACGCGCAACGAGTGTTGATGTTAGGTGGTGCAGGGTATTCCTATCCAAAACATGCCTTGGAAAAGTATCCTCATCTTTCCCTTGATGTTGTTGAAATTGATCCAGGTGTAACTGCCCTCGCGAGAAAATATTTTCGCTTGGTTGATGATCCTCGGTTAACCATTTATCATCAAGACGCGCGGATTTTTCTCAATAATCCTCCGCGGAAGTATGATGCGATTTTAGGTGATGCATTTGGTTCGCGATATGCAGTACCATTTCATTTAACCACGAAGGAAGCTATGGAAAAAATATATGCTGCACTTTCAGAAGAAGGCATCTTTATCATGAACGTGATTTCTGCCCAAGAAGGAAGTGGCTCACGCTATTTACACGCGCAGGTGAAAACATTGCAAGAGGTCTTTCCGTATGTGACGACATTTAAGGTGTTACCCGAAGCAAAAGAAATATATCAGAACATTATGATTGTCGCCTCGAAATCACCTTTTCCAACGGTTTCAACTGATGAATATTTCAATTCATTCTTGCAGAACCGTTTTGACAGCAGTTCTTCCTCACAACAAGGGATTGTACTCACAGATGAGTATGCACCGGTAGAAAAAATGCTGTACGAGGCAAATTTCTAGCATGGTAAAATAGGACATGAAGCATTCGATTGGAATAGTGATGGGTATTGTGTTGCTTATACTCGCGTTCGTTTTTTTCGGACAGAATCAAGGTCGTTCTGAAGTTGGTCGTCGTCCTCAGAATGCTCCGAATAGACAAGCGTCTCCAGAACAACCGTGTCTTGTGACGTTGTTTGGGACTGACTATGATGTTTCAGAATTTCGGAATCGGCACGAAGGTGGAGATATCTTTGAATGTGGAACTGATATGACGGAGCAGTTCCGTAATGAGCACGGTGATGACACAGAACGAATTTTTGAAGAATTCGGTAGATAAAAACCGTGCAACAGTTTTGTTTGTTTCTGTACACTGCTTCTTGAGAATTATTCGTCAACAGATTGTTATATACCTTTACACGGTTGCAAAAAGGAGTTTAGCAGTGGAGAAGTTGGTTGCTGATTTCTGAAGTTATGAGAAAAAAGTGACGACAAAACATGTGCTCGTTCTTGAAAAAATCGCAGAAGTAGCAGATATCAGGAGTTAAACGGATTCCTCGTGTGAAACAGTTGAACATACCGATTGTTTGTCGTACACTGACAGCATGTCATCCTTGTATACTCGCTACAGGCCAAAAGATTTTTCCGGGGTGGTTGGGCAATCGCATATTACTAAACTCCTGAAGGCTGAGCTCAAAAAGAATTTGGCTGGCCATGCATATCTCTTTATAGGTCCTCGCGGAACAGGAAAAACAACAACTGCGCGTATTCTTGCAAAGGCGTTGAACTGTACTGCACTTCACGAGGGAGAGCCTTGTGGTTCATGTGCAATGTGTGTTGCGTTTGATCAGGGAAAGTTCCTTGACCTCATTGAAATAGATGCTGCGTCGAATCGTGGGATAGACGAAATGAGAGAGATTAAAGAAAAGATAGAATACAACCCAACGATGGGTAGCAAAAAAATCTACATTATCGATGAAGTCCATATGTTAACCAAAGAGGCTTTTAATGCACTTCTGAAAACCCTAGAAGAGCCTCCAGCGTATGTGACATTCATATTGGCGACAACAGAACCACACAAAATTCCTGCAACGATTTTATCTCGTTGTGAGAAATATGAATTCCGCCTTGGTGGCACAAAAGAATTGAAGCAAACGCTATCCTCCATAATGGAGAGCGAAAACATCCAAGTTGACAAAAAAGGTATAGAGTTGCTTATAACTCACGCGGGCGGAAGTTATCGAGATGCCGTTTCTCTGCTTGATACCATAGTCGCTGCGACAGGTGACAAAGAGTTGAGTTTTGACGAGGTTCGAATTGCCCTTGGGTTACCTGATAGTGAGTTGGTTAATTCATATGTCGTTGCACTTGCAGAGAAGTCTCTTGAGGTAGCCCTGGCAGCATTACATGAAATCTTTATTCGGGGAACCAATATTGCTCAGTTTACCAAATCAGTCATATTACTTGTTCGTGATGTCATGATGGAGCGAGAGCTAGGTGACGAAATTGGCCCGATATTGCGAAGTGTTTCCTCTGCACGATATACGGAGATTATTAAAGTACTCTTAGAAGCATACACATCGCAAAAATATTCATTTGATCAGCGACTGCCCTTGCAGCTTGCAACAATTCAGTTAATTCCTGAGGGAGAAATCGGAACCCCCTTACGTAAGTCAGAACCTGTAAAACAGAAGAACGAAACAGCCAAAATCACGGAAATGCAAGCAGGAATACAGGAGAGTAAAAAATCCGAAGCAGTGACATCGGAGGAGAGAATACCCACGGGTGAAAAAGGAAAAACAAAAAAGGCAACGGTCAAGAAGAAAAAAAAGGTTTCTCACCGAATTGACGCAAAACCAATTCCTTTCGAAACCGTTGTGGATTTGTGGCCGCAGTTTACTCAAGAAGTGCAAAAAGAGCAGAGACATCTGTACACCTTTCTCGTTCCCGCGGTACCTTGTGGAGTCCAGTTCGATTCTCAGTTGCAGGTTGTTAAAATTGAAATTAAAGTCCCGTTTGACTTTCATAAGAAGCAACTAGAAAACGCAAAACACCAGCAGTTGTTAGGAAAAGCAGCATTGAAAATTTATGGTTCACCGGTACAGTTTATTTGTATACTCAGCAAAGAACAGA
The DNA here is from genome assembly GCA_030583685.1 of Candidatus Dojkabacteria bacterium. Lineage (GTDB taxonomy): Bacteria > Patescibacteriota > Dojkabacteria. The sequence continues at coordinate 352,271 of CP129470.1, read as the reverse complement.
TTGTCTTCAAAAAGCAAGTCGTCCATGACTCATCAAAATCTCCCTTGCTTTCAGAGGGTTCTGTGGTCGGAACATCAGTTGAAGCAGATCCAATTGCTTCACTCGAGTCTGCATTTGACTCTGTTTTGGGTGGTGATGTTGAAATGTTAGGATAGCTATGGATCAAGTAAGCTCAACAAAACCTTTTGTTCACTTGCATTTGCACTCCGAGTATTCCATGTTAGACGGTCTTATCAAATTAAAGGAACTCGGTGTTCGTGCAAAAGAATTTGGTATGTCGAGCTTAGCGTTAACCGATCACGGGGTCATGCACGGTGTTGTTGAATTTGCGAAAGTCGCAAAGGAGAACGAGTTAAAACCAATCTTTGGTGTTGAAACCTACATTACGAAAGATCATCGAAGTCGAGAAGGAAGTCTTCGGCGAAATGAAGATGAAGAAAAGATGTACTATCATCTAACACTTCTTGCAAAGAACTTTACCGGCTATAAAAATTTGTTAAAACTGGTTTCTATTGCAAATACAGACGGTTATTACTACAAACCCCGCATTGATAAAGAGTTGTTGAGAAAGCACAGTGAAGGGTTGATTGCCCTCAGTGGTTGTTATGGTGGGGAGATTCCAGGAGCTTTTTGGTCCAATCGAAACAATACGGAGTTAGGGATGAAGAAAGCACTCGGGCTCGTAGAGGAATATGGCTCTATCTTTGGTGATGATTTTTATATAGAAATTCAACGACAAACCTCTGATGCAGCAAGTCAAGAGTTTATGGATCCTTTGTTACAAGAACTCGCAACAAAAGCGAATAGAAAGTTAGTCGCAACGGGCGATGTGCATTATCTATTGCACGAAGATGCAAAAATTCAAGATATCTTTTGGGCAATTCATGAAGGGAGGACAATTTACGATCCTAAACATAAACCGATGACGACCGATCAACTCTATTTTAAAAGTCCAGAAGAAATGTATACCCTTTTTTCTGACATTCCTCACGCACCGCTGAACACGAATGAAGTTGCTGAAAAGATTGAAAAATACTCTATCTTTTTTGACCGAGTGCAACCAAAGTTTCCTGACATACCCGAAGGAATGACGGCAGACTCAGTGCTTCGTGACCTTGCCTTTTCTGGAGCACAAGAGAGGTATGGAAAAATTACCAAAGAAACTGAAGAGCGGTTAAATTACGAATTAGGAGTAATTCATGACAAAGGGTATGACGATTATTTCTTAATAGTTGCTGACTATATTCGTTGGGCTCGTTCTCAGGGAATAATCGTCGGTCCAGGACGTGGCTCTGGTGCTGGAAGTGTCGTTGCATACACAACAAGAATCACTGATATCGATCCGTTTTGGTGGGGTTTGCAATTCGAGCGATTCTTAAATCCATATCGACCGTCTCCTCCCGACTTTGATATTGATTTTCAGGACGATAGGAGAGATGAAGTCATTCGCTATATTGAACAGAAATATGGTCACGACAATGTATCTGCTATTTGTGCAATTGGAAGAATGGATACGAAAGCTGCGATTCGAGATGTTTCCCGAGCGTTGGCAATTCCTCTTGATCAGGCAGACAAAGTCGCAAAAATGATTCCCGTGAAGCGTGGAAAACCAATGCCTATCGCCGAAGCAATGGAAACAATGCCCGAGTTTAGAAACTTTGTTGAAGCGGATTCCAAGCTCATGCAAATGGTTGAAGCAGTCAAGCGAATCAAAAAAATTGCGAGAAACGTTTCTGTTCATGCATGTGGGTATGTTATTACACCAGAACCGATTGTTGAGTATGTACCAGAAAGACGCGCTCCGCAAAATACAGAGTTGGTCATTACCCAGATCGAAGGTGCACATTTAGAGGATGTTGGGCTTATGAAATATGATTTCTTAGGTCTTCGAACGTTAACCGTTTTGAATAATACAGAGGGGGCGATTAAGCGCCAACATGACATAACTATTGATTGGGAGACCATGGGAATGGAGGATAAGAAATCATATGTCTTATTCCAAAAAGCATTGACCGACGGAATTTTTCAGTTTGAAAGTCAAGGAATGAAGAAGTATTTAATTGATCTTGTACCTGAAACGATACTTGATATCTGTTTCATGTGTGCTGCATACAGACCAGGTCCAATGGCATATATTCCAGACTATATCGAGAGAAAGCATGGACGGAAAAAAATTGAATACCTGCATCCTGACATGGAGCATCTGTTGCACGAAACCATGGGGTATGCAATTTATCAGGAGCAGGTTATGGCAATTGCAGTCGATATGGCCGGATATTCAATTGGTGAAGCAGATTTGCTGAGACGAGCCATGGGAAAAAAGAAAAAAGAAATTCTCGATCAAGAAAAACCAAAATTCTTTGAAGGTATGAAAAAGAAAGGATACACGGAAGAGTTAGCAGAACAGGTGTTTGCTTACTTGTTGCCGTTTGCTGACTACGGATTCAATAAATCACACTCCGCCTGTTACGCGGTTATTGCATACCGAACAGCATACTTAAAAGCACATCATCCGGTAGAATTTTTGGTGGGATTAATGCAGGCAGATATGGGGCATCCAGATAAATTAGAAGGTGATTTGGCTCAGGCGGTATCAATGAATGTACAAGTGTTACCACCTCACATTAATCAGAGCAGTCTTGAATTCTCGATTGAGTATCATCATGATGAATTAGAAGCAAAATGGTTGGAAGATGGGTTTAAAGAAGAACTCGAGCAACGTAAGGCGAAAGGAGAATATCATTATTTGGGCTCCATTCGTTACGGGTTACGAGGGATTAAAGGAGCAAGCCAAAAAGCACTTGAAGCCATTGTCGAAGAACGAGCAACGGGAGGAGAGTACAAACACCTTGATGATTTGCTAACTCGTGGGGATTTAGAGAAAATTGACAAAAAAACGTTACTCATTTTAGCTCAAGCTGGCGCAATGAACGACTGGGGTGAACGAAACGCCTTGCTTACCCTCATTCCCGTGCTTTATGATCGTTATCGAGCTGAAACGAAAAAGGAAAATAGTGAACAAATGAGTATGTTTTCTCTTACCGAACAGCAGTCGAAACAAGATTTTACTCAACAAACGCCACTCCCAACGGTTGAGCCTGTATCCATCATGCAGATACTAAAATGGGAAAAAGAATTATTCGGAATATATCTTTCGTCACATCCACTTCATCAATACACAGAGTATTTTATGTCCATTGGGGCACATTCACTTGAAGAAGCAATTCGAGAGCTACCCGCAGAAGAAATATACATTGGTGCGCAAGTATCTCGAATGAAGAAATTAAATACCAAGAATGGAGATATGATGGCTTTTCTTGATTTAGAGGACACGACGACGCAAGTCAGCGCGGTACTTTTCCCAAGAACCTATCAGCAATTTGCAAAGTTGCTCCTTGAAAACGCAGAGGCATTAAACGAAGCGTTTCTCTTTAAGGGACGTATTGATAAACGTCTTGATAAGGTCAGTTTTGTTGTTTCTGGATTTGAAGTTGTTACGCAAAAATCCCTTGATAAGGCGAAGAAAAACGCAGTATCCTCGATTACATTAGCACTTTCCAAAAATCTCTCGAAAGAAGATCTCGATATGATGAAGGCGTATATTTCCGCGCATCCTGGAGAAGTAAAACTAACCTTTGCAATTCCTGCAAAAGGGGGAACGCGCCTGGTTGCCTATAAAGGTGGCATTTCTTACGATTTTGAGGTTAAAAAAACACTCAACAGATTCGGAGAGCTTACCGAGAATTAACATATAGTATCGCAAAAATTTCAATAGTATTGCGCTGATGTGGACAAGTTATCCACGATATGGTAAGAGTACGGTATGACGATTTCAACTCAAGAAATGCAAAAATTATGGGAACTCGTCAAATTCTCGTTATCAAAGAAGTTTTCACCTGAGTCATATAAGGCATGGATTGAGCATTCAACCAAGTTAGCGTCTGTTACGGAAGAAGAAGTGCAGGTTGCCATACGCAATAATTTTGCATTGCAGTGGATTGAAAAGAATGCTCGTGAGCAATTACAGCTCATTTTCAGAGATGTGCTAGGGGAGGGATATAAAGTATCGCTGGTAGTCAATCAGGAGCTTTTTGAGTCAAAAATACCAATCAAAGATACGATGCCAAAGATTGGTTCACTGTTGACACAAGTAGAGGAAAAAGAAAATCAATTACAGAAGGCGTTGAAAACCGCCTGTTTGAATGAAAAATATACCTTTGCGACGTTCGTTGTCGGTAATAACAATCAAATTGCCCATGCGGCTGCACAAGCGGTATGTCAGCATTTAGGTCAAGAATACAACCCGTTGTTTGTCTATGGAAGTGTCGGCGTTGGCAAAACGCACTTAATGCAGGCAATTGGCCGTGAGGTGTTAGAAAAGGATGTGACAAAGAAAATATTTTATTGCTCAAGCGAAACGTTTCTTAATGAAATGGTTGAATCAATTCGCGGAAAGAAAACCGCAGAGTTCCGAGAGAAGTATAGAAAACTCGATATTCTTATGATTGATGATATTCAGTTCATTTCGAAATGGGAAGGTGCCCAAGAGGAGATATTTCACACATTTAATGTTCTTTCTGGTGCAGGAAAGCAAATTATTCTTGCTTCAGATCGACCTCCGGGGCAAATTCAAAACCTTGCTGATCGCCTAAAGTCTCGCTTTGAAGGGGGAATGATGATTGATATTATTCCACCAAATTATGAAACACGTGTTGCAATCCTAGCGAACTACAATAAAGACCATAGCCCACCGTTGTCGCTGGAATGTCTTGAAGCGATTGCTGCACTTGTAGAAGATAATGTACGTCAATTAATTGGTGCATACAATAAAGTATACACATACGCAAAGATTACAAATACCCCAATGGATCGTGAAACAGTCGAAAAAATAATTGGTGTCGACCAAGAAGCGGCACGTCGTAAAGTTTCAGTCGAGACTATTTTAGAGAAAGTCGCCGATTCATTCGGAGTTACCGTTGGACAAATGAAATCTACCTCACGAACTGCTGAAATTGCAATGCCACGACAAATCGCAATGTATTTGATTCGTGATATACTGAATTACCCATTAGAAAGAGTTGCTCGTTCATTAAAACGAAATGATCACACAACAGTTATTCATGCTGTTGACAAGGTGAATCGGTTAATGACCAATGATCACCTACTCAGAACTCAAATAGTGGGTCTTAAAAACAGTATATTGAAATAAGGACACATGAAAAATTCTGCCCTTCGTCTTTTATGGTTAAGTGTCTCTCTCGTAAGTTTTTTGTTGGTGACGACGCAACCAGTGTCTGCAAAGACCCTGACTCGAAACATTGAAACAACAGTTGAAATTGGTGATTCAGCAGAGGCAGTAGTTACCCAAAAACAGAAAATTACATGGGATAATGCGACAACATTTTTTCCTGCAGCAAAAAACTTCGTGTATGTGTATATTTATCCGGCATACGAAAATCAAAGTGGTACTCTCGACGCTCAGGTGACAGATATCCAAGTACGTGGGGGGAGTTCTGCAAGACAAACGATACTGTTTAAAAAGACCGTTGAAAATGGCTCAATCCAGCTTGAGATTCCGTACTATGAAAATCTTGATTCGGGAACACCACTGTATTTTACGGTTTCATATCGCACATCGTTATACACAACAGAGGAGGGTGGGATACTAGATGTCGTATATCCAGGGCTTGCCGCAGATTATCCGTTTCAGAGAAAAAACACCGAGGGTGGCTATGAAGAGAAAGTAACCTATTCTCTGAAGTTTTTATCCACTCATTCTCGTGGAACACCTGTCTATGTTTCACCTTCTGAAGGAGTGGTAAGAGCCGAAAGATCCAAGAATAGTGTAACTTTCTCTGGGGAACAGGTAAGAGGTCGTTCAGTGCGACTTTCTTTTGGGACATCAAGAATGATCTCCTTCAGAATTACGGGGAATACGGTTGCAACAAACTCGTCAACGCCTGCCTTTGTGCAAGGACTCCTGAATAATTATGTTGAAATTGCGCTTCCTCATCAGTTGGAGGGAACTGAATTCAGAAATCAAACCGTTTATTACTCTCGACTTGATCCTTTTCCCATTTCATTACGAACTGATGAAGATGGGAATCTCCTTGCAAAGTTTCCGGTATCGGCAACGAATAAAGGAAGCATCACTATTGAAGGTTATGCGGTATTAAAAGCAGAAGAAATTCCAAGTGCTTTGTTGCAAGCAACGGTTCCAACAGATGATGCGCGGTTGATGCGTTATCTAGGAGGAGAGGAACAGTATTGGCAAATTGATGCTGCGGAAATCACATCGCTTTCTCGCCAAACAATTGCTCCAAGCGATACATTGCATGCAGCAATTCGTAAAACAATGAGCGTTGTTTCACAAAAATTGGAGTACAATACAAGCGTCAGTGCCGGCACTTTAACACGGCTCGGCGCGGTAAGAGCGTTACAAGAAGGAAAAGGTGTGTGCATGGAGTATTCTGACCTCGCCTTGTCTGTGCTTCGTGCCTCAGGGATTCCTTCACGAGTAGTCTATGGAGATGGGGTAGGAATACGTGCAGCATTAACGATTCCAGGCGTGGGACATCAGTGGAATAGTGTATGGTTTCCTGAATATGGATGGCTGCCATTTGATCCAACCTGGAGCGACGGAAGCAATGAGTATATTGGTCACGATACATACCATTTAACGTGGTATGTTGCATCGCAGTCAGTTGATGAACCAAGTGGATTCAATTGCTTGTCATGGGATTCACAATCACCGTGCCAAGAGCCATTGCAAATTCATACTGAAGCAGTTTCAGAACTGCCGAGTTCAGGGCTTCTTACACAAGAAGCGTTACAAGAGCAGGTGAAGGCGCAAGAAGAAGATGCTGCTACTGCAGGTTTTTCAAAACGGATAAGTTCTGGCCTGACCAATTTTGCAAATACCCAGGTTGGAAGAATTGTTCTGAGTACGCAATCGCTTCTTATTCTGTTTGCCCTGGTACTGTATGGCGTGCTGGTTGGTCTTGTTCGAGTGGTACTTGCATTGATTCGGAAGAAAGCTGAGTAGTTGGGTGAACCATGCCTTCTTGTGAACAATAGTTCTGAGCAAGTTGCAATAATGTAGCGGTATTGTTGAGGTTCGGATTCTCGACAACTTGTTCCAGGAGATAGGTGAGAATTTTTCCAAGAAGGGGACCGGCAGGAATATTTAGTTCTTGCATCAACACCGTTCCATCAAGTGCAAGGTCGCTGATTTTGAGGGCATTATCTTCCTCGAGAACTTTAGAGATGCGTGCCTGAAGTGCAACAATTTCTTCGGGTGACCACATACTGACCGGCTCGCTGGTTGCATCGGCGATTCTTAGGGAGAATAAATCCTCGATATTCTCTAATCCAACTCGTTGAATGAATCGACGAACTGCACTATCAGACCAGAATCTTGCCGCTTTAATGTCTTCTTCATGATGTCCGGTCTCTGCAGGAGATGCTGTTTCTGGCAATGGTTTGCCTTCTTTGAGTGCAATTTCCTGCAACTCTTTAGCGGTATACGGATAGAAGAACATATGCCAGCGGACCAAGTTGGAGACATTTTTTATTTCTGTATTAGAAAATCTGAGGCGTTTCATTATGGTCTCGGCCATTTCAGCTCCAAGTTGATCATGACCATAGAAATGTCCGTCGTTTGTCGATGTTTGTGGCTTTGCAATATCGTGAAACAATGCTGCAAGTTTCACGCGGTCTGGTGCTAAATCTACTGTGCGAAGCGTGTGTTCGTACACATCAAACGCATGTCCGATATCTTGCGTTACTCCTCGTGTTGCAACCAGTTCCGGCAGGAAGAGTGCAAGCAAGCCAGATTCGTATAACAAATTGATACCAACTGAGGGTTTCGGTGAATTCATCAGTATTTTCATGAACTCATCTCGAACACGTTCTGTTGACACTAGCTGAGAGACATTGAGGCATTCTTTAATTGCGGCAAAGGTTGCAGGTTCAATGGTAAACCCTAGTTGTGACGCAAAGCGACACGCTCGATATGGTCGTAATCCGTCTTCGGTAAAGCGTGCAATTGGATTTCCGACCGTACGAATAATTTTTTGTTGGAGATCGTTTTGCCCATTAAAATAGTCCAGAAGTGTAAATTCATACCGATGTGCATGAACCAACGATATAGTTTCATCAACCCCATCGTGTAATAAGTATGAAATACCTTTTTCACCGAGGTCAAGTGCCATTGCATTTATCGTAAAGTCTCTGCGCTGCAAATCCTGCTCAAGTTCTCGGACAAAGGTGACCTTAGAGGGCCATCTCCCTTGTAAATAATCCTCCTCGTTTCTGAGTGTCGTAACTTCGACGGTAAAGTTCTCACCGGAAGGATCTTGCTGGACCGCAACAACTGTACCAAATTGTGCACCAACGGCAATTGATTTTGGAAACAGTTTAATGAGTTGATCAGGGAGGGCGTCGGTTGCAATATCATAATCGTGAGGTTGGATGCCGAGCAACGTGTCTCGAATTGCACCTGCAACCAAATATGCCTTAAAGCCTTCTTTAACAAGGATGCGAGCAACAGAAATGACGTAGTGAGGAATAGCTATCTCCATAGTGAAGTATAGCAGGAATTCTGATAAAACGTGGCAAAAGGAGAGAATACCGGAAACGAGTAATAAATTTTTAGTGATCGTTTGTTTTCATCTTTAATATTTCCCAAAGGTGTGCTATACTTCCACCATGCCAAATTTGAAAAACGCTAAAAAGGCCGTTCGAAAAGCAACCGCACGAACGATAAAAAACAGACAAGTGAAAGATCGACTTACCCGTTGGTTGAAAAAAGTCAACGAGGCGATTACTGCAGCCAACAAAGAAGAAGCGACAAGAACTTTCGTTATGTTGACCAAGTTATTGGATAAAGCAGCAAAAGAGAAGGTTATTGAAGCAAACAAGGCTGCTCGCCAAAAATCGCGTGTACAAAAGAAAATCAATGCTCTATAATAGAGTATGAGGTCACGGAGAAGTAACAAGGCGCGTCAAAATTCTGTTCTTGGTTTATTTTCGGTACTGATTGTAGTTTTCGCAGCGCAGGTTTTTCTCGATGTTGGTACTACGATTAAGCAAACTTTTTTTCCCCATATTGCATATCAAGAGCGAGTATACTTGCAAAAAGAGCAGGAAGCAGTATTAGAAGAGAAAAAGAATATTTCAATTTCTCAGCAACGAGCACGTGAAAAGATAGGAACATTGTCAGTCTTGAGTGTAACAAACAGTCGTGGGATAGGAGGGGAATGCGGTAGTCCGTCTACGTGGACATGGCCTTGTGATAATTCACAATCTCAGGGGACGCGTATTGTTAACCACAAAACGATTGAGGAAGCGGGAGACCATTTTTCATTTGAAGGAATTGCGTTGAAAAAGGAACCCCCTGGGCTTGAAATTCCTGCGGGGGGAACCAGTACTGAGATCATTGTCAAAGATCCAGATGATCCGAAAACAACGTTGGGAAAAATGGGATATTGTCTTTCTGATGGAGGGCAATTTGAGTCATTGGCGATTATTAGTCTATCTCAACCGTTACTCCCAAAGACACTTGAAGGACATGAGCTGAGTATTCGCCCTGTCAGCGAAGAAGAAGACGATGTGTATGCAAAAATTGATTGGGATTGGTTTTCTCGGGTAAAGCCTGAAGAATTTGAAGAGTTATTTTGTAAAATCGGAGTCACCGGAGATTTTGCCTATGATCAGTTGCGTTCAGCTGATATTTTTGGTCATATTGTTTCTTCAAATCAACTAGGTGCAGACGCCATCAGTTATTTACTCGCAAAATGTAGCATGCGTGTTCCTGGCGAAAGCAGAGAGGAGTATGTCAAAGATTGGCTTGATGATAAAGGAATTGATACAACCGTATTCGTCGTCGATGTCGAAAATAACGAGGCTCATGATGGAGTCGAGGAAGGTCACCAGGAAAAAATGAAAAAAGATGGTTTTAGCGGCATTATTCATCCAGGCATTGGCTATTTGGGGGCATATGCCTACCAGCCAAACACAGAAGAGACCTATCCGACAAAATTATCTGGCTCAACAGTTTCCTCAAAATTATTAGCAAATATGTTAACAGGGCCACAGTTAACGACGGAAGACCTTTTACAAAATGAGAATATTAAGGAGGCAGATGCCGTTACCAATAGTTCAACTTTGCTTTCCGTGATTGATTCTGCTCGCCAGACAGAGTTCGAGAAAGCAACAATTACCGCAGCATTGGTTGGCGGTGTTTTTTATATTCCAGAAGAATTGATTGAGCAAGAAAACATAAGTATGTTATCGTATGATCCTAATGACTTGGACCCAAAAAGGTATTTATGCAATGAGAAATCGAACTTTAATAATTGTCCGATAATTCGCGCAACAAGTGGGTGTTCTGGAGTAGCTCGAGCGTCGGTTAGCATTCGCCTGAGGCAAATTGTGTTATCTGCGATTAATGATACAGATTATTATGCAGGGGCAACTGCGGGATCTGCGAAACCTCAGACTGAAAAAGTTGCTCGTTCATACACAAGAGCGGGACATTTTTTCCAAGGTCAGTTCCTAGCTCCGCAAGGAGAATTAGAACGGGCAAGTATTGACGAGTTGGTTTTATTGTCAGGTCGCGGAACTCCTGCATGTACAAGGTATGCAACAGATCGGTATACAACTCAGCCTCAAAGATTATCCGAAATTGCTCAAGAGCGGGTCAAACAGCAGTTAGCAACTAAAGACTATAACTATCAATCAGTCTTAGTGTCGCCAATAAATGTACGTTTTCGTACATGGATCAATTATAAAGTTAATCTTGGACTACTCAGGTCGCTTGCCAATACATTTCCATTTTCTTTAATTAAAAGCTCGATTTTAGGCCTTGTGCGACAGGGCGAATATCAATCCAAAGAAGTAACCGGCGATGTCATTCGACCAGCATTGATTTCATTTAAAGTTGACTCTCTCTTTCGTGGAAGAAATATGGAGACTCCAAACTCGTATAATTCAAATGAAGTAGAAACACAGACTATCTCCTACCTGAGCAGATTAAATGTAAAACCAATGGATGACTTTCGGATAGAATGTGGTGACGGACCCTATGGTACCCCGGAGTACTATCTCTGTTCTGATAGCGGAAATATTTTGACTAAGTGTTCAACGAATTAACGCAAGAAAACAATGTTGTTAATACACCAACAGATGATCAAAACTCCCCCAGAGAAGGAGCAGTAAGAATAGTGACAGTATGATCCATTTTGGAATTTTCCGGATTTCTACAAGCGCTGCTGAAGCGTAAACAATCAAGGAGATAAGCCCTGTGCCGATTATTCCAAATTCAACGAGCAGCAATTGTGCGATATTATGCGGCGGTTCCGCGAGTATCTGATTTCCCCAAATAATGCTCGTGGGCAGCTCTTTACTGGTGGCAAGCAAGGTCGGGATACTCAATACAAACCCCGTTCCATGGGCAAAAAGTAACGGTGTGTTTGTCAGTAATTCGTTATATAACGTTGCAATAATCCTTCTTGATTCAAGGAAGGGAAGTGCAGAAAAAGCAATAGGAATATGCGAAAGGAGTAGAGGAAGGAGGTAAATACTCGAGACGATTAAGGGAACCGCAAGTTTAAGGTACTTAACAGTTAGTTTATCTGTCCAGTGACGTGTTAGATATAAAGCAGTAACACAGATACTTGCCGCGATGCCAACACGTGATAGTGTTCCAAGGATGAGTAAAATTATGCCAGCGGCAATTGCGACTTTATATGTTTTTGGGATGGCCAGGAAAAAAATAATGACGAGAAAAAAACAGAGGATAGTCGCGAGAATATTTGGATGAGGTGTCGTTCCATAGATTCTGAAATATTCAGTGATTCCCCAAAATGCGTTACTGGTAAAGACTGCTGGTTGTCCAGTCCAGGTATGAACATTGGGAAGCCATGGCCCTTTTGCGAGAAATTGATTGACCGCAAACAAACCTTGCAATGCGAGTGACGTTGCGAGAGTTCCGGCTATTTTCCCATGGTAACGTTGTGCTGATTGAAGAACCTGTATAGTTGCACAAACAACTGCAATTAAATTGACGATAGTGAAGAAGAGATTACTGATACTTGCGGTATACAATGCCGAAAAATTTGACATTGTTGTGAGCGCACCATTAACAAAGGGAATTATTGATGCATAGAGAAGAAAAAGTATTCCACTTGTAATGAAAAAACGATATTTCTTTGCCCACTCTTTCAAAAAAGCCTTGTTTTGCCAGAGAATTGCTCCAAGGAGTATCGTGCCAAGTAAGAACCGTAACGTAACTCGAATATGCAGGTAATTAATGTACTTTCCGAAAATATATGCTGCGTCGGTAGTGAGTATTTCTCCGATGTACAGTGGAAGCGTCGCGATATAGGCTACAGAAAGTATCAATACGTAATGCTGGCGTAATGCTTTATTAAGCTGCAGGAGTTGCTGGTGCATTTGCAGGATAGATAATGACTCGGCGGTCCATTCCTTCTCCTGTACTTTCGGTACGAATGTCTTTATGTTGCTCTGCTTCAAGGTGAATAACACGTCGCAAGCGTGGGGGCATTGGTTTGAATTCGTACGGCTCGTCGAGAAGTTTAACCTCTTCAACTGCTTGTGCAACCATTTCTCTTATTTTTGTGTTTTGCTTTTCGAAGTAGTCACCGATATCAAGGAATAGGGAAACTCGTTGCGTTTCTGGGAATACGCGCTTCATATATGCGACCGTGAGTTGGTGTAGTGATTGTAAGTTCTTCCCGTGATATCCGATGAGTAAGTCAAGCCCTTCACCTTTGATAAGCACTTGAACATGTAATTTTTCTTCAACTTCTTCGCTGGTTACTTCAACCGTTGTGGCCTCATACCCAAGTTGGGACAAAACTGATGAAATAAAATCAGTAATTTTTTTGTTATATTCGTCATTCATATTGCCGTATTATACGAAGTAAAAGAGAGAAACGCAACCACTCAAAATTAAAAGAAAAATTCGTGAGTATCCTTGTATTGTCAATATCTGTAACGTGTCGTATACTGGGAGTATGAGCAACAAAATATTAGTATTACTCATTGTTATTATTGCCGCAGCAACGGTGATTATTGTTTCTTGGCGAACACCGACAGAGCCAACAGGAACTCCGACACCGACACCTACGGCAACTCCGACAGAAACGCCTGAACCAACAGATCCTTTTGAAGCAACACCGACACTGACACCCACGGTAACCGTAACAACAACGCCAACGCCGACACCAACTCCCTCAGTCGCAACATCATTCGAAGAAATACGAAATACTGCATGGATGTACGGAGTTACCGAGCAAACAGTTGGCAGTATCGTCTATTTTATCGATGCAACCGACAAAAAATTAGTCAAACGAGGAGCGTCAAAAAATGATGCAAGTGCACAAACCGTTTTCACAAGCGATACCGCCGGTGAAGTCGGAAGTTTTTATGTTAATGGGGGATTCCTCTATGTAGCAACCAAACGAGATGCCTCAACCAATTATTCTAAACTGCAGAGAATCACCTTGAGCAATGGCACAAAAGCAAAACTGTATGAATTTTTCTCTTCAAAATATGAGGCGACGCAATTTGCGTTAAACAAAAATAATGACGCTAAGGCAGGGTTTTACATCGGACTTGAAGGCGTCAACAATGGATCAGCACCTGCCGCCATGTACATCGAAAATTATGCTCAAAAATGGATAAAACCGTTTGTTGGGGTTGATAAAGAATCTGATTTCTACGCAGCAGCACCAAATACGGAAGGAACGCAGCTCATTGGGTTGTTTATGAAAGGTGGTACACAATCACAGGCATATGTTGAGCTGGAATAGTTTGTTTGCTGTTCTCGAATAAAACGATATAATCGAGTATGGCTGTATTACGTTTCTACAATACCCTTACTCGAAAACTCGAAAAATTTGTTCCGCTTAATCCTGAAAAAGTAACCTTGTACACTTGTGGGCCAACTGTTTATGACTATGCGCACATTGGCAATTTGCGTGCCTATACGTTTGCAGACACTCTGAAGCGAACATTGCGGTATGTAGGGTATCCTGTCTATCATGTGATGAATACGACCGATGTTGGGCAGCTCGAAAGTGATGCAGATCTTGGTGAGGACAAAATTATGATTGGTGTTCGCCGCGCTGCAGAGCGAGGGGAGCAGGTAACCGCGTGGGATATTGCTCGATTGTATACAGAAAAGTTTATTGCTGATCGAACTGCAATGAATATTTTGCCTCCAGACAAATTAACGCCGGCTACCGAACATGTTCCGCAAATGATTGAATTAATCAAAACGTTGGAAGCAAAAGGGTTTGCGTACAAAACCTCTCAGGCAGTCTATTTTGATGTTTCGAAGTTTCCGACATATACTGAACTTTCCCGGCAAAAATTGGAGCAATTACGCGAGGGAGTGCGCGAAGAAGTAGTTGTTGATTCAGAGAAACGAAATCCCGCAGATTTTCGCCTGTGGCAACTTGATCAGCCCAATCATGCGATGTTGTGGGATTCACCGTGGGGCAAAGGGTTTCCGGGGTGGCATCTTGAGTGTTCTGCGATGGCTATGACGTACCTTGGCGAGACAATTGATATTCATACCGGTGGTGTTGACCATATTCCCGTTCATCATACGAATGAAATTGCACAATCAGAGGCGGCAACGGGCAAGAAGTTCGTGTCGTATTGGCTTCACAATGAGTTTATCCGCGTTGATAATGTCAAGATGTCTAAAAGTAAGAACAACTTTTATTCATTAAATGATGTTGTGCAGAGAGGGTACTCACCAATGGATTTGCGATATTTGTATCTTGAGGCACAGTACCGATTCCCTCAGAATTTTACCTGGCAAGCGTTGACTGGGGCATCCTCAGCACGCAAAAACCTTCTTGAGCAATTCGCGATAGTGCAGTATTTTGTTGCCGAGAAAGAACCTATGGATGTTGCAGAGCATCCCTTGCGCAAGAAGTTTGCTTCATTTCTCGCAGACGACCTAAATATACCTGGAGCTTTATCAATTGTTTGGGAAGTGGTGAAAGAGGCATCCCTTACGGGGATAGAGAAGTATTCGTTACTACTCGATTTTGATAAAGTTCTTGGGCTGAAGCTTGCTGAGGTCCCGACCTTCGGTTCGTTTTTTTCGCTTGAGGAACAGCAAGGTATCCGGCAGTTACTTATTGACCGAGAAAACGCAAAAAAGAATAAAGATTGGGCAGTAGCAGATGAGCTGCGAGATCGCTTGACACAGCAAAGTGTCAGGATTGTCGACACTCCAGAAGGCCCCGTCCCGTTAGTAGAAGAGAAAACTATGGTGTAGTCGGATGTCCTGTAAGTGGCGTCGTATAGTGTTTTTGTGATATAATTACGAAACAAAAACACACAAGGAGAAATTTTCTAATGTCTAGTACAAAGAAGATTGCAGCGGACAAATCAGCGCAACTTCCCACTCAAGCAACATTCGATGATCAAGTATCAACGATTGTACGGTCTTACAAGCAATTGAAAGCCGGCGATATTGTTGAAGGAACGGTCATCAACAAAGAACCAGGAGTTCTGGTTGTTGATGTTGGGGGAAGATGTGAAGGCTTGATTGCTGGCCGTGAGCTTAAGAGCAAAGTTGTCGACGTTGAAGGTATTAAAATCGGAGACCCGATACTTGTCTATGTGGTTTATCCAGAAAGTCGTGACGGAAGTTTGGTTCTTTCATTGAAACGAACGGAAGAAGTGCGAATCTGGTTCGACCTTGAAAAGGCAGCTCGAAATGGTGATGTTCTCGACGCAACTGTTGTCGAAGTCAATACCGGTGGTGTTATCTGTGAACTTTACGAAGGAGTTCGTGGTTTTATTCCAACCTCACAGTTGGATCCAGCCCGAATTTTCGAAAGTGGAAAGAAAATGTACGGCAAAGATGTGACTTCAGTCGTTCAACAACGATTGACACAACTGCTTGGCGAACAGATTAAGGTCAAAATTATTGAACTTGATCGTGAGCGCAGCCGAATCATCCTTTCTGAAAAGCAGGTCACTTTTGGCTCAGATATGGCAGCAAAAGAGAAGTTACTCAAGAAGATTAAGGAAGGAGATATTTTGGACGGTAAAGTTACCGCCATTACTCCATACGGAATTTTCGTGAATACTTCTGGTCTTGAAGGCTTGGTTCACTTGTCAGAACTGTCATGGGATAAAGTTACCGATGTCGGTAGCCTCTATAACGTGGGAGATGATGTCAAGGTGATGGTTCTTGAAATCAAAGAAGGTGGTCGCCGAATTGCGTATAGCGTGAAGCGATTAATCGATGATCCTTGGAAGAATCGAATCAAGAAATACAAGATTGGCGAGGTTGTTGACGGTGTTGTGGAAGGTGTTGTGGAATATGGAGCATTCGTTCGTATCGATGATGGTATTAATGGATTGATCCACATTTCTGAACTTTCAGATAAACTGGTCAAAAACCCCTCTGATATTGTCACGCCAGGACAAAAAGTAAAGGTTTCAATCCTCTCGATTTCCGAGACGGAACGACACTTAAGCTTAAGTCTCAAGCGAGTCAAATCAAAAGAAAGCTAATACTTCCGAAAGGAAAATTTAAGGCGGAAAACGGGAGGAGACTCCCGTTTTTTCGTCACATTAACAGGAGCTATCGCCTATCCTCATCGAGTAACTTTCGCAGATATTCCGAGGCGTTCATTCCTTTTTGTGCTGAAGCAAGCTCAAGGTATCGTAGTTGTGAATGAGAAAGAAAGAAATTAAAGCGATTCGGGAGATTCTCTTTGCGACAGCGGGCAAGAAACTTATGAATGATTGGTTTGAGGGTATCCTTGGTGTAGCGCGCACCATGGAAGTATTTAGAAAAAATCTTTCTTTCGAAATTTTCGTGTAGTGAAAGGCAGAGGACATGCTTTTTGTTCTGAATGGCCAACGTCATTTCGTGGCCGAGCTGAAAACATTCCTCGCTTACTTCAAAGATAACGGCATCAGCCCACTCAATTCCTCGCCTAATTGCTTCGTAGTGAATCCGCCTGTCGGCTTGCGCTCTGATTGGATCGGATACCGGAAGAATGTGGAGATAATTGCCTTTTTCCGGCGAAATAAGAGTTATCTCGCGAGTACTGTCGAGAATTTTTCTGATGAGATCGTATTCTTTTTGATAGAGTTTCTTTCCTGAGTAGGGAGCCGTGAAGAAAATGTTCATACATAAGTATATACGTATGAAAAATACTTCGCAAGAAGGGTTGGTTTGTTTAAAATAGTGGAACTATATGTAAGTTAATTACTGTTCGTATGAACATTCAACCGACTCGAATGGGCGTGCATGTTAAATGTAAAAGTATAGAGAAGTCACTGGGCTTTTACTTGAAACTTGGGTTTACCCCTATTTTTGCGTATGGCTCTGTGGAGTTTACGACGCAGTTTTCTTGTCCAACGGCGACAGAAAAGTATTCTGGCGTTACTTTCGGAATTGGTTCTGCGCTGTTTGAAATAGCCGATGGTCATATTGCAGTAAAGTCAGAAGTGTTCCGAGAAACGGTACTTTCCTCAAAAGTGTCAATGATGTTTGACATAAATTCAGTAGATGACTTTGTTGCTCTGTGCGACGAAGAAAAAATACAAGTTGCTGTTCCTCCGCGAGTTTTTCCGTGGGGAACTAAGGAAGTTGTGTTGAAAGATCCTGACGGTGTTGTGTTAGTGTTTCGGGAAATGCTGGTGAAGCATTAGAGTAGGTCTTGAACCCGTGTCTCTTTCTCCGGAAATTGAAAAAGTATACGAAATTGGCTTGTTGTCGTCAATTAATGTCGCTGCTTCGACTCTTGAAATCCTTAGTGATTGTTGTACAGTAGAAACATTAAATTGTCTGTGTCTTTATGACCTTCAAGGAAATTGCGCTGAGCATGATTGTTTCAATTATTGGTAATTGGTTGTTTCTTGTTGCGATATTTTTTGGGTTATTTGTAGACGATGGGGGCAACTCTTATTTTGGTCCCGTAGGTCGGATTATCTCTTTAGTGGTACTCGTTATGCTCTATGCCGCCTATTTGTTTGGCATGGTAAAAATTTTCGGAAAGGGGAAGTCAAAAGAAGCTAAGTTTTGGGTGCTGCTGATTGCAGTTCTTGGGGGACCGGCCTTAGGGTATTTACTGATTCTTCTATGAAATTTTTTGAATAGTATGGCTAATTCTGCAGTTCTTCTCAATCTATTTCCGCTCTATGCAACGGTATTTTTGAGTTATTTGTTAAAACGATACAAGGTTTTTCCTCCTCAAACCGCGGATGTTTTGGTTCCTCTCGTCTTTAAACTTGCCGCTCCAGCAGTGGTCTTCCTCGCCTTGTCTGCACAAACGTTTGGAGTCAGTTCACTGCTCTTGGTGCTACTTGGTGTGATTAGTTTCTTCTTTGTTGTTGGCTTCTTTCTCATCTCTCGCCGTGTGATTTCTCCTCGTCTTGAAACACAAAATGCGTTTGTCCTCGGGGGGATTTCTTTTGCGGTTGGGACGGTAGCGTACCCAATGCTCCAGCTCCTGTTTCCTTCACAGGTATTTGCAGAAGCAGTAATTATTGATTTAACATTGTTGATATTATTTTTATCGATAGCACCATTACTGGTTACTCGTGAAAGAAATACAAGTAAATTACGGGAAACCTTGTTGTACAACCCAATATTATGGGCGGTGTATGCTGGATTAGCGGTTAGTTTTATAGGGATTTCTCTTCCAGAAGGCATAGTGAAATTCACTCATTTTGCGGGGGACTCTTTTTCCTTTCTTGCTGCAGTGTTGCTTGGTGTGACCATTCAACTTCCGAATAGAGAACAGTTGCAACGAGTATTATTAGCAGTAGTCCTCAAGAACGGTGCATGGATTATGCTCGCCTGGCTCATTATGCTAATTCCACACATAGAAAGCTACCGTCATGCATTTATTATGACCATTGCTGCGCCTGTTGGAATATTCCCTGTCATTTATGCAAAGCTATACGGTCAAGATGATGAATTTGCCGCGCAGTTCTCGATTGTGTCAGTACTTTTTTCTCTTCTTATCTATCCGTTACTTCTTTGGATTATACTTTAAAATTTAGCAGTCACCTGCTATAATTGCTAGTATGAAAACTACCCAGAAAAGAAAACAGCAGTTGTTGCAACTTTCACGCTTTTCTCCGCAGTTTCGCTTGATGATGGAGCGAGCATTTCGAATCGCCCAGAAGACAAAAGCTGAAGTTGTTGAACCAAAACATTTATTTGCGGGAATTCTCCTCGATAAAGAAGCACTCGCGTACTTTTTGTTGGAAAAATTCGGAATTGACGCGAGTGAAACGTTTACACGGTTGACCGGTTTGCTTCCAAGCGTGTTTGCAAAGAAAGTTTGGCGGAAAAATACGCAACTTGTAGTCAATCAAGCAACGAACACCTTGATTTTTGAGGCATCTCGCATTGCCAGAGAAGGGGGGAGTTACTATATCGGAACAGAACATGTCCTTCTGGCACTTTTTCAAGGAGAAACAAAAGATCTCTCCTTTGTTAAAGAGCTCCTTGCGCATATATCATCATTGCCAAATTTTGTAAACGATGTGCTCCGTGCAACAACACTGCCTTTTGAAATCCTCCGACAGGCAGAGGATGTTTCCTTACCATTAGCAAAACCATTGCCACACGTGCAGCAAGAGAATGGAGAATCTGCATTGACGATGTTTACTGAACATTTAACGAATCGCTACAGGCAGTTTGATGCAGCAATTACCAAAGAACAAAGAAAAGAAGTAACCGATCAACTCCTGACCATACTTTTACGCGCCAGAAATCGAAATGTCTTGTTGGTTGGTCCTAGTGGTGTCGGGAAGTCCCATATTATTGATGAATTATCATATCGTTTGGTAGATGGGAATGTTCCTATTTCGACGACACAGAAAAAGTTACTCCGTATGAATTTCCCCGCAATCATTGCAGCAGCAAAATTCCCCACTGATGTGGAAAAGCAGGTTATGGCGGTACTTAACGAGGTATACGGAGCAGAGGAGATTATCTTGTATATTGATGATTTTTCGTCGCTCCTCGCTCCGCCAATGAGAGGAGGGCTCAATATGGGTGCGACGTTTAAGGCTTTCTTAGAGCGTAATGCAATGAGTATTATTGCGTCGATCTCACCTGAAGAAATGTCGTGGATGTATGAGCATAATAGGTCATTGTTGCGATTTTTCTCGATTATTGAAGTGGAAGAGCCCGAAACAGAAAAGGCCACCGGACTATTGAAAGATGCTGTCAAGCAATTGGAACAGGAACACGGGGTTACTTTTGAGTCTGCCGCAATTGACGCTGCTGTTCGTCTAACGACGCAGTATATTCCTGACCGTGTGTTGCCTGAAAAAGCAATTGAAATCCTTGACTTGGCAGCAAGCAAAAAGAAATTTACTCGAGAGTATAAGTATCGAGGACTTGGCGAATTACTTAAACAACGAAAGGAAGAGCAGGATAAAAAAGATCGTCTCGTGAGTCTTGGCGACTATGCTGGGGCCGAGCAATTGCAACGAGTAGTTTTTGATATCGGGAGAAAAATTAAAGAATTGCAAGATAAACACAAGAAAGATGTACAACAGTCAAAAATCACCATTACGGATGGTGATGTTCGGGATATTGTCTCTATGTGGACTAAATTGCCAATCACAACGGTGAGCGCTGATGAGACCTCGATGTTGTTGCAGTTAGAAAACAAAATAAAGGAATCGATTATTAGTCAAGAGGATGCAATCAAGCAGGTCGCAAATGCGGTAAAGCGCGGAAGAGTAGGAATTAGTAGTAAGAAACGTCCATGGGCAAGTTTACTTTTTCTGGGACCAACTGGTGTTGGGAAAACTGAATTAGCGAAAGTTCTTGCAAAAAATTTGTTTGGCACGAATGAAGATCGGCTCATTCAGATTGATATGTCTGAATATATGGAGCAGCACAGCGTTTCGAAGTTGATTGGTTCGCCGCCAGGGTATGTTGGGTACGAGCAGGGTGGTTGGTTAACTGAAAAGATTTCTGAAAATCCATATAGTGTCGTTCTGTTTGACGAAATTGAAAAAGCGCATCCTGATGTTCTTAACCTGCTTCTCCAGATTTTGGAAGACGGACATCTCATGGATGCAAAAGGAAATCGTGTCAGTTTTCAAAATACAATTATTGTTCTGACGTCAAATATTGGAGCTGAGCAAATCGCAGAGGACAAAGTACTTGGTTTTTACCGAGAACAAAAACAGCGAAATTTGGTTGAGTTAAGTACAGAAGCGTACGATGAAATGAAGGAGAAACTCACAAAAGAGCTACGAAAAAAACTGCGTCCAGAATTATTGAACCGACTCGATGACGTTATTATCTTCAAGGGCTTAAGTAAAACTGATGCTGCCCGAGTGCTCGAAATTCTGATTACAGAATTGAACGAACGATTGAAAGAGATGAACTTGTCGGTCAATATTGAGCAGAAAGCAAAAGAGTATATGATCGAAAAAGGATTTAGTGCGGAATATGGAGCGAGACCACTTCGTCGAGTACTCCAACATGAGGTCGAAAACCTTGTTGCAGACTATGTTTTGGAGAATAATATGCTCGATGTGAAGAAACAGTCAGAGCTTCTCACGCTAGATGTTGAGTACAAACGAAAAAAACTGGCTATTAACGGGAAATAGACTATCAGAATAGTTGTGTTTTGTCTCAAAGAATCGTTTTTTGTGAGAGTATTATAATCACTTTTGCTCCTGCATACTGTATGCATGAAAGATTCAATTGTACAAAACAAGTCTTTCGACTTGGCGGTTTCGGTACACCAGAAAGTTACCGAGGTGCAAAAAAAGCACAAAGATTTTCTTTTTAGTCAGTGGTGGGCAGAGAGCATTGCTGCGATAGGGCTAAATGTCTACTTGGCGCAAGCAATTCATTCTGCTCGTGGCTTTTCGATTCATTTATATACTGCGCGAAAAGCGACCTACCGAAGTCTTTTTTGGACGAGGTTGTTGCATCAGGCAGGGAGTCTGAGTGATGAAGAAGCCGCAGATTGTGAGTCACTATTGACGGAAATAGCGAAGATCTTACAGGCATCTTTAGCAACGGTAAATGCAAAAAAAGTGAAAACTGAAACTGTTGCTACTACATAATCTCATCCGACTAGCATATAATTAACGATGTTCGTCTGTGGAAGCTGTGGATCAACACAAACTAAATGGTTGGGAAAATGCCCTCAATGCGATGCCTGGGGCTCGTTTACTGAAGTTCCTGATTTGCCGAAGAAATCGGCGAAAAACAAGTCGGGCTTCGGTACCGGAGCTGGCGCGGTTTTCGTCCAAGCAGGGGCAGTTGAGCGAAAACCGCTGCAACGTTTTTCAACAGGCTTTGCAGAAGTAGATAGAGTGTTTGGGAAAGGAATTGCAGAGGGCACCGTTGCGTTAGTCGGGGGAGATCCTGGGATTGGAAAATCGACGTTGCTGCTTCAAGTTTTAGTAAACTTTGCGAAAGCGGGTAAAACGGTCGCGTATATTTCAGGTGAAGAATCACTCGACCAGGTGTCAGAGCGTCTGGAACGTGTGTCTCCTGCTATCCCAGAAGGTCTGTTTCTGCTTTCCGAACAAGATCTTGGCAATATTATGGACGGGCTCATTGCGCAAGAGTTTGACGCCATCGTCATTGATTCAATACATTCTTTGCAGCACCAAGAACTGGATGGGCAATCGGGAGGAATCAGTCAGCTTAAAGCGGTGACAACAGCAGTAACCCATTGGGCAAAGCAAACAAGAACGATTGTTTTTCTAATCGCTCAAGTTACCAAAGAAGGGTATGTTGCGGGTCCAAAAACAGTGGAGCATATTGTTGATGTTGTTTTGTACTTGGAACAAGTGGGAAGTGAGAATGCGAGAATGCTGCGAACCATAAAGAATCGATACGGTGACACCGGAGAAGTAGGATTTTTGAGTATGGGAATTCAAGGAATGCAGGACAAAGCAGATTTTTCAACAATGTTGGTTTCTTCTTTGTCCTCTGAAGAGCCTGGAAGCGCCTTGGGAATAACCTTACAAGGTTCTCGCCCGATGGTTGTTCAAATTCAAGCACTCGTTAATGATTCTCCCTTTGCGATTCCTCGAAGAGTTGTCGAAGGAGTTTCAAAAAATAGGGTAGAGGTACTCGCTGCGGTAATTGCGAAAAAATTGCCCCGTTTGCATATTGAAAACAAAGATATTTTTGTTAAGGTGAATGGTGGTATTACCTTGAAGGATTCTGGTACCGATCTTGCGCTTGTTGCCGCGATGCTTTCTTCATTAACGGGGAAGAATTGGAAAGATACCGTCTTTGTGGGCGAAGTGGGATTGTTAGGAGAGATTAAACCAGGTATTGCATTTGAGCAAAGAATAAAAGAAGGAAAGAAATTATCCTTTCAGTCGCTTCGTTCATGTAAAAGCGACGCAAATATTGTCACTCTTACAAAGTAATCCCCTCGTTGTTTCAGAGCTGTTCTAGTATCACAACTTCTATTACTTGAATGGTGATTGTTACCGAAGATGTCGACATTTGGACGAGGCACCCGCGTAGGAGAACTACTATTACAAGCGTCTGTGCGCACTATTGACACAGGCACTATCTTTGGAGTATAATTCTGTACATATAGTTTTTTGTTCCCTTGGCTTGGAAGTTCTGAGCCAAAGGAACAGGGGACTACTGTGGCACTCCTCGCATCACTCGAGAAAAGTTCACTCAGGTGAATTTTCCCCGGGATCGGTTTGGGGCAGTGCCGATCCCCTTTTTCTTAATTCCAAGACATTACCTCTTGCAAAAGAATACTCATGGTGTGATACAATAAAAGGAATATAATCCTCTCGCATTTATCACTCGCAGAGATCTTAAGATAATCATATTTTTCATGTTAACAGTTCAAAAACTTCAAGAAGAAACGCTTGTGGCGTTAAAAAAAATGGCTTCGGAAGTCGAGGTCAAAGATGCCGATAAGTTTACGGCAAAAGAGAAAGACCAATTAGTGTATGAAATTCTAAAAGCTTCCGCATTGAAGGGTGGATTCGAATATGCGTCGGGTATTTTAGATGTGGTGAATAACGGGTCTCATGGTTTTGTCCGTGTTGATGGTGTTTTAGCAGGGCCACAAGATATCTATGTATCTGGAACTCAAATCCAAAAATTTGGACTTCGAACTGGCGACATTCTTGAAGGTGTTGTTCGACCAATTAAGGATGGTGAGAAATACCGAAATATGCTGAAAGTTGATTATGTGGGAGGAATGGGAGCTGCAGAAAATATGAAGCGAATTCCATTCGAGAAGCGAACCGCAATCTTCCCCAATCGACAAATTCATTTGGAAACTGAGGCAGAAACGTTGTCAACCCGTATCATTGATATTCTTGCGCCAATTGGTTATGGTCAGCGATCGATGATTGTTGCTCAGCCTAAATCAGGTAAAACGACGATATTAAAAGAAATTGCCAATGGAATTTCTGCGAATCATCCTGATGCACATATTATTGTGGTTCTCGTCGGTGAACGTCCTGAAGAGGTCACCGATATGCAGCGCTCAGTCAAAGGTGAAGTGTTTGCATCAAACTTTGATGAGCATCCAACAAATAATGTTGCTGTTGCAGAAATGGCATTAGAACGAGCGAAGCGTTTGGTTGAATGGAACAAAGATGTCGTTATATTAATGGATAGTATCACCCGTCTCGCACGCGCCTATAACTTGGTCATTCCAAGTTCAGGAAGAACGTTATCTGGTGGTTTTGACCCTGCCGCATTGTATCCTCCAAAGCGATTCTTTGGAGCAGCTCGAAACTTTGAAGAAGGGGGGAGCTTAACGATTATTGCAACTGCTTTGGTTAATACAGGGAGTAAAATGGATGACTTGATCTATGAAGAGTTCAAGGGAACTGGAAACATGGAATTGCACTTAGATCGCTCGTTAGGAGAGAGAAGAATTTATCCCGCAATCGATGTCGTCCGTTCAAGCACCCGTAGAGAAGATCTCTTGTTGAGTCAAGAAATGTTGCAAATGTCGTGGCTAATCCGAAGAATGTTAGACAATATTGACAGAAATGGAGAGAATGCCTCAGAAGTGCTGATTGAGCGCATGAAATCATCAAAGGGGAATGCAGAATTCCTTAAGAATTTGAGAGAGTAAGCAACTTCTCAGACTGGGCGTTAACCTTTATAGAGATTTTTTCTCCATCAGAATCACGATTGCTTCACAAGTGTTCATTTCTGTGCTATCTTGCAGGAGACACTTTCAGTCTGCCTTATGTATCGAGTGTGATAGGTAAGGAGTAATATGAATTAATGACAGCTGCCCATGACTAAGAAATTGAGTTCGTTTTATAGAGATATTCTTTGGAAAAGCGTACAATCATTTCTTAGTTCACTCTCGGTATTATTGGCAGTCGCTCTTGTTGGGTTGCAATTGGCCCCATTTGCTCGCGCTGATTCAAGCGGTATTCAGGTAGACTTGTCATCATTTTATGATGTCGATGGTATTGCTTTTGAGGCAAATCCGACGGATGGAGATTTCGATTATTCAGGAAACACGTATTTGGCGGATATATTTCCCGATACGATTACCTATGGAGGGGTGGAATTTACGCTTGGGCCAAAAACAGATGAGGCAAATAATATGGTTGCCTCGTGGGGACAGGTGATTCCTCTGCCTGAAGTACAAGCGGAAAAAATATATGTACTGGCAGCAGAAGGCTGGGAAGATACAGATTTTCTTGCTTGGGAGGTGCGGTATACTGACGAAAGCACCGAAGGATATAATCAAGGGGTTACCTTTTGGAGTTCTGAAGCACCAGCTTTCGGTGAAAACATTGCCTATACCTTTGAAGAGGTTAATACGCCGGAAGGACCGACAGATATGACAGCGCATATTTTTGTGTACGAATTTGAGGTAGATAGTGAAAAGACGTTAGAAGCGATTGAAATTCCGGACTATGACGGAGATATTCGCATTATGGCAATAACGGTTGTAGAACCTCAAGAAATTGTTATAACTACTCCGACTGTTGAAACCGAGGGAGCACATTCTGTGAAAGTAACAACAGCGGTTGTTCAGGGTTCGGTTACTGATACAGGAAATGCAACAATAACAGAACGGGGTATCGTATACTCTGCGAGTGTAAATGAGCCAACAATTGCTGATTCTAAAGTTGCTGTGGCAGGGGGAGCAGGAGAATTCTCGGTAACACTTTCGAACTTGACCGATGGTCAACTGTATTATGCTCGAGCATTTGCAACGAATAGCGAGGGTACCGTTTATGGTGAGATTGTTACATTTACCACTTTACCGTATCGAGAACATGTCAGCGCAGTAACTATTCCTACAACTTATAGAGACTTGGGAATACCACAAGGAATGCTTGTTCTTCCTAACGGGAATATTTGGTACGTTGATAACCAGAATTATCGAGTGGTTCAAGTAACTCCAGGGGGTGATGTCGTTCGTGAGTTTGGGGGATTTGGATCAAGCGTAGGGAAATTTAATCAAGAAGTTTGGGATATAACCCGAGATGCTGTCGGTAATTTGTATGTACTTGACGCGTGTCGTATTACTAAGTTTGATGCGAACGGAGCGTATTTAACACGTTGGGGATCATGTTACGAAGCGACAGCGACGAGCATGCGCGAGGCTCGCGGTATTACGTACGATGCAACTTCCAATACACTGCTGGTTTCTGATACTGAGCACCATCGAATTATGAGGTTTTCTCTTTTGGGACAACATCTTCTGACCTTTGGGACACAAGGTTCGGGTAATGGTCAATTAAACAAACCACAAGGGTTGATCGTTGATGCTACTGGAAAAATATATGTTGTTGATGGCGATAATCATCGAGTACAGGTTTTTTCTTCAACGGGAAGTTATCTGTCCAAGTTTGGAACGTCAGGAACAGGAAACGGGCAATTTGAGTTTCCAAAAGATATCATAATCTTACCAAACGGGAGAATTGCGGTTACGTCTCAGAACTCGCAGAAAGTGCAAGTGTTTAATGCAAACGGGACATTCTCTCATTCATGGGGTACACTCGGCACCGATGTTCATGAATTTCTGACGCCATATTCACTCGCAACCGATTCCGACAATAATATTTATGTTTCTGATTGGACAGCAAAGTCATTACAGAAATTTTCTTCAGTTGGGGTTCATTCTTGGACAATTCGTAATGCCGGTGAAATAGCTGGGAAATTTACCTTCCCTACTGCAGTTCAGTACGATTCTGTAGGGGCGATGTACGTGCTTGATAATGGGGCTTCAGCAGGAAGAATTCAGAAATTTACGAATTCCGGAGCTTATATAAGTACCGTCATTCAACCAAATCAGCTCAATACCGGTTGTTATACCTTTACCATCGATGCGGATGACCGAATCATTGTCTCGTGTTCAGCAGATGTTCGAGTGTTTTCAAATGCAGGAACTCATATTATGACCTTTGGGTCGCATGGGACTGAAGAAGGTCAATTCCGTGATGCTCGAGGAGTCGCGGTAGACGGTGATGGTAATTTCTATGTCGCTGATTTCTATAACAGTAGAGTTCAAAAATTTGACAGTTCTGGCGAGTTTATTCTTTCTTGGGGAGGAGTCGGGACAGAACCTGGCGAGTTTGTAGCGCCAAACGCCCTTGTCTTGACTTCAGACAATGAAATTTATGTCGCAAACGATTATGATCCGGAAATTGGAATCGGATACAACAGTAATGTTCAAGTGTTTGATTTATCGGGAAATCATCTCAGGACAATTGGTGAAGTAGGAACTGAAGAGGATGAGCACCTTTGGGATGTCAGAGGAATTTATGTTGACGAAGTTGCGCGACGGTTATATGTGTTGAATCGTAACACGCACGATGTGAAAATGTTTTCACACGATGAAGGAGTATTCCTCGGTAGTTTTGGACGTTATGGGAGTGGACTTCCTGAGTTTACTCATGCCGAAGGAATAGCGTTTAACCCTGTGCAAGAAACGCTCGTTGTCGCAGATACTGATAATCATAGACTTGTTCTTTTTGCTGATGGAAAGAGAATTGTTCGGTTGATTACAAGCAATGATGTAGTGAGAGAAGATGATATGACGAGCCTTTCAAAGAGTTATATTGATCCAAGTGAACCGGGTGCTGATTCAATTGACTCTATGATGTTGTTTGGTGACTATGTTGTTGCAGGATTTTCTGTTGATTTAACGGATAATCGAGATTGGTCTGAGGTTATAGGATATACCTATACTGATACTTCGAAGTCGTTGCTCGTGAATCTTAATCCAGAGATTGCACCAGGGGTTTCAGAAACTCATTCGCTCTATGTTGTAAAGCGAGAAGGTCAGGACAGTATTCGTGTTTGTCCGTTGGCACAAACGATGGAAGAAGTAAGTATGGATTGTGAAGATGGTTATACCTTAACGGAAGAAGATGATGCGGTTGAAGTCGTGAATATTGACGGAGTCGATTATTGGAAAGTTTCTGGTCTCACAGGGACTGGAATTATGAGCTTAAGTGCTAAATCTCTGACGATCACACCAAGCACCGTTTCCATTACTCCTGGTCAATCAGTTATGATGACTGTTTCTGCTCGCAATAGCGAGAACAACATCGATTCCTCCTATCGAGAAACGATTGCTTTTTCTGCAACGGAAAGTGGTGTTCAGTTGCCGGCAAATTATACATACACAGAAGTTGACGCTGGATCACGTGACTTCTTACTGCAGTTTACTCAGGCAGGGACGTTTACCGTGACGGTTACCGATGTTGTGAACTCATCGCTGACTGCAACGAGTGTGCAAATTACTGTTGCAGCTGCGCCAACGCCAACACCAACTCCCACTCAACAAGGAGGACAGCAATCAGGAAACAATTCATCGTCTGTTGGGAATCAAGCAACAGATTCAGAGGCTGAGAATTCCGAAGATGAAAGCGGTGAAACACCAGTTGGCACACCAACCGATGATTTCATTGACCAAAAACCATTTGTTTCACCAACAACAAGTGTCACTGATAGCGGCGTAAACGCTGATACTTCACGCTCTTTTTGGGTATGGTTCTGGGTTGCCCTTGGTGGCATTGTTGCGGTAGGACTCTCTGTTGTTGCGAGAAGAAGGTGGAACTCGACATAAACTCCTGCTATACTGACACATGATTTATCTACGCCCCAAAAAACTTGATATTCTTGGAAATAATGCGTCTCTTGAAGTCTATTTAAATCGATTCACGGCAGATCAATACGGAGTAAAAGACGGAGATTTGCTTGACCTGTACTTTGTCGGTCATGAAACAGGAGCCATTGCAATCATTACGGATACTATAGTTGATGATGGACATGTTGGACTACCTGCAGCCTTATGGAATACGTTTCCCGTTTCAGAAATGGACAGAGTCGCGATGGAGATTCAAGGGCAAGCCAAATCCGTAAAGTCAATTCGCAAGAAAATTAAGGGTAACAAATTGGATTATGAAGAAATCCGAGAGATCATGTATGATATCGCAAAAAGGCGGTTGTCTCCAATAGAAATGACCTATTTTGCGTCAACGTCGTATAACCCTGGGTTTGATGATGAGGAAATGTATCACCTCACCAAGGCAATGGCAGATACAGGAATCATTATGGATTTTTCGGAGCTTGGAAAGCCAGTCGTTGACAAACATTCAATTGGCGGGTTACCGTCAAAAGGTGTCACACCCGTATTAGTTTCTGTCCTTTCTGCGTTAGATTTTGTAATCCCTAACACAAGTACACGAGCAATTACTGCTCCGGCAGGTACAACAGATATTCTCGAAACGGTAATGCCTGTTTCCTTGGACGAAAAAGGAATTAAGCGCGTTGTTGCTGAGACGAATGGTTGTCTTGTCTGGGGTGGGGGACTTGATCTCGCACCTGCAGATGACATTCTTATTCAGATTGAAAAGCCGCTTCACATCGAATCGTATGACAAATTTGTGGTAAGTATTATTGCAAAAAAGATTGCAGCGGGCTGTGAGTATGTGTTGTTGGACTTACCGTATGGCGAAACCGCAAAAGTTCCGGAGTCTGACGTTCCTAAAGTAAGCAAAGCGTTTGAAGATTTATTCGAGAAATTCGGAATTAAAGTTCATGTGTATAAAAGACAAGCAAAAGGTCCAGATGGTTTCGGTATCGGTCCAAAACTAGAGATGCGTGATGTGCTTTGGATATTAGAGCGAGATAAGCGAAGGCCGGTGATGATGGAAAACCTCGCACTCGATATGGCAGCACAGTTAATGGCCTTAACAGGTAAATATACCTATCAAAGTGCGCACGAGGTATTGCGTGAAACGCTTGAATCAGGAACTGCCCTCAAGCAGTTTTGGAAAATTGCAAAATCACAAGGGGCACTGACGATTGTGAGTGCTCATGAGCTTGAGCCAGGGCAGTTTACCTACGATATAAAGGCGTCAAAGTCGGGTATCGTGAAAAACTTTGACAATCATATGATTGTGCAAACAACTCGTGCTCTTGGAGCGCCGTACGCAAAAGGAGCAGGCATCTATCTACACTGTCAAGTTGGAGACCGAATTGCCGAAGGTGATGTAGTCGCAACTCTATACGCAGAAGCACAGAGTAGAGTCGACCTTGCGGTTAAGAATCTCGACGGACATCAGGATGGATGGATTATTGTATAAATTATCTGGTGAGTCACATATGAAAATAAAATTCATCGGCGCAGTTGGGGGAATTGTCACAGGGTCTTCATATCTTCTAGAGTTTGAAAAAAGTAAGATTCTTGTTGACTGCGGAATGTTTCAAGGAGAGCCAGATGTTGAACGGTTGAACAGTGATCCTTTTCCGTATAATCCTGCTGAGCTTGATTTTGTTTTACTAACGCATGCACATCTTGACCATGTTGGATTATTACCAAAGCTTGTGAAGAACGGTTTTAAGGGTAAAATAATCAGCACTGACGCAACAAAGAGTATTGCAGAAATTATTCTTATGGACGCTGCGAAAATTCAAGAAGAAGACAATTATTACGGAGGTGGCAATAGAAATTATAAAAGTCGAGAAGAGGGTGGATATACAAATCCCAATGCGTTGTATACTCGAGAAGACATCCCTGATGTTATGGAGTTATTTGAGACGTATCCGATTGGTCAGCAAGTAAAATTAACCCCAGACATGTCTTTTCGAATGCGGGAGGCAGGACATATTCTCGGGTCTGTGAGTTTTGAGATATGGTTTATGAATTCTCAAGGTCGTGAAAGAAAGCTGGTGATGTCTGGAGATCTTGGGCAAACTGGTGCAAGAATTATTAAAGATCCTGATTTTATTCGTGAAGCAGACTATGTTGTGGTGGAAAGTACGTACGGTGGTCGAAATCATCGAGATAAAAACTCTACCTTGCTTGAGTTTCTTGCAATTTTACAAGAAGCCTCAAAAGAAAAGTCTCGTGTCATTATTCCAACTTTCGCTGTTGAACGTGCTCAAGAACTTCTGTATGAATTGAACCTCTTTGTCGAAAAAGGCTTATTGAAAGGGTTAAAGTATTACGTTGATAGCCCGTTAGCAATCAAAGCGACAGAAATTTTTAGACAATTCAAATCGTACTATGATGAAGATGCAATGGCGTTACTGCACGGTGGTGATGATCCATTTGCGTTTCGAGGTTTGGAGTATATTCAAAGCCCTCACGACTCTCGACGTATTGCAGGAGAACGAGGAGCAGTGATTATGGCAGGGAGCGGTATGTGTACAGGAGGTCGAGTTTTGCACCATTTAATCAATACATTGCCACATAAAGATGCACATATTGTTTTTGTCGGTTTTCAGGTACCAGGAACGTTAGGGAGACGACTCATTGATGGGGCAACCATGGTGAGAATTCATGGAGTAGAAGTCCCCGTGCGAGCCCAAATGCACACCCTTAACGGTTTTTCTGCACACGCCGATCAACATGATTTGCTCTACTGGTTGCGCAGTTTCGGAAAAGCACCACGCGAGGTATTTGTAACACATGGCGACCAAACAAATCGAACGGTGCTTGCTCAGCTTATCCGCGACGATTTACAACTGAATTCAGTAATACCCGAACCACTACAAGAATACGTTCTTGATTAGTCATACTTTCCTGAATACGGTATAATACAGCATGTCCGATTGTGTTAGAGCCGTGTGGACGATAACTTTGTAGAATAAACGTTGGGAGAAGAACAACTCGTGGGAACCGATCTTCGATCTGTTCTCCAAGTCAAGAAAAGAAGTCGTTTTTTTTCGAATACAGCCAATTCTGGGCTGTCGTTTGGATTATTTTTGTCTCAATTTCTTGGGTGGTTTTTAGTCAAACTGCTGAGTGGTATTTCGTACGTGCTTGGACGCATTGTGGCTTTCGAAAAATCGCTGATTGCGGTTAGAATTGATACATTACAGCTGTTTTACTGGGGGAGAGGAAACGTATTCGCGTTATTTTTTCAAGCAGTACTTTTTTTTATTGTAATAGCGGTAGTTTTTTCAACCTTAGTTGGTCAGGGAATTCAGAATAGAATTCTTGAGCAGTATGATTCAGCTGACACACAAGTTGTCATATATGCGTCGGCAGCGGATACCGTCATTGAAGCTGGTTCATTAACCACTAACATGCCTCAAGAACGAAAACGACTCGATATTATTGAATATGTTGTTACCTATGATGATACGCTTGGAAGTGGCTCTGTCCTAGAAAATATTGCAGCAGATTTTGAAGTGTCTGTGGACAGTATCCGATGGACAAATAACTTCGCAGCGAACCACAAACTCAAACCAGGTGATCGAATAAAAATTCCTCCGATTTCTGGAAGTATCTATACGATTCAAGCAGGTGAAACCATTGATTCCTTATCAAAAAGGTTTAATATTGATAAAGGTACATTGGTTGAAACCAACTATATTCTTCCACCATATGAGGTGAAGGCAGGACAAACCATATTTTTGATTAACACCGCGCCTGTGATTCCGACGGTTCGTACTGCAACACGTCCTAATTCACGTGCGCAGTTGATTTATGGTACAGGAGGTGGCACATTCACTCCGCCACCTGGTGTTGGCCGTTTCTTGTTATGGCCAGTTCCTTCAAGCAGCAACGTTTCTCGTTGTTGGTTACGGTATCACGATGGAATTGATATTTATCCTTCACGAGGAGGTAATCCTCCGATTGTTGCCGCAGCAGATGGACGCGTAACCTCTGCAGGGTATAAATGTGATGGTCCGGCGTGTGGCTTCGCCTGGCGCGTGGAAATTGATCACGGTAATGGCTTTTCGACGCTTTACGGTCACTTGAATGGTGGTTCTGGTAAAGGAATTGCAGCAGGACTCGGCATCGGAGATGTGGTGAAGCAGGGTCAGTTGATTGGGTATATGGGAAGCACCGGGTGGTCAACGGGAACACACTTGCATTTTCGCTTGGCATACAATGGAAGAGCAGTTAACCCAGCACCCTTTCTCTCAGATCCTAAATCGTGTCGCTAAATCGAAACAGGAAAAATTCACATGAAACGATCTACAGTTTGAGGAATTTTTTGGCAAGAAAATAAGGATATCCCCACAGTTTTCTTGTTCGTTCGAGAATCCAAATGAACCAATACCACAAGCTGAGCGGATAGTCATAGGCACCAACGTAACTGACTGCAGTGCCCCCAAAGCCTTTTTTGAATTCGGTTAATCCAGCCCACGGGTCCGCAAAATCGTTATCCTTTTTCGAAATACCAAAGAGGTTGAAAGATTTCATGCCTCGTTGTTTTGCATGTTGCAGCAGATCCCATACCTGTACTTTTGACGCATGTTTCGTTAAGGGGTCATGTGAATATGCTCGTCCGGTGTGAAGATAGTATGCGGTTTCAGTATCGTATCCGACGAGAGACACTGTTTGTGGGTGGCCGTTCACGGAGGCAATACAAACCTCGTAATTCCCATTTTCCGCGAGTGTTTGAAACTGTGTCCAGTAATAGTTTTTCGAATAGGTGACAAAATGCTTCATTGAAACGGTATTTTGATAAAGACTCCAAAACAATTCAAAATCTTCTCGGGTGGTTGAGTAGCGAACAGTGACACCATCCTTGATTCCTCGTTTTACTCCATTGCGCTGTGAAGGACTCATCCCAAGGAGGATTTCTTCAGAAGATTTCGTGAGATCAATGAGGATGGTTCTTTCTGGTTGAACGTGTGTTGGAGCTTTCTTGAAGCCAGCCAAAAGCAATTCTTCATGTGCAGGCTCGGAAGATTCTATAAGCGGGTCAATACGAATAAAATGTGCTGCGAGTGGGGGAGTAACTAATTGTTTAACGACAGGAAGGAGTAAATCAAGTATGGCAGGAATCGTTAAATCGGGACGTTTGTCG
Source organism: Candidatus Dojkabacteria bacterium (assembly GCA_030583685.1). Classification (GTDB taxonomy): domain Bacteria; phylum Patescibacteriota; class Dojkabacteria. The sequence continues at coordinate 317,957 of CP129470.1, read as the reverse complement.
ATTATGAAGGGTCCGTTTGACATATAGAGATGTGAACGAAGTCGTGATTGCACCAAGATGACCGAAGCTCCTCCAATAAAAACGCCACGATCAAATACGCCTAATCGCCAGACCTTATGGCCAATTTTTTGTTGAAACTCTCCCCAGTTCCAAGATTGTAAAAGCACCGTTCCTGCAAGGGTATCCCACAATTCTCGATTATCAACCTCTGCAACAGTATACATCTCCGGATTTTACCATTTTCTAGATTTCTTGACTAATCCTTGCGGGAGTCTTTTCTGAGTCAATTTCTCCTGTATAATGTCAGTATTGTCTGAATGACAGAACTAAGCTAGATACACTGCCCATGTCCGAAAATACTGTTCCAGAAGTAATCCAAAAAACAATTGATGATATTGCATCAATAAAAATTCAGGGTGCAACAAACGTTGCTCTTTCTACATTTATTACGATTGGCGAATGGGCAAGAGAAACGGACATTACAGACATGGATCAATTTCGCGACAAATTGGGCTATTATTTGAATTTATTAGCAAATGCTCGACCAAACGAACCTCTTGCAAAAAATGGTGTTCGCTATATTCAAAATCAACTTGCACTACAGTATCCCGGTGTTAAGGAAGTTCCCTCTGCAGCGAAAGCGGTGGTGACACTTGCAGATTCCTATGTAAAATTACTTGAGGATTCAAAGAAGGAAATTGTCAAACATGGGGTTCAATTGTGTAAATTTGCAAATGTAGTTTTTACCCATTGTCATTCGAGTACTGCTGAGGCAATTATTTCTGGTATCAATAAGGATCACAAAATCAAAGCAATAAACACCGAAACAAGACCGTTGTATCAAGGTCGTATTACGTCAAAAAATCTTATAAAAGAAGGAGTTGAAACAATTATGATTGTCGATTCTGCCGCGTCATATTTTATTGCGGATGAAAGTTTTCTGCCGGTAAATGTTGTGTTTCTTGGGGCCGATCAAGTATCTATCAACGGAGATGCAATGAATAAAATTGGTAGTTTTAGCATGGGGTTGTCTGCCTATTTTGCGAGCAAACCGTTGTATATTGTCACACCTAGTTTAAAGCTAGATTTGGCAACAATTTACAATCCAATCAAAATCGAGTTGAGAAAAGACGAAGAAATTTGGCCTGAAGCGCCAGAGGGGCTCGAAATCATTAATCCAGCATTTGATGTGGTGCCACATCAATTTATCACCGGTTATATTACCGAATTTGGATTGGTTAAGCCTGAGGATATGGAAGACAAAGTACGCCGAGCATACGAATGGATTAGCTAGTAACCTGACGCGGTAACGCGAATTAACACAAGGTGATCGTTCGAGTACTGTTCATTCCTTGTAAAACTCTTGTTTATGAGTGGCAAAATAGCAAACCTTGTGGCGTAAAAGTCGCAAAAATGATATAATTCGCTATGAAAGCAATCGGAATCGTAGGGTTACCAAATGTCGGGAAATCAACCTTATTCAACGTTATCACCAAACTGGCAGTACCCGCAGAAAATTTTCCGTTCTGTACGATTGACAAAAACGTAGGAATCGTCGAATATCGTGATGAAAGAATCCAAAAACTTGCCAAACTTTTTGGGTCAAATGAGGTTTTTCCTGCGGTAATTCAATTTGTCGATATTGCAGGTCTGGTTAAGGGCGCCTCAAAGGGAGAAGGTTTAGGGAATCAGTTCCTTTCGCATATTCGTGAAGTCGATCTCGTGTTGTATTTACTCCGTGCCTTTCCTGATAAGCAAGTAACTCATGTCTACGATCGTATCGATCCAAAAAAAGATTATGAGGATGTTCTAACCGAATTGATCTTACGCGATGTCGAGACAGTCGAAAAAAAACTTCAGGCGATGGGGAAAGATTTGCGTTCAGGCAAAGATGACAAAGTTAAAGTTCAACATGCTGCATTAGAGTCGCTGAGGGTTCAATTGTTGGAAGGAAAAACAGCATACCGCTTTAAAAATGATCCTGCGAACAAGTCGAGTGAGCCAATTCAAGAAATTATTCGTGATTTGTTTTTACTGACTGCAAAACCATTCTTGGCAGTTCTCAATATTTCATACATTGACATGAGTGAGCCAGACTATGTCAAGCGAGTTGCGCAGTGGAAGCAAGAAGTGAAAGAATTTGCAGACTATTCTTTCGGTGAAGGAGTAGTTGGTGATATTGCGATGATTGATTCACGCTTCTTAGCAGACAGTCAAAGTTTTTCAGCGGAGGAACTTGCAGAGATGAAATCAGAATTATCCTATTTTTGTGATGTGCAAACATTAATCGACAGAGCAAAAGAGAAACTAAACTACATTACCTTTTATGTCGGCAACGAAAAAGATACGAGAAGTTGGTTCCTGACCAAAGGTGACACCGCAGTTGATGCCGCAGCGTGTATTCACACGTCAATTGCTGATCGTTTTGTCCGTGCGCAAATTGCGAAAACACAAGATATACTTGAGCTCGGCGGATTTACTGAAGTAAAAGCAGCGGGCAAGCTTCAAACAGTTGGGAAAACATATGTGATGGAGGATGGAGATTATATTAATGTGTTGACGAGTTAATATGAAACCACTTGTCTTTGTTGCAGACGATTTTGGGCTGACGAAATCTGTAAATGACGGTATTTTAGAAGTCTATAACGCAGGCACGATTCAAGGAATAGCACTGATGGTGATGGCTGATGCAACAGAGGATGCGGTAAAACGTATAAAGAAACACTCAATTGACCATGTTGGATTGCACACCTCATTGTTTTCATTTACTAAAGCAGACCGGAAACAACGTGAGGATTATGTCAATTTCTTTCGACAAGCGAAGGATGATGAAATTAAAAAACTCGTGTATGACGAAATTGCGTTGTTTGAGAAGTTAGTAGGAAAAAAGCCTGAGTTTATTGCTCCGCAGTGGAATATGCACGGTAATTTGCGCGTCACTCGATACTTGGGAGAATATGCGTTGAAGCATAATATTCCGATGCGATTACCACGTGCAGTCTTAACGTCAGATGAAATAACGGATAAAAACTATTCAGCAGAGGTGATGTTACAGCGAATGGGAGTTCGTATGCCAGACCACCTATTTGCTCGAATCCTAGGAAGTTCTGCGAGTAATATTCAGCAAATGTTCTTGGATGAGTTAGACACGGTAAATGATGGAGAAACAACCGAAATTCTGTTTCACCCAAGTTATCTTGATGAAGAACTCCTTGAAATTACTTCGCTAAACTTTGAGAGAACTCGAGATATGGCAATTCTTTTGGACAAGAAATTTATCGGAAGTATTTACGCCAAAGGATTTGAGTTTATTCCGTATTCAAAAATATGAAAAAGAAATTAATAATAAACGGACACGATTTAGGTTTTTCTCATGCAATTAATGAAGGGTTTCAGTATTTATTAGAAAAATATCCTCGTGTACTTTCGGAAATTTCCATTCTGCCGAACGGCTTAGCAAGCGAAGAGGCAGTTGCTATTGCAAAAGAAAGTGGTGTTGCAGTCAATCTGTGCATGTGTTTTGCTAATTCAAAATTCAAAGGTTTGAGCGGGAGAAGTACGTTGACCGATGAAAAAGGGTATTTGAAAAACGCAGATACCATTTCGTGGGATTTTTCAGTTATTGATTCCTTTTCTGAGGAAGATATTAAACGAGAGATCGAGGCTCAATATCAGTGGTTTCTTGATAGATTTGGAAAAAAACCAAGTGCTATAGTAACGCAAAAAGGGGAACATGGAGATCCGAAGATTCTTGAACCCTTTGTTGCTTTAGCAAAACGTGAAAATCTTCCAATGCGTGCCCCAATGTGGCGTTGGAAAACTAATTACGGTGCACAATCATTTGTTGAGGCAGAAGGAATACGGACAACCCAGAGTATTCATATGGGAATAAAGGACTGGAGAGGTGAATTGGGATTTGATCTTGAAACTGAACTTGAGGAACTTATCGAACAGATTTCTGCAGAGAACAATGGAGTTTCTGAATTACTTCTCTTTATTGGATTCGCCGGCGAAGAAATGTTCAAACTGTCGAGTATTTCTTGGCAGCGTGGGCAGATTTTGAATATCGCGAAAAGGAAGTATCATATTATCGAGAAGATTCGAGAAAGTTTCGATATTGTGGGCTTTGGAGATATCGAATAATCACCTTACCCCTTCCACAACTCCAACGAGATACTCAACCAGTTGTTGTTTAAACGTCGGGAATGTTTGCGTCGGATTATAGTTTTGTAGTGCGGCAACAAACTCATTGTACGTATAGACAACAGGTAAGTGTAATTCGTCTTTGGCAACTTCACAGAACTCGAGTTGGTGAGCATCAATGTGCTCTTTGCGTAAGGGGTCGCGAGGAATGACAATCGGAACGCGATTTAAGTCGACCATATCAAGAACATTCCCAATACCAGCGTGAATAATGCAAACACGAGCCTCTTTAAATTCGTCCATCTGTTGTTGGTAGGGGACAATGGTAGACATTTTTATGGTCTTGTTTCTGGGCTTGTACTTCGTAGAACCTGCTTGGACGAGTATTTCTTCATCCTGAGGAATAATGCCGTCGTCAATAGCTTTATCAAGCCACTCTAAGGCACGAACAAACTGATATTGTTCGGTTCCAATTGCGACTTTGATCATAGTACTTTTCCTTTATAAAGTAATCGTGGGAACTTTTTTACATTATCTGGCCATTGTGTTAAGCGAATATGAGTAAAAAAATACACGAGTTTCATAGAAAAAGAAAGACCTTTTGTTCGCGTCAGTGAATCAATGAAGATGGTTTTCGTTTTCAGGAAAGGACTGAGTAACCATCCTAACCACATATAAGGGACGCCGACACCCGCACCAGTACTAATGATGTGGGTGTATTTTCCTGAAAGAACAAGTCGTAATGCCAGAAATGAATTCTTAATATTATTGGGTAAGTTCGGAAAATTTGTGGGATGAGGTGCCCAGACGACATTCTTTTCATCTTTGAGAATACTTGGCGCGTTTGCTGAATTAAATGAAACCCATGTGTGTTCATAGCGGCTCCAAAAATCCTTCAACGAATACAGCTGTTTGATATGCCCACCCGTGGAGCAGATTAGAAGGAGGTGAGGTTTTCTCATTAGGTTATTGTATAGTATTTTGTATGAATCTGAAATATGTTCGTGAACATTATTCGATGGACTACATTACCGCACAGTATGCAGTATTGTATAACTTACTCTTGAGTCAGAAGTCTTTGTAACTTCACTTCATGTTTATCGTAGCTGAAATCTTTCACGAAAAGCTGAGCTGAAGTTCCGAGTGCAATTCTTAAGGACTCATCTTTTGCAAGTACCGTAAGTTTCTCAACGAAAGCGTCAGTATCATTGACTGGAACGAGGAATCCTGTTTTGTTGTCTTGAACAATGTTTTTTAATCCCCCAACGTCGCTGGTTATTACAGGAATTCCAGAAATGTATGCTTCAAGGACGACTAAACCAAAGCTTTCAAACAAAGAGGGGAGTACAAAAATATGAGATTTCGCATAGTATTTCCAAACATCTTTGTGTTCTTTTTCCCCCACTAAATAAATATTTTTCTGTAATGAATAGGAAGTCACTTTCTCCTGAAGAAGATCGAAATCGGGACCACCTCCGACAATAGTCCAAACAAACGAAATTCCTTGTTTTGCTAACGCACGGGCAATGTCTGGTATGAGAACAATATTTTTTACACTGGATAAGCGGGAAATTGTCAGGATATGAATTGCCTCGTTTTGTTTTCTTCTGAGTGGGGTAGGAAATGTTTTGGGGAGATATATCGCATTTTGGAGTGTTTCAAAAGATCCATACGGTAGTTTTTCTGAGACAAAAAATTCTTGTAGTTCCTTGTGTAATTCTTGTGAGACCGCAATGAGAAGAGATGCCCGTTTTAACAAATACTGTAGCAATCTGCGATTAATTTTATTGGTGACCAATTTTCTGAAGTAAACGACCATTTCCCCACTATGAAAATGAAGAACAACTTTATCAGCAAACCATGAAAAGAGAAGCGTTATGATAAGCTTTCGTTGGTAACTTGCTGCTGTAGCAGTATGCAGATGGAGAATACTTTTTCTTCCAATAAGAAAGTCTGTGATGAGGGAGAACTTGAGGGTAATGATTGCTAAGAGAAAGCTGAGTCCTTTTGCGATAAAGGTGCCATCCTGGTTCGAGTAAATCGGAGTTATGCGCGTGAAGGAGGTTCGTGCGACAGTTTCGCGAATATAGGTTGCAATTCCGCCTGTTGCTCGAGTCCCGACAAAATAGACTGAATCGGAAACATGATTCGCTTGCGTCAATTTTTGTTGGAGATTTACTGCAAGCATCCAATAGGTTACAAGAAAGGTCGAATAGACAACGTGCCCCGTGAGTAAACTAAGGATAAATAAGAGTGTAGAAATGAGTGTCGGAAAGGTGAGGTTGTTCCTATAAAAGGTGTGAATCGCGCGAAGCCAGATGAAATAGTATCCGATTGCAGCAATACCAAAAGAGAAGAGGAGGTCAAAAAAATCAATTTCCATTGTCTTTTGCGCACCAAGATACGGAATAATTCGTTCAAGCGCTCCCGTTAGGCCAACGCCAAAAAGTTTCTCAACCCAAGAAAAACTCTCAAAATACATAGCCAACCCTGCCATCAAATAAACATTACGTTCACTGAGAATTGCACCAATAATTCCGCTCTTCTCTGCAATCATCAAAAATCGTGCAAAGAAGTCTGGGAGAAGTACGGGAATAAGATACGCAAGGAGAGAAAATAGAAAGAGAAAGGTTATGCTAGCAGAGAGCAATATTTTTATAGTCTTTCCTCGAGAGTTTACTGGAGGATGTTTATAGAAAGCGAGAATGGGAATAATAATTGAAAGGAGCGGCAATCCAATCAAAAGAGTTTTCATGCCTTGAATGACACCGATTAATATAAGGAGAATGCTGAAACAGACCCCGAGCGCGGTGTGTCTTGTTTTATAGAGAAAATACAATATTGTGGCAGAAACCACCATTAAGGTGAGTACCATCTCATTCCCTGAATAAAAGAAACCTTTATATCCGAAGCCAAGAGCATACTGAGTGTCTCCATAGCCTAATGCCCCGATTGCGATGTTTAATACGATGATAACCCATGCGAGAGTGCTCGCTAAAAGGATATATCCTGTTGAGACTCGTCTCGCGAGAAAACCGAGAGGAAGTATATAGACAATCTTCATAACAAAAACAATGTCAGTCAGTAATTTTTCTAAAGAAAATTCATGAAAAGAGAAGAGTTGATGAAGAAGTGCAAATCCCAAAAGAGTGCCGGTAGTAAGCAAGAAAATTGCACGTTCCTTTCTTTCAAGGATGAGTAGTGCAAGAATAAGCAGTCCCGCTTTTACTATCTGTCCAACAGTTCCTAGGGCAAGAAATTCCGTGAATGTCAGAGAATTGATAATCTCAATCACTGGGGTAAAAAGAAGTGCGAAAAAAAATAGTTTTTGTAGGAAAAGCCGGTTCATATCTTTTGAGTTTTCGCACGTAAAAGTAATAGATGGTGTACTATTTGTTTCGGAAGTACTGCTTTAACTTTCAAATTTATTGCACTTTTTAAGATATGTAATGAGTGCAACAAATGATGGAAACGGTTTGAATCATATAGCCGTTTGATTTGGCCAACTTCTTTCAGTCCACGCAATCGTTGTTTGTCAGATAATCCCCCTGCGGAAAGATGAGCTACTATGACGGGAATTCGTTCAAACTGATAGCCGAGTTTCCAGAGCCTATAGAATAGTTCGTAGTCTGCAGCTGAGGAGTAAGAAAGTGAATACTGATGTTGTTTCGCAACGCTCGTTCTGATAAAGACTGCTTGGTGACAGAGGGGCATTTTCTTCCAGATTGTCTCGATTGGATTATGAGGAAGTTGTTTGTGAACTCCTTGCGTAATGTCAATAATTGCTTTACCGTAGATAATGTCAGCGGTTGATTGCTGAAGAAATGGGGCAACTTCTGATAATACTTGTGAAGACATAAAACGATCATCGCTGTTGATATAACATACCCATTCTCCCCGTGCTTTCTGTGTTGCAATGTTCATTGCGTCATACAGGCTTTTGTCCGCAGTCGTCTCAAAATAGGCGAGGTCTTTCTCGTATTTTCGTATTATCGAAACTGTCTGGTCAGTTGAGTTTCCATCTTTAATAATGTATTCAAACGAAGAGTAGGTTTGCTCAAGAACACTCTTTATACATGCCTCAACCGACATTTCGCGGTTTCTGACGACGGTGATGACGCTTATAAAAGGTTTTTTGAGGTTCATGATTGGGATAGTATAGCAAGAATTGCTTCTTTCAGCTCTTTTTTGAAATTCTCTTTCGAGTGTTTGGTCGAATGTACGAAGATTGCTGTCTTGAATACGTTGAATCGAGGCTTATCGGTCTGTAACAGGTAATGTTTTATTTTTCGTTTTCCTCTCTGGTAGTATTCTCGTAACAAGTAGTTGATTTCGTCGTTCATAGTATTGTTATTTTTCCATAAGTAAGCGAAAATTTCTTTTCGTTGGCAAGATGCTCTGTAGTTGCAGATAGAAGAATCCCCGTGTTCTTTTGTCGAGTACGTTTGCAAAAAGTCCCGGGTATGAATATGCAACGAGTGTCGCTATTGCAGCTCCAACAGGTCCGTATAGGGGAACGAGCCAGAATATGAGTAAAATATTGATTCCTGCGGTAATAAAAGTTCTTGCAACCTGCAATTTTTGTAACCGTTCATTTAGTAACCATACTTCGACGATTAAGCCCATGGCAACAAAAGGAAGGGACCAGATATGAATGGTAAGTGCAGGGATTGCAGGCAGGTACGCAGCTCCGAACAATATACTGACAATTACTGGACCTCCTATACTTGTTGCAAGCGCAATAATTGTGGTGATAAGCGTTATGCTGATCAAACTTTTTTGAATTCTCTTGAGATAATGTTCAGGATTTGAGCGTTTTGCCTGTGCAATCAACGGTGCAAAAACGGTATAGACTGAATAGGGTAAAAAGTACCAAAGCTCTGATAGTCTGGCAGCTGCTGCATAGATACCGACATCATAAGTTGACGTGATCCAAGGCATAATAACTTTGTCAATTTTCATATACAAAATTGTTCCAATACCCGCAAGAACCAGTGGCCATGCTGAAATAAAGAGTTCTTTTACCGCTGCAAAAGAGGTATGAATACTCGTTATTGTGAAATTGAGATGCTTTCGAGCCGAAAGATACACAAACAGCCCCCCGAGAATTGAGTCAAGCGAGTAGGAGATGAGAATTGCAAGAAGTCCGGCATCAGTAAACACTAAGTAGGTACGAATTGCTGAGGTAAGTAAAAAGCTCGCTTGTCCTGCAAGAACAGGAATGCTTTGTCTCTGTTTAGCGTAAAACCAAATTTCGAGAGTCTCAAAAAAATAGAAAACAAAATGAATTGTTGCAAAAATAACGAGCAGTGGGTGATATTGCGCTCGTGCGAAAGTTACGCCAATAGCAACCGCTAATAAGAACGCAGACATCCCTCCAATTAGTTTGAGGACGATCGCCGCATCAATAATCTTTCTTTCCTTTTCTGGATTTGCAGCGATATCACGCAGAAGGAGTGAGTTTACGCCGATATTCGCAATCGGTCCAAAGAGTGCAGCGAAGGCAGTGAGTGAGTTAAGTAATCCGTAATTTTGTGGCGCAAGATATCGAGCGACTAACGCACCAACAAACATGCTGACCAATAGTCTGAGTATTTTATCTCCAGCGAGCCAACTCACACCTTTTACCGCGGTTTGCTTGGTCTGTGACTGGGGAAGAAACGATTTCAGTGCTTGAATAATCTGCATGGTTGATTATACGGTATTTTTTCGGATATTTCTTGCGTAGGTAATAATGGCAAGAATGAGTATGCTGGGAACAAGATGAAGGAGGAGTCTACTGAATGATGTAGAAATGTGCCACACAACATTGTGAGGAGTAATGAGGTAGATTACTAGATAGCTCAAAAACTGCAAGGTGATGATTGCGAGAGCAAGGGAGAGGTGAACAGCTCGTCGTCGAGGAACGGGAAAAAAGAGAAGAAGCGCTGCAGGCATAAAAAGGATGCCCCATCTTATTCCGCTTGTTATTCTACTCATGATTTCCGAATATATGACTGGAATCCTTTGTACTATTTCGGAAAAATTCAGTGCAGAAAGCAAATCATTTTCTACTGAAAATGTGCGTATCACTGTTTTCCAGTGAAGTATTCCAATTATTCCCAGTAATGGGAATGCAAAAGGTAAAAGCTCCCTCACTGTTTTTGTGGACAGAGAAAATGTTTGAGGGTTCCTGTGTTTTATGGCAAATAAGACAATGATTGCGAGTAAAAATACTATCAAAAAGGGGAGTCCCTCGTTCTTGATGAATCCGGTGGCTATGGCAAGAGATACCGGGAGGAAGAGCGTGTGAGGTTGTGTGAAGTCAATTTTTAAGAATAAATATATACTGATAGCAATGAAAAGTGATAAGGGAACGTCTGACAATCCGTTTCCTCCTTGGCGTGAGTATTCTTCCGTAAATAGTAACACCATCGTTGTCATTCCCGCAAGCAAGGGGGTAAATCGCAATTCCGATCTAAGAACTCCGTAAATGAGCAAACAAAGAGAAAAAAAGAAGGTGAAGGAGAATATTCCGACTGCAGGCTCCCAAAATGTGTCAAAGTACTTTGACATATCTGCGTAAAGGAGAGGTAGTCCAATGGGGTAATCTTTGTGTGAGTAATCAAAATACGGAGTTTGTAAAAATTGCATAAATGCGTCTTTTCCAAAGAAAAGAACTTTTGTTTTCAGTAGCCAAATTCCTCGTGCGTCATTTGCAATAACAGGAAAGAAAGAGGCAAATAAGGTTGATGTGACGAAAAAAATTGAAAAAGCAATGCCTCCTAATGACGACGGAAATCGAAGTCTATGGGAGTTGTGCAGATAATGGAGATACATGCGTCTGAATAAGCCCGTCATCGCGATACCCCAGAGAAGACTCGAAGAGAATACCGTGGGAATACCAAGTGCAAAGGAAAAATAGAGAAGCGTTATTGCAGCTGAGGTTCCAAAAAGATAGAGAATCACAATCGTAATGGCTTTATGCGGCAGTTCTTTTGTAATTGTGCGCAATTTAAGAAGGTCGATGAGCAGGTCGCCAAGAAAATAGAGTCCAATAATCTTAAGAATCACAATTAGATAGATCATTGTTTCCCGCCAGAAATTACATAAACAAAATATTCAGGGTGTGGCATAAACTCTTCAGCAAATTCTGTCAATTGCACTTGACGGGTATTAGTAAAGAGGATGCTTTGGCCTGACGGGGAAATTGTTGTTCGTAGGTCTTCCGGTGTGAGGAGCGTAATTTCCCGAGGGTAGGCTTGATACGTGATTTGGATTTTTTCCCAAGACGCTGTACGGTTTGGAGCGATCGTGGGGTTTTTTTCTTGTAGGTAATATAAAGAGGCGTTTGGGTATTTATTAGTTATTTCTGACACAAATGAATATCTATCCCAATGAGTGTAAGTGTATGAATTCTTGACACTTTTAACGACAAAGGGGACTCTGTTTCCGTAGGAGAGAATGAAAGGGATACAACTGATACTCAGGAGAGAGAAGAATGCAATGATGTTACCGTTCTTACGGAGTACCGACCAGAAGGAACTTTGTTTCATCGTGAATGATTGTATCGTATATAGTGACTCCTTGTATAGTTGACAGGTCTTGATCGATTAAGGATGCTCTCTCATATAGTGGTACTATCCAGAACCGTTCTGTTGGTTGTGATTGTATTAGGTCTTGCAATTGCGCAGGAGATGCTGTTGCAACCCAATCAACATCTCTAAGTGGAATAGTGGTTCCAGATATAAGCCAGTAATAATCGAACACTGATTTTCCTAGTCGATCAAAAACGAGTGTCGTATTGGAAAGATCTTTATTGGATAATTCTCTGATTGCAGCTCGAACCCCTTGAAGGTGAGTATTCTTATACTGATTTGTTCCGTTGAGTACGGTTTTTGCTTGTAAAAAATTATGACTTTGGAAGAGAAGGAGTGATACAACAATTATTCCAAAAAGTAGTTTTGATAAATTCCATTTATTCCTCAATAGAAATTCAAGTCCAAATGCGTATAAGATGCTTGTAAGGGGGATTACGTAGAGCGATAGTCTATTATTGAGTGGAAAGAGTTGAAAAGCACTCGCGCAGTAAATAAGGACTATCGAGAGTAATAGGCCGATAAGGAGGTCGATTTGTTTTTTTTGGGTAAAGAGCGAATAGAGTGCAATGAAAAGAAAAAGGCTGAAAATTGTGAGCATTAACCATTCATATTCTGTAGGGATGGTAGAGGATAATGTTGGGACTACATTTCCCGTTTCTAATCGAGATGTATTACGGAACAATTTTTCTATATGCAAAAATCCTCCATGCTCTTGCCAATAATTTTTTAGGTAATCTCTGTTTCTGTCTGCAAAGAGCAAGGGAAGAAGATTGACGATGGAGGTCAGTGCGCTTGTGAAGTAACTGAAAATGAGATAGCGCAGAGGGGAATAATTTATTGACGATGTTTGAAACGTCCAAGCGTAGTATAGCGATAGTAGCCCCGTAGGAAAAATAATGAGAACTGCAGGTTGGACAAATAATGTGGTCGCGATGGCAGTTATGCCAAGTCCAAGAACATTTTTCAAAGACATGTCTTTCAGAAAACGTATCCACAGGTAGAGGTATAAGCTGACCAGTAATAACTCTGTACTATATTGCTTAAACTCAGATGAATAAGTAATCAGAAAGGGAGAAAAACTTACCAGTGAAAGCAGGACACTCCGAATGAGGACATTATGCTTGAGTAATTTGAGCAGCGCATTAATCACGAAAAGCGATGTGATTCCTGAGATAAGCGGGATGAGGTGATAAACAAAAGGAGAGTAGGAATTTGTGATAAGCGTCATCAGCTTGGAAACGAAGAGGAACCCAATGGGAGCAGATTGGCCGTATGAAAGCGGTCGTAGAAGCCCGAAAAAACCCCTTGAGATAACATTGTTTGCGAGCATGGCTTCATCGAGCCAAAGTTCATTCCCGAGAAGAAAGGTAGTAACTCTGAGCAGTATTCCTATACCAATGATAATATACGGAATACCTCGAGAAATTTTGAATATCGTGTGGTGGAGCGTCATAGCTCTGATGAATATAGCAGATTAGACAAAACCTAGCAATCTTTGCTAGTATACAAGCGTATGAAAATCTCATTAATAATGCCCGCGTACAACGAACAGCATACGATTCGTGAAATCGTTAAAAAAGTTTGCGATACGCTTCAGGGAATTGACTACGAATTATTACTCGTAGACGATAAGTCAACTGATGAAACGCTTCTCATCATGTATGAACTCCAAAAACAGTACGGAGAGCAGCGGATTCGGGTTATTACGAAAGAGCATTCAGGGAAATCACAGACGGTGAAGACAGGTCTTTTGGCCTCAAAAGGTGAGTATGTTGTCATTCAAGATGCAGACATGGAGTATGACCCTGCAGATGTACTTGTGATGCTTGAAAAAATTGACAAAGAAAATCTAGACGTTGTTTACGGAAATAGATTTGGGAGAAACAATGAAGTTGTGTATTATCAAAATTGGCTGGGAAATACTCTACTCAGTTTGTTCTCGGCAATAATTACGGGAGTTCGCGCAAATATGTGGCCCCGAGATATGGAAGTGTGTTACAAAATGGCGAAGGGTGAGTTGTATAGGAAACTTGCAGCGACCATTGAATCGACAACAAATTTTGGCTTTGAGCCAGAAATTACCGCAAAGTTTTCGAAAGTGAAAGGGGTAAAGTTTGCACAGGTTCCAATCAGTTACTATCCACGAACGGTGTCTGAAGGAAAGAAGATGAATGCCTTTAAGCATGGGGTAGAAGCGTTTCGAGAAATTATTTACTACAACTTTTTTGCAAAATAATGAATCTGGTAAAACGAGTCCTGCGAGTTGCTCTCTCCAAAAAACGGTTTATTCTCTATATTAGTATTGGGTTTACCGGACTCACGCTTGATATTATCTCGTTCATTATCATGGTTAGGTGGTTGGGAATGAATGAATTTATTGCGAACACAATTTCTATGTCCATTGGTATTACGAATAATTTTTTTCTTAACGCATTTTTGAATTTTAAACGAACGGATAGACTGTTATTGCGGTATGTATCTTTTTACTCGGTTGGATTGGTTGGGATTGCTGTTGGAAATTTGTTTCTCTGGATCTTCATGATTTGGCTTGGAGCGTATGTGCACCAGATATTGGTGTTGATCTCTCAACCTATCGCGCTCTACCAACTAGAGTTAGTGAAAGGTGGTTCCATTGTCTTTATTGCAGTCATGCAATATTTTTTAAATAAACATTTCTCATTTCGTGGAAAGAAAGAGGAAGTAATTTCGCAAGAATAAAGCATTGCGCTTAGCGAATATTGTGCTATAATTCCCACTATGGCAAAGAAAAATACAGAAGAAACAATTATTACTGTCGCAAGAAAACCAGTTCCCTATGAAATGGTTGCAATTTTTAAACCGTTTTTACCTGACAAAATCAGAAACGAAGCAGACGCAAAAGTCGAGCAGATCATTTCAGATGCAGGAGGTTCCGTATCATTGCGTGATATTTGGGGAAAGCGATATCTTGCCTACGAAGTGCAGAAGCATACTGAAGGATACTATGTTATGTACCAATTCGAAGCACCATCTCGTGCAATGGAAGATATTAAGAAGCTTATGAATAGGCACCAAGAGGTACTTCGCTATCTTGTCATTAGAAAAGACGCAAAAGAAGGAACAGCAACAAAAATCAAGGTTAAAAAGACAATCACAAAGGAAGAGTCAGATAGCAAGAAAGCAGAAGAAGCATAAGGTTGGAGAATCAGTATTTGTAGGGTACAAGTGCATATAAAATAACAGAAGAACAACGTGAGATCAGTAAACAAAGTCATTCTGGTAGGCAACGTCACAAGAGATGGTGAAGTGAGTTATACGACGAATGGAACGGCGGTTTGTTATTTTACTGTTGCCACCAATAGAGCATGGAAAGATGCAAATGGTGATTGGAAAGATGAGGCAAGTTTTCATAGCGTTATGGCATGGGGCAAGTTCGGAGAAGGACTTGCAAAAGTATTGCAAAAAGGAATGAAAGTATATGTTGAAGGGTTGTTAACGTATAGAGAACGACGTGATGATGCAGGAAAACTTATCAGCAAAGACGCAAGAATTCGAGCAGACTCTGTTGTTGTACTTGACAAGACTGCACGAGCAGGTAGTGGCGATGACTTTGAGGCATCACATGAAGAATCTGCTCCAAAAAGTGGAGGAGACTTCGATCTAGATGCAATAGCACAAGGATTAGATGAGGCAAAGGGTTCTTCAGGAACAAAGGCAACAACGCCGGTGACTGACGATGATCTGCCATTTTAATGATATTTTAATTATTTAGCGCGAAAACATGGTCAAAAGAGTAAAAGACATGTCCGTATCTGTGGGAACAGATGGTGTAAAAGCAGACGCAAAACGCGTTCTTTCTGACGTAGCTCAGATTGATACACTCGTGTCTATCGAGACCGAATCAAGTGAGGAACGACGCCACGGCCAGCAGGCAATGGTGCCAGATACTTGTCCGGTTTGCGATATGAAACTGACAAAACACGACATCAAATATTATGATGTTGCGTTATTGAAAAAATTTATGTCAGTGAGAGGAAAAATTATTCCGCGAAGTAAATCGGGAGTATGTGCAACACACCAGCGAGCACTGAAAGAAGCTATTAATAGAGCACGCTTTCTTGCCTTGTTGCCATACGTCGACCTAGGTAATCAAGCGTAATTATAAGAAGCTTCAGGATTCAAGACAACGTTGTTATGTCGATGGTTTGTTATGCCTTGCTGAGATTCCAGATGAAGTCGTAGATTTTCTTCATAAAACTCGTTACATATTTATCGGTAATCGTTATGACGAGCGTCACGCCCTCTTCATCTTCCGAAAATATGTTTGTTGTATCATCCCAAATTCGCATCGAATTCATGTCATCAAGGCCTGGGGGAAGATGGCGTACTGTTTTGAGAAGCCTTTTATCATTTTTCATGATTTTTTGAATATCTGGGTGCTCCTGTGTTGGGTCGGTTGCGTAGAATTGGCGAATTGCAATTTTGTTTTTGACCCGTGTTTTTAGTGTATCGAGAACAAAACCCACGTGTTCAGGGTTCTGTTTAAAGAAAGAGTGTGTACGAAAGAGTTCTCTGATAAGCTTTTCTTTGCAATCAAGACTTTCGGATAATGCTTTCCTGACTGCTTCGATGCCAGTTTCTGTTCTGATTGTTGTTTTTCGTCTTGCTGCAGAATTTAATGAGGAGACGAATGTGGTCAGAGCAGGAACAATATTCGCAAGAGATGACAGTTTTTCTGAATACCGCGATTTTAATTCATCTGGTGACACTGCGATGTAGGTCATTGCGTCATGGTGCGGGACAGGAATAAGAAGGTTTTCTGCGACAAGTTTGTTGACTGATCTGTACGTAGAGGATTTATCCATCCGCAAAATACCTGAAAGTTTCGCGGCAGTAACTCCAGGGTTTTTGACAAACCCTTCAAATACTTTGAGCTCGTTAGTCGTGAGGTCGAGTGCCTGAGGGAGAGTAGTAGTATTCACAACTACCAAAATGAAGTTATATAATTCATTATCGTGGCACTTTGGTAATACCAGTAGTGCCGTTGCGACAATAAGTTAGTATATCAAAAAATGGTAATAGAGGAAATGATACGCAACCTCGAAACGCGCGAAGATGTGCAAATACTCCGTGGAATTGAGGCTTATGAGTTGCCACTGTTGCTTCGTGCAGAAGCGAAACCTGCTGTGGTGAAACAAATCATTAACCAAGAGTTGGTGGCAAATTTTCATAAAGTTACAGGTGATCTCGTAAAAAGTGCGATTGCAAAAAGGGTTGAACACGGAATTGCAATCAAAAACCTGTTAACATATGCGGATCCTGTCAGGGAAATAGAAAAAACAAATCCGGATACGTTAAAAGAGTCGAGAATGATGCCTGTGTCGTTTCGTTTCGACATTATCTTGGCAGTGTTTCGTGATTTTGTAGCGGTTACGAAACTTGATGCTGCTGATTGTAAGGGCTATGTCGTTCGAGATGAGCTTATCGCGAAATCGTTTGAATCAGTATTCAATGTATTGTGGACTGACGCTGAAATTGTGTAATGTTGTTGTGTTAAATGCAACATCTGTTTGTGTAAAGTGTTATTAGGTACTATAATATCAGCAATAAACTGATTGTTGCTTGTTGTGATAGACGAGAAATATCTGATTGCCTTAGAGGCGTTGGGGCTGCAGAAAAGAGAAGTAGCGGTTTTTACCCACCTGTTACTAAACGGAGCGCAAAATGGTAATCAACTTGCACAAAAACTATCGATTGAGAGAACGGCAGTTTATCGATATTTGAGAAAATTAGTATCTCTTGGGTTACTCGCTTCTTCTGGTGAAGTCTATAATTGTGTCTACTACGTGGATAATACGCAAAGAATCATTGATATCGCAGAACAAAGAGCTCAGGAAGTCAAAGATTTCGTCAAATCGATTCCCTTTATTTCTGAACAGCAGCTACTGCATTCAAAAGTTCGGGTGTATCGTGGTGAGGATTCAATTGTCAAAGTATATAGGGAAAAGAACCGATCGCGTGACCCGATTGTCCGAGAAATTGCAAATGATCTACTTTTCCCCAATATCCCGAAAGCTTTCTGGGAGAAAGAAATTCAAGTCCGAAAAACAAGTGGGTCATTCTTGCACATGTTGGTCGATAAAGGTGATCAGTCCCTCGATTTTCATCGAACAAACGAATTGCAGTTTAAGGAAGTAAGGGTAATTCCCAGTGATTTTACAATCACCGCGGGGATAAATATTTTCAAAAATAAGGTTGCCTTTCACAATAAAAACAGTGCCGATCCCCTAGCAATTGTTATCGAGGATCAGGCGATGTCGCTTTTATTAAAAAACTTTTTTGATTTTGTCTGGCAACGATCTCAAGTAATTTGATTCCTGTCCAAATGAGAAACTATCCATTCCCGAACCCAGAAACAAAAATCTGCCTGACCATCGGGCATCCTGTTGATAAACAAAAATCCTTGTATATGCACAACGCTGGGTATGAAGCACTTGGGCTCAATTATTTATATCTAGTGCGGGATATTCCTCCGCAGCAGTTAGCGCAAGGGGTGAACGCAATGATTCAGTTCGGTGTTTCTGGTATGAGCGTAACAATGCCACATAAAGTGAACATTATTGCCACACTTGATGAAATGACGCCAGCAGTTGAGAAAATTGGTGCATGTAATACGGTTCACGTTCAGGAAGGAAAAACAATTGGCTACAATTCTGATGTAATTGGTGCACTCACTTGTTTGAAAAAGAAAACTGAACTCAAAGCAAGGCGAGCTGTTGTCCTTGGTGCTGGTGGCGCAGCAAGGTCAGTGGTGTATGGATTATTGGAAGAAGGGTGTGAAGTTGTGGTACTGAATCGGACGCAGAAAAAGGCACAGCTGCTTGGTAATGATTTTGGAATCAGAGCGTATGGATTTGAAGCGTGGAATGACTATCGTCAGTATGACATAGTTGTGAACGCGACTTCAGTCGGATCTCGAAGAGAAGAAGACTGTACGTGTCGTCTGTGCAAGTTGTTGTATAGAGGTGAAGAAGCCAATATACTCTTTGATGAAAATAAAGTTGCGCTGGATGTTGTTTTTCAGCGAAACCAGACGGAATTTACAAAACTATTACAAGGAAAAGGATATAACATTGTTTATGGACACGAGATGCTTGTTGCCCAAGGAGCATTTCAGTTTGAGCTTTTTACGGGACATCAGGCTCCAGTTGAGGTGATGTATACGGAGCTGAAAAAGAACTTAGAATCATGGTAAGTGTCATTCAGTTCGTTGCACTCATCTGATACAATGTGTATATGCAATCTACTGCCCCGTCCCAGCAGGGAACAACGCTGTATCTTTCAGAACTGTCAAATGGACTTGTCATGACCTTATCGATACGTGATGTTGGGCATGGTGAGCACGAGAAACATCTTTGGAAAACATCACTTCCTCTTTTGGATATTTTATACCCACATTGGGTCCCGAAGCGTCAGGTAAATACACCAATTGATTTTTTAACACAGTCGTTGAAAAAAGCATCTGAGGCTTTTGGCTGGAAGTTACTGAATGACGCAAATAGATTTCTTGTTCCTGAAATTACCTTTGGTGAGGGAGTTCAAGCGGTTCGCTTGCTGTCAGAAAATATGCAAAAAGGATTGTTTTCGGAAATTGTGTCAGACAAGTTTGTCAAGTTTTCACACAGAAAAGATATTTCAATTGGGAAAGAGATTCTGGCAGAAATGGAGCAGTTTCATAAGCCAGTCGTTGTCTTAGTTGCGAACTTTTTTTCTCTTGAATTAATTATCTGTTTACCAAAATCAGTGGGCAACAAGGTAATCTGGGAATATGCTTCCTCGAAAGTAGCATATGGTTCAGCCCAGGAGTATGTGGATTACCTGGCAACAAAAAAGTTTTTACCGTTTGTGGGAGAACATATTCCAGAAAACCAAATATTTAACATTCTCTTAAATCATGCCTACTGGAGACCACTGATGACGTCCTCCCCACTTATAAAAGATTTATATCGAGCTGTTTTGACCTCGCAATTGGTTGAGTTGTCAAAATACTCAAATATTCACGAATTATCAGAGGGTCATCTCATTATTACGGGGGAAGTACCGTTGTATATTAATGATGTTGCAGTGAGTCAGTTGGCAGTTGTTGATGGGCTTGGGCTCGCTGGATCGTGGAGTATCACCGTAGATTCACATTATCAATTTTTGCCGCTTCTTGCAGATGAAAGAAATGGAAGTGTATTTACGGAATTTTCGCAAACGGAAAGTTCATTGTGGATAATTCCGCAAACGAAAAGCGCAAAGAAAATTGTGAAAGTGATAAATAACGGAGCAGTATATCAGGGTGTTTACGGGAATTTGTATACCTATAGTAATCATGCAGATAATCACGAGTATCAGGTAATAGTAGATGATGTAAAAAGGGATATAAAATTGCCCACGGTTGTTGGCGTGTCAAGTGTGACGATTGATCTTCGCGCTTGGCCCGTCGTGTACGGACCGAATACGGTCGCGAATAGTGTTAAAGTGCCACAGTGGCTTGACCGAATAAAAAGACAAATAAAAGTAATGAAATAAGCTCTATGGAACGAATCACAAGAAAAAAAACTGTACAGTTGTCTGGAACCTTTGTTCCTCAAAAGACAATAGGGGAGGCTGTTAAGCCAGGTGACTTACTGGGAATCGTGCGAGCACCTCAAGTGCTTGGAGTTTACTCGTTGTCGCGTGGAACATTACTTGTTGATGATGGCGTATTCGTTTCAAAAGATACTCCCTTAGTCGAATACCGCAAAGGATTTCGACGAGAAATTCTGGTCTCAGATTATGATGGAATTACAAAATTATCGTCGGAGACGTTGGCTATCGTTGCAGAAGAAACCGCTCAAGAGGTGAGAGCGACAACGTGGGGAAGACTCATCTCGTTCACTGAAACAAGTTATATTGTTGAGTCAAAGTTGCTGAAAATGCCAATCTTTGTATCGCAAGGGGCAAAGGTGGAAGGGGAACTGTATTGTTTACTTGATAAAGGTATGCTCATTGCGCCGCATCAAATTCCTGATGAAATCGCCGGAAAGATTGTCTTACTTCCTGGGGCAGTCACCAAAGAAACGTATGCAGAAATCTTTTTGAAAGGAGGTCTTGGGGTACTAGCTCCTTCGTTGGATTGGCATGAATATGTCCCAATTTTTTCGCAATTAACTCAGAACATTGGAATTCTTCATGGCTTTGGAATGTTCCCTTTGTGGCGGTGGTATCATCTTTTGCTTACTAAACTTCATGGGGTATCCATTGAAGTTGAGTATGCCCAATCTCATCTCTATGTTCCTGTAAGTGATATACTGTTAGGAAATCTTGAGCAGGAGATGCTTCTCTTTAAAGAATATTGGTGGGGCAAGCAAGTGAAAGAATTGCAACACGAATCTGGTGAATTGATTGTAACCTTGGAGACAGGGGAAAAAACTCCTGCGCTTGCAGAAGAGTTGTTTAATATTAGATAGAAAATCGTATGGCAGAAGAAAGTATTGTTGCAAAAAAATCGTTGTTTGAGAGAAAAATGTCGGTTAGTAATGTAATTGTTGCCTTAGCCTTGTGTCTCTTATTCGGAATTGGAATCGGGTCTGTTACCGATCCGCTGCGGTCATATATTAATGAGAAAATTGAGAATGCTGCACCAACAGGTGATTTGGGTGACAAGAATTTTAGTTTGTATTGGGAAGTGTACAACACGCTTCGACAATACTATGTCGATCCGACAAAACTTGACGCCGACACGTTGTTTTACGGAAGTGTCAAAGGACTAGTAGAATCGTTGGGTGATGCTCCCACAGCATTTTTTGATCCAGACGAAACGAAAGAGTATAAAAAATCTCAAAGTGGCTCCTATTCAGGAATTGGTGCGGAACTTGATTATGTCAATAAAATGGTTGTCGTGGTTTCACCTTTCGACGGGTCACCCGCACAGCAGGCAGGATTAGAGTCACAAGATATTATCGTTAAAGTTAACGGAGTTTCTACTGCTTCAAAGTCATTAACGCAGGTGGTTTCTGAGATTCGTGGAGAAGCAGGGACAACGGTAACGCTCGATATCGTTCGACCTCGTGAGAATAACAAGAGTTACACACTCGAAATGACAAGAGGGAATATCTCGGCACCGAGTATTACCATGAAAGAAACTCAGGACGGAGTTGCGATTGTTAAGGTAAGTCGCTTTACCGAAGCAACGTTGGCAGAATGGGTAAGTAAATGGAATGTTGTGTCACAAGACATTGCTCGACAATACGAAAATGGAAATATTACCGGTGTAGTTATTGATTTACGAAACAATCCAGGTGGATATTTTGATGCAGCTATTGTTCTTGCGGGTGATTTTTTACCCAAAGAATCTGTGGTTGCTTATCAGCGTGAGAAGAGTGGGCAAGATCAGATATTTGCAACGACAACAACACCTCGATTAAAAGATATTCCTGTTGTCATTCTCGTAAATGGCAGTAGCGCCTCTGCGTCAGAAATATTTGCCGGTGCACTGCAGTATTACAAGCGTGCAACCGTAGTCGGGGAAAAAACATATGGAAAAGGGACAGCGCAGGTGGTTGTTGATTTGAAGGACGGCTCTTCGGTTCATGTTACGGTGAGTAAGTGGTTGCTTCCTGATAAAGAATGGTTGAATCCTGAAAATCCGATAACACCTGATAAAGAAGTTGTTTATGACTATGACCAACGCGCAGAAGGAAAAGATAATCAGCTCGATGAAGCAGTCGGCTTACTGAAAAAGTAACAAGAAATCTCTTCTCTTCACCGGTGAGACAGCGGTGTAGTATAATGAATTCGATTCGATATTTCTAAGTTGATAGACATTACAGTATGGCAGCAAAAGTAGTTCTCCTCGCAGATGTTCCGCAGATTGGTAAAAAAGGTTCAGTTGTTGTGGTGAAAGATGGATACGCAGGAAATTTTCTGTTCCCCAAAAAACTCGCTCGACTCGCGACAGTTGCAGATGAGAAAAAGCTAGATGCGGAGCAAAAAAACAGGGTAACGAATGAAAAAAACAAGCAACGAATCATTATGAAATTAATTTCTTATGCATCTTCGCAGTTAATCAGAAAACCAATTAAAGTTCCAGTCAAAACAGCGGTGGGGGGGAGAGTCTTTGGGAGTCTTGATCCTCATCTCGTGTTACAGGAATTATTCGAAGAAATGCCGCAATTAAAGAATATTGATAGTTCGGAGTTTCAGATAAAAATCCCACAGCGGGTAGAATATGCAGGTAAGTATGTGTTTGAGTTACTCGTGAATGTCGATGGCAAATCTCGTCAAGATGTGACCGTAATTCCACTGTATGTTGATGTTATTTCGGAAACCGAGACAAAAAAACATAAATAAGTTTATTCAAGGAATTGTATGAAAGACGGTGAGGGAGGAGAGAAGCAAGCGGCTGTCGTGAAAAAAGTTAAAACTATACAGCCACCACAAACAACGCTTCCTGTAAAAAAGAAGAACTTATTTTTCCGTAAATTCTTTTTCTTTCTACTCTTTATTATAATTTTTGGCGTTTCATTCGGAGTTGCTGGGGTATATGTCTATAAAAACGTTTATCCGATTGTCGATGAGTGGTTAACAACTCACAATTTTAAGACGGGGGAGAGCACTCGAGGTCAGGACAAGTCTCCGTTTATTCCTCAACAGACTATAACACCGCAGGGAGAAGTATTAACAATCCCGCAGGTAGTGACGCTTGCTTCGCCAAGTGTGGTAAGTATTGCTGTCGATTCATCACGACCGCAGCAAGGTGATCAAGAAGAATACAATACTATTGGTACTGGATTTATTGTTGATGCCTCGGGGATTATTGTCACTAATCAACATGTTGTACGAGATACTCGTGCAACGTATCGGGTTGTAACTAAGGACAACAAAACCTATACGGCAAAAACGATCATTCGAGACGAAGTAAATGATATTGCGCTTATTGTCATAGACGCACAGGGCCTTCCTGCGCTTTCAACGGGTAATTCTTCTGAAGTTCAGGTCGGAGAAACGGTCATTGCAATTGGGACGCCGTTGGGAGAGTTCCCCGGGAGTGTCACGGTAGGAGTCATTAGTGGACTCGGAAGAACTGTCCGGACAGGTGGTTTTTGGGAGACGCAAAAAGAATATGAGGATGTCTTGCAAACCGATGCTGCTATCAATCCAGGAAATTCTGGTGGTCCATTATTGAATCTGTATGGTGAAGTAATCGGCGTTAATTTTGCGACAACAGGCGGTGCTGATAACATTTCGTTTGCACTTCCCATTACGGTTGTTCAACAGAGGCTCGCAGAATTTAAGCAATATGGAAGATTTCGAACGCCGTATCTTGGCGTCTCGTACCGAATGGTTACTTCTCAAGAGGCAGAATTTTATGGTGTTAAACCAGGAGCCTTAGTTCGAGCTGTTGCTGATAATTCTCCTGCACAAAGTGCTTCGTTGCGAGTTGGAGATATAATTACGAAAGTTAATGATAAAAGTGTTTCAACAAGCTTGGCGTCATCATTATCTCGCCATAAAGTGGGGGACGAGATTACCCTTACGGTTGTTCGTTCTTCGGTGAGTGGCGAATCGACAACGCTTTCTCTTAAAGTAAAACTTGCGGACCGACCTTCAACGCTCGAGTAGTATGAATCCGGAAGTGCAAACGCCTGCGATAATTCTTGACGCACATGTGAACTCGTTTGATATACTTTTTACCGCGAGATATCTCAGAAAACAGTATCCAGAGGTACCCATTTTAATGCCAATCGCAGGATACTTATTGCATGTTCCTGGCGTCAGTAAGTGGGTGAAATATTGGTCAAATAAGTACGCAATAACCATCACACCTGTCTATAGAAGGGAGGAAATTTCACCGAACAAATCAATACCACTGGCATTCTTCACAAGTTTTTATCCAAAGATTTTAACAGAAAGGGAACGGAAAGAAAGAAATAACCAGTTTCAATTACTTGCTACCCGATTTCTCGAGGACATGCGAGGAATTGTTCTTGTTTCACCGTATGGTGGGCCCGTCCACTATGGTGGAAAGGTTCGCAGAGGTGTCAGAGAATTACTGAGCAAAGCTCAACAAGTGTATCTTTCCTATTCTTCGATTTTCACGGGAAAAACGAAACTAGAGAAGTATCATGTTCAGGAGGCGGGAGAAGAAAGTGAACTCATTCTATCGTTTAGAAAATTGACTGCCTCCTGACCACTGAGTGTTAGGAATACAACCGTGTTGTCTTCGTTGGCGTACTCGAGATGGACGAATATAGTCTTGTTGTTCTGAAGGAGAGTGGTTAGGTAATAGTGTAACTTTGTTATGAAGTTTAGGGATTCGAATAGTGCTACTGATGGTTCGTATACAGTTACAGAAGTGGGGAGCGAATGGTTAATAGTGTTTCTTAGGTAAGGTGGATTACTGACTATCACAAGCGTATCTTCGTGAGGAATTAAGGGAGAATTTGTTTTTGAAGAAAGGGGATATGTGTCTGCAAGGTGGAAGGTGATTCGATCAGTGACTGAATGTTTTTGGGCATTCAGTTGGGCAAGTGTTAACGCTGCAGAAGAAATATCAACAGCATGAAGTGAATGCAGGGGAGATACCGACTTTGCGAGGCAGATGGCGAGAATCCCAGAGCCCGTTCCGATATCAATAATAGCCGAAGGTTGAGGGAGCTTCTGAATGGTTTGAAGCGAATCGCGGAAGAGTTTTTCTGTGTCAAAGCGTGGAATTAACACCTCTCGTGTGACCAAAAAGCGTTGATTATTAAAGAGAGCACTACCAACGATGTATTCCACAGGTGCTTGTTTTGTGAGTAAATAAAGACACTGCTGCAGAAGGCTTTGTTGAACCGTGGTAAGTTGCTGGGAAGTATAGTCGAGTTGCAAGTGTCTGCGTAGTTCTTCTAGATAACTTGAAGGATACTGATGGTATCGTAGGTGTTCTGCAAGGATACCAATCGCGTGGTTACTCTTCATCGGATGCGTCTGTTTGAATTCCAGTTTCCGTGAGTAAGGTTCTTACATCGGTGAGCAGCGTTTCAATATCACCTTCCATAATCCCCGCAATGTTGAACCAAGATTTTTTCACACGATGGTCGGTAACTCGACTCTGGGGAAAATTGTAGGTACGAATTTTTTCTGAACGATCGCCTGTTCCAATTTGACCTCTTCGAATATCTCCAAGTTCTTTGTCTTGCGCCTCCTGTTGTGCTTGGTAAATGCGAGATTTCAACTGACGCATTGCGGCATCACGATTTTTTAGCTGTGAGCGCTCGACTTGAGAAGTTACCACAATGCCGGTTGGAACATGTCGTAATCGGACGGCAGAGGATGTTTTATTGACACTTTGTCCACCAGGTCCACTCGATCGATACGCTTCCATGACGACGTCATTCGGGTTGATTTTTACATCAACATCTTCTACCTCAGGGAGTATCGCGACACTAATTGTGGAAGTATGAATTCTCCCTGAACTTTCTGTTTCGGGAACTCGTTGCACGCGGTGAACTCCACTTTCATATTGTAACCAGAAGTAGGCATCATCACCTTCGATATAGGCATCAGCGTGCCTAAAACCTCCTTTTTCGGAAAGCTCTGTATCGGTCAATTCAACCTTCCATCCACGAGAAGCACCGAAAAGTTGATACATTCTGAATATCTCTTGTGCAAAAAGCGTTGCTTCGTCTCCACCTGCCCCTGCTCGGATTTCCATAACAACATTTTGGAACTTCGCCGTTTCGCTCATAAAGGAGAGATACAATTCACGTATCTCAGGTTCGATTAGTGCGAGTTCTTCAGTTGCTAGGGTTATAAGTTCAGCGTCTGTGGATTTACCAGAGAGAATAGTGTGACTATCGACATAACTAGCAACAAGTTTTTGTAATTTTTCGAGTCCGGCTTTTCTGTTTTCTCGCGCACGTAATTTTTTGTGCGTACCGATGTATGTTTCGGAAGAATAATCAATGTCACCAGTAATTTCTTGTGAAAGCTTGGCAATGTCAGCACGTATTCCAGCGAGTTTTACTTCGATTTGTGGCCCTAATGCAAGAATGTCCGATTGCGTAAGCATATGCTGGAAAAAAGGAAGTTATTTCTTTCCTGTGCGCATCTGTTCTGCTTTCTTTTGGCGCTCCATAAACTTTGATACTCGGTTTGCTGTATCAATGATTGATTGAGCACCGGTGTATGCCGGGTGACATTGCGAGCAGAGTGCCACGCTAAAGCCTTTGGTTGCTGTTGTGCCAACGGTAAATGTTGCACTGCAGTTTGAGCAAGTTAATGTTACCACGTCGTATTGTGGGTGCGTGTTCTGTTTCATAGCTGAATTATATCATAGATAGTGAGGAGAATTAAATATTGACTCCGTCGTGTTACCAAGAAACCGTTAAAAAAAGATGTAATCAAGAACCGTATGAAAAAAAGTGTTAGACAGCGTTGACACAATGTTATATACTGATTGTATGAAGTCACTACGCGTACTCCTTGCCCAGCTTGGTTTTGATGAAACGCAAGCAATGTTGTTTACTGAAATTTCAAACACAGGCCCCGTAACAGTACTGGAATTATCGCGCACAACTGGAATTAAACGGACAACGGTACATTTTCATATCGAACAGCTTCTTGAACGAGGATTACTCACAGAAGGGGTTCGTAGAGGAAGGAGGGTTGTTACTGCCGTAGACCTAAAAAAACTGTCAGAAATCATTGACACTCAACGACAACAAGTCTCTGCACTCGAGCGGTCGCTGGAAAAAGTATTGCAAGAGGCATCTTCCGCAGGGACTAAAGAGCAATCTCTGGGGATTCAGTTTTCAGTTGAAGATGGAATTCAGGCAGTAGCTTCTGTCTATCACGACGCGTTAGATTCGGGAGAAGTGTACTCCTATATTGATTTGGTTAAGATTGATGGCATTGACGAGGTAAGAATGAAACTGTTTCAAGATATTGCGTTGCGATCATCCGTATACTCTTATCGAGAATTGTACTATTCGCGCGATGCCGCGTTACCTTCCTTTGCAAAGAAAATGAAACCCTATCGTCCTTTTGTCTTTGCTCGAACTCAGGTAAAACTGTCTGGAAGTGTTGTCGGAGTCGTGTGTTTCGATCAAACGACCGCATTTATTGTTCGAGATACTGAGTGGAAAGTTGTTCGACTTTCTCAGGGCATGGTCACCCAGTTGTTAATGGGGTTGTTTGATCAACTTTTTTCGTCATAGTGTTTGACGAGTATCGAGATGACCGAATTTCGTGATACAATACCCGCATGAGAAAGGTATCCAAAAAATCAATAGTTATAGTGATTGTGCTTCTTATTGGTGTGTTTGTCACTCTTTTCACCTCTGAATCAATTCCACAATATTCGACAACTACGTTAGCTACCCAAGAAATCAAAAGAAGTATTGATTTTACTGCCTATTGGTATCCTGTTTCTTATACTGAGATAGCACTTGGCTCTTCTACAGACATCAAGAAAGTAATGGTAAAAGCTGGAGACGTTGTTAAAAAGAATCAGGTGTTGGTCGAATTAGTAAATGATGTGGAGTGGAATCAGTTTAAGGCGGCTCAAGCAGGATATTATGCAGCAATTCGGGCAAAAAGGAATGCAGAGGCTCAGGTAGGGACGCCACAAGCAACGCTCGACTCCTTACAAGGACAAATTAATGCTGCGTACTATCAGATGAAGAATACTGAGGTTGCGTTGCAACGAAAGAAAATTACTTCGCCTCGGGCTGGAAAAATTATCTCTGTGACAACAAAAGCGTATGCTTCACCTTCGGCAAGTGGATTGGCATCGGTGGCGTCAACAGGAAATATGATTGTCATGGTCGATGCGCAAGACAAAACATTTATTGCGGAAGTATCCGAGCGAGATGTGATGAGAATAGAAAAGGAGATGGAGGTTGAAGTGCAAACACGGGTATCAGAGCGAATTCTTCGTGGTAAGGTAACTGCAGTATCGGCGAACCCTATCTCAAAAACAACAGAAGATGCGAAATACAGAATCGAAATTTCGTTTACAGAGTATCCACAAGAGATAACCTTTGGCTCGAAACTTGAAGGGAATATCATTGTTATCACAAAATCAGTGGAGCAGAGTCTTCCGTATGATGCAGTAACCGTACAGCAAGACCAAACGGGAACGGTGCTTGTCCTCAATGAGCAAGGCCAGGCAGTTGACGTTGCTGTGTTGGTTGGTGCTGTTGGTGATGATGCTGTTGAAATTATCAGTGGTATTTCAAAGGAAGATAAGGTTATTGTGGATACATTACCAGATAAACGAATTACGACAGTGAGGCCATGGGTAAAAAAACTGTTCCAAATGAATTAGTCATCGACATCAACCATTTGCATAAATGGTATAGAAATGACGGACTCGAATTTCATGCACTCGATGATGTGTCTTTGCAGGTTACGAAAGGAGAGTTTGTGGCAATTGTGGGACCTTCTGGGAGTGGCAAGTCTACACTCATGAATGTGATTGGATGTCTGGACAGATATGAGGAAGGGACATACCGACTCTCTGGGCAAGAAGTAGGTCTACTTAATGATCAGGAACTCGCACATTACAGGGGAAAGGTTATTGGTTTTGTATTTCAATCATTTAATTTGCTGGAACGCTATTCGGTGCTCGATAATGTCTTGTTACCCTCGTTTTATGTCCACGTTGACAATCCAAAAGAACGAGCCTTCGAGCTCCTTGAACTGCTGGACATCGCAGACAAGGCGAATAATTTACCCTCACAAATTTCTGGTGGGCAAAAACAGAGAGTTGCTATTGCCCGCTCGTTGCTCACAAATCCAGATTTGATTCTTGCAGATGAACCAACAGGAAATCTCGATTCGAGAACGGGACGAGTAGTCCTGGAAATCTTTGACAAACTTCATCACATGGGGAAAACGTTGCTACTCATAACCCATGATGTCGCCGTTGCTCAATATGCGCACAGGCAAATCAATATTTTAGATGGAAAAATCGTATGACGCTTTTTTTTAAGTTTCTCTCAGGTGCCTTAAAAGATATTACGGTGAATAAGCTTCGCTCTTTTTTGACTGTTCTGGGCATAATGATTGGCATTTCAAGCGTCACTATGATGGTAAGCATCGGGGGGAGTGCACAAGAATATATTAACCAGAGCATTACCAGTCGTTTGGGAAAAAATCTTATTGTGATTCAACCGGGAGAGCCTCAGCAAGGGGGTGGTGTTGGGTTCAATTTTGGCGCAGTTTTGTCAAGTTTTACTGACAAAGAATTTACCGCAGTCAAAAGAATTCCTTCTGACATGGTCGAGTTTGTTTCTCGTCGGCAAATTAGTACGTTTCCTGTCTCGTATGCACGAGAAGAAGCGGAAGTGTTGGTATATGCAACTGATGCTGAATATTTTTCAATTGTTGATATTCCTTTGGTTTCGGGAAAATATTTTCGGCTCCAAGGTGAGCCAAACAGAGATGTTCTGATTGGAGAGAGTTTAGCAAGAAAACTCTTTAAGTTACAGAATCCTCTTGGTCGAGAGATCTCGATAAATGGGAGGGATTTTCGTGTGTTGGGGGTTGTGGAAGATACTGCCGGTGCGGCATTCGGCGGTGAAGTCTTAGAAGCATACATTAATATTGAAGTGTATCGAGAGGTTTTTGACAGACCAAATACTGTGAATGCGATCCTGATTGCTGCAAATGAACAGGCGCAACTTTCTGAAGTGGAAGCACAGCTTGAAAGGACCATGCGTCAAGTAAGAGAATTATTACCAAATCAAAAGGTCGACTTTACCGTGACCACACAAACCGATATCGTCGAGACCTCTGCAACCATTCTGAGTACGGTCACACTTTTTATTACGGTAATTTCTGCAATATCTCTCATTGTTGGAGGAATTGGTGTCATGAATATTATGCTTGTCTCGGTAAAGGAGCGAGTGAAGGAGATAGGGTTGCGGAAAGCAATTGGAGCAACCAATCGAGCAATTCAAGCACAAATTCTTATTGAGTCGGTGTTGTTCTCTTTAATTGGGGGTATTATGGGAATTATTCTTGGCGCTAGTGGGGCACTGGCGATTCAACAAGTGGCAGGCTTGCCTTTGTTTATCTCTTCGGGTGCGGTGATTGCATCGTTACTTGTTTCGTCACTTGTGGGAATTGTGTTTGGATTGTATCCAGCCATACAAGCAGGAAAACTGTCTCCGATTGAGGCGTTACGAAGCAATTAAACCTGGTATCGCGGTAATTTTGTCGGTGTGGTACAGTAGATTATGATGAATCAGAAAAAAATAATCCTTATTTCGATTTTTGGAAGTGTTGTCCTGGTGTTGTTAAGTTTGGCCTTTGTGTCGCAATTGCGTGGGTTGCCACGCATATCTGTGCAAAATACTCCAACCGATTCTCGTTGGGGAGGCGATTCTGTTGTTGTTGGAGTTCCTCTGGAAAAATCAGTGTATGAGTCTCAAGTGGTCGGTAACATGACACAAGAGAGGAAAGTTTCTACCAATTATGTGAGTGTTCATGTTGAAAGTGTTGTGGAATTACACAACGCATTGACGCAGGCAGTAACAACTTCAGGAGGAAAAGTCATGAATGAACAGGTTACCGTCGCAACGGATTCAGAAGGCCAAGATGGAGTCATGACGGTGTTGCTTCCTAACGAGGTGGTCCAACAATTTTCTGAGGAGCTAAGAACGTTATCACTCAAAATTGTCGATCGACAAGAAACCTCATATCAAATTACACAGGAATATACCGATATCAAACGGCAACTAGCGCAATACGAAGAAACCTATAAAAAGGTCAAGGAGTTTTATCAGAAAGCGACAACAGTGCGAGAACTTCTTGAGGTTCAAGCAAACTTGGATCAGGTCCAGCGCACCATAGACTCCCTTAAGGGAAGACAACAAGCACTTGATGAATTATCACAAAATACTCAATACACGATATATTCAAGCACAAATGAATATAATCTTCCGTATCTGCCTGAAGGAACCTTCGAAATTGGGAAAACATTCAAATTAGCTGTTCGGTCACTGGTCGGAACTACGGATATTCTGATGAAGGGAATTATCTATCTGGTTGTGTATCTTCCACTCTTTGGAGTTGTGACTGCATTGATAGTTATTCTCTTAAAAATTGTAAAAAAATAGCTATTCTTTCGTCTCAGAGGTAAGATCATTCGATGAGGATGGCGTCGTTAATTCTTCAACAATATTGGTCAGTATTTCCGGATTCTGATGTCCATGAAGTTGTTTGACAATTTGTTTATTAAAGAACACAAGTGTAGTTGGAATTGTCACAATACCATACTTCTCTGTAAGATCAGGAAAGCTATCAATATCGAGGGTTGCTATAAGCGCCTTTTCGATAATTTCTATTTCAAAATCTTGTAGCTCCTGTTGATACAAAGCACATGAAAGACTCCAACTTGCCGTAAATATAACGAAAACTGGGGTGTCAGCCTGTTCAAGCGCACGTTCAAAAATCTTTTTTTGTAGCGAGGCAATATCATTGTCCATATAGGAATACTAGTGATTTTTCTAGGCAATGTCTAGTATACTGTAATATGGGATTTTTTAGCAGGAAGAAGAATAATAGACAGCCAGCGAAATTTCGGTCATCTGTGTATATGAGAGGAATTCGCGCAACATCTGTTGGTGCCTCCGCAAGACAACGCAATAGACAGCTCGCGAAACTTCGCATTAAAAAAGCGTTTAAAGTAATGGTAGTCTCGCTGGTGCTGGCGGTCGGTTTGTTGGCAACCGTTGGTGTTCTCGGTGTTGTCTCATATTCCTTGAAAAATCGAAACGCGACGGGGTTAACTGAGATAATTACCGGATATTTACGGGAGACTCCTCTTGGTTTTTTATTTCAAGCAGATGACACAAAAGATGAAAAAAAACTCGTGCTTGGTCTTGGTGAAGTACCAGTTTATCCGGGGAGCGATTTTGTTTTTGAAGAGTATATTGAGCGGGTTGGAGAGAAAGGATTTATGTTACGAAATAACGTGCTCAATGCTACAGATGCGCAAGCCTTGTACGATTTTCTAACGAGCGGCCAGAGCGTGTATAGGTTACCCGTCACTGCGGAGTGGCATCAGGTGGTCGAGTATTATCGAGAAGAATTACCAAAAAACGGGTGGACTCATGTTTTGAGCGTCTCTCTTTCTGAGACTAATCGAGTATTTGGTGAATACTACACAAAAGATGAAATTGGGTTGCATGTATATACCGTTGCTTCTGATGTATGGTACGAAACGATTACTGCAACGCAAGCTGAGAATGGATTACAGGACAAGGTAGTTGCCTATAAAGCAAAACAAGAATTAGTTGCTGCAGCATCTGGAAGGGATCTTCCTCCTGAGGCAGTATGGAAACTGCGGTACTCTCGTGATTGGGAGGTAGAAGTTACAAAACATCCAACATTCGGTGTAAACACGATTACGTTTACTCAAACAGCAACGAAAGAGCGGGTTACACTTGCGCCAGTGAAACAATATCAAGGTGAGCTTGTGGCAGATATCTCATATCAGGAATTGAGGAAAATTGGGGAAGAATACATTGCACATTGGTTGACGACGCAACCAACGACTGTTTCGCTACAGGGCTTTACGAGAAAAGAGATTGTGATCGCCGATGGCAAAGGATTCGAATTTATGGATGCGAAAAATAATGCGTACTTCCTTGTGTGTGTCCATAAAACCAATCGGTTTGTGTATCTGGTTCAATACTTTGGTAAGGAAAACTTGGAATTTATCCAGTATATCAAAGAAAATTTAAAACAATAACAGTGTCGGAGTTACTCAGTTGAATGTTCTCGATATGCCTTTTCATCACCATATTCCATAAAATCTTGATGATGGGCAGGTTCTGTAAAAGTATCGTTTATCGTTTTGTTATGTTTGATACTACACCAGTATTTTTCGGTTTCACCAGCTATTTGAACGAAATAGGCAAAGAGCCCGTTAACATAGCCACAATACAGACAATTTATTTTCTCCATACCTGTAAGGTACGAGAGTTTATGTCGATCCATCCGAATGTACTTTGTTCTGGAAACATACGGAATTCCATAGAGGGGAAAGCAAATTCGATGATACATTTCGATTGCGATATCAAGAATGACTATTGGAATCGAAACCCCATAAATGAATGGTGCAGAGAGGAGATGTCGTCCTGCTCGCGTTGGATAGCGCTTATATTTCATGGATAAGTATACTCAACAAGCGCCAGAGAAGCAAAAAAACACAAGCAGTATAGAGAGTGAACGCGTAGAGCAATACTTATCGCAGAAATCCCTACAAAATGAAAAATATCGTTGTCTTCATGCAGTTCTATAAGCTTCTTTTTTCTGCTTTCAACATGTCAGTATCTCGTATTCGGTAAGTCGTGTACAATGTTGTATGAGGCGAGTACCAGGACCAGTTGTGTTATTGATTCTTGACGGAATTGCAAGTAATGAACCATATGATGGTAACGCTGTTGCAAAGGCACGAACACCGTTTCTTGAAAGCATTTGGGAAACATATCCCCATGGGCTTTTACATGCTTCGGCAGA
Organism: Candidatus Dojkabacteria bacterium; assembly: GCA_030583685.1. Classification (GTDB taxonomy): domain Bacteria; phylum Patescibacteriota; class Dojkabacteria. The sequence goes on along the minus strand of CP129470.1, from coordinate 283,713 downwards.
ACATGTAGGGCTTCCAACGAACGTCAAAGGTAACAGTGAGGTTGGGCATACAAACATTGGTGCAGGACAGGTGGTTTACCAATATCTTCCACGAATTAACACGGCGATTGCAAAGGGTATATTCTACACGAACACAGGAATCAAGAAGGTGATTGACCAAACAAAAGTGAAGGGTAGTGCATTGCATATTCTTGGTTGTATTAGCGATGGGAATGTTCATTCAGCATTAAATCATTTTTTGGCTATACTTGAATTTTGTGCAAGAGCTGGACAGAGAAATGTCTATTTCCATCTGTTTACTGATGGTCGCGACACTGAACCAAAATCTGCCTCTCGGTATATCGAACAGCTTGAGTTATGGATGGGACAATACAAAATTGGGAAAATTGCGACAATAATTGGTCGACAGTACGCAATGGACAGGAATAAAACCTGGGCAAGAACTGCGAGGGCGTATGAATTGGTAACACAACATAAGGGAACTCCTGTCGCTTCATGGACTGAAGCGTTAGCAAAGTCATATGCGGCCGAAATCACTGATGAATTCTTGGAGCCGTATGTCATTCAGGATGCCGATGTCGCACAAAAAGGAAAGATACAGAATGGTGATGGTGTGATTTTTCTAAACTTTAGACCGGATCGTGCCGTTCAGTTAACCCAAGCATTGTTGCAACAAGACGGATTTACCGGGTTTTCCCGTGGGGTCGTGAGAAATGACTTGTCTTTTGTTGGAATGGTCCGATACGATAAAGACTTGCCTATGGAGGTTGCATTCCCTCCAACAGATGTCAAAATGCCCCTTGGTCGTATTGTTTCGATGGCAGGAATGCGTCAATTACGGTTGACAGAATCTCAAAAATTCCCTCACGTAACCTATTTTGTCAACGGGGGAATAAATACCGTTTTCCCAGGAGAAATGCGTATTTGTATTCCTTCTCCCGAGGTACCTACTTTCGATAAAAAACCGGAAATGAGTATTTACGAAATTACTGATACGTTTAAAAGAACACTCGATTACGGCATCTATGATTTGTTTATTGTGAACTTTGCAAATGGAGATATGGTTGGTCATAGTGGTGTTTTTGAAGCGGGGGTCAAAGCTGTTGAACACGTGGATACCTGTACTGCGCAAATTGTTAAACAGGTATTGTCACGAAATGGTGCAGTATTTGTTACCGCAGATCACGGAAATGTTGATGAAATGACGAACCAATTGACTGGTGAAATTGATACAGAACACTCCGTATTTCCCGTCCCTTTTGTAGGTGTGTATAAAGGTGCAAAAAATAACTACCAATTTCCTTTAGGGAGTTTACAGGATATCGCCCCAACCGTATTAGATTTTCTTGGACTAGAAGTTCCCCCTGATATGACGGGGAGAGTGCTGATTGACAAATAACAGCGTGTCAAACTATTGTCAAGTTTTTTGACTTCTTTTTGAGTATAGTTCTTAATGGAAACGAAAATACCGAGGATGTTGTACAAGAAACTTGCGTTGCCTGCTACGTATCCCTGGAGTATGTTTGAACAGAATCGCATAGACATCACAGAGGGATACAAGTACATTGGAATTATTGCTGATACATGGCAAGTATCATTTATCTCGTACTTACGAAACGCACGTTTTTTTACGTTGAGTGTTTCTCGAGTTGGTGAATTGTCGCAAGCATTTGATATCGATTCAGTACAAATTAGGGGGCAAGTAATTCCAAGGAAAGGGCTCACCACAAGATTAGCAGCCTCAGTAGTTAATTTTGGGTGTCAGAACTATATGAGGCAGATGCAGTTACTCTGTTACCCCCATCGGTTGCGGGATACTATTTGTTTTCATAGTGATTATGGGGTTCCGACAGCGTTTCTTTCCGAATTCGGGCTAGACAAAAGAGAATTACCTATCAGGACTGCCTACAGTAGACTTTTTGGGATGGTAAAGGAAATAATTAATACCTAAAGAAAAAATTCTACCAGAATCATGATTAGCGGATCGGAATTGTAAAGCCGTTGAAAGAATTGTACAATTACAAGTGTAATTTTGCATTTCAATAATGAGTAACGTTGTTTTGGTGAACAAGTTGTCCAAGTATTTTAAGTCACAAAAAGGGCAGGATTTGGTGGCCGTAGATAATATTTCATTCGAAGTACAGGAAGGTGAATCTGTCGGCTTTATTGGTCCTAATGGTGCTGGTAAATCAACAACGATTAAAATGTTGTCAGGTATTTTGTACCCAAGCACTGGTACTGTTACCGTTGCAGGACTTGTTCCGAGCGAAAATCGGCAAAAACTTAGCTATAGAATTGGGTGCGTCTTCGGTCAACGTTCTCAGTTATTGTATAACTTACCTCCTCTTGAGTCGTTATATTTGTTTGGAAAATTATACGGAATAACGGGGAAAGATTTGAGTGAGAGGGCAGCAAAATTAGTGCAACTACTCGGCATGGAAGAGTTTCTTTCCCAGCCTGTACGAAAATTGTCGCTTGGGCAACGAATGCGTGCAGAGATTGCATGTTCATTAATTCATAACCCAGAAATTCTCTTTTTGGATGAACCTACAATTGGTTTAGACATTACTGCAAAACGGAAACTGAGAAAAGTGTTACGAAATTTGAATGAATTGGGAACAACAATTTTTTTGACTTCCCATGATATGGGTGATATTGAATCGTTGTGTGAACGAACACTGTTAATTAATCACGGAAGAGTAGTTCTTGATATGCCAACGAAAGAGTTGAATAAAGTGTATGGTAATAAGCGCATCATTACTGTTGACTTAGAGAAATCAATTAAATGGAAAAAAATTGTAGGTGTAAAAGTACTTGAACAGGGGAAAAAGAGTATGAAATTTGAAATTGATTTATCCGTTAGTTCAGTCAATAGTTTTTTACAAAGTATGCTCGCGAAGTACGACATTGCCGATGTCGATATTGATAAGCCTTCACTGGAAACGGTAATCGAATACCTTTACGAAAAAGAAAGTTAGTTATGTTCACTCGTACTATTTCACTATTTACAACACAGGTTTATTCCTCCTTATATTTTAGGAATAAACTAGTTATTGATATTATCACTACACTTTTCCGTGTACTTTTACTCCTTGTTATATACACTAATATCTATAAAGTCGCGCCATCAGTGTCTGCCATTCTCCCATATGAATCTGCATTATGGAGCTTAGGGGGTTATTTTATCCTAATGTCCCTTAATATTAGAAGAATGTTTCGACGCCTTTCTGAATTGATTTATTCGGGGAATATTGAAACATATTTAATCAGACCAGTAAATTTTCTGTGGATGTTAGCAGTTCAAATTGTTGCAGATCATCTTGTTCAGTTTCTTGTGACTGTCATTGTGGTCGCTACGTTCCTCGTGAGTACCGTTGGTGTTCCAGAAATTGTTTTTTCGCCAATTCTCATAATTGGAGCATTAACCCTTGCGGTTGTAGGGGTTGTTATTGAATTATTGTTGGCGACACTTGTTGGGTTGTTTGCAATATGGTTAGAAAAAGCAGAACCGGTTTGGTGGATAATTGATAAGTTTATATTAATTCTTGGAGGAAGCTATGTACCTATTGCATTCTTCCCTGAGTTTCTACAATTTGTCGCGAAAAACAGTCCTTTTGGTGCAACAAGATTTTTTTCACTCATTTTTTATCCTCATGCGGAGCTGCTTCTCGGGAATTACTTGATAGTGCAAAGTGTCTGGGTGGGTGTCCTGTTACTGTCAATTATTATTGTCTTAAGGAGAGGTCTTCATAAACTATTTATTAATGGAAGTTAGTATGCTGAGGAATCTTTTACGGGCATTACATCATTTCAGTCTGTTTTTTGTCGCTCATATAAAAAATGCAATTGCATTAAAAACAGCCTTTTACCTCGAAGTAGTAGGAATGATGTTAAATAACACGGCTTTTGTCATTATTTGGATTTTCTTCTTTTCGTCTGTCGGCACTATAAATGGATGGGGAAGTACTGAAGCGATTGGACTAAATGCCCTTGTTGCAATAGCTTATGGAGTCTCATTTGGATTCGCAGGGGGGGCTTCAACCTTAGCACAACAAGTAAATTCTGGTAATTTTGATAACTTTTTAATATCTCCAGTTTCTCTGTATGTTCGTGTCCTGTCCAGTAGATCACAGATTTCTGCATTTGGAGATATTATCTATGGGGTTATTCTGTTCGTTGTGTATGCATATTTAACTCAACTTTCATTTTTGTCACTCGCGTTATTAGTCCTCAGTATTCCGTTAGGCGCCTTGATTATGATCAACTTTGTTCTTATTACCAGCCTTGTTGCGTTCCTTATTCCTGACACGGTGGCGGTTGCGAGCAATATTTTCGAGTTGCTTATCAGTCCATCACTATATCCATCTGGGCTTTATTCTCGGGGAATGAAATTTTTCTTTACCTTTATAATTCCTGCAATTACCATTGCTGGTCTTCCTATTGAGCTAATTGCAAATCCAAATTTATCTACATTTGTAACACTGCTTGCTTTGTCGGCATTTTGGTTCTTCCTTGCGAAATTCCTTTTGAAAAAAGCGGTTCTGAAGTATGAGAGTGGAAATCTGATTGGATATAAAGGGTAGTACGCTAAGCCCTACACAGTCTCCAACCTTATTTTGTGAAATAGCTCATTTGGGACTCTCGCATCGACACCAATGGATACCCCTCGAAGCGAATCGGTATACGCTTTAATTTTCCTTGCGGTATCAATTGGTTGCGCAAGTAACTTTGACTGTTGTATGGCCATTTGTTCTTCGCGAGTAAAGGCGGAGGTAAACCTATCTGTCTTGGTGACTGTTGGGATAAAGCATCCGATCCGGATATTGGTGTGTAAAAACTCTTCCTGCAAGGAGCGTGAAAGCATTATGAGCGCACTATTTGATAGGGTATAACTTAACGAGTCTGCTTCAACATTCCCGAAAAATCCAAATCGTGAGGAGATAAATACAACTTTTGCCTCAGGTGCGGTGTTAAGCAAAGGAAGGAGGAGTTGTGTGAGAAGAAACTTACCCGTAACATTGACTCCGAATGCGTTATGTAACGCTCTAATGGGCAACTGTTGTAATCCTCCGGCAGTATAAATTCCCGCATTGTTGATGACAATATCAAGTGAAGGTGTTATTCTGCTGATTTTTTTCGCACATGCTCTGACACTGTGGAGCTTGGCAAGATTACAGTGAATAAACGTTACCTGGTCAAACTTTTTTGACAGTAGTTGTGCAGCCTTAACATTTTTATTATAGGTACCAATTACGGTATAGCCGGATTTCGCGTAGAGCTTGAGAAGTGCTTTCCCAATACCTCTGCTTGCTCCAACGATTACGATAGTTTTTTGTTTCATGCTGAATTGTATGCAAAATATTGCGTTGTGACAAAAGTGACGGACAGTGTCGACACTTTTCGTGTTGTGTGATAAACTCATGATTATGGCACAATTTGAAGATATTGCGTTACAAAATTTTGGACTTTCCGAGAAAGAAATAAAAATATATAAAGCCTGCCTTGGGAGGTCAGAAGTAACGCCAACAGATATTGCAAAGATTACAAAACTGCCTCGGTCAAGCATCTATGACATTGCCTTTGGACTTGCGCTTAAAGGGCTGTTAACGTTGAAACAAAGTGACGGAATTCAAAAGCAGCAAACGCTCATTACCGCAGTTAACCCAGAGCAGTTGAGGAATATTATTCACAAGAAAAGAGACGATCTCTTTAATCTTGAATCTGATCTACTTGAAGCTATTCCACGTCTTAAAGGCGAGTATTTTGGCACTGATCGACCTTTTTCTGATGTGAAAGTAGAAGTTGCAACTGGCCTTCAGGGCTTTCAAAAACTTTATTATGAGACAAACCGTGAGGTAGCAGGGCAATCTGTGTATGCTTGGGACAGTTGGTTACCTGTGGACACATTCGGAAATGAACTGGGGGAATATGATGTCAGAGAAGTTGTCAAAAGGGGGCAACAAAATCCGCATGAGCAGTATGAAATAATTCCAAATAATGAACGAGTACGTCTGGCGGTTGGGTATTATGCAACAGAAGAACCTGGATATTTTACTCAAATCTCGCATCGTTATGTTGAGAATCCGCTCTTTGACTTGTATAACAGAATTGAAATACGAGGGCATTTGCTTTATTTTTTCTCCAGTCAGCGTGACGAAATTTATGTAATTCTAATAAGAAGCAAGAACCTTGCTGAATCTTTAAAACAAATTTTTTTAGTGCATTGGCAATTTGCGACTCCACTCGATAAAACGGTACTAAATCGGTGGTCTGCATACTACCAAAAGGTGTGGGGCACGGTAGAGAAGCGAAGGGCGTCGAAAATACGTAACAAAACGCAACGTGCATAGTATTTGTTATCATATTTTGGTATAATTCTGAGTATGTTACTCCATCGAGAAGCACAGAAAACTCGATTACGGCGGTTGGTTTTATCGACAGTGTTTATCGGCTGTGTGTCTTTGCTGGTTGCAACAATTGGTGTCATGAAATGGGTGAGTGCTCAAGGGCAAGAGCATGTCGCGATTTTGCAATCTATGGCGATGTATACAGATGTTGTCGCAACACAATCAGAGATTATAATTCCAGATAAATTCGGAGAAGTTGAAGCAGAGGATCCGCGAGAGACAGCATTATTCAAAAAAAAGGTTGCTGCGGTAAAATCATTTTTCAAACGATATAAGGCCCCTCTCGAAGCTCACGCAGAAGATTTTGTCCGCGCTGCAGACAGTTATGGAATTGACTATCGATTACTTCCGGCGATTGCAATGATTGAATCAAGTGGTGGAAAGTTCCTGTTTCGTCCGTATAATCCTTTTGGGTGGGGGAGATCAGGATTTCCCTCTTTTACCGCAGCAATTTACGATGTAGCTCGTGGAATGTCGAGATATTATGCAGGTGGACTTCGCGAACCAGAGCGAATTGCATACCGATATAATCCAGTAACGCCCGAATCTTGGGGAAGAAAGGCACGCACTTTCATGAATCAAATGCCTGCGCTATAATGGGTTATGACAACACGTGATTTCACGCAAAAGTATGCAACAACACTTGCAGTATTATCTCTAGCAATCCTCACTTTTTCTGCTTGGTTTGCCGGGAAAGGAATTGTTGACTATGCTGTATGGTATATGAATCCGCCACAGATGGCGGTCCTTGGGGAACAAGATCAGACACCAACGGTAGCAAGTTGTCTCCCACACGAGCAGGTGTCCCAAAAGTTGGAAGAAAACGAAACAACAATAACCTTGTTTGCCCCGAACCAGTCGGTTACTTTTCCAGTAAAAGAGGTTGCTCATTGTTTTCAGGCAATAGGCTGTGATGCCGAAGGATTTACCTGTAATATCGGAGAGGTTACTGTAGACACACAGTGCGCAATGGCGTATTTTCGTCAGCAGCCATTAGGAGTTGAGGAGTATATTCTTGTTACGGGTTCGGGTGCAGTTGCCCAAGTACTCAAGCATGATTGGCGAGTTAATTACGAAAATCTAGCCGAACAACTAAAAACGACTGTTGCTACGGCAGTTCCTTATTGTCAACTTACCGGCGAAGCAGAACAAACACGCAAAAATATTGGTTCAATACAATTAGTTGTTTCAGATGAAATGCCAAGCATGGCGGGAACACAATTTACCCAGCAATATGTTGAGATCGATGCAAGTAAAGAAAAGGTATACTTCTGGAACGACGGAGTCTATCAAACGCTGAATTTGGAACGTGGAGCCCGATTGCCATCAGAAGGGATTTATACTCGAAAAACAGTTGATCTCTCAAAATTAGTCAACAGTAGTGATTTTCAGTATCTAGAAAAAAATACGTCTGATACTACTTTTGTGGTGGTTCATCGATAGAAACATTATTCCCAAGTGTAATCTCATTACGTTCTGCTGTTCCTCCCTTTATTTCAAGAACGTAGCGATACGGGTATCGTGAGTTGTATATCGGGCACTGCTCCTGTTTTGGGTCAATTTCAGAGCAAGGTTGCGCTCGGTGAACAATATCTACAATTTTCATCTGTTCATCAATAAAAAGCATATCAAGTGAAATTTCGCAATTTTTCATCCAAAACCCAGACATACTATCGGCAGGGAAAACAAAAAACATTCCTCCATACGTAGGGAGCGAGGAGCGGTGCATCAAGCCAAGCGTTCTCTGTTCTTCGGTTTGTGCGACTTCGGTGGTGAAAGAAATGGTTTGCCCTGAGGATTTTGTGATAGTGAGTGAAATTGTGTCGGGGAGGTGTGAAGAGTCAGTAGCTGTATCGTTTTTTTGTGGCAACAAGTGAGTCCAATCGGTCAGGGAAATGTCTGGAAGGTACTGTCCGAGGGGAGTTTCTTTCAATGTGGAGTATTTGGTCGCTGCAAGAGAAATAAACAAGACGAGTATGACAATTCCAATCAGCCAGCGAATGTTTTTGAGAAGTTGGAAGAATAATTTAAAGAGCATGGTTTGGAAGTTGCTTTAACTCATCAGTATCTGTGTTGTAGAAATATGTCTTTTCACCAAATAGAGCGAGATCGCTTCGTTCCCATTCATTGGCAATGAAGAGAGAAGATCCAGAGGGAAGGGAGAGTACACCTGTAACGAGTTGCGTCAGTATACGACTCATCTCCGTTGTAGTCATAAACTCTTTCCGTTCTGCAGGTTTCCACGAATCAATTTCAGTAATCGGGGTGTCAACCATGCTTGGATGTAATGAAATACAGGTAATATCAGGATTTCCCACTGCGAATGATTTCATATGAAGCCAGAGTGCTGCTTTCGATGCCCCGTAGTACGCATAATTGTCCCATCCAATATGTGATGCCGTTGAAAGTACAGACAATACCATACCTCCCGAAAGATTTTTTCGCAACAACGCGAGAAGTTGTAATGGCGCACGATAGTGAACAGATATGCTTCGTGTGTAGTTATCCTCGTCCCATTCAGCTGACTGAGTTAATTTGAGTGTACCCGCGTTGTTAACTAAAAGGTTTACCGTACGTGTCCCAAGGTGTTTCTGAAGGAACAACTGATCGACAGGTTTTGAAAGATCCATGGTAATTTGCGTAAAGTTCGAATGTTGTTCAAGTTCGATATTCTGTCGACGAGAGATACCAATGACATACCAACCAAGATCGAGTAGCGTTTTTGCAAAGGCTTCTCCAATGCCTGAACTGGTTCCGGTTATGAGTGCAGTTTTCATATGTTACGTATTCATTATAGCGTACTTGTTAGTCATCCAGACATTCTTATCTCTTGAGAATCCTTGTTTTTGATAGAATTCGAGTGCATTGTTGTTCCCGTGAGTGACATAAAAAAGAACGGAAAAGTGCTTGCTGGAAGCGTAATCTTTTGCTTTCTGGAGGAGAGCTTGTCCAAAACCTTTTTTCCTGATGTTTTGTGAAACGAATAAATCTTCAATAAATACTGCTTTGAGCTCTGTAATCACAAAGTAGCTGATAAAACCAGACAGTCGAGAGTTACCTTTTTGGTACGCAAGATAGGTAGTTCTGTTTGGATTGGTTAACAATTCTTCTATCCATTCTTTATCAGTCAGGTATATTTCAGTGTCTTGATACTCCGGATCGAGATTTTTGTAGAAGTGGTCATATTCATTTCCAAGTGCGAGTAGGTCGGGAATATACTGCCGTTGAAAACGAGTCAGGATTATCTCATTCTTGACAACCTTGCTCATATACTACAACTCTAATGATTTCTCCCGTATTTTTTCAGAGATTCGCTCAATAACGTGCTCCAACGTTTGGTCATTGCTGTTTTCTCCGTTTCTTAGGCGCATACTGACCGTATTGTTGGCTACCTCATTTTTACCGAGAATAAGCATGTACGGAACTTTTTGTTGTTGTGCGTTGCGAATTCGCTTTCCGAGCGTGTTATTGTCTTCGTCTACGGACAATCGGATACCCGGAATCGCAGCTTTCATTTTTTCAGCAATTTCACGTGCGTACTCTTTTTGCTCTTCGCCGATTGGAATAATAACGACTTGCTCTGGATGTAGCCAAACAGGGAATGATCCTGCGTAATGTTCAATCAAGAATCCGATTGATCGCTCAATTGCACCAATTGAAGATCGATGAATGACGATTGGTTCTTTTTCCTGTCCATCTTCTGCAATGTATGCCATTTTGAAACGTTTCGGCATAACGAAATCGTACTGGACCGTAAAGGCAGTATCTTCCTTGCCAAGTACGTTTTTCATCTGCACATCAATTTTGGGACCATAAAAAGCTGCTTCATTTTCTGCTTCGTAGTAGTTCGCCTTCCTTTCAATCAAGACTTCTCGGAGTACATTTTCTGCAAATTCCCATGAAGCATCATCTTTGAAGTACTTCTTCGTATCATTTCTGTCCCCGAGGGAGAGTCTGAAGAGATAATTTTCTCCAGTTTTTAGTCCTAATGTTTGCGCAATATCTTCGATGAGGTCAAGAACCTCCGCAATCATTGCTTTTGCTTGGTCCGGTTTCGCCACTATGTGAGCATCTGCAAGACAGAAGGTTCGAACTCGGAGAAGTCCAGAGAGTTCGCCTGATTTCTCATACCGATATAACTGTGCGAGTTCCGCAATTCGCATTGGAAGTTCTCGATAACTGCGTTGTTTACTGAGGTATAACTCAAAGTGATGGGGACACGTCATCGGACGAAGCATGAATTGCTCGTCTTCGTCTTGAATTGGTGCATACATACTTTCTTTATAGTAGGGATAATGCCCAGACTTTTCGTAGAGTTGAATGCGTGCAATATCTGGAGTGTTGACGTGCAGATACCCTCGTCTTATTTCTTCATCAACAATGTATCGCTCAATTTCTCGGCGAATCGTCGCTCCGCGCGGCGTCCATAAAGGCAGACCTTTCCCCACTGTTTCAGAAAATACAAAAAGGTCTAAGTCCTTTCCAATTTTTCTATGATCACGAAGTTTTGCTTCCTCAAGTCGCTGTAAGTAGTCTTCTAATTCTTGCTGAGATTCGAAAGCAATACCATACACGCGAGTTAACATATCGTTCTTTTCGTCTGCGCGCCAGTAGGCACCTGCAATTGAAAGAAGTTTGAATGCTTTGATTTTCCCTGTACTTGCAACGTGAGGTCCTTTACACAGGTCAACATATTCGTCACCCGTCCAGTAAAGAGAAATTTCTTTATCCGCTGCGGCAATTTCTTCAAGCCACTCTAATTTGAAAGAGTTGTTTTTGAATAATTCTTTTGCTTGTTCGTAACTCACCACTTCTTTACGAATAGGCAAGTCCTTTTTGATGATTTCCTGCATCTTTTTCTCGATTTTTGGCAATTCTTCAATGGTTATCGCGTGCGACCATTTAGCATCATTGGAAAAGCCGTCTTCGTCAAGGTGGGCAACGGCAAGTTGAATGTTCCCAGGATAAAGTTCAGAGATCGCTTGTGCAAAGACATGTTCTGCTGTGTGGAAGAGTTTGTAATGTTGTGATTCTTCGAATTTTTCTTTTTTCATTGTTTCGTAATCAAGATTAGTTCTGCTGTTGTTACAGCAATCATCTCATATTTTTGCCTTTCTCGTAAGGGATATGAGTACCCCCTTGCAATTTTGTGTGAAAATGTATGCAACGATGTAAAAAACTAACCCCGAGGGGTAGTGAAGAGAGTTGAGATGATACAATATCTCTGTTGCATGAGGGAATTATAGCATTATGAGAAAATGAAAGCCATATTATTTCAAAAAATTATTTCGAAAGCATGGGAAATTAGCATTCTCTTGGTTCTTCCCATGATAGTGTTGCAAGGGCACTTGACGGTTTGGCATGTGGGTATCTTTAGCGCGTTATTCGCGTCGATGCAGGTTGTCGGAGGTGCTGCGAGCGCACTGGTTGCACAGCGGTATGGAAGATATTTTTCCTTGATTTTTTCGCTGGTTTTAAATTCGTTATCGTGGTTTCTTCTTGCCTTCAGCAATTCTACACTCCTTTTCGGAGTTACCTATTTGCTCGCAGGCTTTGCCTCAGGATTAGAGGAAGCAACGGGAACGGTAACTATGGCAAAAATGACGAAACGTGGGGATAGAGCAGGAGCAATGGCGATGAATGGAGTGATGGGAGATATTGGAAGATTGCTTGCATCGAGTGTCGTGGTCGCAGGATTAGCGACGATTGGGGTTCAACAGGTTGCAATAATCGCTGGGATATTTTCAATGGTTGTCGCGGTATTTCAAGCACAAGCGCTTTCCTCCTATGACTCGTTACGGGCAACAATCAGTAAACACATAAAAATCAAATTTTTCGATGCGTCACTTTTCAAAAACAAAAAATATTCTTATGCAGGTGTCGCTCAGCTTCTTGATTCCTTTTCTTCTGCCTCGTTATATTTATTCCTTCCCCTTTTGTTATCAGAGAAAGGGTTTTCGGATCTCATGGCAGGGCAACTATCCTTGTTGCTTTTTGTGGGTTACGCAGGAGGAAGAGTTTTATTAGGAAAGTTGTCGAAAAAAAGGGGGCTAGGAGAGGCACTGATTATTGGCGAAATCGTAATGGTTCTTTCCCTCTTGGGGTTGTTGTTAGTTACCGATGTATGGGTTATTTCTGTATTATTACTTCTTGCTGGCGCAGCGACTCGAGGCACTTCTCCCGTTGTAAAAGCAATGGTTGCCGAAGGCATGAAAGATGAGGATGATCTTGATATTGGAATTGCGCAACTGCAGATTGTCGGGCGCATTCTGACGTCAGGGAACAGACCTCTGCTGGGATATATTGCTGCGTTCGCTGGCGTTCCAGGCGTATTTATTGCTTCATCTGTGGGTGCGTTACTTGTTGCTATTCCTGCACGACTTTATGAAAAAACAACGTAAACAGAAACAACTGAAATCTAGTGTCGTCACTGGTGTTACTGCAGGTTTTTTGCTGCCTAACCCGGCAGTCAACCAGCAAAATTTCGATTTACTCACCCATCTTGTTGAACATCCTGCGGCAACATATTTTATTGAGGTACAAGGGCATTCAATGCAGGAGGCGGGAATTTTTTCAGGGGATATTATTATCGTTGATAGAGCAAAAGAGCCCAAAAACGGTCAAGTCGTTGTGGCTGTTGTTGATGGCACCTTTACGGTTAAGTACTTGCAGATACAAGGCGGCAAGCAGTATCTCGTTGCAGGTAATTCTGAGTATGCTCCGATACTGTTGGAAGAAGGAATGAATATTGAACTCTGGGGAGTCGTGACTTTTGTTATTCACTCGGTTTCCTCGTAATTCTGTATAATAAAGCGTGTATTATGCAGTCTTTGATGCAAACAATTTTTATGTTTCTTGCGAACGAGTAGTGAACCCAAAATTACAGGGGATTCCTGTCGTTGTTGCAAACCCAGGAGGTATTATTCTCGCTCGTTCTGAGGAGGCAAAAGCGTTAGGGATTCAAATGGCTGCACCACTGTTTCAGATTCAGGAGTTATTAGAGGAGCAGGGGGTTGTGGTCATACCGACACATTTCTCCTTATATGGCGACATATCTCAGCGAATTGTGACTATTATCAGGGAAGAGTTTCCCTTTGTTGAAGAGTATTCAATTGATGAATCATTTGTATTTTTCCCTGCCAAGGGGGCGGTAACAGAGTTTGAGGCAAGGTGTTGTCGAGTGAGGGATAAAATAAAACAGTGGACAGGGATTCCTGTTTCTGTCGGAATTGCTGCAACCAAGACTCTGGCGAAAGTTGCGGTCAAGCGAGCTAAAAAATTACCGCATGGGGTTTCTGTGCTTGATGACAAAGAGGTGCCCGAGGTTTTACCACATATTCCTGTCGGCGATGTCTGGGGGATTGGAAGAGCTCTGCGCAAGAAACTTCTTGCCTATGGAATTTCGACTGCTGGTGAGTTGGCCGCAGTGGATCCAATTTCTTTCCGAAAAAAATTTTCGGTTACGCTCGCGTATACAATTCAGGAATTACAAGGGAAGTCGTGCTTTCACGGAAGGCAAGTTCCAAAACCGGCACAATCAATTTTGTGTAGTGAATCATACCGACAGGCAATAACAACTCGTTCGGAAGTTGAGAAAAAACTTTTTGCGTTATGTCATCGAGCTGGTCAACAGTTACGACAACATCAAGAGGTTGCTGGAGCAATGGGGCTTTTTCTGCAAGGCAATCGGTTTAAGCGAACGGGCGTTATGCTTGGTGTGCAACAGCATACAACATTTGTACCAGCAACAGCATACACGCCAACATTTACAAAATTTGTCAGTGATGTGCTGCCACAGGTGATGTCAGAAGGTGATGAAGTCAAGAGGGCGGGAGTCTATTTATTTGATTTAACACCAGAAAATAGTAAACAACTGGCGTTTTTCCCGTCGAAAATGATGAGTGGGGACCAATCCTTGAAAGAGCAGAAAGCAATGATGGCAATTGATGCCATTACTCGTAAGTGGGGAAAGAAGAGAAGCTTTTTTCTGACAATTGCGATATAATACACTGTGAAAAGTTCGCAGAAACCGACAATCTATGTTGCTTTGTCAGGAGGAGTTGACAGTGCAGTGGCAGCAGCGCTGCTCGTTCATGCCGGGTATCCCGTTGTCGGTGTGTATATGAAAAATTGGGCCGATAATTTCGGTGTTTCTGCACGTTGCCCGTGGGAGGAGGAAGTTGCTGACGTTGAGAAAGTGGCAACGCATTTAGGAATTCCGTGGAAGGTGTACAACTTTGAAAAAGAATATAAAGCTCGTGTTCTTGACTATTTCTTTTCAGAATATAAAGCGGGTAGGACTCCAAACCCAGATATTTTTTGCAACAACTTGATTAAATTTGATAGTTTTGCGCAGCGAGCACGCGAAGAAGGAGCCGCCTATATTGCAACAGGCCATTATGCCAGAAGACGAAGTATGTCAGAATTCCCCTGGGAAGCGTCTGGTACATTAGGGTTGTTTACTGCGTTAGACGCAACGAAGGATCAAGGATATTTCTTGCAACGGATTTCTGCTGAACAATTACAGCGAGCGACCTTTCCGCTAGGGAATTATTATAAAAAAGAGGTAAGAATACTTGCCCAACACTTTGGGTTACCCAATGCAACAAAAAAAGATAGTCAAGGGATTTGTTTTGTAGGGGATATCGATGTTCGCGACTTTATACGTGAACACTTGGACACAAATCCTGGAGATATTGTTGATATTCAATCAGGCGACGTGGTGGGGCGTCATCAAGGGTTATGGTTCTATACCATTGGGCAGCGACAGGGAATTGGCGTGAGTAGCACAGACGCACCATATTTTGTTGTGAAGAAGGAACCGTCTTCAAATCAGCTCTACATTGCGCAAGGACACGACAACGCTCACCTTCTGAAGGAGAACATAGCAGTTGCTCAACTTCATTCGATTTCCGAACAGTTTTACGAAGGGCAAGAAGTGATGGTAGCGCTCCGGTATCGAGAAAGACCGTATCGTGCGACTATTACAAATTTTGTCAACGATAGGGCGATGGTAGTTTCCCAAGATTCAAGAATGTTTTGGGCCCCTGCTGAAGGACAAGGGGTTATGATTTGCGAGGGAGAAAAAGAAGACAAATATGCGGAAAAAACGCAGGTCTCGAGTTCGGCAAGCGACCTATATAAATATTTCACGGGCAATGAAACAAGAACCGAAATCCGAGAGGTAGAAATTCTTGGCGGTGGAATTGTGAGTTAGAAGTTGCGTTCGCCTTCTGAATCAGTTAGAGTGGCGTGGTGGTAAAATCAAGTAACAGATGTCGAGGTTGGTACGGGATATAGTTCCTGCTATGTTTTACGAAGCTGACGATGGCATGTTCTCGTATTTTGATGTCAATACTGTAATATTCGTACGATGTGTATCATATGCTTGATATTCCTGAAGTAATAACGCGGACAAAGAGTGGGTGGAGGAGTAGAATGGAGATTGTATTTGATACGCTTGCCCTGAGTGGTGATGAGCAATTACGACTGCTTTAATCTTGAAACGGTGGTTTTCTTTTTGTATAGAGTCCCAGTCGCTTATGGAAAATTCTCATATACCTGCGTGCTTTCTTTTTTGAGTCAAGAAATGTGGCTAAGCCATCGCGTGTCTGTTTGCTCGTGTATGTCGTTTTGATGCGTTTTTGATAGGGTTTTGGCAAGAGCTTGTACGGTCTGCGAAGTTTCTGTTGAGAAGACAGAGAGGAAAGAAGCAATACGGGGAGCTCAAGGAGAAATAACGGTATACGGTCTCCCTGTTTCTCTGATAACACAGGGGCAAATATTGCTATTGCGTCGGTTTGCGTAAGTGTTGTAGGGAATACCTGTTTGCCGAGTACCCGTGTGGCTGTGTCAGGAACAAAACGGGCATTTCCTTCGGGAAGTTGAGAGAGTAGTGCTGAAAGTTCAGATAACAATGCAATTTCAGAGGTAGTCCCTGACGGGTACTTCTTCCCACGTTTTGCTTGATAAGGAACGAGCTCCATACCGGTATTATACGCGTAATTCGAAGTTCTCACAAAGTGTTGACGAAAATACCCTGGGGGGTATATACTGTGTCCAATGAAGCAGGAAGTTCGGGAACAATTAGTCAATCGACTGAAAAGAAGTGAAGGTCAAGTTAAAGCCGTACAGCGAATGATTGACGATCCAAAAACCGAGGTCAAGCAGATTCTCATCCAGTTAAGCGCAGTGATTTCCTCATTGGAAAACACAAAGATTGCATTAATTGAGGAGCATACCAAAGACAAAATCATGGCATCTTTAGAGAATCTTTCTGATTTATTGAAATAGAGAGGTGCTATAATCCCTTATGCAGTTTACGAAATTAAAGAAAATTAATGCCATTCGCCTTGAAGTAAAGGAGACAAAAGTACTCTGGTTTCTTTCTCCTCTTGCGTCACCGGCAGAGTTGGCTGGGAAAATTCCCGAGGACATTGATATTGTTCTTGTTACCGTTGTCGAACCGGTAAATACTCCAGAGAACGTAGAGGAGTGGGATTTGTTTTCGCAGGATCTGAAGAACAACCAAGATGCGATTGTCATTTTCTCAGCAGGTGAGTATCGTATCAAGGATGTTCATCTGAAGGGGAGTAGCCTTGACTCGGTAGTTCATTATGTATTGGACACATCTGAAGGCACTGTCGGCTTCTTTCAATCAGAACCAAGCGATTCCTTTGTGAAGCAATATGCGCCAATCGATGTTCTTGTTGGTCATGATACGGCATTGTCAGGCAGACAACTTGATTTTGAACCTTTCCATGTCGTCCTTTCTACGTATACAGAAGAATACAAAAAGAAAACTGGTTTAAGTGAGGTCCATGAAAGCGAAAAAGTGACGGTAAAGAAGATTGAAGCAAGTGCTCGAGATGGCATTGTAACCATGACAGTGACGGCACTTGTGTAGGTGATTACGGCTGCCCAGCTAAATTTTGGATACGGTATAATTGATACAGTATGGCGCAGCGACTTCCTCCACAAAATGTAGATGCTGAGAAGAGTATTCTTGGGGCAATTTTGCTTGATCGTGATGCACTGGTAAAAGTATTGTCTTTTTTAAAGCCAGAGCATTTTTATGAGAAGCGGCATGGAATCATCTACAAGGCAATGTCTGATCTTTTTATGGCTTCGGTATCGATTGATCAATTGACATTAACCGATTTCTTACAAAAACAAAATGTCATTCAGGAAGTAGGGGGAAGGTCGTATCTTGTAGAGTTGATTGAGTCTGTGCCAACCTCGGCGCACGCCGAACAATACGCAAAAACGATTAAAGAAAAAGCCTTGAGACGAAGCCTTATTTCTGCTGCAGCAACTATTACCGACTTGGCATTTGATGAGGAAAAGCCTACAAACGATGTCGTTAACCAGTCACAGCACGAATTGTTTACCGTATCTGTACAGGGTGTCGATAAAGGGTTTACACGTATTGCAGATGTCTTGGAACAAGTGTATGAAGAAGCTGCTCAAGTAAATGTTGCAGATGGATCATTACTGGGGGTACCCACAGGCTTCCGCGATGTTGATGGCATGCTTGGTGGATTGCAAAAATCCGATTTGATTATTCTTGCCGCACGTCCCTCAATGGGTAAGTCTTCGTTCATGTTGGATATGACAAGAAATATCGCTCTCGCAGGAAATAAGGTGGCAATTTTCTCGTTAGAAATGTCGCAAAGTCAATTAGCATCTCGGTTACTTTCATCGCAAAGTGGTGTTGGATTGTGGGATATGCGTACCGGAAAACTCACAGAGGAAGAGTTCGCCAGACTTTCGGAAGGTACTGGTATTCTTTCTGACCTACATATCTCAATTGACGATACTCCTGGAGCAAATATAGTTGAAGTGCGTACAAAAGCGCGTCGATTGTATATGGAACAGGGGCTTGACGCCATCTTTATTGATTATTTGCAGTTAATTCAAGGAAACACCCGAGAGGGAAGAGTTCAGGAAGTATCTCAGATTTCTCAAGAATTGAAGAATATGGCGCGTGAGTTGCGTGTGCCTGTTATCGCGCTTTCTCAGCTGTCTCGTAAAACTGAAGATCGACCAGACAAATTACCGCAATTGTCAGATTTACGTGATTCTGGATCAATCGAGCAAGACGCAGATGTCGTTATGTTTATTCATCGTGAGGATTATTACGATCCAGAGACAGAAAAGAAAGGTATTGCCGAGATAAAAGTGGCGAAACATCGAAACGGTCCAACGGGTTCAATCGAACTCGCCTGGGTAAAAGAAATGGCGAGCTTCAGAAATCTGTCGAAAGAACAGGAATAGCGGCGTTTTTATTTATTAAGAAGGTCTGTCGATTAGGTAATCGTTGTAGAGCGATATGTGATTATGAATTGGCTATTGTGTTAGCCAGTTTGTGACTGTAAAATATAGCTATGGAAATGGTGGAGCTTGTCACGTTACTTCGAAAACAAAAAACAGTAACGGTATATCAGTTGATGGAGTCTTTTGGTTTTAAACGAACTGCGGCGAGACATCATTTGCGAAAGGCTATTGCGGAGGGGATTGTCAAAACAAGCAAAAAAGGCCGTGTGAGAGTCTATTATCTTGCGGAGGAAGCAGTGGTTACTGCCTACTTTCTTCGGAAAATTACTCAATACAAACAGGGGCTTAACAAGATTCTGGAAAGCTCACACCATGCACGGAGTCATGCAGGCAAAGGAAAGAAATCACTTGCGATTGTGAATTACTTTGATTTGCTTCCCGATGCGCGAAGAAAATTGGAAGAGTATTACGAGATTTCTGACTATTCTCATACACAATTATATGTTCCCGATGACGAATTTGTTAAACGGGCGAAGCATAGTCAGGTTATCATCAATAATTATGCAGGGAAGGTCACTGAAACGCTATTGAAGCAGCTTCCACAACTTGAATACATGCATTTAACGACACATATGTATCGGTATGTCGATATCGTGGCGATGAAAGAACGAAACCTTCATCTCTCGAACATACCCTATGACTATAAATCAACTGCAGTAACTGAATACGTTTTGTCACAAACCTTTGCCTTGCTTCGAGCAACCGTGGAAGCAGCTGCACAAGCATCAACGGGTGTTACGGAATTTCGCTACTTTAAAGGTGAGCAATTGCGAGGGAAAAAGGTAATCATTTTCGGGACAGAGTTGGGAACCGAAGATTTGGTGGTTCTATTGCGTGGACTTGGTGTTGAAATTGGAATATACACAGAAGACTTGAGTGTTGATCCAACACGCTTTGGCGTCAGTCGTTTTGCAACAGAAGAGGAAATATTTGAAACGGGTGATATTTACTATTTCTCTTGGACTGGTGATGAATATAAAGATTTAGTTGGAAAATTAGATCATCGTTTTCTTTCAAAACTAACGAGACCTGTCTATTTGATAAGTGTATATAAACACCAATATATCGACTATCAAGGGGTTAGGGAAAAAATGTATCAAGGGTTAATCAAAGGTCTTGCTTTTGATTATTATCCCGAACTTCAAGAAGGCTCGTTAACCGAGGCCCGAAAACTAATGCACCTTCCGAATGTACTCATTACGCCAGATATTGGCTGGTATACCAGCGATTCAGTAAGAAAAATGAATGAATATACCGTACAACGGTTAGTTTCGTATGCGCAAGGAAAATCTGATTTGTTACTATTTTAATATGAAATTTGCATCACTCGATTTACCGTACGTCGATAAAAAGTTTTTTTCTGCAATAAAGAGGTTACCCGAGATTTCATCGATATTTATTCCAAAAGATAACCCGAGTACGTGGCTGGAAGCAGTTGAACGTGGAAAAAATGCCGAATTATTAACAGTGGATATTCCTTTGAAAGTTGATAGGAAGCTCATTGACGCGTTACCGCACGCACAAGCTATTTTCTGTCAGGCGGTTGGATTCGATAATATTGATGTGGCATATGCTCGGAAAAAAGGAGTGAAAGTCTATAATTGTGCAGGTTTTAATGCAAATGCCGTTGCAGAATTTGTGTTTGCGTTGATAACGTCGCTTTTCAGACATATTCCCGCTGCTCAGGCACATGTTCGCGCAGGGGGGTGGTCCTATCGACACTTTGTCGGTAGGGAACTCTATGGAAAGACGATTGGCATTGTGGGAAGTGGTAATATTGCCCAGCGTATTGCAAGTATTGCACGTGGATATGGACTGGAGGTTTTGGCGCACACAAAGCATCCAACGAAAGAGAAGCAGCAAAAAATGGGTGTCGACGGATTTATTACACTAGAAAAATTGCTTGCACGGTCGCATATACTTGTTTTAGCAGTTCCATTGACTATGGAAACTCGGCACTTAATTGGTAAAGAAGAATTGCAGCAAATGAGAGATGATGCCATTTTGGTAAACACAGCGAGAAATACTGTGGTTGATGAGTATGCATTAGCAGAAGTCATACTAGAGGGAAAGATTGCTGGTGCGGTACTTGACGTACTTTTGGAGGAGCCCTTCTACTCAAAAGAAGCCTCGCTTCAGATTCAAGAGATGATTCGACTTCCTAATGTTATCGTTACGCCGCACATCGCAGGAATTTCACGTGAATCTTCTGAAACGTTAGGTAAGATCTTTGTTGATAATGTGAAAAATTTTCTGAAAGGAAGTGACACAAATTGTATCAATGTGTGAGAAGGCAAGAAAAGAATGCAGCTATGCTCGTCTGTTGTACTTTGTGCTGGCTTCTTGCTATAATTCCTTACTTTGGGCAGGTGGTGGAATGGCAGACACGGGAGACTCAAAATCTCTTGCGGGTTACCCCCGCGTGAGGGTTCGACTCCCTCCCTGCCCAAGTGACTCATTTGAATAGCAATGCAATGCAACGATTACTCGCCCAAACAACGGATCCCGGTAACTTCGGGACATACTTGCAAGATCTATTCCAGCAGATTATCGGTATTGATGTCATGTTGGTTTTTCGGTTATTAGGCTTATGGGTGTTCATTATTTGGTTAGTGTTTGCCTTGTGGGTTGCGATTGATGCGAGCTCTCGGTATAAACAATGGCAAATTGCCGTGTTATGGTTTCTTTTTGTCTTGCCATTTAATCTTTTAGGACTTGTCGGCTATTTGTTTATGCGACCTGCAGTGACTTTAGACGAGAATCAGTGGACCAAATTGGAAAGCAAGTATCTTATGAATGAATTAAGTTCCGTGAATGATTGCCCAACCTGTGGCACATTGGTTCCAATAACGCACAATTTCTGTGCTGCTTGTGGTACGCAAATGAATACCGTCTGTCCAGGGTGTGAAGCAAGTCAAAGCATCTACAATCTCCACTGTTCGCAGTGTGGAAGACAAATTGGTGAGAAAAAAGAAACAGTTGTTCAAAAAACAAAAGGAGAAGCACAGGTACCTTCTCAAGAAAAAGAAACGCGTGAACGGTTTTCCGCATTAAAAAAGCTGGGCACAAATGCCAGACAAGCACTCGGATCAATTAAAAAAAAGTTATTGCCCACAAAAAAGCAGAAAGTTGAGAGCGACACTGCGAAATCCGAAGCGACTGCTGAGAAGAAAGAGCATGATAAACCCACAGAAGAGAGAAAATAATGATGATAGAAGCCTTTTTATGGGCGCTAGGGGCTGTGCTTCTCAGTTATTGGTGCTGGAAAACGGCATTATCAATCTGGGAGCGGCTTCGAGAGCTTGGGATTAAACACTCAAAATCCTCATTTACGTTTTTTGACGAAATTTTTATTTCTGGGGTGATTTCGTTACTCGCAGCTCGACTTGTCTGGATGGGACTCAATCTCGCGCGATATACCGAGGTTCCCTGGGGCTTATTGCCGTATAGTAGAACCGCGACAGAAACCATCTGGTTAACGCTTTTCCCCTGGAGAGTGTTGCAATTTTCTGAAGGAGTATTTCTTCCCGTTCTCTGGGGACTTTTTGGTTTCTTGCTCATCTTATATATTTTCATTCCGACAATTTCGTTGGCGCGACGTTTGAAACTGGAAAAAAGGGGAATTATGAGAAACTTTATTCTCCGTAGTCTTACCTGTTGCCTTGCTATTTTAGCCTATTTTGGCGCCTTACTTGTGTATTATTGGTAACATGATTCGGCTTGACACCTATTTGCAGGACTATATTGAAAAGAAGTATGGAACAAAGTTATCTCGATCGTATATCGAAAGGTTACTGATGAGTGGCGGTGTAACGTACAATAATGAAATCATCAAGAAAAAAGGGTTTTCCTTTAATCCAGACAAGCAAGTACCACTCCTCGACGAAGAGAAGGTTCAACAAATGATCGCCGTTTACAGTACAGGTGTCAGGCAAGATGCAGAAGCTGACGCGTGGGACGCAAGTGAAAAAGATATTGAATTAGATGAAAGAAGGGTTGCTCGGGCGGGAGATTTGAAACCCTCGATTATCTTTGAGAGTGACGATGTTTTGGCTGTTAATAAACCCCCGGGGGTATTATCTCATCCTGGAAGAGGAGACCGCGGAGCAGACAGTATGGTGTATCAATTTATCAAATATATGCGACGCGAGCATCGTTATATTCCTCGTGCTGGACTGTTGCATCGCTTAGATAAGGATACACAAGGAGTATTGTTGTTTGCAAAGAATATGGAGACGTATAACTCAATCAAAGCGCAGTTTCAGCAACGAACCTTACAAAAGTACTATGTCGCCCGTTGCGAATTTACCGCAAGCCTTCATCCGAAGCTCTCAAAGGCGATTGAGTATTTGCGAAAAGCCTCTTTACCTTCATTACAGAAATATGCATCAGTTCCTGAACTCGTCAAAGCAGTAACAATGTCGCAAAAGCCGATTGTTTTGGATGGATACATCGGACGAAAAAAGGGAACTCCGTATATGGTTTACCAGGCAGATGAGCGAGAAAAGAGCAATTTAATAGGAATTAAGCCCTGTCGCAGCGACATTTATATTATCGCTGTGAATGAAACTGAAGTAGATCTATTATTTATACCGCATACAGGGAGGACTCACCAGATTAGAGCACAAGCGCGTTTCCTTGGTGCACCGGTCAAAAATGATCCAATGTATGGGTATTCGAATACCCACACGGGTACTCTCGGGTTAACAGCAGTAAGTGTTTTGTTTGAGCTTAAAGGGAAAGTACAACAGATTTCCCTAAAAATCTCTGAAATTGCATAAAGTAATCACTATTTTACTCAAATTTGCACGTGGTACGTGTCCTTGTAGTTTTGGCTATAAGTCCAGCGACTGTTGTATAGTGCTTTCTGAGAAATGCGCTATTGCTCATATATAACTAAGTACTGTCACAATCACGGATTACCGCAGTTGACTATTTTTGTTGTACTGTTGTAAATTGCAAGAATTTGGCTAGAAAGCAATTTCTGGAGGTATTTGTTTGTTGGTGAAACACGACATAGGTATTATTTGGGCAATCGCGAAGTTGTTTCGTTGCAATCCTTGTTGAGGAGGTTTAGAAATGTCGGTAAAAAACGAATAATTTTGAGAAGATAAGCGTCTCAAAAGCGTCTCATGATTGTATTTGTTGTCATTGTGGTATGTGTACACAACGGAACGGACATACTATGTGATATCGAAGAAGCTCGGAATTTTCATCAGCGGTAAGGTGCTATAATACAAAACGATGGTAGGATTTGTTCAAGGAATAGTGTTAGAGGTGTTTCAAACAGGAAAAAATACTTCTTCAGTTGTTGTTTGGTCTCAGTCGTCCCTCACGGCACCTGGAGTTGGCATTTCAGTTGTCGTAACAGCTCATACCGCTGCGCTGTTTACAGACGGCCAGATGGCTTCTCTGTGGACGTATCTGGTCCATTCTGAAAATGATCATTATTTGCTTGGATTCACCATAAAAGAGAAGTTACGATATTTTCTACGTTTATTAGATGTACAGGGCGTTGGTCCGAAGACTGGGTTATTTATAATCGATTCTCTTGGAGTAGAAGGATTACAGTCGGCAATTCGTGAACAGAGCATTGAAGCAATTACAAAGGTTCCAGGCATTGGGAAAAAAACTGCCGCAAAGATAATTTTGGAATTATCACAAGAGCTTCCTTCAGTTAAATCATTAGTAGGAAACGCTTCGTCAATTGATGAGTTTGCCGATGTTATCGCGACTCTTCGCAAACTTGGATACTCAGCAGTTGCAGCGCGTGAGGCCGTTACTGCCGCCGCGCCATTGCTCGCACAACAAGGGGAGAAAACAACAGCAGAAAAGGTTCAACTGATTTTGCAACAAAAATAAGGATGATTATTACCTCAAACAGTGATTCTGATGATCGAATCCTCGTAAAAAAACTCGCTCGAGCCGAGCAAATCGGGAATCAACAGGTCCCGGAGGTCTCGTTGCGTCCACAGAAATTAACAGAACTTATTGGGCGACAGAATGAAAAGCACATTTTGTCTTTGCTCGTGCATGCAACCAAGAAAAAGTGGGAAAAGAGTGAGAAAACAGCTGCCGACCATGTACTTTTCTATGGTCCTCCTGGGTTGGGTAAGACAACGTTGGCGCATATTCTTGCCAATGAATTAGGAGTTACCATAAAAGTTACCTCTGGCCCAGCAATTGAACGACAAGCAGATTTGATTGCAATTCTTACCAATCTTGCGGCAGGAGATGTGCTTTTTATCGATGAAATCCATCGACTTCGAAAACCAGTTGAGGAACTTTTGTACCCCGCAATGGAGGATTTCCAAATAGATATTATTGTTGGACAGGGGACCGCGTCTCAGTCGGTTCGCTTCACCTTACCACCGTTCACCTTAGTCGGTGCAACAACACGAATTGGGTTGCTTTCCTCGCCACTTCGCGACAGGTTTGGTGTCCATTTGCATTTGGATTTCTATGCGACACAGGAATTAGAGATGATGCTCGAACGTTTGGTTAAGCAAGATCACTTGCAAGCAGATGCAGAAGCACTTACAGAAATTGCACGGAGGGCAAGAGGAACAGCGAGAATTGCAGTGAGGTTACTGCGACGTGTCAAGGAATTTGCGCTTGTACATGGAGAAAAGGAGCGGATTACACAAAAAATTGCTGCAGATACACTTGATTTGCTTGGAATTGACGTCTATGGGTTAGATCGGCTCGATCAGGCCATCCTTCGTACCATGATTGAAAAATATGACGGAGGACCCGTAGGATTAAAGACTCTCGCTGCAGCAGTAGGTGAAGACGAAGACACCTTGGAGGCGGTATATGAGCCCTATTTGATGCGAGCAGGGTTTTTGAAACGCACCTCACGGGGCAGGATGGTGACAAAATTAGTCTATGAACATCTTGGACAAATGATATAAACTCTTTTATAGTGTCTCTATGGTACAGCATCACTCTCAACCCCGTCACAAAAATGAAGTTTCGGTCGTGGTTGATACGCGGTCTGTGTTTTTAAGTGATGATTCTCCGTGGGGAAAGATTTTGCAACAAATTGATCAAATCAGGTCAAACTTTCAAGTTCTCCTTGCTCCAGGAGAAAAGCAATTCAAAGATCTTCCAAAGCGAGTACGTTTAATGGTTGTTGCCTTGGGAATTCCGTTTTTGTATGCACTCTTAAAAGCGTATCTCTTACCAGAGAATCTTTCATTTGTATGGGTTCTGATGGTATCACTTGGGTTAGGAGCCTTGACGTATGTGAGCATGATTTGGGGGCTCAAGGGCCAGGTGAGAAGGGAATCGTATTGGTCAGTCTTGTTACTTCCGTCGGTGTTGGTTGTTGCAAATTCACTGTTTCTCTCAACGGTATTTGTGGGAGGAATTAATCGAGTTTACCTTTGGGGATTTTTTACCGGAGCAATTTTTATGTTTATGACTTTACTGTATATTCTCGCATTAGCGGTAAATATCCTCAATGTCACGTTGTTTTATACCATACCCCTGAGTAGGCTAGGGGAGTCAGTAGCGTACATTTCAAGTATCGTCACGATCTTTTTACTAAGTTATACCGCCTTTGATAGGCTCGTTCCGCTTATTGTTGCACAAAAATATGATATTTTGTCAGTTGTATCGGTCATTTTCGGAATCCTTGTGAGCTTGGTCGTGGTGTCACTTTGGCATTATTTCGTTCCACAAGGAAAAAGATTTTGGATTTTTGTGGCACTTTCCTCCCTTTTTACGGTACTTTTAATGTATTTTGCCGTGCTCATTTCACCTTTTGCCTGGGTTGCAGGAATTCTCGCAAGTTTGGGAGCATATGTATTTATTGGGTATGTCGTCCATAAAGAACAAAATACCTTAAATTTCACGACAAAAATTGAGTTAGCAGCGGTATCTGCGCTGTTTTTATTGATTGGCATGGTGGTCTAGAGGAGGGGAGGAGTGTGGATAAGTATAGTCCCATAGTAAATAATCCTATAGTAAATATCAAATAGGTCTGGCATTTAAATGTGCAATTATCGAGGGGAGTGGATGGTTTGCAAGAATAATTCACGTAATTAAGTCATAAAAATAGAATATTTTCATCTATTCTTCTCGCAAGATGTGGTAGGTTTAAGAAATCTTGATACTCAACGCGGTAACCAGCGTTATGAGGGAAAGTTGGCCGACCAGCAGACTGAGTATAATCTCCCTTATACTCAGTCCAAATCTCTCAGTGCGGGAGAAGTGCCCTACTTGCGCTGTTTGATTGTAAGTTACTGTGAATCATAATTCAGATTTATTATTCTGTTTAATTCACCGAGTAATTCGAATTAATTCGGAATTTTCGATTTCTATCCTGTTTTCTCAGATACCTCTTCCCCAAGCTGGTTGTCCTTGGTAAAACACTTTCTTTTGCGTATACTCTGTTATGCGCAAGATATCTATTCAGCAGTTAACGGGTGACGATAAACGACCAAAATTGGGACATCAAAACGAGTTTTTACTTCATCTATACAACAATAATTACAGTGATGAGACTGTCTATAACTACAACCGAGATCTCACGTTTTTTGCCGAATATTTGGTCGGGGAAGGGGTGTCTTTCGCGCAGGTTACCAAACTTACGGTTACCTATTTTAAGGGATGGTTAAAAGAGCGAAAGCATATTTCTACCTTTTTAGAAAATGAAAGAAAACGTAATGATACACAGGTGGCTAAGGAAAAGCCCACAAGTGCCGGTGATGTTGCTAAAAACGGCCCAAAATCAAACGATACACAGTCAGTCGACCGAAATAGCCTTCAAAATACGAAAAAAGGAGGCTTTGTGAAGAATAATAACCCAGAAACGCTTGACGCACTTTCTGTAAATAGAATTCTTGTATCGCTCAGAAATTATTTACGGTTTCTGGTCGAATACGATTATCCAGCACCTATTCCTCCAGATGCGGTACAACTGGTTCGCATTGCAAAGAAGAAACCTCAAGTCCCAACACTTGATGAGGTAATCGCACTGGTAGAAGCTCCGACACAGTATGAACCTGATGAGGAGATTGCGTTGCGAAATAGAGCAGCTTTGGAGCTTTTGTTGGCAACAGGCATGCGAATTTCGGAAGTTGTGAGTATTAATCGCGACCAAGTAAACTCTGATGGAAAGTTGTTTATAACCGGAAAGGGAAAGAAACAGCGGTTTGTGTACTTAACACCACGGGCAGTAGGGCATATTCATGCATACGTCGCAAAAAGGGGAGACTCCTACCCTGCTCTGTTTTTGCCGAAAAGTGGCAGCAGGAGAAAAGGCGCTGATCCGCGACTTTCAACCAATTATTTACAAATGAAAATTGCCCATTATCGCCGAATTTTAGAGATCGTGGTTCCCATGAGCGCTCACAGCATCCGCCATGCGTATGCAACGTATCTTGCCGAAAATGGCGCTAATCCCGCTGCGATTCAAGTATTGTTAGGCCATGAAAGTTTACAGACAACGACCAGATATGTGCATACGAGCGATAAGTTCGCTGAAGACACGCATTACCAATTCCATCCAGCGAAGGAAAAGGATTGATGGCTCCTAGTCCTGTGGCTTGAGGATAATCTGCGTATATTGCGTATCCAAATCGTAGATGTAGTCGGAGGTAGAGTTATCTTCACCTCTCTGTTAACTCGCCAACCCAATTACCTCGTCGCCGTCGGCAACTCTGAAGACTTTGACCCCGTAGGTCTGTCTGTTCCCAAGAACTGGAACATTCTTAAAGTTTGTCTTAATCACTTGGCCTTGACTCGAAATCAAGATGATTTCTGTATCTTCCTTTCTACTCTCTTCTGTAAAGATTCGTGCGACTTGTAAATCACCTGTTTTTGTTCCAATTTTTGCCGCATAAATACCTGAACCGCCACGATGTTGTTGTTTGAACTCAGACAGCGCGGTGCACTTTCCAAAACCTTTAGCGGAAACGGTGAGTAACAAATCTGCATTGTTGTTCACGACATCAAATGAAATTACCTGATCATCCTTTTTCATGCCAATTCCTTTGACGCCCATGGTATTTCGACCACTTTCTTTTACTTCCTTTTCTGGGAATCTAATTGATTTTCCTTTTTTGGTGACAAGAATCAATTCATCCTCGCCCGTTGTTAATTGTGCTTGAACCAAACGATCGCCAGCTTTCAGAACGATTGATACGAGTCCGTTTCTGCGTATGTTGTCGTATTCTGAGAGACTCGTTTTCTTGACGATTCCATTAGCGGTAGCCATCGCGATAAACTTGCCTTCTGCTCGACTCTGTAGCGATAACAATGAACTTACCACAGTATTTGGCGTAATCTGGAGAAGATTCACAATTGGCAGTCCTTTGGCAACCTTTTTTGCTTCGGGGATTTCATACCCACGAAGTTTGAAGACTTTTCCATCTGACATGAAGACGAGTAACCAGTCGTGAGTGTTACACAACAGGACGTGATTAATGTAGTCATTTTCTTTCAACTTTGCGCCAATTGAACCTTTGCCACCACGATGTTGTAAGCGATATTCCTCCGGGGAAACGCGCTTGATGTACCCGGTTTTGCTGATGGTAACGAAAGTAGGCTCATTTGCCACTAAATCTTCCTCCTGCGGCTCATCAACATCACCTTTATAGACCTTTGTTCGACGTTTATCAGCATATTTTTCTTTGACCTCAAGTAAATCAGTCTTCACCATTTCCAAAATCATGGATTCTTTCTCAAGATACATTTCATGGTGCTTGATATTTTCGAGAAGTCCGTCGTAATCGTCTTGGATTTTTTGTCGTTCGAGTGCCGCAAGTTTTCGCAACTGCATATCAAGAATTGCTTGAGCTTGGACATCAGTCAGATCAAAGCGTGCCATTAAGTTGGTTTTTGCTTCTTCTTGGTCTTTTGCTGCACGAATAATTTTGATGACCTCATCTATGAAATCGAGTGCTTTTAATAATCCTTCTAGGATATGTGCTTGGTATTTGTTTTGCGCAAGTTCGAATTCGAGTTTGCGAATGAAAACGGTCATTCGATGCTCGAGATACAATTCAAGCATTCGTTTGAGGGTGAGTGTTCGGGGTTCGTCGTCAACTAATGCAATCATGTTAGCGTTAAAGTTCATCTGTAAGGGGGTGAACTTGTACAGTTTTTGCATGATAATTTGAGGAGAATGACCGGATTTTACTTCGATATAAATGCGAATCTCATTCTTTGATGATTCATCGCGCAAATCCTTAACACCTTCGATTTTTCCGTCATGAATGAGTTGAGCTATCTGCTCCATCAACACCGCTTTATTCACCTGGAATGGAATTTCTGTAATGACAATTGCTTGTTTTCCGGTGTTTGTTTCTTCAACGGCCATGACTCCACGCATCTTTACTCTTCCGTTTCCGGTTTCGTAGAAATGGAGGATGTCTTTTTGATTGTAGATCTGACCACCTGTCGGAAAATCGGGACCTTTAATATGCTGCATCAAGTCGGTTGTGGTGACCGAAGATTGGAATTTCGGATATAGTGAAAGCACGGGATTACCTTGGAAGTCTTTGAGTATAGTATCGAGAGATTCACGTGAAAACCCAAGTTCCTGTATATTTTCTACAATAACACCTTCTTTGATATATTTTTGTAATGCGGCAACTTTCTCTTTGTATTGTGGATCGTTTGGAGAGACATAGTTTTCCCAGTATTCAAACGGCTCTGCGTTAAGGATTTGCGGCACTCGAGTCTTTTGTTCACGCATCCCTCGAAGTGCGTTGTAGATCGACCTGCCCTCCCATTGATTGCCTGTCTCGATCATGGCAATTAAGGCATCAATCAATTCACCTAAGTTGTGAGGTGGAATTTTTGTGGCCATACCGACAGCAATACCACTTGTGCCGTTAGCAAGAAGATTTGGAAACGCTGCAGGAAGTGTTGTCGGTTCGTTTCGTGTTCCATCGTAGTTGACTCGGTACAAGACGGTACCTTTATCAATATCTTTCAAGAGTTCAACCGCAATTTTCGAAAATTTTGCTTCGGTATAACGCATACTCGCGGCAACATCACCGTCGATTGAACCGAAGTTTCCCTGTCCATGAACGAGTGGATACCGCATGGTAAAGGGTTGCACCATATTGACCAATGTTTGGTAAATTGCTTGATCACCGTGTGGGTGGTAGTTACCCATTGCTTCACCGACAACTTTTGCAGACTTTCTGGTTGCACCTGTTGGCCACAAGGTAAGATCTCGCATAGCAACAGCAACTCGACGCTGTGAAGGTTTCAATCCATCTTTTACGTCAGGAATAGCACGATCAACGATAACACTCATTGCGTAATCGATAAAGTCTTTCTTCAGTTCGTCTGTAATTGAAATTGAGACCGTTTCACCCGCTTTGAGTCCGGCACCGGTCGTTAAGAGGTCGCTAATCCCTTCGTCTGTTTTTTCGCCAATTTCAAGGTCACCAGTGGCAGTTTTATAGTCATCTGATTCCTCTGTCGGGGTTACAGGAGATTCTGGTGCTTCGTTTTCTGCAATTTGCTCCTCAATGAGTTTTTTAACATCTTCTGGTACTGGTGTTTTGTCTTTTGGCATATCTTGTTGTAATCAGTTCAAATGGTCGTGTCTATCACGAAATAGTGGCGCTTCTCCTTGTCGGTCAGCTTTGTTATTCTATGGGAAAATGTGGGAGAAGTCAATCATAAAGGGACTCTCTGCTTCTTGTTTTGGTCTGAGAGGAAAGTCGGAATAACTCCGATAGCATAGTATATTCCTCTATTTGGGGTGGGAATTCCAAACTTAGAGAAATCTCTCAAGGGGAAAGTAGTGTCAAAACTCGCAGAAATGGCCATTTGATTCATTGGATTTAATACGGTGATTCGACGCTGCATGTCGGCAGAGGTGTTTGTCGTTGCAATAATGTGTCCAAAGAGGTTAGTTCCGCCCATCGGCGTGACAGTGAGGAAAAGTACGATACCCCCTTTCTCAGTCACTTGCTCCTTGGCATCTTTCAGAATTTGCGCAATTTTACTATCCGAAAACAGGATAACCGATTTTTTCTCAGCTTCATGTAATTGGATTTCTGGCAGTAAGGTAACTACTTGGAAGAGACCTTGTGTTGTGTCGAGTTGTTCGAGCGCTTGAGGAATAATAGCAGGGTTTGTTTGAGGTTCTCCTCCGAGGTAGTTTGGGAGTCTTTGATCGTTCGTATCAGTAAAGTACCCCTCCCTGATATGAAGTGCAGTATTCGCAATCGTTGTTTCAGGATTGCCATTTCGCATGTATTCAAATAACCTCATAACGGTCGCGAAAACTGCAGGGACACACGCGTTATACATATAGAAAACCGAATCAATCGAGGTCGAATTAAAAAAATTTGGATACATTGCTTGGTTAATTTGCGACGCATGAAGGGGAAGTTTGTCTTTTCTGGTGGCATTAAAGAACCGGGTGCTTTTTAAACTGCTCATTGCCTGCTCGAGAGAGAAAGGAAATTTCGGTTCAAGGAATGAAGTATCGTGCGTGTCGTATTGGTGGCCAGCTGTTTGGAGTTGTCTTAATTGGTAACTGTTGATAACTGGAGAAAAAAGTGGAGGTTCTTCTGTGTCGATGTGCCTCATAAAACGAAGCAGACCAGGCAATAAAAGGGCTGCACAACCAGATACACCGTAGGCAGCACTTACCTTCATGAAGTCAAGTCGACTAAAGTCTTTGGTAGTTTCGTAGTCTTGTGTTTTTGTCACTATTCGAATTGTATCATTTCCACTTCGAAAATGAGCGTTGCATTGGGAGGAATTGGACCGACCCCTGATGCTCCATAACCGAGGGAGGCAGGAATGGTTAATTCTCGCTTTTCTCCAATTTTCATTCCCAAAACGCCGAGGTCCCACCCTTGGATAACTTCTCCTGCACCAAGCGTAAAGCTAAAGGGCTCGTTTCTATCAAGTGAACTGTCGAATTTCGTTCCGTCTTTTAGCCTTCCGGTATAGTGAACAGAAACGGTCTGGCCATTTTTTGCACCCTCTTCTCCTGTGCCTTCTTGCACTGTTTTGATTGCAAAGGAGTCAGAATCGACTGTTTGTGGCGTTCCTTGTGATGTTGTTGTTCCGTTGTTTGTCATAACATAATAAACTAAAATTAATGCACTGATGAGTGCGAGCCAAATAATTGTTGGCACAATATACTCTGTAAGTTTCATGAGTGATGGGTTTGCCGGGATAGGTTGTTTTTTCATGGTGGTAGTATACCAGTTAATAAGTCGTGACAATAGTTTTCTCTTTTGGACCGAAACTCGTTGAAAAGGTTCCCTTTCCTTCTGCGAGTTTTCTAACACCACTTACGAGGAGAAATGCAACAGTAATGAGGGCAACTTGTGAGGTAAAGGTGCTAATTCGTACTTCCCACGGTAAGAGTACTTCTCCCGTTTCTGACAAAAAGGGCCACACTGCCCGTAACGATGCTGCAATGAGCCCAAAAATAAACGCAAGAAAGAGTGTTCGATATTTGTGAAGAAAATAAGAAAGCATGCGGACACAGAACAACATACCGAGAAGCAGTCCTGAACCAAAAAAGAAGATAGTTGCCAACGCAGGAAGCGACCAGTTACCTGAGATCAGTTGATTGATTGCACCAAACAATGGTTGATAGAGCCCCATGATTAAAAGTGCGAAGGAAATGCTGATACCCGGGAAAAACCCCGCAAATGCAGCGATAAGCCCTGCGACGAAATACAGAAAGACATTTATTTCTCTGGCAACTCCAAACTCAGTTGCATTGAGTGAGAAGAAGATGACAAAAGCAATAAAGGTTGTGCCGGCAAGAAGTACTTCTTTCCATGTTTTCTGTGTCATTTCTCGAAGTGGAATGGGGAGTGTGCCGAATACCAATCCAAATGAAATTGCGGCTAATTGTGCCGGGTAAGTTTCAAATGCAGTGTGAATGGGGCCCGAGAGAAGTGCAACAATAAACACAAGGGATACCGCAACGGGAATACCAAACTTCCAATCAATTGCCCAAAAAGCAGTTATAACGTCCTCTTTTTTTGCTTTCTGGAAAAAAAATTGCAGGAGAATTCGGACAAACTCTGTGCCTTGATAAAAGAACATAATCATGTCGTCGTAGAGCCCGGCAATTATTGCAACTGTTTGCATGCCGACTCCTGGTAACAGTTCACCAAGGGCCATAATTCCGCCCCAAAAGAAATTCTGTCCAACCTTTCTCATTGTCGTATTAAACTAGAAAATGAGTGGTAATGCAATTGTTTAGTTCCGCGGTTGGTATTTCAGTGCTCTTTCTAAGAGTGTTTTGCACTTTTCTACCCATTGCGTTTCTCCGTGACCATTTGCAACCTGTTCTGAGAACCATTGAATTCTCCGTTTAATCTCTTCTGTCGCTGTTCGAGCAACTAGTTTGTCATTGGTAATAGCAAAGCCAGCTTTATTCATTCCCATATCTGTGGGAGATTTATAACGATGCATAAAGTTGTTCTCAGGAACGATTTTTTGCAGGAGTGTCTGAATAATCGGAAACGCATCGACGTCGCGGTTGTAATTAACCGCATCGTGTATGTCATAGGCTGCGCTGTGGTATGGGTCATACAGGTTGTAGTCGCCGATATCTGCTGTTGCTGCCTCATAGGCGAGATTGACGGGGTGTCCAAGGGGAAGATTATGAATTGGGAAAAGTTCGTATTTTGCAAACCCTGAATCTCTCCCATGTCTCTGGTCAAGATATACTTGCCCGAGGCAGGTTGAGAGTTTCCCACTATTTGATGCCGGCCCGATGACGAGTACGAGGGGTTCGGTTACGGGAATGTACTCATCCTTTCCGTACCCTTCTTCGGAAATAACTTGTTCGGCTTGGGGATATCCTGCTATTTTATAGCGGAGATATGTTTGATATCCCTTTCTTTCGAGTGTTTCCCGAAATTGTTTGAGCGATTCTGACCAGGTGGATACTACATTAATTGCAATTTGGGGTTTTTCACCCAAACTTTCTTCAAAAGAATGGATAAGGGAGAGCGTTGTTTCTGTGTATGTTTCTCCGGTATTATGGAGCATCCGATTGCCTTCGATATCTTCAGCGTTAACGCAGTAAATGACTGAGTACTTCTCGCCAACTTCGGTGAAAATTTTCGGCTTAATCGTGGGTATGAAGCCCGGTAGAACCCGAGCTGCATGGGGATCATACAGAAACTTTCCTCCGATTTCTAAGTAGAGTGTACCGTTAGGGAACTGGTGAATACGTTCGGTAAGTGCTTGTTGTTGCAGTCGGACGTAGGTTTGGGTGTCGAACCCGAATTCAGAGTATTCTATAACATCCTTCGAGTTCATGAGCGTATTAACGCTTATCTATGCTGCGATGTCAAGAATAGAATCGTAATTCCCAAAAAACATAACCAACCTGTCAATCCCTAGTGCGTTCCCACTGCAATCAGGAAGGCCATGCTCAAGTGCTTCAACAAATTCCCAATCAAAGTCGTACGGTGTATGTACCTTCTTGGTTGAGATTTTGGAAATTTCGTGTTCAAAGGTGGATTTTTGCAGTGCAGCGTCAGTGTTTTCCGTATACGTATCGCAAATTTCGAGCCCGGCAATCATCACTTCAAATCGTTCCGCCCAAAGATTGCCTTGGTGCTTCTCTCCTGGTCTTGGGCGTGCGAGTGGAGAAAGTTCGTGAGGGAAATCCATGACAATAACGGGCTTCTCGGTTGGAAGTGCAGGTTCGACATAAGTGAGAAAGAGTTGATTGAATAATTCTTCCCATGTTGTTGATGTTTCCACCGTAATCGGGAGATTCTTTTCGACAACTTTCTGTGTCAAATGTTTCACGGAAAAAGCATTGTCTTCTGGAGACCAGGTTTCCTCCAAATCTATCGAGAGAAACTCTTGAAACAAATCTCGCATGCTCATACGCGGCCATGGCGTTGAAATATCGATATTTGCGGAGTTATAGGTGATTTTTTGCGACAAATTGAGATTGTTTGCAATGAAGGTAAACAATTCCTCTGTTGTTTGCATGACATTTGTGTATGTACTTCCCTGCTCGTACCACTCAAGCATCGAAAATTCACCTAAATGTTTGCCTGATAGTGGCTCCCCGTTACGAAAACTCCGAGTAATGGCAAAATTGCTTCCAAAACCTGCGGCGAGTAGCTTCTTTTGAAATGCTTCAGGGGAGGTCATTAAGTACTTATTTTTTCTCACAATCCCGTCAAGGCCGACTCTCCTCTCCTCTGTTTGGTAAATATCAAGATATGATTCGGGAATAAGGGCGTTATTAAGAATTGGAGGCTCAATTTCTATGTACTTCCTCTCTCGAAAAAAGTCACGGATCAATTGGATTATTTGTAGCTTTAAGAGGTACTGCTCTTTCGTTGCAGGGTTTGCAATGAGCTGCTTGAAAAATGAGGTGTTCATAAAGGATTATAGCGGAAACAGTTTGCAAGTGTTATAATATAGGATATGATTGCGAGTGCGGATTTCAATAACATTCCGACTTCATGTACAAGTTTGACTATTTTAAGAGAACTCCAAGAAAAATATAACGAACCTGTCCAAGATGCGACATTGCAAGCGTATTTTACGTTACTTTCATTTGCTGCTGCTGGCAAAAGAGCGTCGATGATAAATAATAATCCATACCCACAATTGGTTACTGTAAGGCAAGATGGACTTGTGACTGTTTCTGCTGACAGCCAAAATAAGTTTGATGAGGGTGTGCGTATATTACAAAACAATTTGTATTCAATTTCCTCAAAAGTAATTCAGGCGATATTTGAACTAAGAGAGAAGCAACTCACTGGTGACGTGATCAGTGTTAACGATATGTTGATGTTACCGGATCTGTCTGCTTTACCAGCTCATTTGCAAGAGTATGTTATTGCAATGCGGCACTCTCTCTTTGCAGTTCCTATTTACAGATTGAAAAAAGTTTTTTCTGACGAACGGAAAAAAAAACCTTTTAGGTTTATTCGAGTATCTCTTCAAGACTTATTTAGAGATCCTCGTGTTAATGGAACCTATCTGGAGGCAAAAAACTTTTTAAGTTCAATTGAAAATAGTAATTTACCTTACGACGAATTGGCGCTTGATAGGACACTACCTCGAGCACTTGTCATACTTATGGGTATCAATCAGAAAGAATTGTGGGAGCTTTATAGTCAAACACTGAAGGATTATACGAGCTACAGGTATTATCATCCCTGAGGATGGATACCTTATTCCGTTGACCTTCCCTGATACGTTCCGTATTCCGGATCGATTTTGATTTTTTCTCCGATATCGATAAAAAGAGGAACTTGAATTTTTGCTCCGGTTTCGACGATTGCTTCTTTGGTGGCGTTATTCGCGGTGTTTCCCCTGACCGCTGGGGCAGTTTCCGTAACTTCTAAGGTGACCTGAGGGGGGAATTTTATGGAAATTGGTTGCTCTTGGTAGACAATCAAAATATAGCTCTCCCCTGCTTTCATGTACTGCAAATAGTTTTGGAGTAAATCATTAGAAATCGAGGCTTGTTCGTACGTTGCGGGATCCATAAAGGTTGATGATGAATCGTCGCTGAACAAGTATTGCATCGTTTTGAAATTGACCGACAACTCCTCTACTCGTTCTCCAGATTTGAAGGTGAAGGGAATAACGCGGTTCGTGTTCAGATTTTTCATTTTTACACGGGTGAATGCCGAACCTTTACCGGGAGAATAAAATTCTGCGTCAGTAATAAAGTATGGTTCGTTATTAAACATGATAAACATGCTTTTTCGGATTGAGTCGGTTTGTGCCATAAAAAGTCTGATTTAGTTGATTAGTTGGCGAATTATAGCATGAAAAGAGCTATTTTGTCGTCTTAGTCGACGAAACAGATAGTTGTTTTTTGGGAAATTCTACATAGAAGGTTGATCCCTTGTGCTCTTCGCTCTCGAACCAAATTGCTCCATTATGTGCTTCAATAATTTTCTTAGCAATAAACAATCCAATCCCCGTTCCATCTGGGCGAATCTGTTTTGCGTTGTCGAGTCTAGAAAATCGCTTAAAGATTTGGTCATGCTTATCCTTTGGAATTCCTATTCCGGTATCTTGGATAGAAAGTGTTATGAATTCTGTGGTTTCTTTTAAGGAGATGCTGACAGATCCCTGTTGCGTATAACTGATTGCATTGTCAATCAAGTTGAGAAT
This sequence comes from Candidatus Dojkabacteria bacterium, assembly GCA_030583685.1. GTDB lineage: Bacteria > Patescibacteriota > Dojkabacteria. Next base: position 245,851 of record CP129470.1, on the reverse strand, counting down.
TGCTTCGAAAATTTTTGTTTGATCGAGGATAAGGTTGTTTATTTTCGTTGGAAGGTCTGTTTTTATTTGAATGTTTTTTTCCTCTGCACGTGCAGAAAGTTCCTGAATCGCGGTAATGGTCATCTGAAGTAAATTAGTCGGCGCAGGGTTAATATGGAGCCTTCCTTGCTCTATTCTTGATGCATTCAAGATATCCTCAACAATATTATTCAGTTGATCGGTATTTCTAATGACGCGTTCTACCGAAGTAGTCACTTCTTTTGAAATTGGTCCTAAATCGCCGTTGGTAATCATGGTAAGGTATCCCTTAATAACGGAAATTGGAGTTCTCAACTGATGGCTTGCCATTGAGATAAAATCACTTTTTGCTTTATCAAGCTCTTTGAGTTTGTTGTTTGCTCTCATGAGTTTGTTTGTTTGTTGCTGGACCTTCTTTTGTAATATTTTGTTGAAGTTTTTAGTTTGCTCAAACAAGCTTCTTTCTGCAATTGAAACGTGAAGTCGTTGAGAAATGTATGAAATTGCCTCTATTTCTTGCTTTGTGTAGGCATGTTGTCCATCTTTTTCTGCAAAGACGAGGGTGATCTCGTCGGATAATCGTGATAATATTCCAATCTGCCACTGTTTCATAAATTTAGCTTTTTGTTGGGAAGTCAGAATTTCTTGACGAATGTATAATTTTTCTCGAGTAAATCGCAATACATTCAGGCCGCTGGTGAAATCCTGTGACTGTTCCAGTTTTGCTTTTGATTTGGGCAGTTGTGAATTGATGATGACTTCAACTTTTTGAAGATAATCTGAAAGTGATAAAGATTTGATTCTGAGTTTATCAAATTCTTTAATTATTTGTTCAACCTGAATTTTATCTGTGATTAATAATCTACCAACAATTTTTGCAATCAGTCTGATGATGGTTTTAATGTTTGAGGCAACAAGAAATGCGAAAACAAGGTCTATGAATATATTGAGAGGATCGTAAAAAGAAAGTTCGAGAACTTGTATTTGTATGGTCCTTACCGAGAAAATGATGACATAGAAGAATGTTGCAAGAGCAATTGTTTCTACAAGATTTGCTACAAAGGTACCAATATCAAATAAACGGTGATAAATAATTGCTTGTGTTGTGAAATAGAAAAGAAAAAGAGTGCTTATTGGTCCGAACAAGGCGACTGAATCAAACCCGAGCATCGGAAATACCATATTCATGACCAATGCCCCACTTGCAGACAGAACAAAGCCAGTTAACAGGTATTTTATTCTCAGTTGGTCAAGACCTACTGACTTCTTGAATTTTCGATACATCCAAAAAAGTTGCCCAAAAATACCTCCTGCAAGATAGATGAAGTACAAGGTGTATTGATAGCCATATTCATAGATGGTGTAACCATTTTGGGTTATTGCCTGTGTGATGAAATGATTTCCCGTTAGTGCGATTGTTAAGAAAATGAGCCCAAATATAAGGATGATTCTGTGTAAAGGCTCCGAATAGATAGTTGTGTTTTTGGGAAAATGAGCAATGAAACCGTAAAGTGCCACAGGCAAAAAAGTTGGTCCAATAAAGGCAAATCTCGCAAATAGGAGCTTGTATTCATCTTGGGGTGTATATTCTAATAAAAGTAATGGAATTATCCAAAGAACGGTACATATGGTAATGAGAAAGTAATACTTGGCGGCAGTGTTTCGTCTTGATTTAATGACAGCAGTAAGCCCAAGGACGAGATTGAGAATCCCAACAAGGCCAATCACCGCGACAGAGATCATGGTTTTACGGTTGACTTTTTAGCATAATAGGCATGTTTTATGCGGCCAGTATTGTGTTTGAACTGGTCACTTCCGTATTCATGAAGGTGAAGTTGTGGCGTTAATGACGCTCGATTATTCTCGTAGCTTTCTGCGAAGTCTTGGTTGACCGAGGAAAGATGCGATATGATGAGATTTGTCGTCGATTGAATCTGCTGTTGTGAGAGTGAACTCAGTTTTGTTTGTTCTGTAAGTTCAAGATGAACAGCAAAGTATATTGATTGATCTGCCTCATATGCGGTATCAAGAAAGAAAGAATGAATTTTACTTCCAAGATCGGAAGAAAATAATGCATGTTGCACATCTGCAGGATATATATTTGCTCCATCAAGGGAGATTGTTCCATCACTTCTTCCGTAAACGACTACAAGTGGAAGTTTCATTGACTGTTTAAGTAATTGTCGATGATTTCCTGTTGTGAGTATTTCTGCAGCTTCTGAATAGTCCAAAAGGGTTCCAGAATCCTTAAGATTGTATCGTATTTTGGGTGATGCAGTTTTCTGATTCATGAGGGTATAGATTAATTCTCCCTGCGGAGAAACCTCGATATAGTAGATCAGTGGGTTATATTGGCCAATAAACAGTGGAATTCGTTCGTCACGCAAGACTCTTTTTCTGAGAACACTATCCGAAGTGAGTTTTTTACGTAACGCTATGGAGAAGTCAGTTTCAAATGCGATACCAATATCAATATCTGATGCCCCATAGGCAGAATAGACTTCTCCTTGTGAACCTTTAATTTTGTTACGCATGAAATCTCTCCATCCTTCAGAAAATCCTTCTCCTCCTGTGACAATGTTTACTCGATAGTCGGACCATTTAATGCCCATTTCTTCACCATGATCAACAACTTCTTTCATAAAAGGCGGATATCCACAAAGGACATATTCATACTTGTTTCCTAATGTTGTAATGGTGTCGATGACATTTTGTTTGTTGGTACCGATTGCTTTGACGATGGTGCTCTGTTGTGCAATAAAGGCAAATTTTATACCGGTTGCCCATGGACCATTGGACCAACAGTTTAATACGACTATGTTTTTTTTCGAAAATGACTGAAAGGTATAATCAAGTGCGAACGTAATCAATCTGAGTAATTTTTGTTCCTCCTGGTATGACCTAACCCACATGGTTGCCTTGCCGGTGCTTCCCGCTGACTCATCAATACTTCCTGCTTGGGGAAGTTTTCCTAAGAGCATCCGTTGTTCAAGTGAGTGGGCTAACACATAATTTTCCTTGGTTGTCTCGGGAAGTTTTGAAATATCCCGTCTTGAGAGGAGAGGTCTCCAGGTATATCCATTACTTTTTAAAAAGGCCATATATGCGGGAACTTTCTGCGCAGTTGCATTGAGGTAAACAATGATTTTTTGCTTACTCAATAGAGAAAATAACCAGGCAGGACTCTTGGTAATAACCAAGCGAAGTACCTTTGTATTTGCCATGAGCAAGGCTTCAAAGATTTCAAGGGCAGTGAGTATAATGTTCCACATAGCAGTCGTTAACTAAACAGCAACTTCTTCTTAATCTCATCAAACTCTTGTTGCGTAATAACGCCTTCGTCAAGCAGTTTTTTGTAGCGCTGTAACTTTTCGGCAATGATTTCGTCTGAATCTTTTTCTGCGGTTTTGCCGTTTGCCGGTTTTGCAACGTCTACAATGCCGAGTAACTCTTTAATTTTTGCCACAACCATGGTTGGCGTGGTATTTGCTTTGACTAAATACTCAGTTGCGCCAAGCGCCTTTGCTTCGCGGATGTTTTCGTACTGGCCAAGGTTGGAAAGCACAATGATTTTTGCCGTAATTTGCGAGTTATTCTTTAATGCTTTGAGAACTTCAAATCCGTTCATGTTGGGCATCAAAATATCGAGAAGAATGAGATCTGGCTTGGATTCAACGGCGCGCAGTAAGCCCTGTTCTCCATCAAGTGCGGTTTCCACGCGGAAGCCTTCCAGCGACAACTTCAGGCGGTACATTTCGACTAAATCTTGATTATCTTCGATGATGAGAATGGTTGGTGCAGCTTGTTTCGCCGATGCCATGTATGAGGTAGTTAAGTTGGTTGGATTATTATAGAGGTTTCAGGGAGGGAAAGCAATTTTAAGGTGTTGAAGCGAATTAAAACAAGAATGATATAAAGAAAGGCGTAGTGAAGTACTTACGTAGCACAGGTTCGATTCAGACAATTTGCCTTGGTTTATGCTCTTCGCAGTACTCAATAAGGTGGGTTAACAGCGTATCAGTTGTGTGTTGCCAGGTCAGTTGTTTAGCGTGTGTTGCAGCGATGATTCTATGCTCTTGTGATATTTTCTTTTTCGCAAGTTTGTACACCAGTGGAGCTGCCGTTTCTGGATGATGTGGGGGTAATAAAATAGCGAACTCTTGCGTCATTTCACGAATTGCCGGAAGCTCGGCAGAAATAACAGGAACACCAAGGGCAAGTGCTTCTGTTTCAGGGAGACCGCTGGCGGCTTCGGTGGGTAACCTCAGTAATCCGAGTGAATGAACTAAATAACTTGCCTGCTCTTCTGCTGACAGTTGCTCAAGGAGGAGAAGGTTTTCGAGAATTCCCTCTTTTTTAGCGAGTGAAATGAGGATCTTTTTGTAACCATTCCCTCCCGCAAAAACAATTTTCGTGTGGTTTGTGTCCTCGTAGCTTCGGATAAATGTTGCAAAGCCCGACATAAGTCCAGCCATATTATCTTTTTGTGTGTATGTTCCGATGTACATAAAATACGGGTCGCGAATTGGCGCAGGTTGTCGCAATAATGCGGTGGTATCAGCGTTTGCATACTTATTTCCAAGTTGCAAAACAGTTGGTATCTTTTCTGCTCCATAGTTCTTTTGAATTGCTTGGGCGGAATCGTGGGAGCAAGTGTATAAACAGTCGGCAGTTGTGAGGGACTTTTTACTTGTTTGTTGCGTAATGAGTGAAAGAATGCTCGACACTCCTGATTTTTGTTCCGGAGCGAGTCTTTTTTCTGCAATTTCTGGTACAAAAATTGCAGTATAGGTTGCTGCATTTGGAATGGACAGATAATCGGTCGGCGACAAGAGTACTGTTGGAATAACGCTTGTTTTGAGGTATGTGGCAAGACGTGACTTCCAAATAGTTTGTTGCAATACGAACGAGAAAAAACTATTATTTGGGGCTTTCGGCGGTATAGAAACAACGTTTGCTTTTTGAAATCGCTTCGAAAAATTGGTGAGTACTCCGCTCTGCTCTGCTACGCCTACGAAACTTAGTTTTGCAAGGTGCTTAGTGAGGAATTCATCTTGTTTTTCCCAGCGTGTCAGTAGCTCTTCAAAAACGGCGGTGGCAAAGGCGGTTGTTTCGTAGGAATATGCTCCAGTTTGGAGTGGAAAGCCGAGTAATACCAAATGTTTTGGCGTTCGCAAATCAATCATAGATGCTTATTGTAGCAGTTCTTCCGCAACAAGGTCTGCAATTTTCTTTCCTTCTCGAACGGCATAATTTGTTCCCCGGTCTTCAGGAAATATTTGTGAGAAGTTCGCCAAATAAGTGTGAGGCAACGGTAATTTGTACGGTAAAATTTTTTCAGGATAGGCGGTATCAACAACATGTTGGGCAAACGGGAACTTGAAGAGATGTGCTTCGGCGATTTTATTCTCGTCGAATTCGTGGAACACCTGTTTCACATAGGAGAACCACTCTTTCTGAATCTTCTCAGGTGTCATCTCTGGTGAAAAGTAGCGATGTTCGTGAGGAATATACACGCCAATGTAATAGACCTGCTGACCGTTATACCAGGAGGTTGGAACAAGATTCGTGTGCTGCAAAAAAACAAGAAATGGTGCTGTTGTATCGGTAATCGTGTGCCAGTAGAACTTGGAGAGTGATTGTGATGAGGTAAACACGAGCACAACTGCACCCAAGTAATCGATAACTTTCTTGTTCAGATCAAGTTTCTGTTGTGCTTCTGGAGCTATGAGTGCAGAAAATGCTTTTGCAGGAATTGTTGCCACGATGGCGTCAAAAGAATGCTTCTTCTTGTCAATGTATAATTCGGCAGTTCCGTCATCGTTGTACGCTATTTTCTCGATTGTCGTTGTTGTTTTAATGACGTCTTGTTCCTTTTTATTTTGTAGCTGGGCAATCTGTTCCGCAAGCTTTTTTGCGATTGAATGGAAGCCATTTCTAGGGTATGCCAGTAACTCTTTTTCAAAGATACTCGTTCGAGAATTTGCACGAATATGAATACGAGCCCAGAGCCATGCCATAGAAACTTTTTCTGCGAAATGAGCAAACTTTCCACTCAACAACGGAGTCCAAATTTTTTCCATAACTTGCATACCAGATGCTTTTTTCATCCAGGTTGCTGCGGGTGTTGCAATGAGCATTTCCCAAAGGGTAAATTTTTGCAAAAAGAATAGCACTGCACCTGCACGAAGACGGTTGAAAAATGAGAGTGGTTTGTAGAAAAGAAGGTCTTTGACACCGTTGAACGGGAGCGTTCTTGAGGTTATCTGTCCACTACTGTCTTTCTCTCGAACAATCATTCCAACTTTGCTTTCGAACCATTTTAATTCTTCACGAAGTCCAAGTTCAGCAATGAGTTTGAGAATGTCGGTATCAGATTTAAAGAGATGGTGATATGCTTTTTCGAGTGAAGCTCCTTGCAACGTAAAACCACCGGCAAGACCACCAATATCTGTGCTCTTTTCGAAAACGGTGACCTCAAATCCTTTTTTACTGAGTTCGTAAGCTGCAGTTAAGCCCGTAAACCCTGCTCCAATGACGGCAACTTTTTTCATGGGGAATGCAGTAATTTTTTTTGCAAAATATACAAAGGTCTATCTTGCACTTGTTGATATGTTCTGCCAATATATTGCCCTATCGTGGCCAGAGAGACCATAATAACGCCAGATAATGCGGTCATAAAGCTAATAATGATGAGCAGCTCAGACGGCAGAAACAATCCAAGCACTGTTCCCGCGAGTCCAATAAGTGCAAGGAGGGTTCCTAAAACACCAACAATCATAATCGGTGCAAGTGAAAATCCGGTGAAAGCATCTTCTGCCAGGCGAAACATTTTTTTTATCGAATAGCCGGACTTTCCTGCTTTTCTTTCGTTTCTATCAAATAAAACAGGAGTTTGTTTGAATCCAATGTAACTGACCAAACCACGCATAAATCGGTGCTTCTCTGGGAATGTTTTAAGTGTGTCGGCAACCTGTCGAGTAATGAGGCGGAAATCGCCGGTGTCGGCAGGGATATCGATTTCCGCAAATTTACGAAGCACTCGATAGAAAATATATGCAGTTAGTTTTTTCAGGAAACTATCTTTTCTTTTTCTCCGTTTTGCGTAGGCAACATCACTCCCCTGCTCCCAAGCTGTAATCAGGTCGTAGCAAACTTCTGGGGGGTCTTGAAGATCTGCATCCATGAAAATTATGGCGTCTCCGGTTGCAGCGTCTAATCCTGCGGTAATTGCAATCTGATGGCCGAAATTGCGAGAAAAAGACAATACATTCACATCTGGATCTTTTTCATAGAGCTTCGTTAATTGTTCAAGTGAATTGTCCTTGCTCCCGTCGTCAACAAAGATGAATTCAACGAGGTACCGTTCTTTAAGATGTTCTCGAAGCGTTTGCAGGGCACTATACAGTCTTGGCAGATTTTCTTGTTCGTTAAAAATGGGAAGTACCCAAGAAATTTTTTTCATTGCCATAACGAATTGTAAGTCTTTTCTCGAATATTCGCAATGCGAGTGTTACAATGAGCGATGAAACAGGATGGAACAAAAAATAAAGATGCGTATATTCGGATTATCTGTGGCCTAGATGACATGTTTCATGGAAAGCAAGCCGAACAACAGGTGAGGCATCTTCTTTTGGCAAAGTGGTTTTCTGCTGTGTTCCCTCTTGGTACCGTTAATACAGAAGCAATGAACAAGGAAAGAACAAACTTCTTTAATAAGATTGCAAAAGACTTTGACAAACCGTTATTAGCACGTTCATTTACAGGGTTGACCGTGGAGGGGGTTCAAACACTTGAAAACATAACACAAATCGTTTCAGTTTCAGAACTGTTTGTTTCGCTTCTCTATTTCCAAAATCTTCAACGTAATGATGAGTATGCCGCAATTCTTTTTGATTTAGGTACTTTGGTTGAACAACTGCTTGTCTATGGTGAGGCAATTGCCGTTGCTCAGTCTCAGAAGATAACAGATCGTCTAAGTAAAACAAAACCAAATGGCATGAAGCTTGTTCTTTCTCTAGTTGAAAGTAAGGCAGCAATTTCCTCATTAGGAAAGTCACGGATTAGGGGTGGTTTGGAAGAAAAAGTGAGGATGTTCAATGTGCTCCTTGAATTACAGTGGGAGCAGAAGAAAAGAATCGCGCAGTTGCTAGAAACTATGGTAGATTTGGAGGAAATTTTATTGGATTATTCTGCAAGTCTAACTCGAATAAACGGATTCAATACCGTTCGAACAGAGATTTTCTCCCTTTGTGGAATCGTTACGGAATAACTGGATCTGCCGGGTTATACTCTTTTGCTGTAATTGCATCAGGGCCTTTCGCGTCAGCTACGCCAACCACCATTGATGCTCGAGGTTCAGTTTTTGGTAATGGTGGCAAAGCTGCATTTTGAGGAGCAGCGGCTGTTGTAGTTGTAGGTTGTGTTTGTGGTGATGTTGTTTGTGGAACTGACTGAGAGCTCTCGGCGACGACTACCGGTGAAGGTGAACTTGCTTTTTCTTGGGTGGGGAGTGTTGACGGAGCCTGAACCTGCGCTGTCTGTTGTGGTTGTTCTTGTTGGACGGCAGCGGAGGAAACATCTGCGTGTTGGTTTGGAATCATTGAAGCAGCGGGTGACGACGTTGTAACAACAGGGGTGATTGTATCTGAAGTCGCAGAAGTTTCTGGTGTAGCTGCCTCTTTGGGTGGATTAGTGAGGGTATTCTCTTGTGGAGATAGTGCCACTGCAATTTGTGGCGTTGTTGCTGCAGATTGTCCTGATTCTGTAACAGATGACGTCATTGGTTCTTTGAATGACTCATTGGCTTTAACTTCTGGTGATGGAATATCTGTCGCGGGAGTATCGGGTTTCACGGGAGGTTGTTGAACAGACACTGCGATATTTCCTTCTGTTGTTTGTGAAACAGGTTGTGTACTCGGCTCTGGTGATGTTGCAGGTGTTGTTGTTTCAGGAACGCCAATACTCACTGGATTTGGTTTAAGTGTTTCGTAAGGGAAATCGTTGTTAAGTGTTTGTTTCACGACATCGGTATGAATCGCATCTGGCGTAACAAAGTCGTGAAGAGAGCGTTTTCTTCCTGAGGTATCAGTCAGCAGTTCCTGCGGAGAGGCTGATGCCACGGGCGATTTAGCTGTCTCATTGGATGCATCTGTCTGTGCGGTAGTTGTGGCATTATTTTGAGGTAAAGGACTTGCTTGTTGCTCTACGGGTGGTGCTATTTCTGTGTTTGCGACTTGCTGCTCTCCTTTCTTTAGATCTGCTCCGGTTATCCATTTGTATCCTGCTCGCAATCCGAAGACCAGGAGAATTGCAAAGGTGATACCGACAACCCAGAGCAACATACTTCCGGTAATACCAAAGCTCCCGATTGAGAAAACCGCTTCTCCACTCTTGAGTAAATCGGTGAATTCATACCAAAAATCTGTTGCGCTCATTGTTTTTCCTCATTTGAATTAACTATTTCTTCGTGTCCTGGTTCTTGTGGTAATTGAGAAGTTGCGACCGATGTCGTGCCCGAGGTTTGTGGTGGTTGGTTGGCGTATGATTGTTGCTCTGCTTCTGTTGGTTGTAATGGTACAACAACGTCAGATGGTTGTGTTGTTACCGGTGGGAGTGGGTTCATTGGTTGCTGTATTTCTGCGGAGGTCATGCGTTGTATGTTTGCTGCTTCATTCTCGTGAGAAACTGCACCAAGGTCAGTAGTTGTGGAGACAGCTGTTGGTGTTACTTCAGCAACAGGTACAGAAGGGGTAGCTTCTATTGGGGTGACGGGGATTTGATCATATAGTGGGGTTGGAAGTGTATCGACTGGCTGTGCTGGAGTTTCTGGGGTTGGCATCACCACTTTAGGGCCCTTTGGTTTTCTCAAGAGTAGAACGACACCGATGATCATCAAAAGAAGTGCTACTCCAAGCCCAATGAAAATGTAAATCATGTCTCCTGGATGAATGTACCAATTGCCGATGGTTAAGACCGGGGTATTGTCATTTCCAGAGTCAATTTGCTCTTGTGCAAGTAACTTGATTGGTTCAATGAGTGATCTGCTGAGTGGGTATTCGGCAATAACTGCTTCAAGGTCAGTCACTGCCCAGCTGTAATACTCTTTTTGAATATTTTCAAGTGCTGAAAGCAATGTTGTGCTAATGGTGCTCTCGCTGGTTTGAATATTTGCATTGTTGAGTAGTTTTACCACTTCTTCAACAGAAACACCTGCTCCGTAATTGCCGTTATCACTAACCATCATGTAGGTCGAAACACCAACAACATCGCCGACTTGGTTGACCATCGGCCCGCCACTATTTCCTCGGTTAATTGAAGCATCGGTTTGGATAAACTTAAATGCGTTGGTTGGATTTGTTTTCACTGCGCTGATGTTTCCTTTCGCGATTGTTGCGCTCATGGAAGATACTTCAGAAAAGAGTGCTCTGTTATCAGCGACGCCGGGGAATCCGATAGTAAGGAGTGGGGAACCTTCAATAATGGTTCTTGCATCTGCTAACCCAAGTACTGGGTATTTCCCTGTTGAGTTCAAGACTTTCACTACGGCAAGATCGGCCACATCTAAGACAAATGGATTTTCGTTCAAGTTTTTGTTCTCGACAATGAGTGTTCCGAGGTGTTCAAGTTTGCTCTTAAGCGCATTGGTTTGCACTAACTCAAGTTTAATGTAGTTTTCTGGATCTTTTAGCTTTCCTGAAGCGGTATCGACTATGAAGGGTTTGCCCGACTCAAGATATATCTCATACGTTGTATTCTCAAACGTTATTCTTTTCTGTCCAATCAATCTCAAGATATGAACAAGAACAAGGTTTTCAAATTCTTGTTGTTGGGCAGGAGTAATTTCAGAGACATCATAATATTCCATGAAATCCATGAAAATTTCGGAATAAATTGCCTGAAAGAGTTGCGAATTCCTGCTTGTAAAGAGTTCCTCAAGTGAGGAGAATGGATTGTTTGCAACAACGTGAGCATTAGTGACGATATGTCCTGATGCGTTTACAAAAAAACCTGATCCGAAACTTGTTGAACAAATTTCAAATGTGCGTGTTGAAAGGCGTGGAAGGTTTGTTGTGTCGTTAATTTTTAGGTGAGCACACAAGGTTGATGAAAGGTGAACCGTACCAAGTTTTCCTACAACCGCAGGCTTCTCGATTCCAAGTTCCGATGTTGCGCCAACGCGCGACATTACTCCTTTAACATCGGCTGAATACGAAAATCCAGCATAGAGTGCGTCAATGTCGTTTGCTGCATAGGCCCCTGTAAAGGTACTTTTTGTTTTAACAAATTTTGTCGTTGTGACGGTGACGATGTTTTTTTTGTCTGCTGAGTAGCTGTAGAGGTGACGCACATACACCGTGTCATCGTTCGAGGTATAGGTATATTCAAAGACAACCGCCTCTTGCTCTCCTATTTTCTTGTCCCAAAGTGCTATGTCTTTCGTTATTTTGACATTCTCGTAATATTTTTGAGCGGCGGTTTTTTCACTTTCCATTTCTGCTTTTAGGTCGTCGATTCCGTCTTTGGAAAAATTTGAATATCCGGAAACCGTGACAAAGACATGAGGTTCATCAAATGTTTCAGCAACATAGCTGGCAGAGAGATAAGTATCATTTTGTGATGAAATACTCCATCGCTTTCTGTCAAGTTTTACTGTTAATGACAAATCCGACAGTATTGTTGTCACCGTTGGAGAAACGTTTTCGGGTGAAAGTGAGAGTGATGTCATAACTTTTTCATATTGTGCGCGGAGGTGGTCGTTTAGAACTGCGGGGCTTGTCGTTATGATTCGAAGTACTCCATATTTTTTCTCTTCAGGAAAGTGGCGATACAGTATGGTGATGGTCATGTCGTGTGTTTTCCCTTTCTCCAGGTAGTCTTCCCGTTCATAAGTAACGACAAATTCAGAAAATCCTTCCTTTTCTGTCGGCGAACTGACATTCAGTTTTGTATAACCTCGGTAATAATCTGCAAAGTAAGTCACAGGATCCTCTTCAAGGAGCTCAAGTTGTGCAGTATTGCCAGTACTAAAGTCTTTTGGAAAAAGTGCAACAGATTTTCCTCCTTCTGAAGTTGCCAAAATCGAAGTATCAACGGTAAAGGTAACATCTAGTGTTGGTGAGTAATAATCGGATACTCCTGATCCTACATAGAGTAACTCTTTTGCAATTGCACCTCGAATTTCTTCATTATCTGTAGACACTTGTATGGTAGTGTTCTCTGTGCGTTTGTCTACTTGCCTATTGGAATAAGAGACGTAGGCAACCGGAGCAAGGAGGAGAATTGCACCCAGAATAACTGCAAGTATTGCAACCTTTGAGTTACTTTTTTGAGTGGATTGTTCGGGTCTTGTGATTTCCATTGAAGATAAGGGTAATATTATTTTGTCAGTATAGCAAAGTTTTTAACTGAGGTGAATAATTGAAAAAAAATCGTACTAACGGTACAATGAACTGTGTTTCACACACTAAATTAACAGGACATATCATGGATGGAGGTGGAATGGAAGCATCACTCAAGATTCTGGGACTTATTATACTGCTCGGTGTCGTTGGTGTTGTCATTAATATGCTTGGTGTTAACCCTCAAATGGGAAATTCCTCGGAGTTGCAAGGGGCAATCACACCAACTCCTACACCAACGAGTACCATTCAAGCGTTAGAATCTGACGCAGATTACGTACAATTCACTCGTGAATTAGACGAAGATATTGCATCGGTCGAGGGAAATGCTCGAGAATTAGATACCTTGGAAAAGGACTTGTCAGGCACAGAAGCTGCCACGTTGGAAAAGGAATTATCTCAAGTAACTGAGGAGGAGTAATATGAAAACAGAAAATTTACGTATCAGCATACTCGCACTTGTATTGGCGACGATGGTGTTATTGGCTCCCTCTGTGTCTGCACAAACTGTCTCCCCTACTCCACGTGGGAGAATGCAAACTTCTTCTGACGTCTCACAGCAAGCCCGTGAGACAGCAGCAAGAAAAGGAAAAACAATTGCAATCACTATCCTTCGTAATCAATTTTTACAACGCCTGAATGGTTTACGAGTTCGGGTTATTTCTCACAAAACTTTGGACACGGAAACAAAGCAGCTTATTGTTACGAAAATTGATGAAGAAATAACCTGGTTTACGACGCAATCTCAAAGGATTAATGAACAAAACGACATTGTTGCCGTACGACGCTTAGTGCGAGAAGCAAGAGAACGCTTTACTGCGGTTTCTCAGGAAATCAGAAGGATGCATATCGTGCATGGGTATACTGTTTCACTCAGGCAGGTGTTGAATAATTTAGAAACGAAGTTTATTCCCGTACTCGAAAAAAAGATAGAAGAATTGAATAATGAGGGTATTGATGTTTCTGGAGCGCAATCAAAGATGATTGAGGTGAAAGAATCATACGAAAAAGCAAAGTCTCATTATAATGCATTGTCTGAGGCAGAAACCGAAGTCGTTGCAAAAAAAGAGTTTATCGCAACGAGAGAGGAAGTGAAGAAAATGAGAGCGTTGATGGCTGAGGTGTTGAAGCAAATTAAAGCAAATTAAAGCGGTTTGAAGGTATAAAAGGGATTGAAGCTTTGGTCTTGCCTTAACCCTTTACCTTTCGTCCCATTTGCGGAAAGAATGTCGTTTGTCGCATTGGCTTGTCCACCATAAAGGAGAATAATCGCTCCCCCATGCCAAAACCGGTGGTTGGTGCCATGCCGTACTCAAGCATTTCAACGAAATCGTAGTCAATCATCTGTGCTTCGGTGTCGCCTGCGTCGCGCATTGCTTGTTGTTTTTCAAAACGAGCGAGTTGGTCTGGTGGGTCGATTAGCTCGGTGTAGCCGTTACCCAGTTCACTTCCTGCAATAATGACGTGGAAGCGCTCGGTCACCGTCGGGTTGACATCGCTGATACGTGCAAGTGGTGACATTGAGGTCGGTTCGTTGATAAGAAATACGGGACCTGGAATATTGACGCGCACTTGCTTCCACAAAATATCGGTGAGTCGCTCGCGACTCGCATTTTCTTCGAACTTCACTCGTCGCTCGCTCAAACAATTTCTCAACTCCTGCTCTGTCGCGTTTAAAACATGAATACCTAACGCTTTTTGAATCGTTTCAACGTAATCGATATATTCCCATTCTTTACTAAAATCGACTTCGTGTCCACGCATAGTAAAGGTTGAGCGGTTAAAAACTGAGGTCGCAATGTAGCGATACAAATTCTTCACTAATTCCATATTGTCCCAGAAGTTTGCATATGCCCAATAGAACTCCATGTTCCAGAATTCTTGGAGGTGTTCATCATCAATACCTTCGTTTCGAAAGTTCGGTCCAATTTCAAATACTTTTTCGTATCCTCCCCCAATCAATCTTTTTAAATGTAATTCAGGTGAAATACGAAGGTAGAAATCTTCGTCCAGTGCGTCGTGGTGGGTGACGAATGGTGTTGCATCTGCTCCACCGGTTGTTTCTTCCATAATCGGGGTAATAACTTCCAAAAATCCTTCTCCAACCATGAAGTCGCGAATTGCTTTCCAAAACATCGATTTCTTGACGAACATGTCGCGTAATTCACTGTCGGTAATCAAATCCAAGTAGCGTTTACGCAAACGTGTTTCTACATTTTGTAATCCGTGAAATTTTTCAGGCATCGGACGGACTGATTTGGATAAAATGGTAAAGCTTTTCACCATGACCGAGATTTCTCCTGTTTTTGTTTTTCCAACAGTCCCGATAGCTTGCACGTAATCACCAATGTCGAGCAAACTCATTTGCTCGTAGCTCAGTGCTTTGTTCGAAAGCTTGCCACTCCCCTGCTCTGCTCCTTCGTTGCTGGTATAAAACGGTGCATCGGTGATATCGTCTTCTTTGAAAAATAATTGAATTTTTTCTGTTTCGTCTTGAATAGTTGCAAACGCAATTTTCCCAATACTGCGGAGAAGCATGACTTTTCCGACAACAGTAACGGTCTTGTTTTCGAGCTCTGCATAGGAATCCTTGATCTTCTTGGCGGTTTCTGTACGGAAGGTGCCTGCTCTGGCAGATACATACGGGCTGATTCCCAGATCTCTGAGCGCTTGGATTTTCTGGAGCCGAGTTTGTCGGATATTGTCTAACATGAGGAATTATACAATGAATGCGTTGCTGAATGCTAGGGCAAGCAGTTTTGCGGTTGAAGTGGGAATGTGGTAGAGTTTTGTAATGTCCAGTAATACGCCCTCTGTTGAAATTAAAACTGCTCCTGAACCATTTATGTTGTATTATCCCGAACCTAAGGGAGATGTATCATCGTATAATGTTACAGCAAAAGGACTAAGTGATAAAGAAGTTGTTACGTCAAGATTTAATAACCCAAAACTTGATAGATATATTGCACCTATTCCTAAGTCAGGTGAACAGGATACCCGAAACGCCCGTCAAGTTATGTCTACGGTGAAAACGCTTTTACGGGCAGCTGAAAAAGGATTAGGAGACAGATTTGCAGGACAAATTGTCGATCAAATGATAAATCCTGAATTTAGAAAGAACTTTAATGTTGTTACTGTTTTGCCAAAGCAGACAATTGACATCCTCAGGGCAGTTTACGATACTAAAATCAAAGAAGATCCAGAAGCCACTCAAAAATTAGGCAACTTTAAGACATTCTCGACAGATATCGCGATTGCGTCACTTGCTCACTATGCGTTGGCTCATCCTGATTCAAGAGAAGGTATTGCAAAAAAATACTTTTCAACGCAAACAATTGTTAGAGATAGCGATCGTTTAACAGGAGGACAACTGGTTGGTGAATCTAAAAGGATTAATAGTACCGAAGAAGATTGTTTGGCAGATTATATTGCAGGAATTACAGTCAGATTAGTAACTCCTCCTGAGCAAATGTCTGAGTTCGGGTTTGCAGCAAGCACTTTGAAGGATCAGTTTATGCAATTTGAAAATCAATCTGCTGTGCCTACAGCTCAGAGGGTCCCTAAAGCACGACAGAATTCCAATCGAAGCGAAATCGATTCCGCACTTGATTTCATTCCACCATTTGCTCGTAGAATACTCACTGCTCTTGGAACAACAACAATGGATGGTTTTGGTGCCGTTACTCATGCGATAGAACGGATGTATTATACTCGTGCTGAAAAGAAACTAATGGGCGAATATATCAGGACACTCGCTGAAACGAGGGAATCCTATAAGAGAGCTATTCATAGTACACTAGAGGAAGGCATGGGACAAAGAGTAGACAGGATGTTGGAAGATAGGTTTGGTAGGAATGTTCTTCAGACTGCAAAAGGGAGGGGTTTCATTGAGTTGGTAGGTATCAAACAAGGGTTGTTTACTCAGAAAACATTTTTAATAAGAGATCCTCAAACTAGAAGATGGGAGTTATTTACAGAATATCCCAATAGGCTCATTGCATGGCTTGACGGTCAAACATACAATAGGAAGGCAAAAGAGGCAGCATTAATCTCGCTTAATAGTTATTTAAATCAAAGAAACATTATACCTCGAACCCAAGAAGAGGTGTTAGGAACAGGCTCAATGGTGTTTCGAGGCATGTGGACCAAGGGCGTTCCTTTTATGTCGATTAATGCAAATACCATGAAAGAAAACCGTCATTACAAGAATATAATGCCTGACTTTATACTGGCTCAAGAACAGGGTTCTTAGAAAAGAGGTGAAGTTTCTGGTTGATAATCCTCACGTTGAAGAGGAGTTGTTTTTTCTCCAAAAGCGATATACTGATACGCCACATCGGGATCCTTTTCCAAGTTGTTTTCTTGTCTAATTGCCATTTGTAAAAGTGTTATGAGATCACCTTTCACTAATCCATTTTGGAATCCAAGTAAGCCAAGCCTTTCGTCGGGAATTGGATGATCCGAAGCAATCATAAGTATTCCAATTGCGCTTTCGTGAGTAATAACCTGAGGATTAGAAATTGTCAGGTTTGGTGCTCCCAGCTCCGGTGGATACTTTGACACTTCGCGTACCGTTCCATCCTTCATTAATAGGTAGGATCTTTGTTTTTCTCCTCCATATGTTGCGAGTACTGTCTTATTATCAACGACATATGCAACAGAAACGACTGCCGTAGTCGCTGGATGAGCTCTTAACCCCTGATCGAAGCTCATAATAAGTTCTCCTATCCTTTGTTCTGGTCTGTATTCCTCCATAAATTCATACGGCTCACCAAGTTTAACCCACATTGCTTTTAATTCTTTCTCTGGTAATGTTGGTGATGTCATCGCAATATGCAATGTACCACCAGCATAATCAAATGAAAAAGTGTGTGCTGTATGTCCCTCATGTTTGGCGTGTGAACGAACCTCTTTTACTTGAAGAAGTAGTTGTTGTTTGGCCTCTGTTCTATCTTGTATCCACGTCTGACGTTGTGCTTTAGTAGGTTGTGTAGCACCCATCAATTCTCCCTCATGCTGCGTCATCGGTTGTCGTGGTTTAAGGTCTTGTTGCTTCTCTTCCAAAAACTTAATAAGTTTATCGAAATCACTCATGAGAATTTCGGGAGGATTATCTCCAAATCTCTGAGCTATCGTATCTCGCGCGCTCTTTATTTGTTCAATATTTAAGTTCTTAATGAAGTCGAGTAGTTTATCTTCATTTTGGTCAATTCTCTTGATAATTTCAACAAGTGATCCAAAAATTTTCAAGCTCGGCAATCTCTGAAACATACTGAGAAGTTGCGACCTCTCAATATGAGTCGCCATTACCTTGAGGAATGCGACAATTTTCGTGTCTCTACTCTCTGGGTTTACCTGTAAGGCATCCCGTAGCGTTGCATTGATGCGATTCGCGACAGTTGTTACATGGGAATTTTCCTCCGAAGGAATAAACCTCAGTGCTCCGTGTTGTTGGTGTATTGATCTCAAGTAACCTTCGAGTCGATTTTGTTGAACTAAGCTTCTAACTTCATTAATGTTTGACGGGTTTAGCGCGTTATTTGTACCAAGTACAATGGCAATATTCGGTTTCGATTGAACTCCTAATTTGTTTTCACGTGCCAGGCGTGTATTGGCAGGATTGGAAGTATCAACGAGAAGGACTCGGGCATTGCCAACAGAGCCATAAAAGTCACCATTTGTCTTCGGGTCGTGTGCATAATATGCAAGATTATTGCAGGTAAGGTTTAAGTCGCCGCCGACAATTGTAATTTGCTGAACAAGTGTTTGTACGAATGCGTCAACAGTTCCTGGTTTGCTTGCATGTTGGGCAATATTGTCAGCAACTCTCTGGAGAAACGGTTGTACATTATCTTTTGGAAGTTTTCCTTGGATATCGAGGGCAAGGTGCAAAGGAATCTCTCGACCACCAACTTCTATCGTAATTTCTGCCACATTACCGTTGCCTACGGTATCGTTTTGTATGCGTTCGAAATGTTCATTCCGCTGGGAAAGTTGTTCAATTCCTCTCAGCAAGGAATTAGGTTCTGGCTCGGCCGGTTTTGGAGCAAGTTCCATCATATCTACTGCATTTGCAACATAAGACAATGTACGATCACTGTCCAGGACCTGCACGGTAAAGCCACTTCTTGATTTTGCCGGGCCAATCTGCATTGGAACAAATAGGGGTGCTTCTATTGCAATCTGCGCATTTCCTGCAGCTTCTCTCACCTGTGTCGCAGCAGCATGGATGTTTGAAATTGTTATACCTGCAACGTCGTCGAGATGACTATCGAGTGTTTTTACTACTTTTTCAGGAGTTGCCTTCGTAAGACTAGCTGCAAATGCAAGAGCATCTTTTTGTTCATCGACACTTAAGGACTCATCACAGTGCTTTTCTTTTATTGCAATAGTTAACGCATTGAGAGTTTCGTGGGCAATAGCACTAATGTCTTCTTGCCGTAAGCTTGTTTGGCCACGTGCTTCAAGTAGTGAAAGTGCAATTTGTTTAACAAAAAAGACTCCACGTGATTCGGGAGTTCGCAATGAATCGGGAATTGTCTGCACGAGTTTCTGTATCGATCCTGAAGGATTTTCTTTGTCGAACTTTTGTGGCGTAACATCATGATAGGTTGAACTTTCACTCGGCCTCGAGGCAATTCTATTGCCATTTCCTGGTTGGATAACGAAAACAGTACCATTCTTTATTGCAGACTCTATCTGTGAAGCACTGTTTGGAAGATAATAGATCTTCGAATCCTGCCTTGAGTGTCTATATAAAGGTGGTTTTGGGTTTGGTTCTTGTCCTGCAGAAGACATAGGTGAATTATATCATTTTTAACTCATTATTTGCAAAGCAATCGGGGAATGCGGTATTATTTGAAGCGGAGAATAAATTTGAATAAATATATACAGTTAGGATGACCTTAACTAGTATCTTTAACTGAAAAGAAATTATGATGGGACGTAGAAACCAAGTACAAGAACCTCAGGCAAAGAGAGGTAGCAAAACCGAGGGAAAAAACCACTACGATCAATCTCAAGATGCGGGTGCAATACGACGACTGATTCTTGGGTGTATGATTGGTATTCCCGTTGGGCTTGCTTTGGGTGTGCCTATTGCTTCTGCACTCAGTAGGATATTTCCAGATGAAATAATTGCGATTCGTGATGTACGGGACAAGGAACTTACTCCGCGACAGTATTATCATCTGTACGAAATTCTTGAAGCGAGAAGGGCTTTGCAGTTGACAACGTTACCAGAGAGGTTTATGGAAGATCTCGATGTCGCCCAGCATATTCACTGGGACGGACCTAGCTATCCCAAGTACGATTTTGATCCTCACAAGGAATCATATGCAATTTCAACTGCTGAATTGGTTCAAATTCTTTTTGGAAATAATGCTGGATATTTTATATCGACAATTTCTAATACAACAGATCTGTTAGCTGCGGGAATTTTTGATCCTAATGAGAGAATGTTAACAGTTGAATCGAACGGCGATCCAAATAGTCAGTGGGCGCGATTTGTTATGGTACATGAAGGCGTTCATGCCGGTGACTACAGACTCATGTTTCCAGAAACGGTATTGCCATTAGACAAGCTATTTGAGGTTACAGCAACAGTTAATCAAGTTATGAAACGAACAACTGAGTTGCCCAATTTGTTCTTCAATTCTGAAACAATGTATCACATTCCGTCATTTCGGAAGAACATAGGGAGAACGGTGGTGGAGCAATTTAGACAAGACCCTAATCTTGAAGGGATCAATACGACAGGTTACGGTGTGTTTCTCGGCATCTTAGAGATTATGATGCGAGAACAACAGGTGAGTAGCTACAATGAAATAACGTATAACAAATCTGTGTGTTACCGTATTGGAAAATATCTTTTCGAACAAATGCAATCAGGAATGGTCGAGCTTGACGGGGATCTTCTTTGGCAATATCAACAATATTTTGAAGGTGCTTCAATTGAAGTTGTGGCAGATGCAATTTCAAAAGCAATTATGTTCCCTGATAGCATAAATTGGGATGAAAAAATGACACATCTTGCTGTGCAGTTTTTTTCTGCACTTAGAGATAAGCCACTTTCTCGAGAAGATTTTTTGCATAAAATGGAGCATTTTCATAGCCATCGCGCAGCAGAACGACACATATTTGAAACAGAAATTCAATCAGCAACACTTCTTGAAGAAGTGACCGAAGATCCCTCTGACCGGGGGGATTCTGTGGTTGAAGAAGGCGGAAGTGAAACGGTACAGCCAACTCTTGAATCCCCTACTCCTGCGGAAGGAGAGAACGTGGGCGATGTTGCGGCAGTTCAAGATGCTGTGAGAACAGAAAAAGAAATCACTCGACAGTATTGGGATTTAATTCATTTTGGCACACCAATTCCTATGCCTGATGTGGTAACAAAAAAAAGACAAGAAGAGTTTGCAGAGTATATTGAATGTTTCAGAACAGTTTATAAAGCTTATCCTATGGTTTTTGTTGCAACGGTTGCGGATGATTTAGCTTTTGATCCACCTTATTTGCATATGTGGGAAACAGACAATGTAGCGTTTGCCGCGAATCCACAATATATTTGGAATCTTGTAGAAAATCCTGCTCTGCTACGAGATGAAAACGTACGATTATCAGATTTCACGAGAATATTGAAGAATTTCATTAATCATCCTGAATTCCAAAAAGCATCGAAAGCTCAAACGCAGAAGGCTCGTTTCAAGCTTTCTCAACGGGACCTTCGCGATAACCCAGTTCTTGCAAAAATATTCCGTTTGACAGGTCCAGCTGCGGCGTAAAAAGTTACATAACAACACCCGAAGGGGAGTATGAGAGTCGGGTTTGCGGCCTTGACAAAGACTATGGGACTTGTTATAATTCCCCACTGCTCTTTATTAATGGGGACGCCCTCGGAGAAAAGAATGATGTATTCCAGATCTGACCCCGTACTATAAGAAATTTCTCCGAACAGCCATGCGACCAAAATTTTTGGTGGTTTGTCTGTTCTGAGATGCGAAAGCTCCGGAACACGTGGGAAGCGAAAGCTTCCAGTTCGTTAACAACTGCTTGAACGTTTCAGGATGAAATTGTACTTTCGAGTGCAGTCTCTCCGAAAACATCATTCAAGCAAACGGCAAAGATTTACGGATAAATGGTAATGAATGGTGAGGGAATGGACTTCTGTCTCACACACTGAGCAACTCTTTTGGGGTGTTGAGTGTGTGAGATGGGTTTTCCATCGTCCTTGGATTTTGGGGAGAACCCCGAGATTTAGCACCATTCAGCCTGGTACGTCCTGGTGACGGCTGAATGCAAGGTATCATCCTTTTTCTTTAGCTGAGGAGGCTAACATGTTTAAAAAGTTCGTTGAAATTGGTGGAGCGTCGATTATCGTCGCTGCGCTGGTGTTTGTTGCCATGCGTGTAACCACCACCTCATCCGCTGATGAGGCGCAACCGACGGCGATGCCGACCGAAACTGCCGCGCCCGAAGCCGACGAAACCACGGCGACGCCCGAATCCGAAGCTGCGACGCCCGAAGCCGAAGCTGCCGAAGCCGCGACGCTGGTGCCGTGGTCCGCATATGTAAGGATCGTGGACTTCCAGAATGACACCATCGTCGATGGTGACTTAACTGGGAGGATGGAATTCCACGTCGCGGATTATCCGACGATATGCAGCGGGGAAATGAGGGTTTACACAACGAAGGAGCTCAAAGGGGATCTTGACTTCTCCGGCGATGTTAATCGCGAATCCGTAAAGTTTGCGGAAGCGTGGTATCTCGTTGAAGGCTGGAATACCTTGTCCGTGAGCCATCCGAAGGGCGAGTGCGCGTTCGCGCTACAAGACATCACGCCTTTCACGTACTATCAGGATGTCGAAGTTTCGTCAATCGCCTGGGTTGTGATAACTCATGAGGCGTCGGGAACGATTCTGTGGCAGGGAGACCTTTATGGTCGAACAGAATTCCACGAGACGGATCTCCCTGGCTTGTGCGGTCCCTTGACCATTGAAACCACCACACCTCTCCGAGGTGATCTTGATTTCAAGGGGACTATCAATGGTCAGGATGTGAAATTCGCGGAGGTATGGTACCTGAATGCCGGAGTGAACAACATGGAGATTTTCCACCCAACCAATTGTTCCTTCGCCCTGCAGGAGGTGCCTACGCCGTAACATCTTGCCGTGCTCGGCTTCACAAACCCCATAAGAACTTTGTGAAGCCGCAGTACCTTTTTTCCTCTTTACTCTCTCCCAAAAACTCACTACACTATCATATGAAACGCTTTCCGTTGTTTTCATTATATATTTTTCTTGTTGCAGTCGCGCTTGTTTTTCTGGCGCATATTATGATTTTACTTCCTGTTCTTGCGCCTTCTCTCACCTTTTCCTTTGCCGATTTAAGTGCCTTGATTGGTCCAAAATCAGGAGATTTAGCCTTTCAAAAAATTCTTTTTCCGTATGACAGCGCGGGGTCTTCATTTTCGTTAGAATATTTTCGCTATGCATCGCTGCCGGGTGTTCTCTTTCTCGCAGCAAGTCTTCTTGGTGCAACTGAGTCGTGGGTGTGGTCGGTAATGACTGCAATTGCATTAAGTCTTGGTGTTTTTGGTTTTTACAAATTATTTCGTCAAGAATTACAATCACCATTGGGTGCAACTGCAGTAGCCGCACTACTCCTTTTCTACTTCCTGAATTTCTATGCCGTTGGGCGTGTCATACATATCTATATCTGGTTTGGGTATCTGGTAACTCCGTATTTGGCATCGCTCGCTTTTGATTATGCGAAGTTTGGTAGAAAGCATTCTCTCATTGCACTTGCCTTAGTATTTAGTCAATTTTTTGTCTTTCCTCACGGGTTGGTATATGGTGCATTGTTGATTGGATTGTTGTCGTTATTTGTTGCGCGGAAGTCAATAAAAAATGCGGTCAGTTTTCTTCTCTCTGGTGCGCTTGGCTACCTCGTCTTGAATATTCAAATATTCCTCTCATTACTCTTTCCTTCTTCGCAGTATCCAATTCCTGCAAATATCTCAATGTTTGAGTTACTCTCGCGGAATGGGAGTGTTGAAAATTCACTGACCTTTACCAACAACTGGTGGTACATGACCGATATGTCTGATATGCAGTATTATCAAGCGATTGCAGTAGTGATTACCATTTTTGCTGGTGTTTCTCTGGTTGTGTTGCTGATACGTGCACTTCTGACCAAATCTTGGAGGGATGTGTGGTTTCTTGTTGCGTTAAGCGTGTTTGCGGCAATTGTTCTTATCCTTGGTTCTGGCATGAATAATGAAATTGTTCGTGCTGGTGTTGAGTGGGCATCTTCAGTAGGAATTCTGGGAGGGTTTTTGGTGTTTCGTGAATGGGCAAGGATTTTATTGCTGTTACCAATTCTGTATGTTCTTGTGTGGTCAGTGAGTTTCTCTACTTTTTCAGAAAAGTCTTTTGTTGGACTGGCATCTCGTCGTTTTATTCCATTAATCGGTGTGCTTTTTTTGGTATTTTCGTATTTTTCCTTCTCTTTGCTGTGGAAGTCATTTTCGCCGGTAATTTTTCCACGACAGTATGCAGAGTTACAGACAGAAATTGGGGAGTATAGCAAAGTTTTGTGGTTGTCCCCTACGGAAAGGCCTGAACTGTATGGGTTACCTCGATTATCGTGGGACTTTGGTAAAACGCCAGACATGGTAACAAAAAGTATCGGCAATCGGTATGGAAATTCAAGTTCAGTCACCCTTCCGATGACGAACTATTTAGAAAAAGAATCACACTCTCGTGAACTCGCAAAAGATTTGTTAATTAATCACATCATCGCTCGCTACGATATTTTTGGCGCACAACCACCACAAATAACAACAAGAGGAACAACGTTTGCAGACAATACTTCTCTGCTTCGAAAGACGGCGCTTCTTGAAGATGGAATTAATGCTCGTGTGCAACAAACCATGTACGATGTCGTTGAAGATCCTCGAGTTTGGGATGTATTAAGTGAAAATAACTTTTCGTTTATTCCAGTAGATCAACCGGTGCAGTCCACTACGCGCATACGAGAACTCTCTGAAGTTCCCTATGATATGATCGTTTCCGACTGCCGCTTACAGCAGAGCTGTCAGGCAACAGTTTCGTCTGTTTATGAAAGCCTGGATAGACATCTTCCAGAAAAAATATGGTCAAAGGGAACAACTGCTCAATTAGTACAGGAACCGTTTATTTATTATCTCCAAGAATTCGAGATTCCGTCATACCAGACAGATAAGTTCCGAGGGACGGCATTTACTTATGCGGAGGATGCAACGATGGAGATTTCGCTTCCTCTTCCTGAACGCAAAGGTGCCTATGTCGCACTTGCTCGTGTATTCTTTTCACCAAAGTCCGATGAACTTAAATTTGTTTTTGATACTGCAACAACACGCGTTTCAACGGCATCGGTAATCCCACATTTTTCTTGGGTACGTATTGGAATTCTGTCTGTTGATGAAGTAACTCAGAATATTTCAGTTTCAGTCCAAAACAAAAAAGGTTTCGCTGCCGTTCAAGAAATTGTGTTGATTGCTGAAGATGAGGTCGATCGTTTAACTCAAGAGATCGAAAGTGATACCATAATGTTGGTATCGTATGCACAAGAAAGCGAACTACACCTTCCTGCTGGAGAATTTCGAATACTCTGTCGTGATGCAGTGGTCATGGTAAACCAAGAGCAAGTATCGTGTCTTTCAACTGAGGAACTATGGGTAACCACAGAAGACAAAATTGAGCTGCAAACAGGAGTTGTCGTGTTTGTTCCCTCTGCAATCCAAGCGAAATCAGATAGAAGCTACATTTCCTTAACGCGGCACTCCCCTGTTCGCTTTACAGGTGGTGTTCAGCAATATGAACGTGGCGACGTGTTACTTGTGAGTGAGTTATATGATCCAGGTTGGCGAGCGAGTGCCCAACTATCATTGGGAGAACGAGTGGAGCTAGAAAGCGTGAGAGCGTACGGATTTATGCAAGCGTTTTTGTTACCGGAAGGCAACGTGACTATAGAAATTGATTATCTTGACGCAACAGTCATTGGGTACGTTCGGTTATTTACGCTGATTGCACCGCTTCTACTCGGAGGTTACTGGCTGGTTTTATACGTGAACAAAGATGGCAGCGCTTTTACCAAAAGAAGATAGAGAAAGAGAACTGGACGTGACAGTATTGTTTGAAGGTTCCCTGGTGCAGAAACAATATGCCAGAGCCGTGGAATAGCATGGAGTTGTCTGCGAACATCTTGGTCTCGTGAGCCCCATTTCCTCTCGTACAAAATACAACCTGCGGTGTAATACTTTTTCTTCTCGAGAAAGCGCCTGTAAGAAACTGATTCTTCATGATGAATGATGCCGCGTGTCTCTGAAACATACAGAATTCCCTTACGTGGCGAAAGTTGGGAAAGCCGTTTTGCCATATCCCAATCTTCTGCCCCAGTCATTGATTCGTCGAATCCGTTAATTTCCTTGAAAAGTGAACTTTTGATAAACCGAGGGACGGAAATAACTGTTTTGAGGAGGAGCTTGTTTTCGAAATTACGCATTTTGGCAAACAGCGAAACTTCTGGAATTTTTTCTTGTATCGTCAAGTAATCGTAACTGTGCTCTGATGCCAGTTTTACGCAGGTTTCGAGTGTCTCAGGCAAGAGTGACATATCGCAATCAAGCCACAAAATCCACTCCCCTTTTGCTCTTTTAATTCCCTCATTTCGTTGTACCGAACGTTCAGGACCTTTACTGATAACGTCATACCCATATTGCTTGACAATTTCAGTAGTTCTGTCTGTACTGAAGTTGTCGACACAAATGAATTCAAAATTCTGGTATGTTTGTGCTTTGAGCGACTCAATCAATCTACCGATATTTTCTTCTTCATTTTTTGTCGAAACAACAATGCTAATCATACGTAATTTTCAATAAAGTAAAGTATTGGTTATCGAGGAGTACGTCGTATACTTGTCGCAGAATTTCTAAATCTTGAGATAGTGCTTCAGTATTCTTATTAACAAGAAGATGCGTTATGGTCGCACTTTTCCAGCTGTTTGGATACTGTAGATACTGCATATAGTCCTGGTTGACAGCATTCGTTCTCGTTCCGTCAATGATTGTTGCCTTCGTGAGAAATGACAGAAAATCGGTGCCGTAGTATCCCCAAGGATAGTAGCGATAAAACCCTTTTTGTGGTTTATCGAGAGCGAGTATCGTATCCTCCTTCGAAAGTGTTTGAAGCTGCAAATATTCTTGTGGCACAGTATGACTGACATAGGGCGACATTATTCCCTCTGAAGCAGCAAAGTAATCAACTCTGTCGCGATAATTGTTCAATGAAGAAAACCAGGGGAAGGTGAGAAGTGAAGCTGCAAGGGTAAAAATTAGAATTGCACGAGTTTTCACCTTTGCGGGAAGTTCCCTCATTGCAGACAAGAAGAGATACCACACGGGCAACGTTAACAGTGGCCACACTTTACTGGTTGGCCATCGCCATGCATCGCTCAGGTACGGAATTCTTCCAATCCAAATAAGGAAATACGAGGAACAAAGAACGACAGTTATAAAAAAGGTTGTGAGTAACTGCCGCTGTTTTGCAGTACCTCGTCTTTTCAGGTAGTACCACCAGATAATGAATACAATCGGAGCAAGCTGAATAACAATGAAGATAATATTCTTTTGGTATAACTCGGTGTGGACAAATAAACTTTGCGAGTCAAGGTCGTTGAGTTCAATCCAGCCTGTTACAAATCGCATAACATTAGTAAAGGAGTTGTGTTCAATTTCACTTGCGCGGAGCCCTTCTGAAGCGAGCAAGTTTTCTTGGTTCTCAAGTTGAGATTGTGTGTATGTATGCAAATCATGCCAGACTGTTGTTGCTTTTCCCGTAAGAAGCATGGTTACCTGAATACATAGCAATAATGCTACTCCTACGATTAATCCTTTCCTCAAAATATTCTTGATGGTCATTTCCTGTTTCAAAAAGTATGCAAGGAGCAGCGAACATATAAAATATGTCGTAAATGCGACAGGGTTAAGATATGTGGGCAAGAATGAAAAGAGGCCAAGAATTGTGGGGAGTAGCCAGAATTGATTCTGTCGATCTCGGCCAAGGAAAAGAACAATTAACCAAGGAATTCCTGCAAACGCGTGAGTGAACAGAAAAGTCGGTTGAGAAAACATCCAAATTGTCGACAAATGCGCGATAATCAGGATAAACCCTGAGATACTCAATAGATTATGCTCGAGCTTGATTGTGCGATTGAATAAGTACAAAATACCGAGAATCCCAAGGAAGAAATTGCCCCAGTAAACGAATTGTGAAATGAGTGATGCCTGAGCAGTAAACACATATGCAATGTGGAGTAACGGGGAGAACACGATTGGTCCAAATTCGACGAAAGATTCAGCTTCCTCGATGAGGTTATACACATATGTCATTCCGAACCATGGTGAGGCGTTGTCTAGCCCCATGATGGTTTTTGTCGAATCAACGTTGCTCAAGAGTATAGTGACGCACCCAAGTAAAACCACAAGTTTGCCCCAGTGTGAAGTTATAAAACTTTTTACGACAAATAATAACGTGTTCATTATTTTTCAATACTTGCAATAAACTCAGCGCATGTTCGTTCAAATGAAAACTTTTCATTGAATTCTCTCGCGTTTTCCCCTAACTTCTTACAGATATCTGGGTGTTCGTACAAGAATTTGAGGGCTTCTCCTAGTTTTTCAAATGTGTTACTTTTTACGATAATGCCAGTTTTTTTGTCGATGACTGCCTCTCTGAGTCCGTCAACGTCGTACACAACTCCTGCAGCCTCAAAAAATGCCGCTTCCATAATGACAATCCCCCACCCTTCTTTAATGCTGGTCATACAAACGACATGTGATTTTTTGAAAAGTTCGCGCTTTTCTTGGTCGCTAATTCTTCCCATCCAGGTGGTTTGTTCTGAAAGACCGAGAGTATCGACCAATTCAAGTAATTCCTTTGCTCGCTTTTCATTAGCACCTCCCGCCAGTAGTAACTTGGCTGACGTTCCTCGCAACGAAGATGCAAACGCTTTGATAACTTCTTCGGGTCTTTTCATATGACGCATGCTCCCAAAATAGGTGACCGTAAAGTCTTGAGCTTTTTTAATTGTTTCATTTGGTTGTAACTTTTGTAAATCTGTGGCTTCTGAAATTATTGCAACAGTCGATTCAGTATAACCGTATTTCAGCAATCCTTTCTTTGTACTTTCTGACATAACAACGGTTCTCTTAGATATTTTGTTCAAATACAGTGCAGTTGGTTCAAGTACGTATCTTCCGAGTAAGTTAAAGGGAAATGAGAATTCATAATCCCAAACTTCCTCAGCAAGTTGATGAAATAAGAGTGCCACTCTCTCCTTTTTCTTGAAGTAATTTAACAAGTATGGTGCAGTATTGACTTCTTCAATGAGATAGTCTGCTTTTCCTCGTAATTTGGTGAGATAGTAAAGAACGCTGATGAATGGCAATAATACACGTGGTGCCGAAAGCCTGATTACGGTGATACCATTGATAATCTCTTCTTTCCTAGCTCCGGAATACATACTTGTAATGAGAGTGACTTCATGGCCTTGCGCAATGAGTCCCTTCTGCAGTTCTGTGCTAATAACCTCTGCTCCACCAGCCAAAGGGTGGGTTTTGTCTTTCCAGGAAAACCAAAGAAATTTGCTCATATTTTGAGCATTTTAATTTTTTAAGGACAAAAGTTCAAGGGGAGCCTTTCTTGTATAGTGAGAAACGGTGAGCAAATAGAGCTCCCTGATGATGTTGCTGGCAGTATTTACAAAATTTACTGATCCTCCGTCATAGTGTGTCCACTCAATTGCTGATTCTTTAACAGTGTAATCATGTAGTTTGAATTGATGTAAAATACTGACATCAAAGGTCCATCCGAAGGTCGCAACAGAAGGAAGGACTTTTTTCACCGCAGTTTTTCTAAACAGCTTCAATCCTCCTTGCGTATCTTTATGGGATAATCCAAGTAAAAATCGTACGAGCAAATTAAAGAACCTACTGTAGATTTTACGCATGATGGGTAAGTGCCCAGTAAACACGCTCTTTTTAGAATAGCGATTAGGAATAATTGCATCTGCCTCTGAAGTGACTAATTTTCTGTAGAATTTGAGTACTTCTTGAGATTTATACGATCCATCTGCGTCTGTAAACCCGACTATGTCCCCTTTTGCTTTTTTGAGTCCATACAAAACAGACCTTCCTTTTGATTCCGCATTTCCGATATCAAAAATTTTGATTTCGTTTGCGCGAAGAATAGAAGTGAGGGATTTAAGAAGCGAAACAGTTCGGTCCGTTGTGTTATTGACGACAATGATGATTTCAAACTGACCGTTCCCAAAGCGTTGTTGTAATGCATTATAATAATCCAATAATGGCAAGACAATTCGCTTTTCTTCGTTTTTTGCTGGAATGATGAGCGAAAACTTCATAATAAACTAAGTGATCTTAGATTACTGAAGTTTTGCTTTGAGAGCCTTCGCTCCACTGGTCATCAATACACCAACTCCGTACAACCCTGCACCTGCAAGTATGCTGGCGTCAAAGTTAATACCCGTATCAACGGGTATATGGTAGGGGTTTGGTGATCCGTTTCCATCAGCAAGTACAAGAGTTACTCCTGTAAAAGTAATGTAAACGAATAATGCGACAACCAATTTTTTAGCAGTAGTATTGTTCATGGAGTATTATACTATAAGACAAGGGCACTGTCAATGATAAGAAGGCGGTGTTACGAGGGTACAACAAAACAATGCTGGTTGGCCTATAGTATTGACATTTCTATCCAATATTGTTACAATTCACTCTTAATCTGCTCTGTTTATTAATTGCTTCAATCGCTTTAAAGCACTATAATCATCTTATGGTTATACGAACTATTATTCTCTCTAGCTTTGTGATTGCAATTACCTTTGTGAATGCAGTACTCATGCAAAAGCCTGTCATGGCCCAAGCGAACGTCAGTTGTAATGCAGCATACTACAAGAATCAATCGTTTATTGACATAAAAGCACCTGCGAATCATTCTGTCCGCATGTACGCGAGCGCAGATACATACTTGAAAGTTGAGATCTCTCGAAATGGGTCCGTCATACAAACGGTCAATAAAAATGTGTTTAATGGTGCTAGCGTGCTCATTGATACGCGACCAGCACAAGCAACGGAAACCACCTATCGATATCGCCTTTTTAGTTGTTATGATGCTGGCTTTACAAATTGCGACTTAGTCCCCCGCTGGGTGCCCAGTAATGTTGCACCACATGATAAAAAGTGTGGCACAGGTTGCCCTATTGAAGGCAACCATTTTGTACTCATCAACCATGAAGGATTATTAAATAGTGCGACAACAAACGAGTATCAACTGTATAATTTGAATACCAGTGGGTATAGTTTGTTTCTTCCTGCACAACGAACTGTTGGCCGCGATACTTCATTAGTGTGTTGGAATGATCAACCTGAAGAAGCAGGTACGGCAGACGATGATTTTAATGATTTTGCAACAGTTTGGTCAGTAAAAGCAGAAACAGTCCCGACATCTCCTCCGGTTACGACAACCGTTCCTGTCACGACAACTGTCCCTGTAACGACGACTGAACCATTAACAAGAACTCCTTCTCCGCCATTGACTTCGGTTGATCGAACGCCATCAGTGACCCACACCCCAACGGATACTGGTTTTGCAGATGATATATTGTTATGGATGGGCGGAATTCTGTACGTTGTTGGTGTTGTTTCCTTTATGGGGGCAAGAATACTAAAGGTGAAGCGATAAAGCAGGTTTGAAGCGGAGTAAAACTAGAATGCCGTGTTCTTAACGCTTTTATTGCTTCAATCGCGTGAAAGCATTATAATACCCTATGGTTATACGAAATATTACTCTCTCTGCATTTATTATTGCCTTCTCCTTGCTGAATGTTGTGTTATTCCAAAAGCCTGTCCTGGCTCAGGCCAATGTGAGCTGTAATTCATCAAATTACATTAACAGACATTATGTCGATGTGAAGTCTCGTCCGAATCATGAGCTGCGCTTTTATTTTAAAAGTCAGCACAGAGTAAGAGTGCTGGTAAAACAAGGCGGAGCGGTGATTGCAACAATTACTCGCAATTCGAATGAAGGAGGTACGTTATGGGATACTCGCCCACCAACTGCGACCGAGCAGACCTACCGCTATGAATTTTATATTTGTACCGGGGGAACGTGTACGACCGCATTTCCTCGCTGGATGCCAAGTAATGTGAGTCCTCACCGTAGCACCTGTGGAACGGGCTGTCCGTGTAGTGGTGAAAATTGCCTAACGGGGCATTATGCGGTCATTTCAATTTCAGACCTCGATGATGCCTCTCGACAGGAAGTGCATCCTGACTTATCTGAATCGGGGAGTACTCTCTTTCTTTATAATCAACGCCAAAAAAATACGATAGATACTGCCGCTGCCTGTTTCGCTGATACTCGAGGAAGCGACCCAGTTGATGCTGACTTTAATGATGCTGCAGCGCTCTGGGCGATGAAAGCAATCGCGGTGACAACAACCGTTCCTGTAACGACAACCGTTCCTGTTACAACGACTGTTCCCGTCACAACAACTGAACCACTCACAAGAACTCCATCTCCACCGCTAACTTCTGTCGATAGAACACCATCGGTGACACATACTCCAACGGATACTGGTTTTGCAGATGATATCTTACTCTGGATGGGTGGAATGTTGTACGTCGTCGGGGTCGTTTCGTTCATGGGGGCAAGAATGCTGAAGACAAAACGGTAACGCAAGTTTGAAGCTTTAATCGCTTCGGTGCTTTACCTTCTTGTGAAGC
This sequence comes from Candidatus Dojkabacteria bacterium, assembly GCA_030583685.1. GTDB lineage: Bacteria > Patescibacteriota > Dojkabacteria. Next base: position 213,586 of record CP129470.1, on the reverse strand, counting down.
TCACACCTCATTAACGCTTTCATTGCTCTAATCGCGTTAAAGCTTTATAATCACCTATGGAGTTTGCAGTTGACAGAAAACAACGAACCTTAAAAGATATTTCCTTTATTTTATCGTATGTGGGTTTTTTGTTGATAACAGCAGGCACCATTTTATTACTGATTCCAGCACTCCCGTGGGTATATTATCGAATTAATGTCGAAGCAACATCAGATGAAGTTGATACTTTAACAGGGTTTATTGGTATTGGTGCCGTTATTGGTCCAACCCCTAGTCTAACGACAACGCCTACACCAATTGGTTTTACCCCAACCCCAACACCGACTGAAAAACCTCGTTTGGCACTTCCTCAATTTGATGCATCTCTTCCTCGCGAGAATACCTTGAAAATTCCCAAAATTGGCGTCAATGGTATCCTTCAAGAAGGAAACGACTCAAAGAGAGCTCTCTATAATGGAATTTGGCGAGTTCCTGAGTTCGGAACTCCCCTCCGAAATGACTCTCCGATTATTCTTGCTGCCCATCGGTATGGGTATATAGAATGGTCTTCTGCATTTCGTAAAACGAATACATTCGCGAACCTTCCTAATTTAAAAGAAGGCGATACGTTTCAGTTGATTTGGGAGCAACGAGCGTATGTGTACAAGGTGTACAAAGTAGAAGAAAACACACAACTTACGGATTACAATGCAGATATTATTTTGTACACCTGTAAGCATTTGAAGTCGCCGGTCAGGATTGTCGTGTACGCTCAGAGAATTCAATAGAAGAACTTGCCACTTGTCGTGAATTTTAGTATAAGTTGCTATGCAGGTGAAGAAGAAAGTAGTTGGTATCTCACTCATTACTCTTATTGTTGCGCTTTTTCTCGGAGGATTGGTATGGATTATGAGAGAAGCTCAGATTGCCTGGGACGATAATAATACATGGAAAGTTGATTCCTCAGTAGCACTTCCTGTCGTTGCAGAGGGCGTATTCAAAATGAAGCAGGAGCAAGTTGATGATTCCACAACTAGAATTATAATCCCTTTTTGCGTCTTGCATAAAACTGTTCAAAAGGAAAATGATGTCACTGAGTATCATTGTGCGGCAATCCCCTACTCAACCTTAGAATTAGTTGATTTTTTCCCGACGAGTTTTCACTTAAAAGATGACATTGTTTTTACGTTTAATCCCGAACAAGATGTTTTACCTGATGAATTTTTAGGAAAAATTGGCATTAATCCCGTCACGCTGAAATCGTTTGGTGCTGAACCTGTTCCAATTACGGCAGAGTTTGAAGTTACGCATGAAAAGCCAAGAAAAACTCCCACTGCTTTTTTTACGCATTACCGTAAGACACTTGCTGGTGAAACAGAAACGTATGCGCAGACCAGTTTGACCTCATGGAGCGTGAATAACGTCAGGCTTGCTGCAGATTACTCTGAAGAAGAAAGAAAACAAATTATTACTGAGTGGAGAAAGCAAGCGTGGGAAGATGTAAATAAAATATTCAAGACCGAGAGCTTTTTAAATGCTGCAAACGCGAAAGATCTTGTTCAAGGTATTGCTGAAAACATGCCTTATCGTAATGTGCATTGCCCAACTGCTCAGAATAATAGTGAATGTCAGTTAGGATATAAAGAAAATATCTCTACAAATCTCATCTTCTATACATACACCGCGGAGGAACTTGATCCACAAATATATGAAAAAGTCGTTGACGCAGTAAATACGCGTCTGACTCCGTTTGTGAGGAAATATAACCGAGAATTGTATGATTTCTATACAGATTGCTCTCCGGAAGAATGTCCTTATTATTTTAGACTCGAAGCCTATAATTATCCTGCATGTCCAATTTTAGAGTTTGGTAAAACGGGATCAAGCAAGATTAAGTCATTTTTCTTAGATTTTAGAGATATTGCGTCTGTTGAAGGGTACAGTGTTCGTACGATGACCAAAGCAGAAATTCTTGAGGTAATACAAAATTTCAAAAAGGAGTATATCGAAAGCAAAACACTTCGTGAGTATTCAAAAGAGTCAATTCGAGAAATAGACGATCTTTGCTTTAAGGTTTTGAATGAAAATATCACAGATAAAGATATTATTGACGGTATGGAAGAGCTATTTATGCTCAACGTACTCGGTCAGTTATACATTAGTGAAGATAAATATTTGAATAACATCAACTATGAAGATGCTATTTTTCAAATCGTACTGGACGCCAGCTTGTTAAACCCTTATGACCATTCATTTGTTCCACAAACAGCATTGGGTTACCAACGGTTTTTGACAGGAATACAAGAGACCGAAGTACTCCCTGATGATGAGTACTGGGCGTCACTTTATACTACCGTTATGGTGCTTTATTTGACTTCTCAATACTAGTAATGGGACACAAAGCAATTACAAACATAATAGGTATTTGTCTGAGTATTCTGGTTGTTTTTGCAACAGCTTTCGCAACGAAGAGCGAGAGTTCAGTTCAAGCATGGTATTGTGCAGGACAATGTGGAACATGGACTTGTTTGGATACTGGGGCCAGTGGTTTATCAAGTTGTCCAAGATCATGTAATAAATGTCAGCATCAAGGAGGCAGTTGTAATGTTAACTTGCAACGTGGGGAATTTCGATGTAATAAAGGAGACGCTGCAGGGTGTGGGTGTAATGCTACCGATTGTTGGGATGCAGGTGGATATATCTGTACAAACAATGAAGCTGTTTGTGACTGTTCATGCGAACCAGTTTCCTGTCCACCTGGTAACCCACCGAACAAATTCATGACAAGACAAATTTCAAATGGAAACGGAATCTCCTGTAATGGTGGTGGCTGTGATGGCGAACCGTATGCGTGTGACCCAAAGCATGTGAATTCTGCTCCACTCTGTTCTATTGCTCCAACGAGTATTGTAATGAACCGTCAGGATACGCCAAGGCAATTCAATTTTACCGCAACCGATAATGATTGGGGGGATAGTGTTGAAATTACTGGTGTAAAAATCGTCGGCGCAGGAAATTCGTTAAATAACTGTGCACAAATATATGGAACTTCTGGCCAAAGTCTTCTAGGATACCCCGTGCGACCAGGACGTCCGGATTCTCAATCGACCAATATATCTCAAACGTCGACATTCTTGATAGACGCTCGAGATTCCCATGGCGTATACACTAAAGATAGTACGGGACGTTCGGTTTGTATGGGAGAACTCATTATTGAAATTCACGATGTTGATTCTGATGGAAATGGCCCAGATGTTTCAGAAAGGGCGGAATGTAGAGTCAATGTGACTATAATCAATCAGGCACCAACTATTTCTGATATTCGGATTGAAGATCGAGATACGATGACATCTCAACGAAGTTCAGGAAATTTATTGAATGGAACGGCCGGGACCGTGACGATAGGGTCTACCTATACGTCAGCAACTAGATTTCGTGCCCATGTGTGTAAATCAGAATTGTCAGACCTCATGCCAATTACCTGTCCAATCAATGAACGAGAATATGTTTCAGGGATAAAAAATCCACTCTTCCTTGAATTTACGGTAAGTGACCGAAACGGGGCAAACGATATTATGCAGGCAGGAGTTTGGTTGCAACTGCGTGAGCCTGGCAAAAACAGCAATGTTGCGAACTACCCTCTTGTCGCAGCACAAAGATTGAGTTTTCAGGCACTCTATTCTGAGAAAGAGACCTTGCGAGTCGGTGCAAATAATCACTTCACGTCACGGGGGTGTTTAACAGAGGCGTGTGGTCCGCTTAATATGGCAACAAGTTCAAAAACGGTCTTTACAGGTTTGGGAATGATTACAAGACTTGGAGCATATGCCGGTGTTGGCTCGAAAAAGGGAAACCTTTACAACGGTTCGCAGAAGTCTGCGACAACTAATCAATGGCATACAATGGGATATCCAGATTGCTTAGCGAGAGGTGGTTGTACTGGTGCTCATGTCCCTGAAGTTGCAAGAACAGCGGCAACTTCTGTCGCTGATCAACCAGAAAATTATGCGTGGGCGATTGGCGCAGATGAATCTTCACTGCTCTGCTATCCTTCCAATAACCAAGCTCCTCGCGTTGTTGCAGCAAGCTCCTCTGTTGTTTGTCCTTCGAATTGTGCTGCCTGTATTAAGAGAGAAGGTTTGACACAGAAGGACGCAAATTCTATTACGTATCGATTTGGAATCTATTTTAACGATACTGAGTCCGGACAAGGAATGCCTCCTGGTTTGTACTCATTATTTGTCAGTGCGTTGGATAAAGTTGGTGCTCCGTTGTACCAGATGACAGGCAAGGGACCCGAAGGATGGACATTGTTTGATAGGACAGGGAATGTTTGCCAAGGTGCCAGTTGTCCGGCAGGAAGCGGGTTTGCACTTCGATATGATCCTATACCCCCAACAATTACGGTGAATAAACTTGTTTCTGAAGTTGATGGGATTTTTAGTGCAACAGTGAATGTTAGTGATGTTGGCGGATCTGGTATTAAAGGGGTAACCAATAGATTTATGGCGATGCAAGGTGAAATTGATGGCGAACCTTCTGGAACGTGGGAGTGGGCAATGAAACTCAATAGTAAAGAATTATTTGATGGAAGGAATGATCACCTGGTACTCACTAATGCGCCAGAATCGCATACGATAACACTGAGAGGTGGCGGATTTAGTTCTGGACAACGTGCACTTGCGGGGCTTTGTGCCTATGATGTTGCGGGGAACATGGGGTGTAATACGAATCCTCTCAACTATATCTTCTTAGCTAATTGGCTAAAAACATCATTCGGATCTGTGTATAGTGGTTCTACAACAGGTAGTCAGCCATTTTCTGGGATCTCTTTGCCCTCCAATCAGTTATTTAGTGGAACAAGGACACAGGATGAGACTCGAAAATCTCATCCTTCATATTCACCATATGTGACCATCTATAGTCCATTCAATGAACAGGAATTTACTTTGGCAACGGGGTTATTATTAACGAGCTCAACAAACTCAGATTTCGGAGTATCTGGAGGAAGAGAAACCGGAGCGACTCAGACACCATTAGGTTTTGCCGGCCAGTATCGCACTGTAGATGCCTCGAACGCATTCAACATTACTGGTCTAGGAACTATTTTCTCTCAGAATGAGTATGACAGACTTCTTTCTATTGCAACGAATAATTGTCAGGCGCTTAATGTGAAAAATCCTGGTTCTTGCGTTGAGTCCGATTCATTTGGAGTATTGGGAGAAGCTGCCTACTCTGTTTTGAAGATTGATTCTCATACTGTTACAAATGATATTTCCTGTAAAAACGTCAATATAATTTTTGTGGCTGGTAAATTCAACATCTCTGGGGATTTGGTGAAAGAAGACAAACGCTCTGGCTGTCTGTTTGTGCTTAAGAGTGGCGGTGAGCTCATTGTTGAAGATTCTCCTTCTCAAAAGCGTATTGAAGTGTCTGGACAAAAAGGTGGTCCAACGATTGATAGATTTGCTGCAGGAATTGTTGCGACTAACGGGGCGACAGTAAGCTTCAGGAAACCGAATTTAACTCAACAGCAAATGAATTCAGCAAGCAGTTTTGACCGTTTGGAAATTGAAGGTTGGGTGCATACTATTGGTCAACCTCCTCACTTTTTGCGTAACTTGGCACCTGTGGATAATAGAAGATTTCCTTCTGAGTGGATCATTTACGATGCGACATTGCTTGACGTTCTGCGACCTCTTGTGGGAGTTGGCAAATCATCAGATTTAGTTTGTGGAACGTCTCATCATATATTGTGTGCTCGCGAATAATCAGTACTGCGTGCTAAAATACACCAATGCTAGATCTCACCAAACTGAATAAAGCGCAACGGGAAGCAGTTGAAACGCTTGACGGTCCAGTGTTACTGGTTGCTGGTCCAGGAACTGGTAAGACAACCGTTTTGACCTATCGTATTGCACAAATCCTCTCCTCTACGGACACGAAACCTCAGGCAATTCTTGCCATGACGTTTACCGAAGCAGGTGTTTTTGCAATGAAGAGAAAACTCTTTGAATTAATCGGACAAACAGCGTACGCGGTTGACATCACGACTATTCATGGATTTTGTAATTCAGTCATACAAGAATTTCCTGAATATTTTGCTGAAATTCAAGGATTTTCTCCGTTGACTGATATCGAACGAATTCGATTTGCACAAGAAATTTTGGAGCATACTGAGTACCATCACCTCTCCCCGATTGTTGCAAAAGATATGTATATTCCAGATTTGTTGAGTATTATCTCAACCATGAAACGTGAATATGTAACGCCTGCTCGCTTTCAAGAGGCGATTGCCCAAGAAGAAGAACTGCTGCAGGGCATGGAAAAGTATGTGACGAGAGGACCAGAAAAAGGGAAAAAAGTGCGTGTTGAATATGAGATGCAGCAGAAGAAAATTGCAAAATACAAAGAAGTAGTTGTGTTCTACGAACATTATCAGTCCAAGCTGCGCGCGAAGCAGCGATATGATTACGAAGATATGATTTTATTTGTCCTTGAAAAACTAACTCAGGACTCGGAATTTCGCTCAATCCTTCAAGAGAAGTATGAATATTTACTCATGGACGAGTATCAAGATACGAATGATGCGCAGAATACTCTCTTGTTTACGTTAGCTGCCTATTGGGGTGAGGAAGCTAATATTTTTGCGGTTGGAGATGATGATCAAGCAATTTATCGATTCCAAGGGGCATCTGTCAAAAATATTGTCGATTTTTTGGCCAAGTATCCTACTGCTAAAGTAATTACCTTAACAGAGAATTACCGTTCTCAACAGACAGTTCTCAATGCTTCACGTGAGTTTATACGTCACAACACGCAATCTCTTGAGAAAACATTACAGGAGGTGAATAAAGCGCTTGAAGCTCGGGCTCATTATGCAAAAAAGAAGCTCCGACTTGCAACATTTCACCGAGGAGAAGCAGAAAACCTTTTTATTGCAGAAAAGATTCAGCAGTTAGTTAAGCACAAGCGTATTACCTACGAGAATATTGCAATTCTGGTTCGTAATAACGCAGATATGGATGCAGTCGTCGATATGTTGCAAAGAAAACGTATCCCGTATGTCAGGAAAGCAGGAGATAATGCTCTTGTTAATCACTATGTTCAACAGCTGTTGTCATTGGTTCGTTTAATTTCTCTTATTGGAACTGATGAAGTCAACGACTTGCTCTTGGTAAAAATACTACATTTTCCGTATCTTGCAATCCCAAAATTGGATTTGCTCAAAATTGGACGTGCTTACCCAGAATATCGTATTGACTCATTGTGGGCTTATATTGCTAAACAAGGCAAAGAGGTTAATTTTGACGCATTTGGCCTTTCACTTGACGGGAAAGAGAAGGTTTTGGCGTTTTTCGATCAGGTCATTTCTTGGTATTCTGCTTCGTTTCGAGAGCCATTGGTAAAGATTTTGGAACTCCTCATGCATGAAAGTGGCTTGCTTAACCATGTTCTTGCCGAAAAGGATAAAGTTAAGCATCTCAATGCATTAAATTCTTTTTTCGCTGAAGTAAAGGCGCTCAATGTGAGTGAACCTGATATGACGGTTCAGGAGTTTCTTGTTGCAATTGATTTGATGAAAGAGTTTCGGATTCCGATCAAAGAAAAGGATCTCGGCGTTCCTGAAAAAGGAGTTCAAATTATGACGGCACATTCATCGAAAGGTTTGGAGTTTGACATTGTCTTTATTCCTCAACTGTATTCAACAAAGTGGGATAACAAGCGAACTCGACCAGGGTTGAGTTTGCCAAAGACCTTGACGGGTGCTGATGATGCAGTACAGGCAATGGAAGAAGACAGACGCTTATTGTACGTCGCGATGACTCGTGCGAAGCGTCGCGTATATTTGAGTTATGCAACAGTTTATTCATCCACCTTCGGTAAAGAAAAAGAAGTCCATCCGTCGCTCTTTTTGAACGAGATTCCAAATGCATACATAAAGCAACTTTCTACTGAGAAATATACCTCAATTATTCAAGAACACATTGCCGATTTACTTGCTCCCCGACCGTTTAACACCGTTTACATTAACTCTGTTGACGAGCGCGATGTCATTAGAACAATTGTTTCTAAATTTGATTTGCATCCGACGGGGTTAAACAATTATTTGGCATGCCCTATGTCCTTTTTGCTTGGAAATCTCCTCCGCATTCCCGGTGCGATGTCGCCATCTCTTGCGTATGGAAATGCTTATCATGATGCACTTCTCAAATTGTATAGCAGAAAGAAAATGAATGAGCCTCCGTTGACGGAGAAAGAGTTTTTTGCAGTCTTTGCCCAGAAATTGACCAAGTATCCTTTGCGAGCCTCACAACGTGCGAAATTGCTTGAAAAAGGTGAAAAGAACCTGTCTCTGTATTATCAAACGTATGCCGACAAGCTGATTCTTCCCGTTAAAAATGAACACAAGTTAACTGGAGTCGTATCTGGAGCGCGATTGAAAGGCCGAGTTGATCGAATCGACTATGTTGATAAAGAACGCAAGTTTCTGAAAGTTGTCGATTACAAAACAGGGAAAGCCTTGTCACCGAATGCATTTGATACTATGCATCCAAGTGGGGAGTTCCCACCGTACAATTATGAGAAGGCAAAAGCACAGCGATATTATAATCAATTGCTCTTTTACAAAGTTGTCGCTGACTTAGATTGGTGGATGACGAGTAATGGGGCACAAACCGTTATTGGAAGTCTCTTTTTTGTTGATCCACAGCGTGAGCAGTTTGTTGAATGCGAAGTGGAATACGTGCAAGCAGATGTTGAAGACATGAAAGCTTTGATAATTGATGTCTGGAACAAAATTCAGAAGCTAGAATTTCCGAGGGTACATGGAACAGATGATGATTGTGACTATTGCTCGATTGGCGTAGAAAAGTAACTCGATTGCGGTATTGACCGTGAGTAATTGTGCTTTTCACTTGCCACAATTTATATTAAGATAGCCTATGGAAAATATGGAATCTCACTCATCATCACCTGTTCAGAAAGAAGTTGTGTATGTTCAGCAAGAACGTCGGAAATCGCCAATGGGGACTCTTTTGACGATTATCCTGGGAATTGCAATGATTTGCTCTTTGTGCGGAATTTTACCATTCTCTTTACTGTTACTTGGAAGCATTCCTTCTGATACTGCCTCTTCCCCATCGAACTACACCCATGTGTTAGGTGATGAGAAAAGTAGTAACAACATTCTCGCGTTGTATATTGATCAACCAATTTTGACTTCTTCTCAATCAGATACGGACGACGTGCTCACTTCCCTCTTGGTTGGACAGTACGTTTTTGGCTATCGAGTTAAGGATCAATTGGTAAAGGCTGCCACCGATGATTCAATTAAGGCGGTTCTGCTGGTTGTTAATTCTCCTGGTGGGACCATTGTTGGCTCTCGGGCTATTGCGGATGGAGTTGCGCATTTTCAAGAAAAAACTGGAAAACCAGTGTATGCATATATCGAGGATATTGCCGCTTCTGGTGGGTACTGGGCTGCCATTTCAGCTGAGAAAGTATATGCAGAACAAGGGAGCTTAGTTGGAAGCATTGGCGTCATCATGGGGCCCTTCGAATATTACGACAAAATTGTGACGATTAATGGAATTGGTACTCAGAACGGGGTATCTTTTACCTATATTACGGGCGGAACTTACAAAGATTTGGGTAACCCTGTGAGGCCACTGTCTGAAGATGAACTGACTGTTCTGCAAAACAGCGTTGATGACGAGTATGAGGTGTTTGTTGAGTATGTCAGCAAACAACGAAATATTCCAAAAACGTATGTGAAAGACACGGTCAAAGCTCTTATCTATGGTGCACCAAAGGCAAAGGAATATCAGTTGATTGACGAAATTGCGACTCGCGACGAAACGATTACTGCACTCGCACAAGCAGCCAAGCTTGGTGAAGACTATCAGGTTGTGAAGATAGGAAGTTCAACGTCTTTGTTTGGTAGCCTTTTTGCCTCATATCGACAATCAGTCATACCAAAGAGCGAGGCTCCAGCGCGTGTATGTGTCCTTTGTGGAAAGCCATTATATTTTTATGGTAACCCATTAGATTATTAGCATGCAGATTCTGCAAGACATTACGCAAACAGAACTCACTGAGCGGTATAACAAACTGAAGGCAATTAAAGATTCTTTACTGAATGCAACAACTTCTCCTCTTTACGCGTATAGACAAGAGAACTCTTTCCATCCTGTGATTGGTGAAGGAAACCATGCTGCTCGAGTGATGTTTGTTGGTGAAGCGCCGGGTGAAAATGAAGCAAAACAAGGAAGACCGTTTTGTGGTGCGGCGGGGAAATTCCTTGATGTGCTTCTTGCGCATGTTGGATTAGAGAGAGAATCTGTGTACATAACCAACCTCATTAAGGACAGGCCACCGAACAACAGGGACCCTCTTCCAGAGGAAATTGCCTTTTATTCTCCATTTCTTGATGACCAAATAAGTATTATCCGTCCAGATTTGGTTGTCACGCTAGGGAGGTTTTCGATGGCGTATCTTTTCGAAAGAATGGAATTACGTGAACAATTACAGCCAATTAGTAAAATTCATGGGAAGGTTTGTGACGGTACGTTTAAGGCTACGCGCCTTTCACTTTTGACACTATACCATCCAGCTGCTGCGTTATATAACGGCGGGATGAGGCAAACGTTACTCAGTGATTTTGAAGCAATTACTGCGATATTGGGTAAGAAGTAAGCAAGCCGTTCGCTTTTCTGATGCGTCACTGCTCTTAATCTGCTATTATTCCGTATGACCACTACGTTATTACTTATTGCGATTTTCGTTTTACTTGCGGTAATTGTTTTTTTGGCTACAAAACTCAATACAGTGACGACACAAAGTGCCGATTTGCAACGTTCTCTTGATGAAAGCTTACGCATGCTCGATGATCGGCTTGAGCGAAGAATTAACGAAGTCAAGGAACACGTGACTTCACGAGTTAATGAGAATTTACAGTTCTCTCAGACTTCTACCAAAGAAGTGAACGATCGACTCAGTACCGCAAGTAAAGTTATTGGCGACTTAAGAGAACGAATTACTGCGTTTGAAGAAGGTTCAAAGAAAATTACTGATTTAGGGAAAAGTATTGGGGATTTGACCAATGTCTTTAAAGCACAAAAAATGCGTGGCGGCTGGGGAGAAGAATCACTTGAATCACTTCTCGTTGAATTCATGCCAAAGGATGTTCTTGAGTTTCAATATAAGTATAAAACCGGAGATGTGATTGTTGATGCAATTGTAAAGTTTAACGATTCATTTTTACCCATTGACGCCAAGTTTCCGTTAGAAAACTTTATTCGTCTCAATGAGGCAACTTCAGATGAAGAGAAATCCACTATCAAGAAGGCGTTGAAAAAGGATATCCAAAAGCATGTGACTGATATTGCATCAAAATATATCTCGAAGGAAGAGAAATCTCTTGATGTCGCGTTCATGTACATTCCTGCAGAAAATATTTATTACGAAACGGTCATTCGTGATGATGAAGAGTTGAATATCAAGCGTTTTTGTTTCGATCGCCACGTTGTTCCTGTTTCGCCGAGTACCTTGTATGCGTATATTCAGATTGTATTACTTGGTATGAAGGGCATGCAGGTGAGTAAGAAAGCGAAGGAGATACTTGATTCAATTAAAACCATGGAATCTGAATTTGGGCGTGTTTTAGACTCGTATTCGGTAATTGGAAGCCACTTGACTCATGCGCAGCAGAAGTATGCGGAAACAGATAAATACCTCTCAAAGTTTGGTAACAGGCTTCAGGGCACAATCGCGATTACAGATGTCGATACTGAGGAGGTACCTCAGCTGCCGGTTTCTTCTTGAGAATGTCATTGATATACTGGGAGACTATTTGTAAGTAATCATTAACATCTGTTATGAGTGCGGATTTCTGGAGTTGATCTTTATGGATGTATAGCCACAATCCATTCCGGTCCGGAGAATCGGCTGCGTAAATCACTGGTATATGTAGTGCAAGTAGTAATACTCGGAGTTCAACATCTTCGGCAATCAAATTGATGGTGTTCTTGAGAATTCCATGGCCTCGCATATCACTCATTGAAATAAATCCACAGAGTTGATGGCCTCGATCAAGTAATGATTCCCTCGCAAGCCTGTCATTATCAGGTTGTTGACATTGTATCGGAAGTTGTACTTTTGCAGATAGTTCCCAAATTTTGTCTTCGTCTCCTATGATTGCAGTGTATGTAGGAAATGTTTTTTTTATTCTTGCCTCCATTCTGTTGATTATACACAATCATGCTACAATGCCAAAAATGAAAACTGTTCTTGAATTATTCTTTATTACCCCAGGAAAAGCATGTTTCCAGTATGTTCGTCGAGAACTCGATATCACCCTGGAGGCACGAGATCCTGATTTGCTGGTAAATGAGTATTGCAAGTACTTTCTTGCTGAAGGAAGAATCATAAAAGCTGAAGGCTACTATTTTAGTCATTCAACAAGTTGGCGATATGAGCAAAGACATTCAATCATGCTCACCTATTGTATTTTTGCGAATCACCTCGAATTTGTTTCGATTTCACCAGAAACGTTACTCCTTTCTGATATCAGTATTACTCATTCCCAGAATCCCCAGAAACCAAGACCAGAGATGATACCGATGACGGCCGTTGTTTCACATGCCTTGAGGCATCTTGCTTTCTTGCTTCAAGAACGTGAAGGCCAACTGGAAAAGGTCCTGGACAAAAAATCACGTGATTTGCTTTTGCAACTCCCCCCTCTGCTTGCAGGAAGATTGACTAATTAAAACTGAGCAAAAAATCTTGTTGCAGGAGTGTTTTCACCCTTGCGAGTAATGATAATCTCCATTGTCGTACGGCAGCCTCTTTATCAAGAACCATAACTTCTGTAAAGAAATCTTCAAGGAGTATTGCAAGTTTTGGAAGTTCTGCTGCAGGGAGAGATGCCTGCTTCTCGTAGATTTGCATGAACTGGTGAAGTGCTGCTTCAGATTTTTGGAGGGTTCCTGGCGGGGTTACGACCCGTTGGTTCGCGGGGAGTTCATTTTTACTGACGATGTTCATAACTCGTTTTATTGCGTCTAGGAGTGTTTCCTGCAGAGAGGCTTTTTCAATGACAGCATGTAGTTCTTGTGCGTACTGATATTTTTTGTAAATATTTGTTGATCCCGAGTATGCGATTCCTTTTGCAAGCCAAGGTGCTTTTCCTTCTTCCTCAAGGATTTGTTGAAATCGCTTGATAATATAGAGATATAGCGGTTCAGGAAGTGAAGTTAATTCGTAGTCGAGTTTTCCCTTGATGAGTAACGTGAGTAGTCGATATACTGTTTTTCTAATTTCGAACGGATCGTGATTTCCTTCAGGCAACTTCTCTACCTCGTAAAGTGTAAGCAAACTGTCAAGTTTGTCCGCAAGGCTAAGTATCTTTGCTTCTTGTGTTGACGGAATTTGACCATTAGGTTCAAGGGGTAAGTAGTGGTCTGCGAGTAATACGGCAACGCTCTGACGGACACCATTTCTCAGGGCATATGCCTTTCCAATGATTCCTTCGAGCGAAGGAAATTCCTTTCCTAACGAAGTGCCTTTATCATTTTTAATGAGTTTTAATGCCTCTTGAGTATCGTGGGGAACGGAAAGTCGCTGTTGCTTGTAATAAGCGTTAACAAACGAGTGAATTCTTTCTTTCTTATCGAAATATGACCCCGCTTTTGGATGGAAGGCTATTTGTCGTAAGGCGTCAGAAAACTCCGTAAGCGTTTTCTGTCTATCTTGCTGAAAGTAGAATAACCCATCTTCCAGTCTTGCCCTCGCGACTTTATCATTTCCCTGATGAATTCGTGTGTGAACTCTTCGATGGTTTGCGACAAGGTGATAGTGCAGGTTACCCTTGTTGTCAACAGTCATAGGATATTGTTGGTTCTTTTCGAGAATGAGGGTGAGAAGCTCGTTCGGCAGTTGCCGATATTTCCTATCGAGTATGCTTATCGCCGTATGAGGGTTTTCTGTCAAATATGCATTCTGTCTTACCATTTTTGTGAATTCGCCGGTTTGTTCTCCTTTCTTGAGGATTTCGTGAGTAATTCTTTTCATTCGTTTTTTCGGACTTAGGATAATTTTCTGTCGTCTAATAAAATGAAGGTATTCTTGGGCAGAGGAAATCATTTCTTGCGCAGGAAGCTCATACCGTGGCAACATGCTTGTTTTCGATGATTTGACAGAAAACAAGGTGAGGTCTAGTTTCTTCTTGTTATGAAAGGCGAGAATCCACCTTAGTGGACGGATAAATACTTGCTTGGACTTATCCCAAAACATCCACTTTGACTTTGGAGCAAGGTCAATAAGTGAGTGTAGAATTTGCTGTAATACTTCGGTAAGCGAAACCTTCGTTGTTTTCTCGAGTGTTACGAATTCACCTTGACTCTCAGTTCTTACGATGATATCGCTTTCTGTTGCTGCGTGTTTCGTAAGAAACCCGAGAAGTACAGGGGTAGGTTTATTGTTTGCACCATAGCAGATTGCTACTTTTGGCCCTTTAATCCTCTGCTTTATTAGGCCAGTTTTGCTTGGTTGAACAATCTTAAAAACGATTCGTCTGGGAGTGAAATAGATATACGCTTTCCTGTAAGAAATACCGTATTTTTTAAGTTCTTGCTTGAACCATTGATGATCTGCCGTTTTATTCCAAAGAATCCCATAGGCAGCCGGAATTTCCTCAAATCCGAGCTCGACTAGTGCAATATTCTTTTGGTATCGAGTGTTTCTTTGAGGAATTTTATGAAGGTTTGTTTTGACGGTATAGGTAACGGGCGCCATTCGTTTAAGCAGCGGGTATCCTAGTTGTTCTCGTTCTTGAAGGTACAATTCGCTGATTGCTCGTGTTGCTCTTCCCATTGCACCAAACTTAGCAACGCGGTCCGAGACACTGACCATTCCTCGTGCATCAAGAAGGTTAAAGACGTGCGACATTTTTAACAGATAATCGTATGCGCTCCAGTAGTTCTTCTGTTCAAGCTGCCGTGAAACCTCTGTTTCACAGCTTTCAAATTGGGTCTTGAGTGTTTGAGGCGTGGCAGTTTCAAAGTTATGCGTAGCTTGCCAGAACTCGTGTCTTTCAAAAAGGTCTGCATACGTGGTGGTTGAATTCCATTTGAGGTCTTTATAGTGGTCGACATCCTGGAGGTACATTGCAAGGCGTTCTAGGCCATAGGTAATCTCTATGGTCGGCACGTCAAGAACGGTTCCGGCCATTTGCTGAAAGTAGGTATACTGAGCAATTTCCATTCCATCACACCACACTTCCCAACCAAGTCCCCACGCTCCCAAGGGTGTTGATTCCCAGTTGTCTTCAACAAATCGGATGTCGTGTTTTTCTGGATTCAACCCTAAGGCGACCAGGCTTTCGATAAATAATTCCTGATTCCAGAGTGGCGCAGGTTTGAGGATTACTTGATACTGAAAATAATGCTGAAAACGATTTGGACTTTTTCCATAACGACCGTCTGTTGGTCTTCTGCTTGGTTCTACATAGGCTACATTGAAGGGTTCAGGGCCAAGTACTCTGAAAAATGTGTTTGGATTTCCTGTGCCTGCTCCGAGTTCGACCCCGTAAGGTTGCCCAAGTAAGCAGCCTTTCTCTGCCCAAAATACGTTGAGTTTTTGAATCAAGTCTTGGAATGTCATGCGGGAGTATAGCAGAAATTTGAAGTTTTGTGTAAAGAGAGATTTCTTTCTGACGTTAGCTCTTCAAAGTTTTCACCAGTTCCCCATTTCCCCACCACCACGTCATCGGCAGGAAAAAACCATAGTAACTAATCGTTGCAACTGAAAAGAAAGGTACTCCAAATGCAAGAAGGGTAAAAAGTAATCGTGCCCCAAGAAGATAATACTCTTCTTTCTTGAGACGTTGCCCTGGTGAGATGTTTGTTATCAGCGTGTTTCTGAAATGTTGGAGTTGTTTTATTGCGTGTATCCAGAGAGAGACAATAACAACAAGGTAAACATTAAGTCCGATGATCCCCTGTTCTGCGTATAATCTTCCATAGGTTGAGTGCGGATCAGTATCTTGTCCACCTTCTGGCGCGAATAATCGTTGATACTCACTTCCGAATGTTCCCATACCTTGCCCAAAGAGTGGAGATTGATTCCCAATCCGAATTGCGCTGGAAAATAAATCTACATGAGCTTGAGCAGACGATTGCTCTGGATGGAACATTTTGTTGACGTATTGTAATAATTGCGTAGTAAGCGTTGTACTTTTTTCATCTCCTGTCGAGGTGACATAGTGCATCGGAATGAGGAAGCCACTGCCAAGAAGCAGGACAAGAGCAAGTAATCCAACTGAACCCCCTTTTTTTATGAGTGAGGTAAAATCTGCGGGGAGTTTGTATTGCTTTACTGCAGGAAGGAGCAGTACGGCCAGAAGAACAACGAATACCGCGCCTGCACCGAGAATTGCACTTCTTGACAAAGTGAGGAGAAAAGAAACGAGCGCCGCACAAATGGTGATGAGTAACCAGCGGAGCTCCTTGGTGAGTTGGTATCCTTTTCGGTTTTGAAGCAAGTAGCCCAAGAACGCAAGGGTGCCTGCAATGACGACTACAAGAAGTGAATACATTCCGTTGAAATTGACGTCGCCGAACACCCCATATGCCCTAATGACAATCGGTTTATGGCTAAAGCGTTGGTGTCCAACGGGAAGGAGCTTGTTCGGAAATGCTTCATCAATTGCGTTCCACGTTCTACAACCAAGGTGAGGAAGCGTGCAATCAACAAATTGCCAAACGGAAATAAGTGCGTTCACGAGGGTGAAAGTGATGATTGCAATACTAAAAACCTTAAGTAATTTGAGTCCGTATTTTCGAACTATTTCTCTGTCAAGTAAATCCGAAAGAAGTGCGAGCCAAATGCTCGATGCAAGAAATAAGCCCCAATTCATGAGATGTGTTAGTAGTACATTGACCGTGGCCATAGTGTGAATTGACGTTGCCACCGAGAGTAAATCCGCGAAGACGAGTAATGAGAGTAATACTATTATTTTTGTTTTAAACAATTGTGATATACCGTATCGTTTATGGTACGCCCAGAGTGCTTTAATAATCAAAATTGGTGCAATAAAGACTATTGCTTGTATCGTTTTTGTACTATCTCCGATATTCAGGGTAATACTGAGTCGATGAATAAAGGCAAATGCTGGAGTGTACGCAAAGAAGGTCAAAAAAGGCATATAAGCGGCAATTGTTGCAAGTGCGGTGAACAGAAATAGAGTAAGTTGGGCACCAAGTGTTGTGTATCGCAGCATGGTTGATTGTACCTGAAAGTCAGTATTTGTTACAATACCCGAGAATATGGAACTTCACATACTTTTCGGTGCGACCGCACGGGGAAAAACAGAACAGGCGCAAGCATTGTGGCGGCAATACCATTACCCTATTGTCTCGGTTGATTCTCGAAAAGTGTATCGCGGTGCAGATATTGGGACAAATAAACTCTCCTTGTTGAGGTTTATGCATGCAAACCCTTCGGTATTGGTTGGAGGAATTGATTTTTTAGACCCAACGGAGGAAATTTCTGCATACTTCTATCAGCAGTATATGTTTGCGTGGTTTGCTCAGCATGAGGCAGAGATTACTCAGGCTGGCGGTATCATACTTCATGGTGGAACCGGACTCTATCTAGATGCGTTACTGCAAGGCAATGATTTTTGTTCACCACGAAATCCGGAGTTGAGAGCACAACTGAATGTTGAAACGGTCCAAGAATTGCAACAAAAAGCAGCGTTGCTCGCACCTGAACGATTTGAGAAATTGACTGAAAGTGATCGACAGAACCCACGTCGTCTCATTCGGTTGCTGGAAAATCAGCAAGCCTCCCCTCCTCCACCAAATCAATCGAAAATTCAGCAACCTGGCTTCTTGGTTTCCGCAACAAGGATTTGGCATGATGAAATATTCGTTCGGGAAGTGTTGTATCAGACCATAAATACTCGTGTTGAACGGTATTTGACAGAAGGGTGGCTCGCGGAGGTCAACGAACTTCTTCGAATTTATGGAAAAGATGCTCCTGCGTTACACATGATGGGCTATAGGCAATTGGCTGCGTTTATGACAGCAAATCAGAATTGGGAACAACTTGTTCACAAGAGAGATGCAGTATTCGAACAAGTTTTGGAGGAAATCAAACAGGCACATCGTAGGTATGCAAAACGACAAATTACTTGGGCAAAAAAGTATCAACAAACTAAGTGAATTGCTTTTCTTTCAGAATTTTTTTGTGATTTTTGTAGTCTGGGCAGTATGTCGCAACAAGTTCCCAAAATCGTTTTGAGTGATTATGTTCTTGCAAATGTGCAAGTTCGTGAATTATCACATAATCAATAGTTGTGGGTGGATAATGAACAAGTTTTTTGTTGAGCGTGATGCCTCCGCGAGTGCTACAGCTGCCCCAGAGAGACTTTACCAGCTTGTAACGAACTCGTTTTGGGTAAAGTCGCATTTCATCAGATAATTCAGCAATTCTTTTTTCGCAATACGCCTTCAAAAAATTTGTTGCGAGCTCGTAAAATCTTTTTCGTGTGAGCGTTGTGGTTCGAAACGGCAGTAATACTTTTTCACCACGTATCTGTGGAAGCGATCTGATGCTTCCTTTTTCAAGGAGGTATGAAGTTCCCAGAAGTGACACAATATCACCAACTTCAAATGATTTTCGAGTTTTCTGAATAAAGGGGATGGACATCGATTTCCTCAGAAAAGGAATATTTGCTATAAGAAACTGAGAAATTAACGATAACCCGAATTTTTGTGGTATTAAGAGTTCTAGTTCTCCTCGATTAACGATTCTGAGCGTTGTTGAGCGATGACGGCGAGTAGATGCTTTAACTGCGATTGAAATGATCATGCACGCGATTGCTTATCCAATAATGTCCTTGCCCATGTATTTTTGTAATGGTTCCGGGATTTTAATTTTTCCGTCTTTGGTTTGGTGAGTTTCGACGAGTGCGATAAGAAGTCTGGGGAGAGGGACTGCGGTGCTGTTTAGGGCGAAAGCGAATTCCTTTTTCCCCTCTGTTGTGATGACTTTAATATTATTGCGTCGTGTTTGGAAATCTCGCATGTTTGATGCAGAGCAGGTTTCTCCATAGCTATCGCGACCGGGCATCCACGATTCTACATCGTACTTTTTATATTGCGGTTCACCCATGTCTCCCGTACACATTGACAATACTCGATAATGAATACCAAGGTTTTGCTGGATTTCTTCAGTATTCTTTAACAATTCTTGGTGCATCTCTTCTGCTGCTCGTTCGTCGGGTTCCATAAGAACTACTTGTTCGACCTTAAGAAACTCATGCACTCGATAAATACCTCGGAGATCTTTACTATAACTTCCAACTTCGTTTCTGTAACACGGCGACAATCCTGCCATTTTCAAAGGTTTACTTGCTAATTCGAGTGTTTCATTACTGTACATACCCATGAGTGGAACTTCTGCTGTGCCTGCAAGATACATTGAGTCGGTAATCTCTTTTCCGGTTTCGTCAACCCCGGGTTTCCCTATGGAATAAATGTCCTGTGCTCCCCAGGGGAAATGCCCAGTTCCAAAGAGCATTGCTTCCTTCACAATCATTGGGGGGGTTACAATTTCATATCCTTTTTCCTGCATAAAATTCATTGCATACATCAATACTGCCCACTGCAACATTGCTGCGTCGCCTTTCAAAAAGTATCCGCGGAAGCCTGACACTTTGACTCCTCTTTCGAGGTCAAGCAATCCTAAGTCACCAAGTAAATCCGCGTGGTGTTTTGGCGTGAAATCAAACATTGGTTTCTCACCCCACGTGTGGTGGACAACATTACCAGAGTCGTCTGGGCCGATGGGCGTGTCATCAGACGGGATTCCTGGCAAGAACGACATTAATCGGTATAATTCAGCTTCGTCTTTTTGTAAGGTTGTTTCAAGTTCGGAGAGTTCGGTTTTAATATTTTTTCCGGCTTCGATAATGGTTCCTCGTTCTTCTGGAGAAGCCTTCTGAATTTTCTCGGCGTTTTCATTTCGTTTCGCACGAAGTTCCTGTGCCTTGGAGGTGATAGACTTTACCGTTGTAGCAAGTGAAACAATGGTATCAACATCTTCTGGAGTGATACCGCGAACGCCTTTGTTGGTAATTGCCGCCTTAACGACATCAGGGTTCGCAAGAATAAACGATAGATCTAACATGCAGTATGATAACAAATTTGGCCTCGTAATACTATATTACGCAAATTTCACTTTGTACGCCTCTTGGCACTTCTTGATGACTTCAAGAGCCTCTTTTTCATCTCCCCAGCGGTCAATGACGACTTTTTTGTCGGTTTGCCCTTTGTGTTTGAACTGCAAGTCCTTGTAGTGTTCCCAGAAAAATTGAATTTCATCAATCGTAATCTGTGGCAGTTGCGTGTAAGAAGTAATGTGCTTGAAACGGATATCATCTGCAGGGACAGCAAGAACTTTGTCGTCGATTTCTCCACTGTCGTTCATATACATCACGCCAATTGGGCGAACGGCAAGTAAACAACCGGGGAACGTTGGATAGGTAACCAAACTCATAATATCGAGTAAATCGTTGTCCTCGTCGTAGGTTTGCGGAATTAAGCCATATTCAATTGGATAGGGAAGCATTTCAAACAAAACACGATCGAGTTTAATCACGTTTGCCTCGGTAACATACTCGTATTTATTGAAGGAACCTTTTGGAATTTCGACCAACATATTAACATTACCGTCTTCATCAAAGGTGGGAAGAACATGTTGCGCATTCATTCCTGTTTTGAGATATTGTGAGTCAAGATTACTGATGTTCGCCATGGTTGTGGTGATTAGGTTATTGGGAGAATTATAGCGTATAAAGTATAAACAATAAAGGAAAAAAGCTTTGAAGAGATTATTGCAATTATGTAATGAAAACAAAATTGTTGACCAGTTGTGATTAGTATGATAAAAAATGGAATGAACAGTTTGGTTAGTGAGTCTCAATCACGATTACAAACGAAGGGAAATAAGACTGGAGGTATTACGAAGTGGATTGAACGAGCTCAGGAGAGAATTGCAGAAGCTACGGGAGAACCGCTTAAGAAAGGACTACTTTTGACAATCGATTCACTGACTCGAATTGCAGATACGAGAAAGCTAACCACTTCTGAGAGTTTGCGATTGGCTACCGCTCAAAAAAAATTAAGGAAGTTAAGTGGCGTAGAATAGCACTGAAGATTATTTCACAAACAACACTTCCTTAGGTACGGTCCCTTTGTAAATTGTTTTTCCGTCTGCGAAGGATAATTCTTCAATCGAGAATGATTTCTGAACAACTGCAAGTCTTTCCTCAACAAAGCTGTCAACTTCTCCCTTGTACGTGCTGAGCATACTGCTCGGAATTGCAATAATGCCCACTTGGAATTTGGTAAAATTTGCATCGACTGCATTGTTCTTTATTGTCAACGTTCCCGATGCTCGTACGGGGAATGTTTCGCCCAGCGCGCCGACGTATTTTGTTGCCATATCAAGGGTTGCTTGCGGTATTTTGCTTGCTTTTGCGTAGTTTTGCACCTGTTTCATATCAACGATTCCTGCAAAGTCTACGGAACCGTCGTTGTTTACTCGCATTTGGGCTGAGGTAAATGGCGCATTGGGTGATAATTGTATCCATTCATTGATGAGTCCGGTGGCAACTGAATTTGTTAGCTCTACTTCAATTCTCTGCCCCCCTACATAGATCGCGTTTCCGGGAATGCACTCATACCTACGACACTCTGGGCTTTCATCGGTTACAACCTTAGCGGATGACTGCATTTTCTCGTGTACTTCAAGGACTTCTTCTTCGGTATACGTGATCCCAAGATCAATTGAAGCAGAATTATTAAACATTGACAAAAAACTCGGCAAGGAAAACTCCCCGCTCTTGATTTTCTGCGCAACAACAAAGCCAACGACTGTTGTTGTAACCACAAGGATTCCGACAACAATGAGTAAAATTGAGAAAAACTTCTTCATACTCAAGTATACTCCTTTCGTCAAGATTTAGTGGTTACAGAATCTTATGGCATAATGCACCATGGCGGTAATGAAGATTTCCTTAGACGACTCCCATTTTCACGGTGGTTCAAAAAACAATAGCGAAAAGAAGGTGAGTAATAGCGAGAGTACGTTTGTTTTTCAGAAGCGTGTGCCACAGATTACGCGAAAGAAAAAAAAGTTTCCAACGAAACTCGTTGTTATTCTTGGACTCGTTGCCTTAGTACTTGGCTTGCTTCGTGTGGGTGCGGGATTATTGCAAACCATCTCACCAAGTACTGCTGGACTAAAAACCTTTATTCCTGTGTTGAAGCCCGAGTTGAAAAAGGATTCCGAGGGGAAAACAAATGTCTTACTGGTTGGTATCGATACGCGAGAATCCGGTCAGGTAGAGCTCAATACCGATACCATTATTTTGGCTTCCTACGATCACGAAACGCATCGATTGGCGATGCTCTCTTTTCCGCGAGATTTAGCGGTTCAGTTTCCGGGCAGATCAGATTTTACAAGGATAAATTCAATGTATGCGATTGGTGAGCGTCAAAAGAAAGGAACTGGGCTTGGAAAGCTTGTTGAAGTGGTAAGTGGGTTATCGGGAAGAGATATTCACTATTATGCTATGGTCGATTTGAAAGGATTTATTGACGCAATCGATGTTGTGGGAGGGATTTCGATATACTTAGAATATGATATTTCAGGGTTGTACCCGACTGAAACATATGGCTATAAAAAGGTTTCTTTTAAACGCGGCTGGAATGAGATGAATGGTGAACAGGCACTGCAGTATAGCCGAATCAGGAAAGGTGTCACTCCAAAAAGTGAAGAGTCCGATTTCGCTCGCTCGAGGCGGCAACAAGAAGTGATTCAGGCAGTCATCGACAAAGCCGTCAAGAATGAAACATTATTAAACCCTACACGAGTAATGGAACTATTGGGAGTCGCCTCAAAAAACCTGACTGTGAGCGAATTTCGTTTGGAAGATGTGCAAGCCGGCGTTGGTATATTGAAAGATAAGGGAAAGCCTGTTTCATATTCATACGTAATCGATTTGTATGCGGGAGGTAGCGTGGGAAAGTTGATTTCGGTCATTAATTTTAACCCCTATTTACTCGGTCCCGTGCAAGGCTACGGGAAATGGGCAGAGTTGAAGAAATTCATCGCGCTCTACTTTACGGAACCTTCACTCGCAACGATGAAGAAAACGGTATCCGTGTACGCGGGAGACACAGCGTCGGCCAACTCAGCAAAAGCATTCCAAAGCAAATACTATTATGCACCAATTACGGTAACAACAAATCAAAAAGTTTTTGGAGAAACAATTCCTCATGGAAGAGTTTATGCAATCGGGGGCCGTGCCTACGAGGTGACCGCAAAATTTGTTGCGAAAGAACTAGGGTTGCAATTTGAAACGGAAATTCCAGAAGAAGTGAAGAAACTGTTTGATGTAAAGGAATATGGGGTTGTTGCGGTATATTAAGTCAGGTCGTTTTCTTTTTTAATGCAGTAATCAACTGCCATTGATCCGCCGTCAACGATAAAGTTTGTACCGTTGATAAAACTTGCTTTTTCAGACAACAGGAGGGAAATCGCTGATGCTATTTCGTTGAACTCTGCAGTTCTTCCTAGAGGATTAAACCATTTCGCATCTTCAATAACGGGAGAACCCATGCCGTCACCTATCCACCCAGGGGCAAGTGAAATCACTCGAACATTTTGTGGTCCAAATACATTTGCGAGACTCAATGTGAGGTTGGTTAATGCTGCTTTGCTGACCGCGTAAGGAATTGAGGCTAATGCCCCTTTTAACCCGTCTGTTGAAGATACATTAATAATCACTCCCCCTGCACCTATAGACTTACGCAAGCCATGACAGATAAGAAGAGGAGCTGTAACATTGACCTCAAGAGTTGTATCCCAATTTTCCAAAGTGAGTTGCTCCCACTGTTCAAAATTTAAGATTCCGGCATTATTTACAATTGCATAGAAATTCTCATTCTTGAGCTTTTCAACAAACTCAAGAGTTTCGCTCCTTTTGGAGAGATCGACTTGGAAGAGATCGATATTTTTGATCTCAGTTTTAAGCTGTTCGGCAGCCTGTTTGTTTGACTTATAGGTTCCGACAATATAATACCCTTCTTGAGCAAGAAGCTTTGCGGTTGCCTTTCCGATTCCTCTTGAAACACCTGTAATGAGAACTTTTCTCATAATTTACCCTTACTAAAATAATTTGCAAGCTCAGAAAGAGCAACAGTCTGCTCTGCTCTCTTCTTCAATTCCTTAAGCTTTACCGTATTATATTCTAACTCTCCTTCCCCCGCAATAACAACAAAAGGAATTCCCAACTTTTCCGCGTATTTAAGTTGTTTCTCGAGTTTGTCTTTTGTTGGGTACTGCGAAACGGAGATGCCGTTTTCGCGAAGTTGCTGGGCGATTTTTACGGCGTACGTAAAAATCGCTGGATTGTCATCCGGAAACCGGGTGACCAGAACTCTCGTTGTTGTTGGCAATTCTGGCAACAGATTCCATCCTTTTAAGAACTCGAGTAAGGTAATGTCACCCATTGCAAAGCCTGTTGCTGCCATGTCGAATTTGCCAAACACGTTAATGAGTCGGTCAAAGCGCTCTCCTCCAAACATCGAGCGTTTGTTTTCAGGATTTGTGTCGAATACTTCATATACTAAACCATCACTGTAATCGAACCCTCTGATAATGCCGGGGTCAAATTGACAATATTTCATCAGATCAAAGTCAATCAGTAATTGTTCAAGTTGTAATACATCTTGATAACCTTGATTTTCGGCCAACAATTTTTCTGGAAGAAGTGTTGGTAATTCTGAAAAGGTACTGTTCATAAATGCTTCGATAGTGTCTGCTGCTTTACCGGTAATTCCAACTGCGGCAAGCATCTCTACAAATTCCTCTGCAGTCACTTTTTTCCGCTTATCCATAATTCTGCGAGCAGACAGTTGTTGTTCCTGCGTAAGCTTCAGGACCTCGTCGAGCAACAGCGAAATGAGGCGTCGGTCACTGTAGTAAAGGCGGTACATGGTTTCGTTTGCTCCAAATTCTTTCATGATGGCAACGATGAGCGAGAAAATTTCAAAATCAGCTTCGACTCCTTCAACGCCAAAGATGTTCCCTTCAAGTTGATAGAATTCTCTTCCTCGTCCTTTTTGTGGCTTTTCAAAACGCCAGTTGTTGCCAATCATAAACCATTTAATTGGTTTGGGTAGTTCATTGTAGCGATCGGCAATCATGCGAACGGTGCTTGGCGTCAGTTCTGGGCGAAGCGCTACGTTACGTTCTCCTTTATCGGCAAAGGAAAAGAGTTGCGTCGATACAATTTCTTCTCCGGACTTTGACGCAAAAACTTCCAAATTTTCGACAATCGGAAAATCATATTCTTCAAACCCATATCGTTCACAAATGCTTCTCCACACAGAAAAGATATAGTTTCTTATTCGCATATCTTCTGGAAAGAAGTCGCGAGCACCTTTGTAAGGTTTCGTCGAGAGGTATGTTGTTGACATACTGTATTATATAGCAATTTAATTAAAGCTTTAGAGCTATGAAGCTGTAAGGCTTTGACGTGACAAGGAAACTTCTTTCGCTTATCACCTCGTTCTTTGCTATTTTTGGAAAAAGAAAAGCACCAGACGACAAGCTACTGCTTGGTCGAATGATGAAGTGAATGTGAATCGTTAGATGCTTTTAATGCTGCAATAACCTTTTGGTACCCACCCATCCCTCGTTTGAGCCACTGATTGACTCGAGTAACAGTTGCGATACTCACACCTGTTTCTTTAGCCACGACTCGTTGGCTTTTTCCTTCTGAAAGCGCTATTGCGACTGACAATCTTCCTGCTAATTCTTCAATTTCTGGTTCAGTTAACAGATCGCGTAAAAAAAGAATCAGCTCTTTTTGGTCCTGTAGCGTGAGCAGCGCTTGTGCTAATTTTTTAACTTTTTGGTTCGGTTGATACAACGTCATAGTTAAATAATACACTAATTTGTCAAAAAAGTCAAGTGCTTTTGGGAATAAATGCAAATATCTACCTGTTCGCAACTTCGATTACTTGTAAGAAGCGTTTAGAAAGTTCTTGCTCTCCTACTGCGTTGAGGTTGACGCAATCTGAAAACCATGATTCTGTGTCGAGTAACGTATGAGCAGAAAAGGCATTATTAACAGGGACTACTTCTATATACTCAGGGTAAAGAACTGACAAAGCCTCAATCGTTCGAGTAATCTCTTTATAGGTTTCTGCAATGGTTTTTGCCTCTCGAATCGGAAAATCACTCCCGCAATGTTGTGCGTCTCCGGTGCCCTTGAGGGGATCAGGGAATGCCGCAAGGAAAATGGTAAACCCTTGCGGAAATGCACCTGGTCTTGCAGCGAGTAATTCTACTAAATCGGTCACCTGTTTTCTTATGGATGCGGTTGTTGTTGCAATGGTTTCTTGCTGCTCTAAACCTTCTATCCAAGCGTTTTTACCAAGTACCAGAAGGAAGTATACATGTCCTTCAATAGGACGATTCATTGCATTATACGCAAGGACAGCTTGATCGCGTGGGCTGGCAATAGGGGGATGTACTTCGGCTTGATCAATAAACTCGATTGTTCGAGGAGTTTTGGTTGCAAGCACGTCAACCACGCCTTGTCCGTAATTGTCTGTGGAAAGGTTGCTTTTCTCTCCGAGGAGCACGACAGACTGGAGATCTTGCGTTGAGGCTTGTGGTGTGAAATTAAAGGTAAATTGGTTCTGCCAGAGAAAAATCCCTCCACCGGATAAGATAGCTCCGAGTGCAAGGATACTGACCGCATTGATAATGTTTTTTTTGCTAGTTGACTTCATCGAGTTTAAAATCGTCAAGTAAGAGTAACCCGAATCCAATGAGTGCACTCAAGGCGTAACTGAGTGTTTGATTGTCTGGAAAAAAGTAGGTGTCGAGAAGTCCCCAAATTCCTCTCCAAATAAAAACAAAGGCAATGAGAATGAGGAAAGCATTGAGTGTTGGATGCTTCTTTTCTAATGCATGAACGGCCTTGAGGTAACGAGTAAGAAATTTTCGCAACTTTGAAACAATCATATGTTCGAGTGTACAGCAAGTGTGGCAAAAAAGTAAAGCGGGTCAACGTATTAGAGCAAGTTAAGCGATTGATGTTACAACGTTGTGTTCGCGGAGTTGCGAAACTCTCCCCTTCTCGCTATAATACGGCAGTCCAGAGGTAGCTCAATGGCAGAGCAGGGGTCTGTAAAACCCTTGGTTGAAGGTTCAAGTCCTTCCCTCTGGATTTTTTTACGCAATCAAGAATTTTCCACAGTGACGAGATGTTCCGAATATGGTTATCTCAGCACTTGTGTTACTGTGCGTTAAAGCTTCACCTCTGCTTTATCTCTTCAACAATTCTCTTTCAATTTCCATCAACCGATTGTATTTGCTCACGCGCTCTCCTCGTGTTGGACCAACTTTAACATATGCGCTTCCAACCGCGACAGCAAGATCTGCTATGAAGTGGTCGTTCGTCTCTCCCCCACCCCGGTGTGAGGTGACGGTTGTTATGCCGTGTTCGTTGGCGATTTTGCAACACGCAACTGTTTCAGAAAGAGTTCCAATTTGATTTGGTTTAATAATAATTCCCGTAATTGCATCAAGTTCAATGGCTTTTCGCAGTCGAGTGATATTGGTAACGGTTAAATCGTCGCCAATATGAGTAATTCCTTTCTCTTTCAAAAGTTTGTTGAGCGCAACCCAAGAATCCCAGTCGTCTTCTGCTAACATGTCTTCAAGAGAAACAAACGGATATTTGTCCACCCATTCCGCGTAGAAATTAATAAGTTCTTCTCCGGTAAACTGTCTTCCTTCCAGTTTCAGTTCGTAGTTGCCGGTGAAAAATTCACTTGCAGCAGCATCAATTGAAATGCCTAAGTCTTTACCTGGCGTGTATCCTGCATTTTTTATTGCCTCAACAATATACTGCATCGGTGCTTCGTTGGAGGCAATACCGTTTGGTGCAAACGCGCCTTCATTTCCAACATTGATGGACAGTTTTTCGTTCTTGAGGACTTTCTTGAGGTGGTGGTACGTTTCTAACGCTTTTCTCACATTTTCTGTAACAGAGTTCTGCTCCATTGCGGTGATACAAAACTCTTGAAAATCAGTTGATTCGTCAGCATGTTTTCCTCCTTCAATGACGACAACCATGGGTTGCGGAAGCTTGCTCAGGTCAGGTTGAAGCGAATATGTATCCATCATGTAACGATATAATGGTTGGCGTTTTGCGTTTGCTGCTGCACGGGCTGTTGCGAGCGAAACAGCAAGAACTGCATTTCCCCCTAATCTTGCTTTGTTTGGTGTCCCGTCGAGTGCAATGAGTGCAGAATCGAGTGCAATTTGATTGTCTGCATCGATTTCGCGAGTTGCTGCGGTAATTTCTGTCAGGATATTGTTGACTGCGGTAAGATTTCCTTGTCCATTCCAGCGGGTCTCGTCTTTGTCTGTGAGAACAGTTGCTTCATGTGTTCCTGCTGACGCTCCGTACGGCACTGAAGCAATACCAATAGTTCCCGTGTCAAGGGTAACTTTTACTTCAACAGTTGGATATCCACCTGACGCAAGAATTTCGTAGGCTTGTATGTGTGTAATTTTCATGAGCTGGGCAGCTAGGTTAGATATGGAACAGTATAGAGAGGAATGAGAGGTAACGCAAGTTGAAGCAATTGAGAGAAAAAGGAATGAAAGAATTTATGTTAAAAGGTAGCTGGAACGCAATTTACTGCATAAATTCATCAAAGACGGAGGGCTCTTCCTGAGAATGTATCTTATACATCTAACATTGCGTACTTTGCGTACTGCAAAATAAATTTCTTTCGTGGAGCGACTTCATTTCCCATAAGCATATCAAACAACTGGTCTGCTGCGGCTGCATCGGCAATAGAAACTTTCTTAAGAACTCGCTTCTCTGGGTCCATAGTCGTTTCTTTTAATTGTTCTGGGTTCATTTCTCCAAGACCTTTAAATCGCTGAACGCTCTTAATTTTGTGACCTGCTTTCAGTTGTTGTGCAACGAACGTATCCTTTTCTGGTTCGCTGACAAACCAGTACTTTTCTTTTCCGACTTCAACTTTGAACAGTGGTGGTTGTGCAATAAAGACACGTCCATCATCGATTAAACGACGCATAAAGCGGTAGAAAAAGGTCAAGACCAGTGCGGTAATGTGTAAACCGTCAACGTCGGCATCGGTCATGATAATGATTTTGCCATAACGAAGTCGGGACATATCCATTTGGTCCGCAATACCACAACCAAGAGCGGTTACTAAATCTTTCAATCGGTCGTTTTGAAGAACACGATCAACACGATGCTTTTCTGCATTAATGGGTTTACCTGTTAACGGGAGAATTGCTTGAAACTCTCTGTCTCGACCCTGTTTCGCTGATCCACCTGCGCTGTCTCCCTCAACAATGAAGATTTCCGATTTATCCTTGTCTTTTGTTGAACAATCGGCAAGTTTTCCAGGTAATGCAGTAAACGTGAGTGCATTCTTTCTGAGGATTGCGTTTCTTGCTGCTTTTGCTGCATTTCGAGCTTTTAACGAAAGAACCGCACGAGAAATAATTTGCTTGGCGTCCTGTGGATTTTCAGTGAAAAATTCTGCGAGTGCATCCGAAACGACCGCTTGAACAGCACTTTTAACCTCAGGGTTGTTTAATTTGATCTTTGTTTGACCTTCGTACTGGGGATGCCCAAGCTTGACGGAGACAATTGCGGTTAATCCTTCCCGAACATCTTCTCCTTCTAGTTTTGTTTTGTCATCAAGCAATTTATTGCCTAAGCCGTATTTGTTAATTGCGGAAGTTAACGCTGCTTTGAATCCTGCAAGATGAGTACCGCCTTCTGAGTTTTCAATATTGTTTGCAAAGGTACGAATCTTGTCGCTCATTGTGTCGGTATAAATGAAACCGACTTCTACCATGATGTCGTCTTTTTCTTTTTGCACATAAAACGGAGTCTTCATGATTGCGGTTCCGGTCATTTGGTTGTGCACAAAAGAAAGAATACCTTTGTCGAAATAGTATCTCTTGGTAACTGGAGTTGCAGCCATTTCGTTCACAAACGTAAAGGTAATGCCAGACGTTAAGAATCCTTGATAGTGAATCCTGGTCTCAATTGTTTTTGGATTGTATTGAATGTCTCCAAAAATCTCTGGATCAGGGGTAAAATGTTGCACGGTTCCCGTTCGTCCTGCATGATGCGTGGCCTTTGTTTCGATGAGTGCGGTTTGTGGGATTCCTTGTTTGTAGTCTTGTTGATACACTTTTCCATTCCTGAAAACCTTGGTTGTCATATTGATTGACAATGCGTTGGTACAAGACATTCCAACTCCGTGCAATCCTCCAGAAATTTTGTATGAGCCTTTGTCAAATTTTCCCCCTGCGTGTAGAACGGTCATGACGGTTTCTAGAGCACTTTTTCCTGTTTCGGGGTGGATATCAACAGGAATTCCTCGCCCATTATCCTGGACAGTAATCGAGTTATCTTTTCCAAGAATTACCGTAATGTGAGTTGCAAACCCTGCAAGTGCTTCGTCAATTGCGTTGTCGAGCACTTCGTAAAAGATGTGGTTCATACCGTTGATATCTGTTGAACCGACATACATTGCTGGTCGCTGTCGAACTGCTTCTAAACCCTTGAGAACGGTAATGTTCGCTGCATCATATCCTGATTTTTTTATCGCTGTTTTGGCCATGTCTGAGAATTATAACATATGGGAAGTGTTGGTGGACTTCTGAGGGTGCTTTACAGTTATAGGGGAAATGAAATTTTTTGAGGCAAGTATCTTAGTAGGACACTTAAACCTGTTGGTCAATGAAACAAATTAATCACTATCTACTCTTACCAGTATATTCGCTTCTTTACTCGCAGAAAACGTTCCCTCGTAGCTAAACTCTTGAATGACTTGCGCACACATCTCTGCGGTATTTGATTGAGTAATTCGAATGGTCACCTGTTCCGGCATGCTCTCTGCAACAGAAACAGCAACTGCTGCTTCGTGACAGGGCGTGGGAAGTTGCGCAGAAATTTTGTATTGCCACGCGTTCTCAGCTGCATAAAAAGCGGTAACGGTGAAGGGACCATCAACAATTGTTCGCGTGGTTGCGGTATTTGGTGTGTCATTGGTTGTGTTAACTTGTGTTGGCATTACCGTTGAAATTGTATAAATGATTGCGCCAATAACGACAAGTGCGATAACACCAACAACGGCGAGAATTTTAGTTTTGTTATTCATGGTGGAGTATACTATAATGCGAGCGTATGAACAAAAAAACAAAAATAGTCTGTACCATCGGGCCTTCATCGTGGGATCCTGCAGTGATGAAACAGATGATCGAAAATGGAATGAATTGTGCACGGGTAAACGGTGCGTTTGCTGATCCAGCAGAAATGGATAAAGTGAAGCAGCTTGTCCGTGCGGTATCTTCCGATGTCTCGCTGATGCTCGATGTGAAAGGGCCTGAAGTACGTTTGAATAAATTCCCTGAGCCAATTGCGTTAAAACCAGGAATGAGGTTGATGATTGGGAACTCTCCGGCTGCTCCGCTCTATCCTGCAAATTATCCGCAGTTGTATCAATTTGTGAAGCCAGGACAAGTCATCCTCGTAGGAGATGGAGATGTTGAACTCGTCGTAAAAGAAATTTCAAATGGGGTGATGAATTGTGAGGTTGTTTTTGGAGAAGTATTGAAACCCGGTAAGGCACTTAATCTTCCAGGATGTGTGTATACTACTGATGTTCTAACCGAGAAAGATAAGGAAAACTTACGTCATGCGGTGGTTACAGGGTGGGATTTTGTCTCGCCTTCATTTATCCAGAATAAAGAAGCAGCCGCGCAAGTGAAGGAGTTTATTACTGGGTCTGATATGAAAGTTATTGCAAAAATCGAGAACCAAGCGGGAATCGATAATATTGATGAAATTCTGGAAGTCGTCGATGGTATTATGGTCGCACGTGGTGGCCTTGGCGTTGAGCTTGGGTTGGGAAAAGTACCTATGGTCCAAAGGTTTTTGATTGAAAAAGCGAATAATGCAGGAAAGCCAGTAATTACTGCCACACAGATGTTAGAGTCAATGACGACAAATCCTAGTCCCACACGTGCTGAGGCAAATGATGTGGCAACAGCAATCGTTACGGGAACAGACGCAATCATGCTTTCTGGCGAAAGCTCTGCAGGGAAATACCCAGCGGAAGCGGTAGCCTTTATGTCTCAGACGGCAATTGAAGTTGAATCTACCTTACAACCAAAAATTATCCACTCACGAGCGCTAGATGCGTCAATTACTGCCGATGCTTTAACGAAAGCGGCAGCCTCGCTTTGCGTTGAAATGGCACAAGATATCGATAAAGTAATTGTAGTGTCACAGACTGGACGTACTGCTCGACTTTTAACACGGCATGGAATCTTTCAGCCAGTATATGCATTTGTGAGTTCAGAAGTGTTTGCTCGAACGCTCCTCCTGAGTAAAGGAATCGTTCGTGCCTTTGTACAGGAAGCAACCAGTGAAACTCGAGATAACGCGGTGCAGCAAATTCTTGCCCGAGCGAAACAGGAAGGAATAATACAGGTAAACGATCGAGTACTCCTCTTCTGTAAAACACCATTTGGTGGTGATCACTATTTCCCGAATATATTTGAAATTATCGATGTAACCTAAATGTTGCTTCACACCGTTCAAGAAGCAATTTTACGGAAGTTCGAAGTCCTTGGGAAAGCATCTTTTAATGCCTTGAAACCGGAGCATATTGATCCCAAATTGTTTGTGTATCACCTACAAAAACTGGTTTCGCAACAAATTATTGAAAAAGTATCAACCGGAGAATATCAACTCACGCAATTTGGAAAACACGCATGGTCTTCCTATAAAGCAACAGGAGGTCTGGCTGATGCTGCGAATAACACCTACCTGCTCCTTCGATTGGAGTATGAAGGGAAGATTTTGGCAGTTACGAGGACACAAGTTCCGTTTCTTGGCTACACAGGTGTTCTTTCTTTAGGAATGAGTAAGGAAACTCCTTTGTTGGAACATGCACAACAGTATGTAAGAAGCATTGGTTTATTAACCTCTCCCCTTGCCCTTTCACTGATTCTTGATGTCCTTTATCGGAATTTAGAAACGAAAGAAGTCATACAGCATTCGATAATGTTTGTTATTTCTGGGAAATTGCATGCTGCACCAACGCAGTTGCATATAGACGAGGGAACCCTTTCCTTGCTGACTCCAGAAGAGTTACGAACCGTAACCCCAGGATATTCTAATACTACTGATTTACTAGTGCTCCCTCAACAATTGACATATGTCACGCGTGAGTATTTTGACGAACTGTAAGTGAAACTTTTTCACTTGAATATTGTTTATTACTTGCGACAATAGTGATAGTAAATTATTAAGTATCTGACATGAGTACACTCACGAACGAAATACGAGATGAATTATATCGACTTGCAGCAGGTGCTGTTCTAGAAAGGAACTTAGCTACTGCGGCAGTATTACTTGATGAGCAAGGACTTCCCTTAGTGTACGAAGCAAGTCGTGTTGCGTCTGAAAACAATGCGCTGTCTCATGCTGACCTTCGTGTAATTGATCGAGGGTGCGAAATAAGGAAGTCTGTTTCACTCAGAGGTTGTACCTTAGTCTCTGTGTTTGAACCAAGTCTTATGACACTTTCTGCTGCATATTGGGCAAGTATTACGGCAGTATACTACTACGTCTCTGCCGAAAAATATCTTGCAGCAATTCCGTGGGCAAGTGAAGGAATTTCTGTAGACGAAAAGCAAAATATTGCTAGCCGTTTTACTGAACCAGTTATCCTGTACAAACAAGAGGATATTGATAACAAATTTGAGCAGTTGTGTGATCACTATATCGCGACAATTATCAAAAAGAGCTGAAAAAGTGCTACAATTCATGTATGACACAGGGTAAGCTGTATGTTATTGGCACACCGATTGGCAATCTTAAGGATTTAACACATCGCGCTGTTGAGATATTTCAGGAGTGCGAATACATCGTTTCGGAAAATCCTTCAACATCAGGAAAGCTCTTAGCTGCCTATGGAATAAAACGGCCACTCCGCTGGTATCGCGAAAGCAATCATGTGAGTATGGCAAAGATTATTCTCGATGATATTTTACTTCGACACCAAACGGTTGGTTTACTATCTGAAGCAGGTACTCCTGGTGTCTCCGATCCAGGTGCGAAATTGTTACAACTTGCCTATCAAAAAAACATCCCTGTAATTCCTATTCCTGGTGCTTCTGCAGTCACGACCGCCGTGAGTGCATTTCCTTTGGCTGGAACAAAATTCTTATTTTGGGGATTCGCTCCGAGAAAAGAAGGAGAGTTCAGACGAATGATTACAGATAATCTTCCCTTACTCGTCAAGGAAAAAATGGCACTCGTCTACTTTGAATCTCCCTTTCGATTGAAAAAAACGCTCGGTTACTTGTCCACTCTGGCGCAAGAGCTTTCTGAACAGCAACTCGATTTAGTTGTTGGCCTTGGAAAAGAGATGACGAAGTTGTATGAACAATATCATTTCGCCTCACCAAATGAGCTTTTATCTCGAGAATCACATGACTTTAAGTTGGATAAAGGAGAATCGACACTTGTCATTGTCATAAAAAAACGGCACAATGAGAGTAATGCTCAACTGGAAAGTGATTAAACTGGGAGGTTCACTCCTATCTCCGTACGAAACTGCATCGCGTTCCTTACAACTGGGGCAATTACCTTTTGACACTGTTTATGCGAGAGAATTATTAGAAGAAGTTAAGAAAACAAACGCGCGTGCTGTTATCGTTGTGGGTGGAGGTTTTTTAAATCGATGGTATTTGCAACAATTTAAGGAGGCAAAGTTTGAAAAACCTGAAACTCAAAATGATTTTCATGTATTGGGGATGGCAGCGTCAGACATTAACGCCACCCTTTTTCGCATCCTTGCGGGTGAAGTACTTGGCTACGAAGTGGTTTATCCTAACGTTGTGAAATATGAACAGTATGCGCATCTTCAGGAAATGCACAAGGATTTCGAAAAATACCAAATAATTGTTGCTGCCGGATGGAAACCTGGGCATAGTCATGATGTTGATGCCTTACTGTTTGCCTCATTGCTTCAAACAAAGCAGGTCTTGAGTTTTAAAAATATTGACGGAATTTATACCGCAGACCCTCGGAAAGTCGCAACTGCCAGAAAGAAGAAAAAAATGACCTGGCAAGAGTATCGAATGATGATTGGCACGAGTTCTCATAAGCCAGGTGCAAGCTTTCCCGTCGATGCAGTTGCGGCAAAGTTAGCGGAAAAAATGGGCTACTCTTTCATAGTCATAGATGGAAGAGACATACGAGCGGTTCATGAAATTCTTACCGAGAATGGTACTACTCGGGGAACGATTCTTTCTTAATAACTAGCTGTGAGACATTTGTTTTGCACGACGTGTGACTTGTTGTAATAAACAGGCAACCGTGATCGGTCCGACGCCGCCAGGTACGGGAGTATAGAAAGCGAAACGAGGTGCTTCAGGCGTGAGTCGAAAATCTCCCACTACTTTTCCCTCTTTTGTTAGGCTTGTTCCCACATCGATAAGCATTGCCCCCTGTGTCACGTCTTGTTCAGAAAATATTCCGGGAATGCCGACACAACTTATCAGAACCGCTGCGTTTTTAATTTTTTCTTGAGGATTCTCTGAAAATTCGTTAATACTCTCAATATTCGTGAAACCATGTTTCTTGAGTTCACGAAAAATGCTCTTGCCAACATAGGGTGACTCTCCAAGTACAAGAATTCGTGTCTCACGCTGTATAGGAAGTTCTTTTATAATTGTCAGCACCGCTGCTGCCACCGCTGTTGGGAAGGGCGATTCCTCTAACAATAGCCCATCAACGTCAAGTCGACGAGGAATAAGACGTAAATACCGTTCCGTATCAGCCTTTGGCTCGATTGGTAGTTGAAAGAGTATGCCATTTGTGTCGTTTTGAATTTCTTTTATGAGTGTTCTGGCTTGAGAAAAGGTGTTTTTTTGCGATTGCAAACGATGATAGCGAACAGAAATGCCGAGAATTGCACCTTTTCTTTGTTTGAGGGAAACATACTTTTCCGAGATTGGGTCGTTGCCAATTTGAATAATATCGAGAATGGGTGATTGAAGGAGTGTTTCTCTTTCTTGACGAATCGCTGCTTCGATCCTTCGTGCTATTGTCTGTCCCTCAATCTGTTGTTGCATGACATAGTGTATCTTATTTCATAGAAATCCAGTCAGGTGTCATTCTGGGAATATTTTTTTCAATATACTGTTGTTCTTTCTGTGCACAAAGTTCCTTTACCGCATATTCAAGGAAAACGGTATCTTGACTGCCTTCGAAAAGAACGACACTATTTTCTTCAACAACTTCTAAAATATGGAAAGCAAGTTGTCTGCCGTTTTCGAACCAGTAGAGATTTTGGTTGTGAACAAATCCGTTTTCTTCTGCAGCAGGAATTCCATAGGTTTTCATCAGATTATTGGTGAGCACCAAAGTATCTGCAACGGCACTTGCTTCTTTGATGACTGTTTTGTATAACGCTTCTGACTGTTCGCCAAGTTCTCGGAAATCTCCCAGCACAATGACTTTTTTGCGTTTTCCTTTCTTGGCTAATTCCTTAACAATGCCAAATAATTCTATAGCCGCAAGTGGATTAGCATTGTAGGACGAATCAAGGATAAGAGTGTTTTTTTCTCCGGGAAGAAGTGAAGAACGACCTGGCTCAGGTTTGAAATGCTCAGGCAGTTTTTTCAGGGCAACGCGCAAGTTTTTTTTCAGCAATGACAGGACCCTTAAACCGAATTGGAGATTACTTTTTGCTGCATTACTTAACGCAACTCCAGGAATCACTGTGTTAACTAATCCATCAGGAAGTTGGACGGAGATAGTACACCCTTCCGAGGTGTTGTAAAGACTGTCAAGGTGAAAGGTCGAGTCAGAAGCCTCAAGAACGGTCCAGTGGTGTAATTTTTCTGCAGGGAGAAACTGTGCCGCCTGTTTGGTGACAAAGGCGTGAGAAGGAGTTTTTGTTGCAGTAAGGAGCTTTGCTTTTTCTTCTGCGATGAGGCGTTGAATTGCAATAACACGTTTTGACGGTGGGGTTGCAGGGTCAATAAAGGCTTCAAACCGTTCTCCGTGGGCCGCGGTTATTGAAAGCAGTATCGAGATATCTGGACGAACAATTGAGAGTAAATACTCCATATTACCCGGGTTTTGAGGGCTGTCAATGCCGTATTCAACGACAAAAATGTCAAATTTCTTTCGTGTCAATAAAACTGTCCCCAGTGCTTGTAAGAGTATCAAAGGATATTTCCAATAAGGATACTTTTTTACCGGGATATCAAGGATTTCAAAGGGTATTCCTGTTTCGGAATTACCTCTCTTTGTAAATT
This sequence comes from Candidatus Dojkabacteria bacterium, assembly GCA_030583685.1. GTDB lineage: Bacteria > Patescibacteriota > Dojkabacteria. The sequence continues at coordinate 176,110 of CP129470.1, read as the reverse complement.
TCAGTCGATGTTTGTAGAACGGTGCGAGTAATGCGACCAGGAGTTCCTTTGTTGTTGTCTTGCCAGATGAACCGGTGATGCCAATGACAAGGGCATTCTTATGTTTACTCATTTCTAGTTTTGCGAGCTGTTTGAGTACCCAGAGAAAGCCCGATTTAAAAGGATCGTTGGTCATGATTGCGAGTGTATTATACCATGTTTTCGTATTAAAATCTACATTGCCACCGAGTGCTGTAATGTACTTGAGATTTTTAGGATTTTTTTCTGAATTCGAGAAATAATGCCAAAAGGACTTGTTTTGGTGAAACATTGTTTCTTAGGTACTCGCTGCTTTTTTGCACACGTAATAATTTTTTTTGCGCTCCTCGATTTTTTGGGAGCTGTTCGTAGAGAATGCGGAGAACCATTTCTGCAGTCTGCTTTGACCACTCTTTATTGTTTATTTTTGCGTATGTATCGAGTAAATCAATGGCAGGTGAAAGATATGCGTGTGCAATTTCAAGAAATTCCTTTTGTTCTTTTTTTTGTACTTGTGCCCCGATGTAATGTATCGTTGCACGCGAACGAATCGTCGCGAGAAGTGTGCTTTCGTCGAGTACTCCAAGAATATAGATGACATTGTCTGCATGTTCTTCGAATTCTTTTAACAATGCGTTTTGAGCCTCGTTTGTAGCATGCTCAAAGCCAAGAATAACGCCGATCTGAGCGACTGCCTTAAAGGGCTTTTTATGAAGGATTTTGCAAAACTGTTTTACGTCAGCAATACCAATAGTTTCTGTTTCAAATCCATTGAGGAGGTGAAAATCTGGATGGGTAATACGGGCAAGAATGTCAGTTCTTACGGGGATTGTGTCAGAAACTTTTTTTAATATAGTCTCTTGCAGAGTTTCCTCATTATTGCAAATGTATAAGTGTGTCATGTGTGTTTATCAGGCCACGCGGTATGCATTATTGTTTCACTGTCGGTTGGAGATTTGGGATAGGATGCCCAGAGATACTCAGTAATAAACGGAACGTAGGGATGAAGCAGTTTCAGATAAACCCCGAGTACGTACCAGAGTGTCCATTGACCAGCTCTCCTTGATGCCTGTTGTTCGGGAGAGGTGTTAATCGGATTACCTTCTTTGTCTTTGGTATACAGTCGTGCCTTTACCTGTTCAAGGTAAACATCACAAAACGAGTGCCAAAAGGATTGTATGAGATCAACTGCAACAAGCCCAAATCGAAAATTCTGAATTTTCTTGCTGACTTGCTCTGAAAGTTTCTCAACTTCTGCAATAATTGCCTTGTCCTCCTCAGCCAAGGAAAGAGAAGCTTGGGTAACTTCCCAAGGCTCCTGTAAGTCTGCTGTTGAAAAAAAGACATACTTGGAAGCATTCCAAATTTTGTTGAGAAAGTTTCTGTTTCCGGCAAGCTTCTCTCTATCGATACGATAACTTGCTCCTGCCTTGTTGCCAACGATATAAAGCATTCTGATTGCATCGGCGCCAAATTCTCCGACGAGATCATCTAAGGAAACAACATTCCCTTTTGATTTACTCATTTTCTGTCCATCCTCTGCTTTGACGATGCCGTGCAGATAGACATCTTTAAAGGGAATTTTTCCTGTTCTGAATAACCCAAGCATAATCATTCGAGATACCCATAACTCAAGAATATCGTACCCTGTCTCCATAGTATCAGTTGGGTACATACAGTCGAGTAATCCTTCTTTTTCAAGCGTAACATATGGCCATTGGCCAGAGCTAAACCAGGTATCAAACACATTTTCATCTTGAATCCATCCCTCCCCTGGCGATGACTGAGAAACAATTGCCAATCCTTGGGCTACTGCATCAGCAAAATCGTTGACGGCAATACCTCCAATTTTTTCACTCACGTTACCATCGTCTCCGTAGGTCGTCTCCAAGCTTCCTTTGTACCAAACGGGGAAGCGGTAACCCCACCAGAGTGCACGTGATATTGGCCAGTCGCGTAAGTTTTTCATCCAGTGAGTATATTTTTTTGTCATATACTTCGGATGAATCGTAATGCTTCCCTCCATGACTGCCGTGAGCGCCTGTTCCTTCATTTCATCAACACGAATAAACCATTGACTGGACATAAGTGGTTGAATGATGGATTTGCATCTTTCGCATACGGGAATCCGCTGTGATTGTAGTTCTTCTTTTTCGTAGAGCTGCTGTTCCTTGAAATCTGAAAGAACTTGGTTCATTGCCGCATCTGAACTCATATCTCGGAATTTACCAATAGGGCCACACATCATTCCCTGTGGGTCTATGACGTTAATCCAGCCAACTGCTTTGTCGGGATTATTCTCATTCCAGCGAAGCATAATTTCGTAATCCTCTGGGGCATGCGCGGGTGTTAATTTGAGGCAGCCTGTACCAACTTCTCTGTCCACTTGTGTGTCGGTGATGATTGGAATTTCTCTCTTTACCAGAGGGAGTAACACCTTTCTTCCGTGGAGTTGTTTATATCGTTCATCTTCAGGGTGTACCACAATGGCAGTATCGCCTAACATGGTTTCGGGGCGAGTGGTTGCGACCGTAATGTGAGTAATGTTGCCAACTGGTTCTACCAGCGGGTATCGTAAGTAATACATCGGAGCTTCTCTCTCTTTTTTTTCTGTATCAATATCTGCGAGGGCAGTTTGACAGGAAGTACACCAATTAACGATTCTGACGCCCTTGTATACCTTGTTCGCTTCGTAGAGTTTTTCGAAAGTGGTAAGTACATTTTTTACAATTGTCGGGTCCAGCGTAAAAACATTCCTTTCAAAATCTGCAGAAAGCCCGATTCTTTTTTCGTCTTGTAGTGCAGCAGCCATCATTTCCGTAAAGTATTCATATGTTTCCGCATAGAATTCTTCACGGGTCATAGTTTGTTTTGACTTTCCTTGCTGCCGAAAATGCTCTCGCAGGACGACGATCTCACCTTGAATTCCGGCATGATCCTTTCCAGGAAAAAGGAGTACTCTTTTTCCTTTCATTCTCCAGAATCTTCCCATCAAGTCTTGGTAGGCATATCCTGAAATATTTCCTAAATGTGGCCTTCCGTATGCGTTTGGTGGCGGATTGATGAGCGTAAATTTCTTTTCTGGATGTTGTGTAAGTTCCTTCTTCAGTTCGTCTAGCGAATCGACTTGTTTTGTCTGCGCATTGTATTCTGGTTTCGAAAACGAATTCCGTTCCCAGTACTCAAGAACCGCTGGTTCTGTGATTTGTGGATTGTACGGTCCCTTGAATAATTCGAAGTTAGCCATGGGTGGATTATAAAACGGAAAGGCGGGGAAAGCAATTAAAGCCGTAATGTCAGTTGCGTAACCCTGCTTTTTTATTTAGGGATATGATTTCTTTGGCGTGGAATGAACTTGTCAGGCTTTGCAAATGAAACACGAATCTTGTACACTGTACCATGCCACTGCCCTATACTGGTGTTGATACTCGATTGCTGTCTGCTCTTGTAGAGCGTGGGCTCTTGTCGCAAGAACAATCTGATCAGATTAAGTTGCAATGTGCGCAACAGAATAAAAGCGAGGTTCAGCTCATTCTGGAAAAGAAATTACTGACTGAGAAAGATTTGTTTAAAACGAAAGCCGCTGTTTACAATATCCAATTTATTGACGACCTTTCCAATGTTCAGGTACCGCCGGAACTCCTAGCTGGGCTTAATGTTGATGCATTGAGAGAGCAACAATCATTTCCCTTTGAGATGAACGAAACGCGAGTAAAGTTGGTTATGTCAGATCCCTTTAATATTAATGCAATTCAATTTTGGAAAGTAAAGTTTCTGCCTCGCCAACTGGAGGTATACACATCAACTCCAAGTGCTGTTTCTGAGTATATCAGTACTCGTTTTGGAAGCATGATTAGTGGTGATGTAGAAGCTGCGGTTTCCAGTTATCAACAGGAATCAGGTACAAAAGAAACGGTTATTTCTGCAGATGACGTCGGTGATGTAACCCAAAATCTCCAAGGAGCTCCTGTTGCAAAAATTGTTAATTCTGTCTTAGTATACGCGGCACAGTCTGGCGCTTCTGATATTCATATTGAGCCACAAGAACGGAGTGTTCGGGTTAGATATCGTATTGATGGTGTATTACATGAAAAATTAACCCTTCCTCGGGAACTTCTTTCCCCTGTAATCGCGAGAATCAAAATAATGTCCAACATGAAAATTGATGAAACTCGTCTTCCTCAAGATGACAGACTTTTCATTACGGTTGGAGATAGAAAGTTTGATTTACGTGTTTCGACGCTTCCTTCGGTACATGGTGAAAAAGTGGTGATGCGATTGCTTGAGCGAACCTCCGGAATCCCTCCTCTTGAAGAATCAGGACTCCGTGGCTCAGGATATAAAAGATATATAGAAAGCGTGAGTTTGACCAACGGAATTGTCTTGGTTACTGGTCCAACCGGAAGTGGAAAAACACGTACTCTCGCAAGTACGGTTTCTCGCTTAAATGATCCGAAGGTTAACATAATTTCAATCGAAGATCCTGTTGAAATTCGAATTTCAGGAATAACGCAGGTGCAGGTTAATCACGATATCGGCTTAGACTTTGCTACGGTTCTCCGTTCCGTGCTCCGTCAAGATCCCAATGTCGTGTACCTTGGAGAAATTCGAGACGAAGAAACTGCTCGGTTGGCAATTCGTGCTGCACTGACCGGACACTTAGTGCTTTCAACACTCCACACGAACGGTGCAGTTGCCTCACTTGTTCGATTAATTGACATGGGAATAGAGCCGTTCTTGGTTGCCTCTACCGTAAAATGTGTCGTTGCACAGCGCTTAGTGCGAACGATTTGTCCACACTGTCGTACTGCAGAATTGGCTTCTCCAGAAATTGTTGCAGAAATTACGAGAGTACTTGGTGGATTGCAAAACTTCGATGTCTTGCGATATGTGGAGACACTCTCGAAACGACAGGTTTTTTCACCTGATTCACCAGAATTTAAGTTTTCACCTCCGGTGAAACCTCCTGAAATGACTCCTGAAGGACGTCCAAGTATTTACCTGTATAAAGGTTCTGGCTGTGCGAAATGTGGTGATACTGGATACAAAGGAAGAATGGCTATTTTCGAAGTCGCAACGGTTACCGATAAACTTGCTTCTGGAATTGCGCGTAATGCGGAATTTGATACCCTTGAGCAGTTGGCAGAAGAAGAAGGAATGGTGACTATGATTCAGGATGGCTATTTGAAAGCAATTGAAGGTATTACGACAATCGAAGAGATTGCTCGTGTTGCAAAAAGTGATAGCGAAATAACTTAGATGAACAACATATGGATTTAAATACAGGAACACCTATACCTCAGCCTTCCTCTCAAGTTCCCCCAATGCCCGGCCAGAGTCCTGGCATACCTGGTACCTCTGTGAGTCAGACCGTAAGTCCACCCTCAACAATTCCTCCTCAGGCACCTGCAGTGTCATTGGATGATAATCTGTCTACATCGGTTCCCGAGGTCTCTGCAAACCCACCCACCCTTCCCCCCCTGAATGAAACAGAAAAATCAGATATTGTTGATACACTTGCTGATTTGCAGAAAATGGCTGAAACCCCTGATTTACTGACAACAAACGAAGAACTCGCAGACGCCCCAGGAGATTCGCTTCCCGAAGTGATTACGCAACCCTCAGAACCAACAACATCCGCTCCACTCCTTTCTGGCGCTGTGTCACCAGGCATTCCAACGATTGATTCATCACCTGCTGTTACGGCAGTACCTTCAGTATCTGAAGTTTCTGGTGCAACAACAGCAGTTGACAACACAGCACAAACGACACCTGTTTCTCTCGATATGCCAGTTGTGACGTCGGATGCATTACAACCAAACGCCACTCCTGTAACTCCTCAACCTCGAGCAAATATATCAATGCCCGGTGCGTATGATACAAAAACCTTATTGAATCTGGTCGTGGAAAAAGATGCATCAGATCTTCACCTTGCCGTTGGGTATCAGCCTATGATTCGTATTGACGGATCGCTTGTAACTGTTGGTGATACGATTCTCGATCCAAAAACAGCAAAGGAACTTATTTACTCGATTTTGCCTGATGACAAGAAGGAGCAATTAGAAGTAAACCGTGAAGTTGATTTGGCGTACCAACATGAAGGTGCAGGGCGATTTCGTATTAATGCCTATTGGCAGCGTGGCTATATTTCTGCTGCTTTTCGATTAATTCCAACCCGAATTCGAACAATTCAAGAATTAAAACTACCAGATCTGTTTCATAAATTCTCTGATATGGAGCAGGGATTGGTGTTGGTAACTGGTCCTACAGGACACGGAAAATCGACCACCCTTGCAGCAGTGATTCAGGAAATTAATATGAAGCATCCAAAACATATTTTGACGATTGAAGATCCAATTGAATATGTTTTTCCTCAGCAAAAAGCACTCGTCTCTCAGCGAGAGCTTGGTGATGACACGCATTCTTGGAAAGGTGCACTCCGATCCGCGCTTCGTGAAGATCCTGATGTTGTGCTTGTTGGAGAAATGAGAGACCTTGAGACTATCTCTGCGGCAATTACGGTTGCTGAGACAGGACACCTCGTGTTTGCAACCTTACACACAAATAGCGCTGCGCAAACGATTCAGCGTATTGTTAACATGTATCCTGATGTCCAACAGGAGGAAATTCGAACCGAATTGGCAGATGTTCTTGAGGCTGTTGTTGCTCAGCGATTAATCCCAATTAAAGGTGGTGGCCGTCGTGCTGCACTTGAAATTATGTTGATGACTCCAGCAATTAGAAACTTAATTCGTGAGAATAAGATTTATCAAATTGATAATATTATTCGAACGAGTGTCGATATTGGTATGATTACCTTAGAAAAATCACTTCTTGGATTGTACCGAGAAGGGTTAATCGACCAAGACGATGCGCTACGGTATGCGCTCGATGCGACAGAAATGGCTAGATTACTTGAAGAATTAGTGTAATGGCAGACAAAAAATTGTTCTCTTATGTGGCGGTCAATGCAAATGGTGAACGCGTGAAGGGAAATTATTCTGCGGGAACTAAAGAAGAAGTCGTTACGATGCTGTTTCAGAAAGGATTATCCCCTGTTTCTGTTGATGAAGTCTCTCGTTTTTTGTCGCTTGAGAAATTGCAAGAAATAAATATCGGAGGAGTCCCTCTGAAAGACAAAATGATTTTCTTGAAGCAGTTTTCAATTATGTTGAATGCTGGTCTCTCTATTACCCGCGCGCTTGAAGTGTTGAGTCTGCAGGCACAAAATCCTCGTTTTCGACAAGTTCTCAAAGAAGTGCTTCGTGCTGTATCTGGTGGCGTTCAGTTATCTGATTCGTTTGCAAAATACCCTGATGTATTTGATTCAATTGCCGTCAATTTAATCAAAGCGGGTGAACAGAGTGGGAATTTAGGAACCATTTTACGAAAACTGTCAAGGGAGTACGAACAGAAAAATGCACTTCGAAGTAAGGTGATGTCTGCCCTTGCGTATCCGGCGGTATTAACGGTGGTTATGATTGGAGTCGTCATTTTCTTGATGGCTGTTGTGGTGCCACAATTACAAGATGCATTTGTTTCGTTTGGGGCCGATCTCCCGTTAATCACCAAGATTGTCATTGGTATTAGTAACTTTATGACTGAGTTTTGGTATCTCCTGGTACTTATTCTCATCGCTGCTGGGGTGAGTTTACGATATTTTCTCTCTACCCCCGAAGGAAGACGCGTTTGGGATAAATTTATTATTACAGTTCCTCTTTTTGGACCTTTGTTTGTTAAAGTGCAAGTTGCCACGTTTAGTCGTGTGTTGTATTTGTTGGTTAGTAGTGGTGTTCCAATCTTACAGACCCTTGAATTGACCGAAGCAACGCTGAGTAACGTCTGGTTTAAAGATGAGGTTGCTGCTATGCGCGATCAAGTAAAACGCGGTGTCTCAATTGCAGTGCCGTTGTTACAAAGTCAATACTTCCCCTCTCTTGTAGGATATATGGTTAATGTTGGTCAGGAAACTGGACAATTAGATACCGTGCTGCGTAAGGTAGCAAAGTATTATGATCTGGAGATTAAATCAGCAACGTCGACACTCTCTTCACTTCTTGAACCGATTCTGCTCGTGGTTATGGGTGGTGTGGTCGCTGTCATTGTCTCCGCAATTTACTACCCTATGTTTACCTTGACGCAATCGATAAAATAGTCTATCTTTGTGTAAATAATATATTCTTAACTGCCAATGAAACCAAAAGCATTTACCCTTGTGGAATTACTCGTTGTTATGGCGATTATTAGTTTTCTTTCAGTCGGAGCATTTGCCGGCTTAAGCTTTGGACTTCGTCAAGCACGAGATACTCAGCGTAAAAAAGCGGTTGAATTAGTACAAATTGCCTTACAGGCATATTATTCTGATTATGCGAGTTATCCGAAATGTGTTAGTCAGGGCACAAAAATTGGGAATGATTGGGAATTCTGTTCAGGAGCGTTCCCAATAATGGGTACTTCGGGGACAATTACTGAAGGATTTTTAATTGATGGCGAGGGTCGAGTTGGAATTAAAGATTATCTAGAAGGTGAATGGCCACGCGGAAATTCGAATGTCAATCCCGGTGAGAATGAGCGGTATATGAAGTACTATGTTAATGAATCAGGTAACACTAAATTGCGATACGCAGTATGTGTTACTTTAGAGAATACGACAGCTGCATCGAATTTGGTTAGGAAGGGTGATGGTAATGAAAGAGATTGTTATTGTGTTGGGACAAACTACGAGGAAGTTGCGTGTGCACAGTTGGAAGGTCGTAGGAACAATTAGCACCGTGTCGTTATGATTGCCGTACTTTGGTTTTTTCTCTTAGGTGTTCTGTTATCAGAGTATGTGCAGTTAATTTCTGATCGGGGGACCTTTATTGGCTCATTATTTGGTCGCTCCCGTTGTGATTCTTGCCAGACACCACTTCCTTGGTGGGCCTTGCTTCCCGTATTTGGTCGATTACTGACCAAGTCTCGCTGTTTTTATTGTAATAAAAAAATTTCACGGAGGTATTTTTGGTTTGAGATTCTTTTTATTTCCGGATGGGGAGCGGTACTGGCAGGTTTATATGCCTACAATATGGTTGAAACTCCTTTCCTTGCGGCGACGTTGTTGTTGTATTCAACAACTGCGTTAATCATGTATGAGGACTATAAAAATTATTCGATACCCGTAAGTTGGTTGGTATCGTGGTCCATTATGTTTGCAGGAATGTGGTACCTTTATTTCACTGGTCCTGTCTATTTCGTTGACGCTGGTCTCATTCTTACGGTGCTGCTCTTCTCTCTTGCTTTTGTATTGCTAAGAAAGCGGTATAAGCTGAAACAAGTTGGCGATTTATTTGGCGCAGCGGATGTTATCGTGTTATTATTGTTTGCGCTTTTTCTTGGATTTCAAAAAACAACTTGGATACTTCTTCTTTCTCTCGTTGGTGCATTTGCGTTTCTGCTTCTTGAAAAACGCTTGAAGCAAGGCCAACAAATTCCATTATTGACAGTGATGATTCCGTGGGGCGTCATTGCACTGCTCTTTTTATAAGGGAATGTACCGCTACTATCGAATTGAAACTGTGACAAAGCGCGAAACTCCTTTGACTGCAGGACCATCGCCCAATTTCGCAGTCGACTCCATGGTGTAGTTTAGATTAACGTTCGCTATTTGCGCTCTGTCCGCATCGGGTGCCTCACACGTGACATCAACTTTTGTTACACGTACATCGTTGTAGGTAAGTATTCTATGACACTTGAGGTCTGGAGTAGCGCCGGGATTCGGATTTTGGTACATACAAAACCGATAGGTATTATCTCCTTGTGGTTCTGCAAAAAATACCCAGGAGTCGCTTGAGCCTTTCGATTGCCACGTAATATATTTTGCTGAACCCGTATTGTTACAGGTTACTGAACGGGGGTCTGCATTTTTTACCCGTAATTTGAAATATTCTCCGACAAACTCACTCTCGTTTCTGACTGCTGTGCGTGCATCAATTAAGTAGGAGCCCAGAAGAATAGCGTTAAAAGATTGCATAATCATAAGAAAAATGACCGAAATTAAGGTCATCGAAACCATCATTTCCAACAACGTAAAGGCCGATACGTGTAATGTCTGTTTATTGTCCACTGGTACGATATACGGTTAAGTTAAGTTTGAACGGTGTAAAATCTTCTCCTTTACATTTTCCTTCGATACAAGCGACAATAATTTCAATTTCTGCGTCAGTGGTAAAATCTCGATTTTGATTTAGACTGTTGGTATCGGGTTGATTATCATCGAATCTGCGAATTAGTCGCCCGAAGAGTACGGGGTTAGTGTCGGTAACTTGTTCGTTTCCTGAGGTGAGTTCACAATTCGTGCCGATGAGTACTCTCTCCTCTTCGTTGAACTCACAGTCTCCTGTTGAAATGTTTTTTATTGATATCGATGAATCATAGGCAACATAGGCTTGCGTGTAGGTGGATCCTGTGTTTGGAACAACGGGAGGAAGTTCCCCAGAATCACCCAATACTGAGTCCCAATTGGTATCCTTTTGATTGTAGAGTATTTGTACTGCCTCAGTTGCGTAATTTCTCATTTTATCTTGTAACTCGAGATTCTTTGTCCTCCGTAAGGCAGTAAAGGTCATTTGTGTTAAGGAAGCAAAGACAAACGACACAATGGTGAGGGCAACAAGTACTTCGATGAGGGTCATGGCGGTAATTATTTTGTTACTATTCTGGTAAGACTGCATTAATTTCTCCTGAGTTTGATATATTAAACGTATACTGATAGTTTGCCCCGCTCGCGTAGCGAATTTTCATCGTAATCAAGAGTTCATCAGTTGTCGTGAGTTTTACCGGATTGTTACTGTCTCCTGAACAATAGGCATGAAGTTCACCATTAATTGTCTCGTAAATTAACGTAAGTGCGCGACTACAAGTGCTTGGTAAACCTCCTGAAAGATTATGTGTAATCTGCAATTCCATGCCATTAGGGAGGGTTTGTACGGTTGTGTTTTCCAACGGCGTGAGCAGCAAATTCGTTGAGAAGCCTGACCCGGAAACAGTCGTACAGTCAACATTCCAGCATCGGTATAGCGTTAGGATAGAGTTTGTAGGAAATGGAATATAAAACTGATAGGCACTATTTACTTTTCGAAGTGCTTTAAATTGTCTCACCTGCCAGACCTCTTTTAGGTCAACCGTTGTTTTCTCAAACTGCATTCCAATTCCATGTACCCACTCATTATCATTTGCATTTCTTGTGACGAGCATGGATTTCCTTCTGACAATTCTTGTGGTTTGGACAAAATTCTTTATTTGTTGTTGTGCAATGAAGGTATCTCGAACTCTGGCAGACATTCCTGACGTCATAAGAAGTAGAAAGCCAAAGATTGCTAGTACAACAAGCAACTCCATTAAGGTAAACGCTGAAACTCGATTGGGCAATGAACGAGGCATGGTCTATCGTATCATTCTTTACCAAGAACCGCCACCGCCACCTCCACTTCCACCTCCACTAAAGCCTCCCCCACCTCCAAAAGAAGAACTCCCAGAATTTGGTGGTGTTGAAAGATTCGTCATGCTTGCTGCCATGGATGATGACATTGCCGCATAGGTAACGGGAAGACTGCGAGTTAATGGCATATCGCTGACCAACCACGCAGGTTCATAGTGGAGTTGTTCCAGTATTGGGCTAAACTCTTTAGTCCAGCGTTTGTCTAATTTAAGAATGATTGCATATGGGAGTATTTGTTCAAAATGTGCAATCATTTTTTTTGGATTATTAAAAAATTCCAGCCTTTTCAATTCCGCTGCCTTGATGTAGCGTTTTAATCCAAGTAGATCTCGTGTTAGCTCATCTCCCTCTTTTGTTCTTTGGAGCATGATCATACTAAAGAGGAAGAATATGAGTGCGGTGACAAGTAATGCTGCAGAAATCGTATACCAACGGTATAAGAGGGTCTCTCCAATGATTGCGAAGGAAATAAAAGAACTGATAGCGAGAAGAACTGCTGCAGCAATGAATATATTTCGCCACCTAACTGAATCTGAAACAATAAAATGTGCCGTTTCAAACTCTTTCTGGGCAAGTTTGTTTGCCTCCGCCATTTTTGCATGAATATTTTTGAGGGCAGCAACCTGCGTAGCTGCCTGAAAATTTTTTGTTATTGTGGTGATTAAGGTATTGAGTGACTGTGGTTGCGAATTCAAATATTTAGGTAATGTTTTTTGCTGTTGTTCTGAAAGTTCTAGGGTGAGCTTCTTTTTCTCATAACGAATAGTCAGGTATCCCTTCTCTGCCAATCGAATAAGTTCTGCCGTAGCCATAAGGGGTAAAGGTTTCATTGAGAGAAGTGAGTGAAGAACTGAAAGATTCGTGTTTTCCATTGTTTTTGTTGGAATGTAGAGTGGTGGAATTGTCCTGATTCGCGTATCTTTACCAAATTTTGACCAGACGGAGTAAGCATATGCCAAGGCAATCAATGTTCCAAGAAATGGGGTCCAGGGGAGAATCTTTTCAAGCAGAAGTTCAAATTCTGTTGGCCCAATAAAAGTATCTTGAGGATACTGTACTCCAATGGTTAGCCCTTGTACTGCTTGTTTTTTATCGGTTGTCGTAACAATTGAGAGCACATTATCTTTCTGCTCCATACGACATCTTTGTTCAACGGAGCCTAGCAATCCGGTATAGCACACAGTAGGAAGATTCTCTGCAACAGGTGAAACGCTTGCTGTGACATCGAGTATGGGGAGTTTCCATTCTAGTCCTGTTATATTGAGATATAATTCTTGCGTATTCTCTTGAAAACGAATTGCGTTTTTCATTGAATATTCGATGGTATATTCATATGCACCCTCGAGATAGACATCAGGATCACCAATTCTTACTACGAGGTACGCTCTGGTTGACTCCTCTTTCGAATATTTTCTTCCAATAGGGTGAGAACCTTCATTCCTTGCAGATACTTTTTGGTAAGTGACCCTTTTAAGGGAGATTGGTTGCTCTAGTACTTGACTTCCAACCGTTACTTTCTGAGGAATCCAACGGTAAATCCCTCTTCGTGGATTTGGAAAGTAAACATAAATCTTCTCAACAATCGTGGCATTGCCTCTTTGGTCTACGGTTACGGTTGAATTGAATTGTGTCACTACTCCGTCAAAGTAAAGTGATGGAGGTCCGAATTCGAGTGCTCGAGCCCTGATTTCCTCTTGACTTATCGCAGATACTGTTTGAATGGAAGCAAATTGCAATAACAGAAAAAGCGCTCCTATCAAAACAATAACTTTTTTCATTTTCTTTAATTAGAATTCTACTTTGACATTCTGCTTTTCTTCATCAGCTGCTGCAAAGAATTCTGCCGGAGTAAACTTGAAGATCCCTACAAACAGGACATTTGGAAACACCTGAAGTTTTGTATTGTAATCTCCGACTGTTGCGTTGTAGAATCTGCGGGATTTTTGTATTTCTGTCTCTAAGTCGGCTAGTTGTGCTTGTAATTGCAGAAAAGATGCGTCAGCTTTCAAGTTAGGGTAATTCTCTGCAACAGCAAACAGTGATTTAAGCGTTTGCGTCATTTGGTTATTAATTTCAGACAATTTCGCCATATCTCCTGATGCCTCTTGCATTTGTGTGCGTAGTTCAGTTACCTTTGTAAAAACTCCTTCCTCGTGCTTTGCATAGCCTTTGACGGTATTGACTAGGTTTGGAACTAAATCAAAACGTTTTTTTAAGAGCGTTTCAATGTCTGCAGATGCTTCTCGCACAACCATACGTTGTTGGACAAGGACGTTATAAAGGTTGATTGCATAGAAGACAATTGCAACCGCAATAATTGCTATTCCAAAAAAAACTGTCATGTAGATGGAAAATAATTTAGCTTCCCATTATCGAACTAATTTTCGATTGTGTCAACAGTTTTGGCTTCTTGAGGTGGGAGTGGCATCTGTGGCAGTAGCTCGTCAAAATGCACTGAGGAAGGATTTCGTCCAGTTTGTTGTTGTGATTGTAAAATTGACTTTGCAAGGGCACTTTCCAAAGTGTCTTGAATGACTCTTCTCAGAGGTCGAGCTCCCATTCCTGGGCTGTATCCGCGAGAAACAATATAAGCGATTGTTCTGTCGCTATATTGAGCTTTAATACCTTGTTCTTGCAACTTCTCGACAAGTTGATTGAGCATGAGTACGGTAATTTGTTGTAAGTGATCAAGCGATAACGCGCTAAATACAATGATTTTATCGAAGCGATTGAGTAGTTCAATCTTGATCGACTGATGCAGGAGGTCGAGGACTCCTTGTCGCGCCTCTGTAAATTGTTCTGGTGTTGCTGTCACTAAAAGATTACTGCCGATATTACTTGTTGCAATGATAATCGAGTTATTGAAATACAAGGTTTCGTCTTCTGGTGTTATGACAATCCCCTCGTCAAAAAGTCTCATGAACATATCTTGAATAACGGTAGTTGTTTTTTCGAATTCATCGAGAAGCAACAGACAATAGGGACGAAGCGTCACTTTTTTTAATAGTGAAATAATGGTGTTGATATCACTATCGAGTTTGTACTGAGATAAATCAACACGGATAAGTGCATATTCAGCTCCAAAGTATTCTTGTGCAGTAATTTTTGCAAGTTCTGTTTTCCCCACTCCTGATGGTCCCAAGAAGAGAAAAACGCCAAAAGGTTTTGAGGTGTCTCGAACATTAGTTTTCGCTCGTTGCAATGCATCAACAATTGCAAGAACAGCGTCGTGCTGGTTGATATAGGTTTGATGGATTCGCTTTTCTAGCGTCAGGAGTTTTTCTGCTTCTTCAGGTGATGCTTGCGCAATGGGGATGTCTGCAAGAGATTGAATAGTTTGGGAAACTAAGTCCCGAGACAGCACTTTTTCTTTTGTATTTGCTGCAACTGCTGCGGCCTGTTCGAGGAGTTCTACGGCTTTTTTGGGAAATCTTTTGTTTGGTAAGTAGGTCGCAGTCAAGGTGATGATGTCACGCAATGCGGGTATACTGATGGTAATTCGGTGATATCGCTCGAGTTGCGAAATTTTCGACATGAGTATAGTCAAGGTATCTTCTTGGGAAACTTGATCAACACGCACTTCTTTAAACGCATCGATGACCGTTGGGAAGTTTTGTTTTAATCGGGTATATTGTGCAAATGTCATAGTTCCAATAATCGGGACAGGGCTCTCGGTGAGGAGAGGCATGAGATAAGACATCGCTGTTCCTTCTCCTGTACCCGTTGAAAGAAGTACTTCCAAGTCGTCAAAATAAAGAATAGTTCCAACCTGTTTGCGCAGTTCGTCGGAAAGTTTTGCGACGAGTTCTGGTAATCCGCCTGCCCCTGATTGCGCAAGTGACAGGAACTTGTTGAGGTCAATCGACTTGATTGAGATGTTCTTGAGATTTGGGGGGACATCTCCATCCAGTATTCTTTGTGCTAATCCGTAGATAACACTACTCTTTCCAACGCCTGGGTCTCCCACAAGTATGGTGTTCGCATTATACTCTTTCTGAAGAATTCCCAGAAGTGTATTAATTTCTTTTGTATGACCGATACCGTATAACCCTCCTCTTTGTGTTATTTGTTCAAGAACATTGAAAGAAATTTTGTCGAGGTAAAACGTAAAGCCTTTCACCCACCCGTCTGCGACCCCACCCTTTCGGTAATACGGTATGGAAATATCAAATGCATTCACTCGTGCTTGGTACTGTTCTTCGATTAGGTAATGTTCAACTGTTTTAGTAAAGGTCAAAAAATCAACCCGATATTCGAGGAGTACCTGCTGCAAGATCGGAAAAACAGAAAACAAAGCAAGTAAAACGTGTTCTGGATAAACTTTCCTGCTTCGAGTTACAATTGCCTGTTCCATTGCATATAAGATAAACGACTGTAACGCAGTATAGTGATAGGTAGGAGACGCCTCCTGAGTCAAAGCCGTAGCCAATCGGTCTGTAAGTGCCGGAATTTCTAGTTTCTTGAGAATATTTTGAATGTGGGCGTGGCGAAGTACCCTTTTGAGCAATCGAGAGGAATCTAGATAACTTCCGTTGTTCGTTCTGACAATTCCTGCAACTAAGAAGTCAAAGGTTGTAGGGTGGAAGTAATCAAGGGGATTTTGAATCAAGTAATGTTGAAACTGAACTCCTTGTTGCTCAATGGTAGCTTTCAGATAGTCGTCAAGTTCAGGATAGTATGGTAACTGTTTCGGAGCATCATAATTGGTTGCTAAATCATGCCAGAGAATGAGAAGGGCAAGTGCAGCCAAAAAGATTTCTTGTTTAATCAACACAAGGGCAAGTGCAGGCAATTCAAGAGGAAGGAGAGAGAAAAAGTGGAGAACATAGAGTAAGGCAAGAGGAACGGCGAGGATTAAGAGTGTTGAAGCGGTAATTCTTTTGTGTGAATTGAATTTCTGGACGGATTGGTGTTGCTGAATTCGAGTTGTGAGTTCGGGTAATGACACAAAAAAAAGGTCGAACTGAGTAACTAAAAAGGGTTCAAATTGTTGATCGACAATGACAGCATGATTGTCGTACAAAGATGTTTTGTCTTTGTTTTTGTCGTGGAATGCGGTGAATACATTACTCATGGTGTAAGAAACGGATTAAGCAAGATAAGTCCAATGATGATTGGAAGAATAATGAGTTGTGCGAGAAGTGCCAGCACTATACAGCTAATGGTCAATAGAAAGAGCACAAGAATAATCGGGAGATACACTGCTTTAATGCTCATGCCAACGAGCCATCCAGCGATATTGTAATCATTTTTCCAAGGTTTAAAGAAACCTTTAAGAATTATGGAAAATGATGTTGTGTCGTCTAGTATGACGAGTACTCTTTTGAGAAAACTCAGTAAAGAAAGGGGGATGTCTCCGTACCACCAGGCAAAAAAATTTCGAATAAAATCAAAAAGTTGTCCTATGTAGGAAAAGGGGTTAGGTTTTTGAATTTGTAATTCCTGTATCATGGGCAGTTTCCTCTTGTACAATATACTCTGTTTGTGCTAAAAACGCCACTCTGTTGAGACCATAGGTCCGTTCTTCAACAACAGTGAGTCCAGAAGGAATTGGCAGTGGCAATTTTTTGGGTGTCTTGACGATAATAAGTGACTGAGGACGCAGCAATCGTTTTGCTCGATCAATAATTTCAAGCATATAATCTGAATATTCATCGGTTCTCATGGCTCGTAATTTGGTGAAAGGTGGGTCAAGAAAAATAATATCGAAGGTTCGTTGCTTACGAACAGATTTGACAAGAAACGTGATACTGTCCGATTGATAGACAACGCCTTTATCTCGGAGCCCGAGATTTTGCAAATTTACTTTGATAATTTCTACCGCTTTAGAGGCAATATCGACAAACACCACTTTTCTTGCTCCTCGAGACAATGCCTCAATACCAAAGGCGCCGGTACCGGCATAAAGGTCTAAAATTGCAGCATTTTCAATGAAATCAGCAAGAATATCAAAAATACTTAAGCGCAATAGCCTTTGTGTTGGCCTTACATCTCCCACAGGTACTTGTAGTTTTGATTTTTTTAGCGTTCCTGCTGCTATATAAGCCATATGAGGATAAGAGTTCCAAGAATTATTCTGTAGATGCCCGAGATTTTCATGACCAGTAAGGTATGTCGCGAGATAAAAAGTCGTATACAGATAATGCCGACAATAAACGACAGGAGCATGCCGATAAGAAGTGGAATCGTTTCAACATATGCGGTTAGTTCTCCATTCGACAGGACTTTCTTTAACCCAAGTAATGATGCAGCGAGGATGAGAGGAAATCCAGAAATGAAGGAAAAGGTTGCACTTTGTTGTGGCGTAAGGGTGTTCCACATACCAGCTAATGTCGTAATGCCACTTCTTGAAGTTCCGGGAATAAGTGCAAGAATTTGCAGAAGCCCGATAGTAAATGCTTGACGAAGTGTTAGTTCTTGCCATCGTTTTGGTTTTTCTCCTTTGTGTGTATGGTAGTTTACTGCGTTGTACCAGAGCATACTTCCCCAAAAGAGTTGGTTTACTGCGACAACAATCGGTGAATACAAAACTAAATCTATTGCATTACTCAACAGTAATCCAACTAGCCCTGCAGGTACCATTGCTGCAAGTAAAATTCCCCAAAGCTTTGGACTTTTAAGAATGTGAAGGAGTGTCGGAAAAAACACAACTAAAATCGCGAGGGTTGTTGGAAGATGCAGAAATGATTCTATCCCCTCTTCGGAAAGACCATACAATTCTCCAAATAACACTAAATGACCACTGCTCGAAATGGGTAAAAATTCAGTTATTGCCTGAATTAAGTTGAGCAGAAGATACATTCCAATCATGCACTATCCTAGCATATCTTGTGGTACAATTGAAACGATGCCGAAATCATCAATTGTTTTTGCTGCAGCTGGATCAGGCGGACATGTCTTTGCTGCTATTGCAACACTTAAAGCCTTTCAATCAGATTTTCCGACACTCTCAAAGGATCTTGTGTTTGTGGGGAGTACGCTCACCATGGAAGGAGAAATTCGTCAATTGCCGATGGAAGAGAGAATCTGTAATAGACTTGGCATTCCCTTTAGGAAAATTCGAATGGGAAAAGTGCAACGAACAATAAGTGTTAATTCTCTGAAACTATTGGCTCGAATTGTTGTAGGTTTCTGGGATGCTTGGAAATTATTGCGAGAGTTGAAACCCTCAGTCGTTGTCGCATTTGGTGGGTATGTTTCGCTTTCCCTTGGTCATCGTTGGAAAACTTCTGGGTGCAAAAATTGTCATACACGAACAAACCAGCAGTATAGGATTAACAAATAAAATATTACAGTATTGGGCAGATGTCATTGTCTTGACGTATGAATCTTCTCTCCCCTACTTTCGAAAAAAAGCGTTGGTACTCGGGAGTCCTACCATGAAGCATATTTACAGTATCTCTGATTATGAACACTTGCTTGGTTACTTGAAGAAGGAAAAAAGCCGCTTGTTAGATGAAACGGAATATTTGGAAAAACTCAAATGGCTAGAAGATCAGAAGAACACCTCCCCTATTCTTCTGATGAGTGGAGGCAGCCAAGGCTCCCATTTTTTAAATGAGCAAATACGACCTATTTTGAATAAACTACTTCAACATATGATTGTGGTTATTCAAGTTGGAGAGAATGAATACTATAATGATTACGCAAAGTTCACAGAATATTTGAAAGCACTTCCAGCTGAGCTAAGTCAAAAATTGATTATCAGGAAATTCGTGTACGAAGAATTTGGATTTTTAATGAAGAAAGCAACCCTTTTTCTTGGAAGAAGTGGTGCGAATACCGTTTACCAAGTTGGTCTCAATGGCTTATTTGCCGTGTTTGTACCTATTCCCTGGGTGACGAAGAATGAACAATACACCAATGCCATGATTTTAAAAGCTCGTGGAAAAGCAGACATAATCGATCAAGATCGTTGCACTTCGGAAGTACTCTATGAAGTTCTTTCTGATGCACTGCAGAAGGCACAGGCTGATACGGAGAGAAAGTCACTGTTTTCCGCTGAGGCAGATAGGTTGCTCGCAAAGGAAATTGCAAAATTGGCAGTCTAGACTGGGACTGCTAGGTTGTGGTATACTTGCGTATGAATAATAACGAAGAACGAATAGATATTCTTTCTTATTTTTCACAACGAGCAAAAGATCTGCTTGCACGGACGATTGAGGCTTCTCGGAGTACAGGCGCCTCGTTTGTTGATACAGAAGATTTGCTGTTGGAGATTCTTGGCGACGATGTTGTGGTGAGAATTTTAAAGGAGTTAGGCGTAGCAGTACCTTTATTACAGGCGTACTTAGAAGAAAACAAACCACAGGTTAGATCAAGTTATTCGGAGCGTGATCTCGATCTTTCCCCACGTATGAAGCAGGCGCTGCAGTTAGCATTTCAAGAATCAATTGAATTGGGACATTCGTATGTTGGTCCAGAACATCTTCTATTAGGAATTTTACGAGAACAAGATGGATTTGGCGCAAGAACACTCCAAAAATATGGTGTTACTATGGTTACTGCTCGTCAGGCAGTATTGAAAATCGTCGGTAAAGGTGATGAAGCTGGCGAAGGAGCTGCTCAAGTTACGCAAACACCAACACTCGACAAATATTCCCGGAATCTCAGTGCACTTGCAAAAAAAGGTGCGGTTGATCCTGTTGTCGGAAGAAATGACGAAATTACTCGTTTGTTGCAGATCTTGATTCGACGCAGAAAGAATAATCCGGTATTGATTGGTGAACCTGGTGTTGGAAAAACTGCAATCGCGGAAGGGTTAGCACAACGAATTGTCTCTGGAGATGTGCCTGACGAATTAAAAAACAAAGAAGTTAAGGAGCTTGACCTTGGCGCAATGATTGCTGGTTCAAAGTTTCGAGGAGAATTCGAAGAAAGAGCAAAGAAAATTCTCGATGAGCTTCAGAAAGCGGAAGGAAGGGTTATTCTCTTTATTGACGAGTTGCATACAGTTGTTGGCTCTGGTGCGCAAGAAGGACAAATGGATTTGGCGAATATGTTGAAGCCTGCCATGGCAAGGGGAGAATTTCAAATCATTGGTGCTACGACATTATCAGAGTATAAAAAATACATTGAGAAAGACGCTGCGCTCGAGCGAAGATTTCAACCCATTTTGGTTGAAGAACCGACAGTTCCAGCGACAATTGGAATACTCAAAGGAGTGAGAGATCGGTATGAGGCATTTCATAAAGTTACCATTGAAGAATCTGCAATCGAGGCTGCGGCTCAATATTCTGACCGTTATATTAAGGACCGATTTTTACCTGATAAGGCGTTTGATATTCTTGATGAAGCATGTAGTATGATGAAGATTGAGTCACAGTACGAACCACAGGAGTTACGAGATTTAAAGAACAGTGTGAAATCGCTCGAAAAAGAACGCGAGGCCCTAACGCGCGCACAAAAATTTGAAGAAGCATCGCAAGTTAAACAGCAAGTAGAAGAATTAAAAGAGAAATTAACGCCTTTTGCCGAAGAATGGGAAAAGAAGAAATCAAGAGGAACTCCCGTTGTTACTCCTGAAGTCATTGCGCGTGTCGTTTCGAAAATGACTGGAATTCCTCTCTCTCAATTACAAGAAGAAGAAAAATCAAGATTGTTACAACTTGAACAGTTACTCCATCAACGCGTCGTTGCTCAAGATGAAGCTGTGAGTGCTGTTGCAGAGGCAATTCGAAGAGGTCGCGTGGGATTGACGGATCCAAAGCGTCCAATGGCCTCTTTCCTCTTTTTAGGTCCAACTGGCGTCGGTAAAACCGAGTTAGCGAAGGCGCTTGCGGAGTACATATTTGGCGATGAAGAGGCGGTTATTCGATTAGATATGTCTGAGTTCATGGAATCTCACAGCGTCTCGAAATTAATTGGTTCACCTCCTGGATACATCGGCTTTGAAGAGGGTGGACAGTTAACAGAAAAAGTTCGTCGACAACCCTATTCTCTTGTGTTGTTGGATGAAATAGAAAAGGCACATGGAGATGTTCTGAATGTTCTGCTTCAAGTATTAGATGATGGACGATTAACGGATGCCAAGGGGCGTACTGTAGATTTTAAAAATACGATTATCATTGCGACAAGTAATGTTGGTGCTCTGGTATTGCTTGATTATGTTCGAAGAGAAATTAGGAAAAAAGATGATTGGAAATCTGTAACGAATGAGGTGAAAAATCTGTTGCAACAGCACTTTCGACCGGAATTTCTCAATCGTATTGATGAAACAATTATATTCAGACCTCTCGAAAAGGAACAAGTGCGGCAAATTGTATTACTTCAGCTTGATCGTGTAAAACGACTCCTGGAGGCTCAAGCGATAACGGCAACATTTGACGAATCGCTCGTAGAATACGTTGCTGAGCAAGGTTTTGAACCCGAATTTGGAGCTCGACCTATTAAGCGGGTTATTCAAAAGTACGTCGAAAATGAGCTTGCGGTACTCGTACTGAAAGGAGAAATTGCAGCAGGAACATCTGTTACGATTTCCTACGATGGGAAGAAAGTTTCCGTTTCGAAATAATGACGTATTAGGGTTGTAATCGAATTTCTACAGCTCCTGCTCCAACGCTAACGTCTATGGTTACCAGTGGTGTTGCCGATGTTTCAACAGAGCCATTGGTCCCAATTCCTCCAAAATTTTTTGTTTCTTGTGTCTGTGTATTGGTGATTGTAAGCGAACCTGCTCCTACGGAATAGTCAACTTTG
Source organism: Candidatus Dojkabacteria bacterium (assembly GCA_030583685.1). Lineage (GTDB taxonomy): Bacteria > Patescibacteriota > Dojkabacteria. The sequence goes on along the minus strand of CP129470.1, from coordinate 153,918 downwards.
ATTGCGTCTGTTCCAATCAGGGTGAGGACAGTTTTACCTGCTCCGACTTTTATGTCTATGTGTTTAGGCAGAGAAGTTCGAGACAGCGTAATGTCAGCATCACCTGCTCCGACGTTTGCAGTCAATTCTGTGAAGTTTGTCTTATCGAAGAAAAGATTAGACTTGCTTGCCCCGAGATTGAGTGACAACGTTGTTGGAATCGATGTTTTACCTACATCGACGGAATATCGAACGGGGACACCCCACTGCGCAAAGCGCAAGAAGCCTTTTTTTTGTTCGTTTGAAGCGGAGATTGATAATACGTCATTTTCTTCTGAAGTATTCACCGTGAATCCTTCTGGACCAGAAATCTTAAACAGAGACGGACCAGAAACATCTCGAACAGTCAGTTCTGCTGCTCCAAAGGTGAGAGCAACTACCTTTGAGGTAACCGTTGGATACTGATCTTCAGAAATCTCTCTCTCAACCTGTTCATATGCTGGATTTTGATACGACGGCAATAACCATGCCTTTCCGAAAAGGAATACGGCGAGGAGAATGAGATACGTGAGAATATCGAAGAGGACGCCTACCATACCCTTTCCAAATCGTGCCTCCAAGAGTATTTTCAACCCCGCAAAAATAAGTAGTGCTGGCCAAATAAGAGTAATTATTGAGAATATGGTGAGTGCTTCAAGATAGCCTGACGTGACAAGAAAGGCGGTTACACCAACAAATATGACCAATAATCCGAACGAGATAGTATCGTATTGCTTAGCGGTCATTTTTGCTTCGAGTTAAAATCAGTAAACCGACTGCGATGACAAAGAGTGGCCAGAGAGATTCAAAAAACAATCGAATGATTCTTCCAAAGTCGAAGAATCCAAGGTTATTCATCAAAAGCATTGCGCCAAGAATAATGACAAGAACACCAATCCAGGTTTGAGTATTTCTCTTTTTGGCAATTTCTTCTACATTTGCAGCCATTTGCTCAATTTTCTCTTCCATACTTTTCCCATTCTCTTCTACAACTTCCTTCGCAGATTTTGCAACGCTGGTTTCCTCAGGGAGTATTAGTGCAAGAGCCAGATATATAATCACGCCAGATCCTGTTACTGCAAGGATGACGAAAAGGATTCTAATGATGACTGCGTCAATCATAAGATATTCCGCAAGCCCTCCACAGACACCAAACAGTACTTTGTCGTGTGAGGACTTGGTAAGTTTTTTTGTGATGTGAGATGAGGTGGGTGAAGTTGCGGTCCTCGCCTTTTTTGGGGGAGTCGTGTTAGTTTTTGCCGTTGGCATAGTCCATGAAAATCAGTTAAGTAATCAATAATATCACATTTGAAAAGGGGTGCGAATACAAGGAGAAAGTAGTCGTTTCTGTGACTGTAATTGATTGCGACTCTGATTGAATTCTCTGCCGAGGGAGGGAGTCGAACCCTCACTCCTTTTGGGAAGGGGATTTTAAGTCCCCCGTGTCTGCCATTCCACCACCCCGGCTTTTTTTATGTGGTTATACTGTTTTTAAGATCCTTAATCAGTATTATATACGATTCTGCCGGTTCTGCGAAGTCTTTGTTTAGCGATTTGGCCTGTTCGAAGGATTTTTTCGCATCCTCGTATTTTGTCTGTTTATAAAAAATGACACCGATATAGTAGTGAAGTTCGCCCTCAAATGATTCGTTGTTGCCGTTCTCCACAAGAGCTAAGGCACGAAGGTATTGTTCAAGTGCGAGAGAATCTTTATTCAGTCTTTCAAATAAGTGCCCAAAATCCCTCATTTCAACAAAATCGCCTTCAGGAATTTTTGCGACAAGCGTTGTCAGCACCTCCTCTGCTTCTTTGTGTTTCGCTAATTCTGAAAGAACGACCACATAATTTTTCATATCAAGCTCTCTGTATTGGTACGTATCCCAGAGTTCCTTATAGAGTATTTCTGCATGGGAGAGATCATAGAGCGCGGCATAAACCTTCGCAAGTTCAATAGTTATTGCTTTGACTCGCGCGTCATCACCATTATTGGCTTCTCGCGCTGTTGTACAAATCTCTTTCGCCGTGGTGTCTGCTGCTAGGTTTGCTTCAATAATACAATGATAATAGGCATAGGTTTGATCTTCTCCGTGATACTGTTTATATTTTTCAAGTGCATAGGTGGCATCTTGGTATGCAAGATTTGCCGTAAGCGTTTCTGTTTGTTTCTCATAATCGGTAAATCTTTCAAGTATCGAGACGTATCCTGTTCGATACACATATGTTCCAACCCCGAGCGCGCCGACGAGAACGAGAGAAAAGAAGACGACCAGTAAGTATGTCAGTGGTGTGTTCTTAAGAGGGTTTGTGGTAACGGTAATTCCAGAAAGCCGAGTACTGATAATTGGGCGTTTTTTGAGTCCGCAATACAGCGCGTAAGGGAAGAACAAAAAGTCCCAAAAACGTCCGATAACGGTTTTTAGAAAAACTCTCCAGAGGTTTACCTTTTTCTCCGACTCGAATGAGTTCCCTGCTAAACGCTGCCCTACCGTTTGTTTCAATATTACTGGGAGGATCCAGTAGTACTTCAGGTAGAGAATAACAAAAACCGAGTATCCGATCAAAAGTGTTGTCTTGAGATGTGATTGCAGATAAACATTAATGAGTGAAATGTCTTTTTCGATTCCATATATGACAAAGAGTCCTAGAATTCCGACAAGAAAGACAAATGACCAAAAAAATAGCAAATCAAGAAGAAAGCCAACAATTCTTTTCATTCGTGAGTGTAGCATAGGAGATACTTCTTTGCGAGAAAAAGGTGACGGCGGGAATCGAACCCGCGAATAGCGGTTTTGCAGACCGCGGCCTTACCACTTGGCTACGTCACCTCTGTACCGTAGCTGAATTATACAGGAAATTGCTAGTAATTGAGAAGCACTCCACTCTCGCTTCTGGTTGTTGCGTCTGTCGGGCAAAAAGCGTACACTAGCAAATACAAATTGCTATGAATACAAAACTTTTTTTTCTAAAAATAGCTATCGGACTTTTGATTCTTTGGAGTACTTTGTATTTGCTTGGTGGTTTTGTTCTCTCTCGCTCGTTTGGATATGTCACCATATTTATTCTGCTTTATTTGGCAACAGATTTTCTGTCGCAAAAAGTGCGCATTTTTTTCCTACTTCCGAAGTTTCTCGTCATTCAGATTTTATTGCATTCACTCCTCCTCTTTGGGCTATTTCTCTTAAGCGACGGTGTTATTGCTGGAGTAACGATTACCCAATTACACCCAGGCGTGGTGTTACAGCTACGTGACACACCGCTTATGAAAGTTCTCGCGGAATTTGGTACAATTGGGGTAGTTTCGCTTTTTATGGGAACAGTGACACAAGTGATAAATTGGTTACAAAGTGAAAAATGACGCAACAACTGGTGAGTATACTGCAAATCGTGTTTGGTATTTTAGGTGTGATCGTGATAATTTTGCAGAATCGTAGTGAACAAGGATCAAGCTTCTTTGGAGGAGGTGGCGATGTTTTTAAGCTGAGAAAAGGACTCGATAGAATCCTCTTCTTTGCAACATTCATTATCGTTCTTATCTTGATGGTTCTCGTGTACTTAGATATTAAAGTGATTAATTAGCGTATGTCTCTTCGAGACATACTGTGGCAGTACCCTTGGTGGGTATTAGGAATATATCATCGATTCGAACGATTCTTTTTGATTATTTTTGGAGTGCTCGTCGGCGTACTTGCATACTTGCTCCTTTCGTGGCAGGTTCAATCTCGAATTACTCGAACGATGTTTGATGGACAATTGCGGTATGGGTTTGTTAGCACCTACGATACACCAAACCCCCTGCGAGTTGGTGCAACAGATGCAGAAATCTTTGTTGGAAAGCTGTTGTTCAATGGCTTGATTTTTGCAGATGAATCCGGGAATATTTTTCCTGAACTTGCGGAAACCTGGAGTATATCTCCAGATGGGCGTGAGTATACCTTTTATCTCAAGCGTGGCGTTCAATGGCATGATTCAGTTGAATTTACCGCAAAAGATGTCGCAACAACATTTGCGCTTTTGCAATCGGGTGCATCGGAGACGGTACTTGGAGAAATTGCAAATGATGTTGAGGTCGGAGTTCGAGGATTGTATGAGGTAACTTTTACCTTAAAGCAAGTAAACGCGGCCTTTCTCGAGTTACTTGCGACACCGATTTTGCCTGATCATATTTATGGTGGTATTACTTTTTCTCGAGCACTTGAGTTAGGAGATTCACTCCCTCTTGTTGGGACTGGACCATATCGTTTTGTTAGAAAAGAAGGCTCTGTATTGTTATTTAATGCAAACAGACAGTACTTTAAAGGTGCTCCTGAAATTCGTACTATTCAGGTAAGTACATTTCCGTCATATAAACTTGCGCGAACCGCATTTCTTTCTGGGAAAGTCCATACGATTACGCCAATTTCAACGACTGAACTGGACGAATTAGAACAAATGAGTAATGTCTCGCAACGGATTTTGATACAGCAATCGGTACAATCGAACAACACGAGGGTTCTTCTCTTTAATGTGCAGGAAGGAAAAATTGGAAAAAATGAGTATATTCGTCATGCCATCGCAAAAGCAGTGAATCGGGAATATATCATGAGTTTGGTTCCTGGTTCTCAGGAGGCGTATGGACCATACGGAACAAATTCTTATGTGTATTCCTCCACGGTTGAAGCAATTCATAGACACTCAGTGAGTGAGGCTGGCGCGTTACTTGAAAAAGAGGGATGGAAGTATCCTTATTCAGGTGCACCCTATCGGGTCAAAAGTGATTCGGAGCTACAGGTCACGATGACGTTTCTTGACAGCGAAATTTCTCGCGAGATTGCCTTGGAAATACGGAAGCAACTAGCAAGAGTTGGTATAAACGTTATTTTAAAGGGAATCGAGAGCGAATCTCTCTTGCAAAATGTTTTACCACAAAAAGAGTTTGAACTGCTCTTTTTGGAAATCCATACGGGGCTGGATCCTGATCAATATGGATTATGGCATTCAACGCAATCAACGTTCCCAGGATTGAACTTGAGTGGTCAGATGTCTCCAAAGGTTGATGAACTCCTTGAAAAAGGCAGATTGCAGACGAATCGTCTTGGGAGAATTGAAATTTATAAACAGTTTCAAGAGGTTTTAGTTCGGGATGCAGTAGCAGTATTTCTGTATCATCCATCGTATTTTGAGGCATCATTTGATATAATTGATCGACGTTTGCCACAGTCTATCTCTGAGCCGAGAGATCGCTACACTGATATTCATTTGTGGAAACTATTGCCGGGGTGGCGGAATTGGCAGACGCGCTAGCTTCAGGAGCTAGTACGAGCAATCGTGTGCGGGTTCGACTCCCGCCCTCGGCAGAGGTAATAGCTTTGAAGCGTTATAGATTTGAATGATAAATGTGATCGGATTATTTGTTGTAGCTCTCTCATAATGAAAGATAGACTTCTCTTTTTTGATACAGAAACAACCACAGGATGGTATGACGTTATGACGATTACCGAAGTCGTCGAATTTGGATGGGTGTTAACGGAAGGTATGACTGTTATTGAGCAAGGTCAATCGTTCATTTCTTCAATAATTCCAATAAACAGTTACACAGAAAAACTAATTGAAATTTCTAACGATATGATTGCAGGTGCTCCAGAATTACATGATTATCTGGGAGTACTTGCAAAAAAAACAGAGGCGACCATTTTGATTGGCCACAATACTCAATTTGATTTGCGAGTTATTGAAGAAAACTTAACACGCAGAGGTCACACGCTTACTCCATGGTATGAAGAATTCTCGCAACGAGCATACCTTGATACGATGCACTTGTTTGGAAAAGTTATGCCTAATGCTCCTGATAGAAAGTTAAAAACGGCAATGTCGTATGCGGGGCTTGATCCAGAAATAAAGAAACATCGAGCTCTTCCTGATTCGCAGTTCACGAAGGATGTTTTCTTCTGGCTTTGGCCACGACTTTCAGATATGTATCAAGCAACAAGCGTTGGAGATTTCGTTGCTGCATGGAAAGGTAAGAAAAGAAATCGAGAGCAATTGACCTTGCTTTAGTCAAGGTCTTTGAACTTATCTGGATCAGCATTATGACAACGTGGACATTGCACAATGACTTTGTTAGTTTCTACAACGAGCTGACAGACGAGACACTGCCATCTTCTCCATTCTTGTTGATAATCTGGCATGAGTGCAGCCATCGAATTGTACGTGTCAATAAAACTATCGATGGTAGCTAGTTTTTGGAATGCCTGTTCCGTTGATAAGTTTGCGGTATCTATTACAGTATCTTCTTGCGATTCTAATTCTCTCAGGTTGATTCCTAAGTGATTTTTCAAGCTTTCTTCCCAAATATTGTCGAGTTTTTTCAGCTTTTCTTTGAGCTGACTTTTTTCTGAATCATTGGCAAGGATAGTATGTTTTGCCAGTAATCGGTCTACTCTATCGTCAATGGTTGCATGTAGCCAGAAAATGTGACGAACCGGGAGATGCTTTGCAAATGCATAGGCAGCAAAGCCAGTGCAATGAACTAACGTTGGTTTTTCGGCAATGCTAATTTTGCTGGTAAGAAAGGAATATAATTGGTTGTGAACTTTGGCCTGTTCCTCTGCAAGCAATTCATAAAAATCAAGGATTTCAAGTTCATGTAAGACGGTTCCCTTTGGTGCAGTAACCCTTCCTGTTGATCTCCCTAATTCTCGCATGTATTGATTTCCATTCACCACAAAAAACGAATAGGATTTACCAACATATTCAGAAATAATTGAGCTTCCCGAAGCAAGCAGTCCATCGAGTAAAATAACCGGTACTGTGTTACTCATTAGAAACATGATACACTAAAAAAGGTATGACAACAACGACATTAGACATAAATAGAGCGGCACGTTTACAGCAGGAAACGAAGAAGGGCGATTCTCATCTCGCGCGTAAAGTATTCATTGTTGTCGTTGGGCTTCTTCTCTTTGGTTCGCTTGAGGTTTTTTCTGCGAGCCGCTATCAAGCAGTGCAACTTACTGGAAATATGTACTATTTTGGATTGCTCCATCTGTCTTTTGTCGTGTTTTCAATAGGCATGTTGTACGTCCTTCCGAAAATTTCTACGTCTACCTGGAAAACTCTGAGTTGGATTGGCTATCTGCTCATAATTGGGATGTTGATTGCAGTATACTTTTTCCCTTCAGAGAATGGAGCTCATCGTTGGATTCCTGTTGCCTTTGGATTTACCATTCAACCTTCGGAATTTGCAAAAATTGCAACAGTTTTGGTTGGTGCTCTTCTCATCTCTCGTGCTAACTGGAATTCAGCTAAAAGTGTTTCGCATCATCTTTCGCAGTTATTCGTGGTCTCATTACCGATGTTGTGTATTCTCGCTTTAGTCCTGTTGCAGCCTGACCTCGGAAATGCGTTGATTATTGCCGTTAGTTTTGTGGCAATGTACTTATTGAGCGAGAACAAATTTAAGACCAAAGCATTTTTCTCCATTGCTGTTGTGGGTATTCTTTTTATTGCGGGTGCAGTACTTCTTGAACCATATCGATTTGATAGAATTGTCACACACTTTAATTTTTTACAAACCGGTGTTGTCGAAGATGAATTTGGGAAAGGGTTACAGTTACGAAATATTCTCATTGGGGTTGGTTCCGGAGGCTTATGGGGTAAGGGAATCGGTGGATCTCAGTTGAAGCATGGTTATTTTGTCGAAGTTACTGCGTTTACCGATTCGATTTCAGCGGTCATCTTAGAAGAATTAGGGTTTGTTCTCGGGGCTGCATTTGTTGGCGTCTATCTGTATCTTTTTTCACTTTTTGTGAAAATTGCAGAGAAACAACAAACAACCTATCAACGATTATTGATGTGGGGAATTGCCATATGGTTTATTACGCAAGCGGTTATGCATCTTGGATCAAATGTTGCTATGATACCTGTGAAAGGAACGACATTGCCGTACATCAGTTATGGAGGTTCTTCTCTTCTCGCCTTAGTGTTTGTGACGGGAATTGCGCTTAGGCTTGCTCGTCATCCTGCTGAAACTGCTTGAGGAACTCATCTTTGGTGAGTACTTTCTTTTCTGGTTCATCTGGTGTTAATTCTTCAGGGACTTCCGCGGTAAGTGGCTTTGATTTGATGACCCGCTTTTTTATGCGAATTATTGGTTTCTTTGGCTTTGTGCGGGAATTTTCTTTCGTAGGTACAGGTTCCTTTTCAGTATTTTTGCTTTCTTCTGTTTTTGTTGTTTCTGCTTTTTTCTGAGGGTTTTTCTTCGCTGAAACGAGTTCGGTTTTAGTATTTTTTGGTGCAAGAACAGGTTTGTTGGTGGATTGAATTGCTTCAACGATAGTTCCTGCTCCTTCTTGAAGGTTTCCGAGAAGTGAGGCAATTGTTTTTTCTTCCTTTGATTTTGCAGCGCGTTTTCGGAGCCGTAAATCAATCATGAGCAATATGACAATAAGTGCTCCGCCAATGACACCGTAAAAGAGTTTCGGATTTTCTATTCTGTTCCTATCAATATTAGAGAGTATGCTTTGTACTTGGGCAAGTAATTGAGATTCGATACTTGGTGCATTGGTTTCGTTCTCGTCAGTCTGCTGGGTAGCGTTGCGAGAATAGGAAACGGTAAATGAGTTCGAGGCGGCACTGACGATTCCGTTTCTGATGGTAAAAGCAACAAGGTGATTTTCTCCTTCTTTGGGCTCAGGAACGATAAATTCCCATTTCCCTTCGGAATTTGAAGAAATTTTATGTACCGTTGTACTATTGATGACTAACATTACTGTCGATTGTGGAAGTGCCGTACCCGTTATGGTGACCTGGGCTGGCCTCACAACCTGAGTTTTTACTGTCTGATCGAATTGGGGTGATTTTGGGATTACCAGGAGGGTTTTCGAAAGGACTCTGACGACTCCATCTTTTGTTTTAAATTTGAAAATTATTTTATGCTGGCCAATAGAGAGGTTTGGTAAGAGAAACGGACTTGGCGCCTTTGTCGTTGTTTTATCGTCAATGGTAATATCGACTCCTTGCTTGCTGGGATCAACAAACGTGATTGGATAGTTAGGATCATCTGTTTGATCGGGCATATTAAGTGACAGTTCTTGCGTGATCTGCTTTTCTCGTTCAAGCTCAGCGTCAGCGAGTGCAGAATTCATAGTTGGTGTAGGCGTTGTTTGTGCAGAGACGCTTCTGGAAGACGCAGTGGTGAGTAATAATGCAATGAGAAAGAGTGGGATTGCCAAGAAAATACGATTTTTCATACTGTAGAGTAGCAAGGGACGCGTACCGTGTCAAACCATAGCCGAACGAAATGGCTGTTAGCTTGCATCGAAAATAATGTCCTCTGGGGACTTTACCCGATGGAAGGTGAGGATGCCGTTTAGGTGATCAACTTCGTGTTGAATGTATCGAGCAAAGATTCCTGTTGCCGTAAATGAAAAAGGTGTTCCAGCTTGAGTATAGGCAGAAACGTGTGCTTTGACATAGCGCTCAACAAAAACATGGTAATACGGAATACTGAGACAGCCCTCGCCCATGCTTTCTGTAGTTGGGTCAGGGAATGTGAGTTTTGGGTTTATAAAAAAGAAGGGCTCGTTTGCGGGAATAGCAAATTGATTGGGTACAGAATCGATAAAACTCATCGATTTTTTGTCAAGCTTGAGTGCAAAAATGCGAAGATTTTTTCCTACTTGTGGTGCTGCTAGTCCAGCAGCATGTCGGTAATGAGAAATCGTCTCGCCAAGGTCGCGAAGAAAAGCCTGAATTTTTGCCGATTTAATTTCCTTTGGGGGAATATCCTTAGTTTTTTTATAGAGTATTGGATCACCAGCAAACCGTAATGGGAGTACCATACTCTATTATACCATTTTTTGAGTATTTTTGCCTAGACTACATTGTATCAACGGTCTCAATCCCGAGTAAATGCAAGCCTTGTTTGAGTATCTGTGCTGTATACTGAACCAGTGATTTTCTCACCCGCTGCTTTTGTTGATTCGGTTCGTTTTTAATTTGTTGTTGCGAATAAAAGGTATTAAATAACTGAGCAGTTGTGTAAACATACTCAGCAATTGTATGCGGAGCCATGGTTGCTGCAGCTTGGTGAATAACTTCTGGATATCGATAAAGCCATCTCAGGAGTTGTGTTTCGCTTGGATCGGTCAACTCTGCGACATCTTTTGTTGTTGCATCTGGGATCTCGACGCTGCGGAGAATACTCATTATTCTTGCGTATGAATACAGAATATACGGACCAGATTTTCCCTCAAAGCTGACTGATTCTTCAAGGTCAAACTTCATATTTTGGAGGATATTTTGTCTGAGAAAGGCAAATTTAACGGCAGCTAACGTTACGGTCTCTGAGATTTCGTTTTTCTGTGTTTCTGACAATCCTTCTCTCTCAGCCAGTATCTCTTGAACGCGTGCTTTCGTTGCGTCAAGTAACTCAACCGCATTGACGATTTGGCCTGTTCTTGAGCTCATTTTGCCTGTTGACAAAGAGACCATTCCAAATCCAATATGTTGAATCTTTCCCTTAAGGTGTGGGTTGGCTAATTCCAGAGCTTTAATGATGACCTGAAAGTATGCATTTTGTTCACTTGCTGTTGTAATAATATTGAGATCGTAGGGCCAATCTTCATATTTCTGTACATTTAATCCCATGTCCTTTGCTTCGTAAGTTGGCGTCCCCTTTTTTGTTATGAAGACACGAGTATGTAATCCGTAGGGTTCTCCTGGAAAGACAATTGCTCCGTCGCTTTCTTGAAAGACTTTTCCCACGTTTTCTTGTACAGCTTTCATACCATACTCATACATATCACTTTCAAGGTAGTGAAATGTTTGTCGGATTCCCAATCGGGTTTCGAGTTCTAAGTAGAAGTCAAGGCTCCATTTCTTTGTCTCCTGCCAGATTTGAGTAATCTCTGGATCTTTTTGGTAAATTTTTTTGTTAATGTCGTCGATGGTTTCTTTTGCCACGGGATCTGAGTCGTATGCAAGATTTCCTTCTTGGTAGCATTTTTGAAGAAGCATTACCTTCTCTTGTAATGTCTGAGGTTTTGGTTGTCCAAGTTGAATATAGCCATAGAGAGATTTTGCAACGTGAGGTCCGATGTCGCCTTGATAGTTTGCTTTAACAACGGTGTTTCCAACAGCATCAAGTATCCTTGCGAGTGAGTCCCCGACGATATAAGAAAAAAGATGTCCAATATGGGGAAGTTTATGAGTATTCGGTTGGCCGTACTCTACGAGAATTCTTTTAGGTTGTGAAACTGAAAACAGCGAGACTGTTGATTGTTCCACACTGTTCCACAAGGGGCCTGTACCCAGCGTAATATTGATATAGCCACCTTGTGCGGTAATTGAGTCACATTTTGTAGCGAATTCCGGGTCTTGTTTGAGCCCCGAGACAATATTCTGTGCAATTTCTGCAGGACTCTTTTTCACTTGCTTTGCGATAGCCATTGCAACATTGGTTGTATAATCGCCGAAGTCGGTCGAGGAGGGGAAGGTTACCAGTGGTTCGCACGTAAGCTGATAGAGGGTGAGTATCTGTTGTTGTAATTTTTCTGTAAAAAGTTCTTTCATGGTTCTTGAGTAGTGAGAATTATATCAGAGTTTCCATTAAAAGTTTATTGAATCTTTATTAATCGTATGGTTCTAAATATTTCTACACCTGTATAGTTACTTGCTCGTGTCCCCATTGCAGTTCCAAGTCCATAGGTGGTCTGAGCTTGTTCTGCAATATATTGGAGTTCAAATGTTTTTGCCGATTCAATGGTAAATCTTCCTGTAAGCCTGACAATACCCCCTCCGTTTGTCGAGAGGTAGCTCATCGTACTAATCAGCGTTGTTGTGCTATCAGAAATATTCCTCAGGCGAAGTGCCGTTGCGCGAGTGTTATAAAAGGTTGACTCTGCGTCTATGTCGTAAGTTCCCGCTTGTAACGTGAATTGATTCGAAGAAAGTGTGGCTTTATTGTGTGAATCATAGACTTCAGTATTAATCGCAAGCGTAGACCACGTATTTGCAACTGCAGCACCTCCATCTGTGCCGTTTGCAAGTTGCTGTTGTAACATGATACTTGGTGGCGTATATGCAGCAAATCCTGGGTTTCCTGCAGTCGTTTCATAAGTCAAAATAAATTGAATTCCATCATTCTGTGTTCCATTAACAGTATCGGAGAGGTTGGTAAAGGTATTGAATATACTCATGCGCATGTAATCGTTGGTTGTATCTGAGACGTAGAGTCGGGTGGTGACAAAGTTTGTTCCTTGGTTCGTCCATTCTCCATGGCCAGTAATTTGTAAATCGACCTCATTTACAAACGGTACAGGGAAATTCCGTAATTCAAAAACACCGGTAAGATTAACGCCTGTTTGAGCAATCAAGTTACCAACTATGGTAACAACACCATTATTTACCTTATACCGCTGGGTGCTGTTACTTGATAAGGTTACCTTTGTCCCCCCGACAAACCATTCAATATTCGACGTTGACCAAGTATTGTCGGCGACAGGAATTTCTACCCATGCTTCATCCTTTCGTGCATAATATTTTCCATCAGCTGGTGCTTCGGTAATTATGGGATCCCAAGAACCGGTGAGGTTTTTTAATTCAATAACACCACTTGCGTCTCGCAATCCATATCCTCCAGACCCATTTGTATCTCCAAAATTTAGATAGCCATTCTCTTCAATTCCAAGATTCCCAGCAATAGTGAGCGTATGCGTTGGCGTTGTTGTTCCGATCCCAACGTTTGCATCGAGTAGAAGGATTGAGTCTGTTGCTTGGTCGTCAAATTGAATTCTTCCTGCGCTTGCACCTAGTCCCAGCCAATCATCATCAGCTGAAGAATCTGTAAACAAAGAAGTTCCGGTCATTGAACCTATGGTGACCTCTCCACCGCCGCCTCCCCCACCTGCATTCTCACCACAGAGCCAGCGGTTGTTCGCGCTACTGTAAATAAGAATCTGTCCATCTAAACAAGCGGTATTGTTCGGGCGATAGTCAAGGTAAACGCCAGAGCCATTCGTAATTTGTGAGAAATTTACTCCAGAGATATACCCCGCATTATTTGTCCATTGCGAGATGTCTTGTGACGTGAAATTGCTGGTGGTTAACCCGGAAATAGTCGCCCCTGTATGACTGTGAGAATCATTTGAAACGGTGATATTATCGTACGTTCCACTAATATCACCCGCGAAATCTGCGGTTGTATTTAACTTGCTTGAGAGTGCAGTTGTAATATCAGATTGATCTGAAAGGTCTCCCGTTATGTCTCCCCAGGAGATGGTTCCTGCACCTTGGTCGTTGGAGCAAATCCACCGAGTCAATGCTGCATCATATTTCAATACTTGATTGTGGTCACAGGCGGTATTGTTGGGTCGATAGTCAAGATAAACGCCAGAACCATTAGCAATCTGTGAAAAATTGACTCCAGAAATATACCCTGCATCGTTGGTCCATTGGGAAATGTTTGGCGAGGAAAAATTGCTGGGTGCAAGTCCAGAAATGGTCGCACCAGTATGACTGTGTGAGTCATTTGAAACAGCAATGCTATCGTAGGTTCCTGTAACATCGCCGCCGAAAGTTGCGTTGGCATTTAGTTTGCTATTCAGTGCGTTTTGTAAATCATTCTGGTCTGCAAGTGTTCCACCAATTGCTCCCCAGGTCACTGAACCAATTCCGATATCTGTACCACAAATCCATCTATTTAAGCCTGCGTCGTACTTCAAGACCTGATCTTGAGCACAGGCAGAATTGTTTGGTCGGTAATCAAGATAGACGCCTACAGCATTCGTGACTGTGGCAAAGGTGACACCGGTGAGAAATCCCGCATCATTGTTTAGTAGCGAGATATTTTCACCTTCTACCATAACAGTGCTTGCCAATTCCGCAGTTCCCCATGTAAAGCCAAGAGTTCCCGAATTCGAAATGGTGCTTTTGGTCACTGAAGTGAGATATCCCGAATCGTTGGTTAAGAGCGAGATATTTTCACCTTCAACCATGACGGATGAAGAAAGCTCTGTTGCATTCCAGGTAAAACCGAGTGTTCCTGAGTTTGTGATACTACTTTTCGTGACGGATGTAAGATACCCTGCATCGTTTGCCCATTGAGAAATGTTTGGCGAGGAAAAATTGCTGGGTGCAAGTCCAGAAATGGTCGCACCAGTATGACTGTGCGAGTCATTTGAAACAGCAATGTTATCGTAGGTCCCTGTAACATCTCCCCCAAATGTTGTATTGGCATTTAATTTGCTATTCAGTGCGTTTTGTAAATCAGTCTGGTCTGCAAGTGTTCCACCAATTGCTCCCCAAGAAACTGCACCGGCGCCGGCATCATTTGCACAAATCCATCTATTTAAACCAGCATCATATTTAAGGACTTGGTCATGAGAACAGGCAGTATTGTTTGGGCGATAGTCAAGATAGATGCCTACTCCATTAGTCAGTTGGGAAAAATCAATCGATGATAAATATCCTTGCGAACTTACCCAACTTTGCGAGGCAATAGTTTGGCTATTTACGGTGCTGCCACTGGAAAGATTGATTGCGGATTGCGACACGAAATCACGTACTTGTGATTCACTTATCGGGGTAGGGATTGTTGGTTTGTTGGTAATATCATTCCAAGAAATTGAAGTAATTTCTCCGGAGGAGTTTACTAACGGAAGGTATGCAGGTTTGATTTTGCCATTCTCAATATATCCCTTGCTTTCAAGATTTCCCCATGCATCATAATAATCGTTGCTGAGTGTCCCTGAGACCATATTGCTCAAGTTCAAAAAATACCCGGAATCTTTACTATCAAGCATATCCGCGTTGAGTGAACTTCCTTCTCCGCCTTTGACAACGAAGGTGATTCCATCAACAGTTCGTTCTATTTTAATTGAATTACTTTCTGGAAGTTTTTCAAGAAAGTTTCCAATTGCAGAATCACTAATATTTCCATAACTTGTCAATTGAGACTCAGTTTGTTTGAGTTGCATAAAGATAAAAATGTAGAGTCCTACAAACCCGAGTGCAATAAATACCATAATTCTGGTAAATTTTTTGATAGATCCGTGTACGTTTTCTGCAGATTTCTCGTTCATACTATTTTCATACAATACCATAAATTCGGCCATTAACCAAGGTTCTTTCCTCGATTCTGAATCGGAATCATGGTAAAATGGTGAATGCGGATTTTAGGAATCGAAACGACCTGTGACGAAACTTCCTTTGCCCTTGTGGAGAATGGAACAACTGTGTTGGCAGAAGTGACCATGTCTCAAGTAGCAAAACATGCACCGTATGGTGGTGTTGTTCCTGAGTTAGGGGCACGAGAGCACGTTAAAAATATTGAGAAACTTGGAACAAATTTTATGACAGCGATTAAGGGGTATGACATTGATGCTGTCGCAGTTGCTTCAAAAGTAGGCTTACCACCTGCAGTCCAAGTTGGTGAAGCCTATGCAGCAGGATTGGCAAAGGCACTCACGGTTCCATTATTACCAATCAATCATGTAGTTGCCCATATCTGGGGTGTCTGGATTGATAAAGAATTTGAAACTAAGCCGACCTTTCCGTTTCTGGGTCTTATTGTTTCGGGAGGTCATACTCAGCTGGTTACGTTTGATTCCCCTACCTCATATGAAATTATTGGTGAAACTCTTGATGATGCAATCGGCGAAGCTTTTGACAAGGTTGCGTCTTTGCTCGGACTCCCCTATCCTGGCGGTCCAGAAATCGAACGAATCGCAGAAACTGGTGACAGTCTTGCGGTCCCTTTCCCTATTCCGCTTGAAAAAGAAGATTCATTGCAATTCAGTTTTGCGGGGTTGAAAACAGCTGTCCGAACACATGTCGAGAAGGAACTTGCACAGCAGCATGAAACCTATAAAAAATATTTTATTGCGGATGTTGCAGCATCGTTCCAGCGAGTGGCGTTTCTTCATCTTGCCCAAAAAGTTGAGAAAGCCTTGAAACAAACGGGCTATACGCAATTGGTTGTTGGCGGAGGTGTTGCTGCAAGCCAGCGATTGGCTGATGTTCTGTTTTCTTATTTTGCCGAAAAAGAAATTACCTGCGAATTGTTTATTCCAAATAGAAAGTATTGCACTGATAATGCGAGTGTCATTGCTGGGTATGCAAGTAATTTGGTCGAATAATCATGCCACGGACTATTAAACTACTTTATGTCCTTGAAATTTGTTATTACGCGTGGTTCTGGCTAGGAATCTGGGTGTTATATTATATGAAATTTGGGGGATTCGCCGCTGTTGGTTTACTCGAAACGGTGATGATTGTGTCAGTACTTCTTTTTGAGTTACCAACTGGGGCAATTGGAGATTTGCTTGGAAAGAAGAAAACGTTGTTTTTGGCATATCTGTTTGCTGGGATCGCTCACCTTTGGACAGGATTTGCAACGAGTATTTTTCATTTGATTGGGGCGTTGATCCTCCTCAATTTTGGGGGAGCATTGCGGTCTGGTACGTTTGAGGCCCTTGCCTACGACACGTTAAAGGAGAATGGAAAAGAAACTCTGTACAGAAAAGTTGTCTCACGATTAACAGCGATTCGATTACTAACACTTTCTGTTGTAGGCGTTATCGGAGGCTTTCTCTATGCAGAAAACAACTCTTTTCCTTACTTACTGGTCGGGTTAGTAAATCTTTCTGGATTATTCTTTATTCCCTTTTTGGCTGAGCCAAAAATCGATACTGAAAAATTCACCCTGAAGAACTATCTGAAGCAAAATTTCTACGGAGCGAAACAATTGTTTGCATCAGCAGGAATCTCAGCAAAGACAGTGGCACTGCTTTCTGTCGTTTTGGTTACCTTGATTACGTATGAAGGGTTAAACGACATGTTGGCAGTAGGTTTTGGATTTACGGAGGTACAATTAGGTATACTCGCGTCGATTGTGTCACTAGTTGGTGCAGCCTCCTCTGTGATTGCGGAAAAAATGCACAAAAAAGTGCCCGAGTATTTTTTATACTTTGGAGCAGCAGGAATACTCCTCGTGAGTTTACTCGTATCGCCATTTGTTGGTCTCGTTTTGGGAGGAGTGACCATTTTGCTGAGAAATATTGTGACCCCTGTTATTGAAAACGAAACCTCTGCAATTATTAATCAATTTATTGACTCAAAATATCGTGCGACGGCATTATCAACGTTTGCAATGCTCAAAAGTTTACCGTACGCAGCAATCATATATCTTGTTGGCGTTTCTGCAGATGTCTTTCCTGTCTCTTCTGTTGCAGCAGTTCTGGGAGGGTTCCTTCTTTTTGCGCTTGGCTTTAATGCGCGTGTTTTTTTGTTGAAGAAAAAGGAAGTTCAGGATTAAACGTAATGGTTATTCCGAGTAAATCTCGTAGGATTGTTTCAAGGAACGCAACTCGTTGCTCATTGGTAAAAAGAGAAAACGAAGTGCCTGTGTTATTTGTTGCATGTTCGTCGCAAGAGAAACCTAAATAATCAAAGCTTCCGTGATAAATA
Organism: Candidatus Dojkabacteria bacterium; assembly: GCA_030583685.1. Taxonomy (GTDB): domain Bacteria; phylum Patescibacteriota; class Dojkabacteria. The sequence goes on along the minus strand of CP129470.1, from coordinate 136,455 downwards.
TTCTTATGACAAACTTGGCATGTCAGGGGAAACTCAAGAATGTCATAATAATTCAAAATTTTCATAATGATCAGAAATACTCCGAGCTCGGCACGTTCTAAATCTCGTGATTGATCTAATTCAAGTAAGGATTGAAAGACGGAAAAGAAAAACTTTCGCTCAGGAAGATAATAGGTATGGCGTAGAACGGCAAGAAGTATTTGAAATAAAACGATTGTTGTCAAATCACTTTTCAGAAAGGAAAATGACTCAACAATGTCGGCCTCAGTCAGATAGTAGTGGTGTCTTTTGTATAGTTTTGCTTTTAAAGCGTTTCCAATATCGAGTGCTTTTCCTCTCCTGCTATTTTCTCTGTTTCCGCCTTTACTAATAATGGTTTGCTGACCTTCAAACGGAGAAATACCGATAAACGCAATATCATCGGTATATTTTCGCGAGTCAACAATGAGAAACAATCCGCTGACATATTCACGCATGCAGTAACCTTTCTAAATTGAGGTGAAATGCCTCAACCGTAAAGGCTTTTGCGCTTTGCTTGATGGCAGTTCTTTTATAGTGAGTACTTTCATGCAAGATGAGCGCGTTGTAGAGATGTTCTGGAGTCGCCTCAGAGAAGAGAATGCCATTCTGTTCATGCGATATAAGTTCTGGAGCTGCACCAGCGGCAAGTGCTATGACTGGTGTTCCTGTGGCAAGTGCTTCTACTTTCGTGATACCAAAATCTTCATCGTTAAGTGATAGTTTTGCCGAGGCCGTTGCCAGAAGAACAAATTTCTTCTCTTCTGGTATCAGACCTGTCAAAATAATTGGGCCATAGGAGTTACATTCATGAGATACACCTTGAAGTGTCAGAGGGGTTGGTTTTCCGTACATTTTTCTGAGTTTTTTCGACATCGTTTTCATGTAGGGACCATCTCCCATGATGACGAGCGGTGTTTGGATACCAAAATGCTTCCATGTGTCAAGCGCAAGGTCGATGTTTTTATAGCTTTCAATGCGGGAAATGTGAGTGTAATAATTTCCTAATTGCTCTCTGAGAGCTGGAGACATAAGCTCTTGAGAAAGCAGTGCAGCCGGAACAGAAGCTGGGTAAAGAATTCTTGAAGGGAGGTTGTAGAAACTAGAAACTCGATTTTGCACTGCACGAGAAATCGACAACAGGTGACGAGTTCGATGAACCCCAGACAAATCATACAATTGTGACCGATACTTCATAACATCTGTAACAAGAAACTTTCCGGTAATCTTTTTGAGAAAGGTCTGTGTATGGGTAAGATTCCAAAGAAATCGAGCTGGTGTATTGAAGTAGATAATATGTTTTCCATGAACCGGAGGTTTAATACTATGTCCCAAAAATGCGGTAAGGCTAATCACAAGGTCATAGTGTTGTAGGTTGAGGCTCTGTAGAAGCTGAGGGAGTAAATAATTACATAGTCTAAACGAAATCGACTTGAAGAAGCGAACTGAGGGACCAAGATGGAGGTGATTTTTTCCAATTTTATTCCTTATTCTTTCTAAATATCCGCGAGAATACGCGCTTTCTACCGTAAACCCGAAATAGAGGTCTACGTTTCCAGAAAAATGATTCACGAGTTCTTCGAGTAACCGCTCTCCTCCGCCCCCTAATGATGGAAGATAATCATAAACAATTGCGACCCGTTGCATCACGAAATGTGAACCGGATTTATATATAACGGCTCAAGCGACGTGCTAAACGAGCTGTGATTTGCTGCAAGTGACCGATAGGTCGCAGCATCACATAAAATATCTTCATACTGACTTTGTTCTCCAGAATAATCAGAAATCTTTTCAGCAGAAACCAAGAGAAGCTCTTCTTTCTTTTGAACTGTTTCCCAGGTTGTGTACGATATATCCGCGTGTTGTGTTGGCTGAAAATATCCTTTTGAGCCTTTGGCTGCACCATTTTGGAGTCGAGGCCATGCTTTCTCGTATATAGGGCCAAGGTGGTTGGTTCCTGCTCTGAGTATGTCAAAAGAGGTAACACTTTTTAATTGATTTTGTGCGAGCGCACTCCCGTGGAGCAATCCGTATGCGTACGCAATTGCTGTTCTAATTCCAGCGTAAGAACCTGGACCTCTGGTGACAACAACAAGAGTTTCACTGTCGAGATGCAATTTTGAGAGCGCATGAAAGACTCCTTGGAAATCGTCAACCTTGTTCCCCGAAAAATCGGTTTGAAAAAGACTACAAACATACATCGGGCGTAGAACTGTTTGGATGAAAATAAAGCTATGCGATTTCGTAGTTTCGTTCATTTGTCTGGAGGTCCAAAGTTATATGTATTGCTTGTAAGGGGAGGTTCTGCAGCAATTTCTGTGCTCGTTCTGGCCACTCAATAAAGATGATGTTTTTGGGTAAGAGATAATCCCAAAACCCAATTTGCTCAAGGACTGAGTCCTCCTTTCCTTCTTCGATCCGATAGAAATCGCAGTGAACCAACACCGTTTTGTCATTCCAGTCGAGTGAATATTCCTGAAGGAAGGTGAAAGTGGGGCTCGGTAGTTTCTTTTGGTAACCCATTTTTTGAGCTACATGGTTAACGAAGAATGTTTTACCAGCACCTAACTCTCCAGAAAGTGTAAAAATAGCGGGTGAGTTGTTTTTTGCATACGTGAGGACAAGCTCTCCAATCTGTTCGAGTGTCATACTTGATTATACCCTATGGGAGTTCAATTTGTTGTGTCCACGCAATACTTTTGATGAACCCAAGGTCGTGCGAAACGATTATTACTCCCCCGACATATGTCTGTAACGCGAGGATTAGTTCATCAACGCTTTCAGTATCGAGATTGTTTGTTGGCTCATCCAATAAAAGAAGTGTCCTTGGTGATACCGACGCCATAGCAATAGCGAGCCTTGCTTTCTCTCCTCCACTTAACGTTTGTGCAAGTGCATTTACCTGTAAGTCGGTGGTAAAGAGAAAATTTCCGAGTACCTTTCGGAGTTCTTCATAGTCGTGCGTTGGCGCCTCTTGGGCAATATGTGTCATGACTGTTTTATCTGGATCAATTAACGAGTAGTGTTGATCAATATAAAGGGACCGTTTCGGAAGAATTGGTTTGTGAAGTGACTGGAGTTGATATTGGGAAGATTGATGAATTGCTTTTAAGAGAGAAGATTTTCCTGATCCATTCCTACCCTTCAAGAGGATGGTGTCTTCGTTTGTAACCCGTAACGTTATGTTCTCAACGATCTTAACAGTATCCGCGACAACTGTTGCCTGCTCGATATCGACGAGTGAATAGACCTGTGTATCTGCGGTACCCAGTTCAATATTCAGGGTTTGTGTCTTCTTTAATTGTTCACGAATCTCCTGTAACTCTGCTTTCTGTGCCTGCTCTGCTTGTTTTGCTTTTGCCATGTCGTTGGTCGTTGAACGTCCTGCCTTATCAATAAAGAAGCCGCGCATTATTTTCGGAACGCCTTTGGAGGCATATTTTTTTTCATCTGCTTCTCTACGCATAATTCGTTCAGAAACCTGTTGCTTTCTTGCTTTTGAGGAGGCAATTTCTTTCTCATGAACACGTGCCTTTCTTATGAGTACCTCTCGTTCATGACGTTTCTGTAAAACAAATGAGGAGTAGTTGCCGGTAAATTTATGAAGTTTTTGGTCTCGAATTTCAAAGATTCTTTGTACAGTTTCATCGAGAAAGTACGAATCGTGTGAAATAACCACAACTGCATGACGATATTCTTTGATTGCTTTTATGAGTGCTGTTGTTGCCACGGTGTCTAAGTGGTTTGTTGGTTCGTCAAGAAGTAAGAGTTCTGGTTCTATCAGTAAGGCAAGAGCAAGGAACAGCATCTTCAACTCTCCGCCGCTCAGGTGACCTAGCTGTTTTTCTGCAGTAATTGCATGGTAATCAAACAGTTTTTCTATAAGATAAAACACATTCCAGCCCTCTTCATGTTGTTCGAGAAGGTATGAGATGACTAACTTCTCTTTATCACGTGGTGAGAGTTCAATTTCTTGGGGAACATAATAAGGGTTCGTTTGGACATCAATTTCACCTTTTCTTGGCCTTTTTTGTTGTGAAATTGTTTTGAGCAAGGTCGATTTACCAGTTCCATTCTTTCCGACAAGTCCAATTTTTTCTTTGGGTTGTAACGAGAACGATACGTGACTCAAAAGAATTTTTGTGCCTGCGGTAAGTTGAATATCATCTGCGTGAACCAAGTACATGTGCCATTATACCTTGTTTCTCAAAGCAAGAGAATCTGCAATGTCGCTAATCAGATGAGGGCCTTCCATAATCATTCCGGTAATCAACATCACCAGATCTGCACCTGCATCAATTTTTTCATGTGCGTCTTGGGGTGTCAGAATACCGCCAACTCCAATGATGGTTAAACTTTTTCCAACATATTCCCGAGTCTTTCGAATTAATTCGGTTGATAGTACGCGACAAGGTTTTCCGCTGAGACCTCCTCGAAACTCGGCAGGGGCCTCTTCTCTATAATCCAAGTCATCGTAATTTTTGTTCAAATTGCCAATGATTACTCCTTGAACTTGATGTCTGATACAGACATCAAGTAATTCCTTTATTTCTTCCCAGGGAGGATTTATAGGAAATTTAATGTAGAGTGGCTTACTGTCACGAATGACGGATAGTTTCGACAATAACGCATCAAGTCGGCTTTTTTCTGCAAAAGTTTCTCCGCCAAACGCATTTGGACAGGAAATATTAATCGTATAATAGTCGCCAACATTTGCCGTAACAAGTTTTTGATATGAGCCACAATAGTCTGCAATTCCCTCATCAAGCGTTGCTGTTTGTTGGTCGTTTGTTCGTGCGATGCTTATTCCAAGGACAAAATCCTCTGGAATTTGCTGTTTTTTACTGTTAATCCGAGAAATAATTGTGTCGACTCCGTCATTTCTTAACCCTTTCCAGACAATTAAACTTTTTGATTTGAGAGCTCGACCAAGTCGAGGTTTCTCATTTCCTTCACAAGGGCGTAATGTGACCGAACCAATTTCAGCTCCTCCAAATCCGAGACTTGGAAGTATTGCAGGAAGTCTCCCGTTGTAGTCGAAGCCTGCAGAGAGCAAAATCGGCGTTCTATAATGAATACCATCGACGGTTTTGCTGATATCAGGTCCGTGGTATCCATAAATTGCGCGAACTACCTTTCGAGAAAGTGAATACTTTCCAAAAAACTCTCCAATTTTTGTGAACAAATCGTGATCTGTCTCGGGATCGAATAAAAAGAGGATGGGTTTTAATAAAGTCTTGTAGAGAAAACGAAAGATCGCGCGTAGCATATTAGGGTATTGTATCACTAAGCGTGAGGGGTTCCCAAAATGAGCGGAGCTCATCAAGGTACGCATACACATGGGGGAGCACTTCTGTTGCTTCTGGACATCCTTTGTTCAGCAACTGCTTACAATTAAAAACTTTCACTTGTGCAACTTCATTCTTATCGAAACCAAATGGTCCATCTGAAATGCCTGCATACAAATAATAGAATTCTGATTGAAATTCATCTTGGTAGAGACCTTTACGGATGAATTGAAGGGGAATAGTTATACCAAGTTCCTCAGCTAATTCTGATGCAGCACACTGCTCAATACTTTGCCCGAGGACTTGATGTCCTCCAGCCATATCCCACTTCCCAGGAGCGGTCATTTTGTTATGATTTCTTTGTTGTAATACAACATCTCCTTTGCTCGTAAATACCATAAGATGTGCACTTCTATGAAAACGTTCAGGAGACCGGTGTGCTTCTTTTTTTGTTAAACTTCCCAGAGCAATGTCATTTTTGTCAACTTCTACCAGTATTTCATCTTCAGAGATATTCATGCCTCGTATGGCAACGTCTATCTCTTTTGCGAGGTATTGATCTAGATTGTAAATATTTTGATTTGATATAAACTCCTCTCGACTCATCCACGTAAATTCTTGGAGCTGTTCGTTAGGTCTTGGTTCTCCAGAAATATAATCACACAGATAGTAGATAGTGACACCATGTGCTCTATAATCCCACCCTTTATCCGAAACAACAGAAATTAATTTTTTGACACTTGCCGTAAGCCCTGGCGTTTCGGTTTTGAGTATTCTCATAGCTGTTTCTTCTGGCGTTTCGGTCCATTTCATTCTCCCTCCGGGAGTTAGCCAATAAGGAATATCCTTTTCATATTTTTTTCCAAGCAAAAGCTTTCCTTCTTTTTGTACTAAAATATTTACGTTTACAATTGGGGGAATTCGTGAAGTGAGCTCTGCTCGTTGTTGTTCTTCTGTAATTTTGTATTGAGGGTTTTGCATAGTTTGTTATGATTTGGTGGGAACAACAAGATTCGAACTTGTGACCTTTCCGATGTGAACGGAATGCTCTAACCAGCTGAGCTATGTTCCCGTACCTGAATTATAACGCATTTACACTGAAGAATCATTATCTCAAAAAAGTGAGAGGCCGTCAGAAAGAAAACGTCCTGTATGCGAATGAATATTCTCCGCACTTATAGCGGATTGAATGGGCCTGAGTACAAATCGTCAACTTCCTCAACCTCTAATGATCCAACATCTCCGTCGACATCATCAAATTCATCACCTGTCGCAAGTATTGGTTTAATGTCACCTTTGACTTCTTTACCATCTTCTTCGAGTAATTTTTTCAAATCTTCTTTTGTCATGGGTGTCGCTTCAGAAAACGAAAGATACTCACCACAATGTGTGCAGGCAAAGACGTAATAGACGTCCTCACCACAGTTCTCACAAGTCATTTTAACAACACTGTATTCTTTTTGACCACCTACTTTCGCAATTGGTTTTTGCGCTTTTTCCATATTTTTGCTCCTACAGAACTTACTAGAATCAGAATCAGTATAGCAACGATAACAGGCAATGGCAATATCCAGAAAGAGACCTCTCGTTCACCGATAAGTCGTTGTCCTTCGACGTCATACCCAATTTTTGCGGTTGCCGTAATTTTCCCTATTCGGAAATAGTCAGTGTTAAGGAATACTCCGTTCTCAGTGAGTTTGAACAAAGCGGGATCTTTTTCCCAATAATTCTTAAAGGTGCGACCATTTTCTGGCAAAACAACAAGGTTTTCACTGTTAATACTCAGGGAAGCGATTGGAGTGGTAATGTCCCCTGAATGCAAAAAGATGTTTCCTTTCGGCAAATAATCAACATTTCCTGTGTTTGCAACTGTTGTTGTAAAGGAAATTCGCTCCTGTGGCCACAGCCAATAAATGTGCTTATCAACAGTAAAATCGAGAATCTGACTATTACTCGATACCTCACCCGGTACTGAACCAAGTATCGTGAACCCTACCTGAGCATTTAATTTTGCTTCGTTCCGCGTGCTCTCTTCCTGAATTTGGTCAGGTACAAGTAAGATGGTTGCATACTTACCTCCTGGATTTGCATCCTGCGGCACGGTGATGGTGTAGGAAATGGTAATACTTTCGCCCTTTTTTATCGTAACCCGATCTTGCGCCACCGTTATCCAGTCGCTCATATCGTATTTGAGTAACTCACCTGGTGTCGTCTCAAAGAGTGTTGGGGTGCCGTCTTGTTGGAACACAAATTGCGGCACAACTTTCATGGTAAGCTCAGTTACTTCAGAATCGGCAAACGAGTTTGAGTAACTAAAACTTCCTGAAATAACTGAACCTGGGGATAAAGTTTGTCTGGTAAGTATCGGATTGATTATATGTCCGTACTCTCTCAATTCTGCCATATTAGAAGTTTGCAATGACGGTGTAGGTGACGAGGTGTTGATAATTTCCTGTTAATGTTCCTGTATCAACGGTTGCTCTATGAGTAACCAGTGCAGAATGTGAAAGCGTGGTCGGATCATTCATGGTTGTTGATGTGTAAAGTACCTTGGTTCCATTAGTTCCCTCTATTGGAATGGGTGAATCGTCAGTGCTGAAGTTAAAACCGGTTTCGGTTCCTTCTGTTACGGGAGTACTGGTACTGGTAGAATTTCCGAGGAGAGCAAGTCCATAGGCCTCGGTACCCGCTGAGATTGTGCCAGATTCGTCGGTGACACGGTCAATATCTTCTGAATCTGCAACATCGCCAGATCCAGAACGCCGTAAATCTCCATCACTGCTAATACTGACAACATATCCAGAACTAGAGTTGGTTCCAATTTTTAGTCTGTACGAACATTCGCTCACTGCTGCAGGTGTCAACACACCGAGGGGGCAGCTATTAGTATTTCCGTCATCAGCAGCATTTCTGATGGTAAATGACAGGATAGGCTGTACCTGTGCGGAGACAACAACGACATTAGCATCACCGACGTAGAGTAATGCACCACCAAAGTCGTTGTTTGCAGAATTTGCTTTTGTATCAATAAAGGTTAGTGCGTAATTTCCCGTGGGTGCTTCGTAGTTAACACAAAAGCTGACCCCAGTTGTTGTCGCATCGGTTGTGTCATCTGAAAACAGATAGGTGTAGGTTTGGGAAACAACAAGTGAACTTCCGTCTGTTGTTGTATCACCATCTGCATCGGTTGTCGGTGCAGCGCAATTGGTAACGGTAACCCCTGCGGGTGCAACAATTTCTATAGAGTCGCCCATCTGATATTCATCCGAACTGATATAGGTAAAGAGTACGTCGGTACCAGTGTTTGCAGCTAAAGCAGCGGGAGTAAGGGTAACCGCTGTGCCTGCAGCAGAAACGAGTGAGATTGTATAGTACAGAAATCCTGCAACAATACTACTAAATAGCAATCGTTTAGCAAAAGTATGATTTTTAGGCAGTTTCATAGCAATTATTTCTTCTTTTTTTTGGTAAGCAATTTTTTGACCAGTGATAATAAAATTCCTGCAGCAACTAAACTGAGCACCGCAACAAGTAAAGGTATTGGGATAATCCAAAAATCAACTACTCTATCAGCAACAACTCGATTATTATTTTGGTCATAACCAATTTTCGCGGTTGCGTGATATTTACCGATTCTAAAATAGTCAAGATTAATGGTTAACCCTTCTTTATCGGTTCTAAAAAAACCCTTTTTTGCCTCCCAAGAAACGGAGTAACTTCTCGCATTTTCAGGAAGGATGACCAATTGCTCAGGGTTGAAGTTTTCATTCCAAATTGCGCCAGTGATTGCTCCTTGGTGTACAAAAATATCTCCGCTCGGAAGGAATTCAACATTCCCATTGTTTTTAGCAGAGATAGTAAAGGTAACTACTTCATTTGGCCACATAAAATAAACTGACTTGTCGCTGCCGAATGAAACAATCTCGCTTTCTCGCTTCTCTGTTCCTGCAACTTTCCCAATTATTTGATACGCGACGCGATCATCAAGTGATGCACCTGACGAAGTTAGGGTACCACCGGAGGATTTTTTTTGAATCAGTATTGCGGCATATTTACCACCTGGTAAGGGATTCGAGGGAACTGTAATTGTGTATGGAATATCGACACTTTCGTTTTGTCCAAGTGTAACCTCTGTTCTTCCCAAAGAAATCCATGGCGTTAAATCGTATTGTCCTTTTCCGCTTGGGGTTGTTTCGTAAATATTCTTTTTCCCTTGCTCTTGAAAGATAAAGCGATATGAAATGATAAACGTCTGAGCTTCTGGCGCATCGGTGACGAAAGAATTAGTGAGTGTGAACTTTCCGCGAACGGTAGTACCAGGTTCAAATGTATACCGTGTAAGCGAGGGACTGATAATGTAACCGTAATCTCGTGCCATACTTGTTTTTTAAAATGATGCGGAGACAGTGTAGGTAACTAATTGCGTGTAGTTACCAGTGGCAGTGTCACCGTCCATTGCTGCACGGTGAGTCACGAGGGCTGTGTTTGTTGTGTCAGTTGTACCTGGGTTGTTTGTTCCGTTTGTGGTGAGAAGGTTTGTTGGGGTACTAATTGGTAATGGAGTATCGTCGGTTGCGAAGTCGCCGGACTCTGTAACCGAACCACCAGTGATTGAGCCACCGTTTAATGAAATTCCATACCCTTCTGTTCCTGCAGTAACAAGTGTGTTGTTTGTCACTAGGTCAATATCATTGATGTCTGCAACATCACCCGATCCGGAACGTCTCAAATCACCATCAGTATCGACTTGAATGGTGAATCCTGAACCTGAGTTCGTGGTAACTTTCAGTCTATAGGAACAGGTGTTGACGGCAACCAGTGTTAATGTGCCCAATGCGCAGGTATTTGTATTGCCATCATCATCAGAATTTCGAATGACAAAGGCAAGGGCAGGTTGTACGTTTGCAGAAACAGTAACGACGTTTGCACTTCCAACATAGATGAGCGCGGCACCATAATCGTTGTTTGAGGATACTGTTTTACTGTCAACAAAAGTAATTCCGTAGTTTCCTGTTGTTGCTTCGAGATTTATACAAAAATCTACACCGGTCGTTGTTGCTGTCGTCGTTGAAGCAGTGAAGGTATAGGTATAGGTTTGGCCTCCCACCGATCCGGAACCATCGGGAGTTGAATCTCCATCTGCATCTGTTGTGCCTGATGAACAGTTTAGAATGGTTACTCCCGCAGGAGCAGTGATTGATACCGTATTACCGCTTGCATATTGTGCTGAAGCAACATAACTAAAGGTGACATCAGTATCTGTTGCTGAGGTTAGAGCTGCTGGAGAGATGGTAACTCCTACTCCTGCTGCTTCGACGCTCCGTAAAGCCGAGAAAAAGACGAGAACGGCAAGCAAGTAAAACCCAAGGAGAGAAAACTTGGCGGGAGATAATTTTGTCAACATACTCATATATTTGGCAGTAAAAAGTTACTGGAAAGTTTTAACATATCGGGTCTCGTGTGTCAATGCAATAATACAAGTAAGCCGATATTTTTCTGAATTTCAACAGCGAGTTATGCTTATTGGGATAAATCGGCCTGCATATGGCATTTTTTGTATTTTTTCCCACTACCGCAAGGACATGGATCGTTTCTGCCGACTCGGAGCTTTGACTTTGCAGATTCAATATCTTGCTGTCGTGCAATTCTGTTACTGAGCACCGCATTAACGGCATCTTTAACTGCTGCTCTTCCTTGTTTCGGAATAGGAAGACGCATTGCTGCATTTTCTGGTAGTGAGTCTTTATTATCGTTGACGCGAAGTCTGTACATTTTCCGTGAAACCATATCTCCAAGTGCAGCAAAGAATTCTTCAAAAAGAATAACCCCTTCTCTCTTGTACTCTACTAATGGGTCCCTCTGAGCGTAGCCCCGTAATCCAATACCTTCTCGTAGATCAGACATTGCATCGATATGATCCATCCACAAATAATCGAGTGAAGACATAATGAGGTATCGTTCAAATTCTTTATTTGGGAGATTTGTTTGTAGAGACTCGAGCTCGAGAAAGAGTGATTCTGTGAGTAAGTTAACGAGTGTATCTGCGTGGAGCACTGCAGATTTCTTTTTCACGGTAATCAAAGTCTCTTTGAAAGAATCGTAGGAGGTAAACCCAAATTGCTTTGCAGCTGCTTCTTGCATCTCGTCTGGAATACAGGTGTCGAGATAGTCAAACAGTAATCCAGCCTGCTTCGGTGTCATTTTTACTCCTAGTGTCGTAATTTCCCCTAGTGTCGATTCAATCTGAACAATAATTTGTTTTAAAGCCCACAATCTAAGGGAATAATCCATGAAGCTTCCTGAAACAAATGCACGAAGTTTCGCATCGGTTGGTTTTTTCAAGGTAAATTGTCTCAAAGCTTTCAAAAACGAGAGGGTTTTCTCTGAAGGAATAGAGATACGGACTAATTCTGGGTATTCTTCGACGTGTAATTGAATGAGAATGAGTTTTCGCAATTTATAGACAATTTCTCTTTGCTGGTTCAGAACATCATCATAGTCGACTAATCTTCTTCGTGTATCGAAGTTGAGGGATTCAACTTTTTGTTGCGCCTTTTCCAATATATTGGTGAGCATTCTTGATTCAAGCGGAACACCTTCTGGAAGTGAATTTCCGATTATTGCTTTCATCATGTCACCACCGAACACCCTCATCAAATGGTCTTCGAGCGAAAGATAGAACTTGGAAGAACCTGGATCACCCAAACGACCTGAACGTCCTCGAAGTTGGTTGTCGATTCGTCGAGCTTCATGGCGCTCTGTCCCAATAATGTGTAGTCCACCAAGCTCCTTTACCTTTTCTGGAAGTTTAATATCAGTCCCTCGACCTGCCATGTTGGTGGCAATGGTGACCATTCTTTCTTGTCCTGCCTGTGCAACGACTTTCGCTTCTTTTTCGTGTAGTTTCGCGTTGAGCACTTGGTGTGGAATTCCTTCCTTCTTCAGGAGGCTTGAGAGATATTCGGATTTTTCAATTGATGTTGTGCCAGCAAGTACAGGGCGCCCTACTTCATGCATTTTTTTTATTTCTTCAACAACAGCAGCGAATTTTGACTTTTCATTTTTGTAGATAAGATCAGCCATATCATCCCTGATGACTGTTTTGTAGGTTGGGACACGAACAACATCAAGTTTATAAATTTTCTGGAACTCTTCAGCTTCTGTCATTGCAGTTCCTGTCATACCCGACAAGTAGGAATACATACGGAAATAGTTCTGGTATGAGATTGTAGCCAATGTTTTGCTCTCCTGTTTAATGGGAACTCGCTCTTTGGCTTCAATTGCTTGATGAAGTCCCTCACTGTATCGTCTTCCGGGTTGTACTCGGCCAGTAAATTGGTCGACAATGAGTACTTCGTTATTGTGAACAATATATTCTTTATCTAATCGATAAAGTGCCTTTGCTTTGAGCGCATTGTCCATATGTCGTATGAAGATGCTATTACTCCAGATGTCTTCTTCTCCAAACATTCCTTCAACTTTTTTGATACCCATGTCAGTCAGTACAACAGCATGTCGTTTTTCATCAACGGTGTAGTCTTCTTCTGGTATTAGCTCTGCTGCAATTGTGGCAAAACGAGCATAAACGTCGCTTGGTTGTGAATCAGGTTCTGAAATGATTAATGGAGTTCGAGCTTCGTCGATCAGGATAGAGTCGGCTTCGTCAACGACTGCGAAGACAAACCGACGCTGAACGCGATCTTCTAATGCTTTCGCGCTGTTGTCTCGGAGATAGTCAAACCCAAATTCACTCGCCTGTCCATACACAACATCTTTCAGATATGCATCTTTTTTAGTAATCTTTCGAAGGTTTGTTCCCGTCATGGTAGACATATTTGCCATGTCTTTTTTTGCAAGTGACGTTTTGGCATCCTCTCCGTATGTTTTCACAACTTCTTCGTCGGAAATGATTTCGTAGCTTCCTTCGCCAGTAATAACTGCTGACTCTACTCCAAGTGCCATAAGCACCTGTCCTCCCCATTCAGCATCACGTTTTGCAAGATAATCGTTGACGGTTGCAACATGAACTCCATGCCCGAGAAGTGAATACAAATATACTGGTAGAATTGAGGAGTTTGTTTTTCCTTCTCCCGTAAAAACCTCTGTAATTTTCCCTTGTGCCAAGAGAATACCGGTAATCAACTGTACATCGAAATGCCTATGTTTTGCGACTCTTTTTGCAGCTTCTCGAACGCGAGCATAAATTTCTGGCAATAAGGAGAGGAGCTTTGCCCTTTCTGTTTCAAGTTGCTTTTTGTCAAGTAACGGGTAGTTGACGTCGTAGTAAATTTCCGATGATCGACGTTCCTCTATATCAATTCCTAACTCCTTACGAAAATAGTTGGTTGACTCTTTCAATTCGGCGTCTGAGAGTTTCTCTACTGAAGATTCAAGCGCAGTAATTTTTTCAACTAACTTCCATGCTTTCGCAACTTCCCTTTCATTAGGGGAAAATAATTTCGAAAAAAAACGTTTCATAGTATCGGTATACACATACGCAAAGTTATCTCAGGTGACTCAGTGAAGTCAAAGCAATTATACACTCTTTTGCCAATTCTTGTACTGGATTGACCGAATAGAACCAGATTATCGGGAATTCTATGAAAAATGACGGTTTCCTGGGGTGAATCACTTGGTTTCCAAAGGAGTTGCTGCTCTTGTTCGCTTCGTTGAATGACCCCATCGTGGGTCGAAATTAGTAAGTTAGCATTAAAGGGCCTCGTTGTTTGTTGTCCTGAAGAGGCCGAAATTTCGAGATAATTTTGATGTGGGAGCAGGCGGCAGCCGTCACTCGTGAATAAAGGAGCATCCGCAGGGAGAGGACGAGCCGTGGATGTGCAGGGATGTGGCGTTAGGCGCGGGGTTTCTCCCCACTGTACAAGTGACACTTTTTGTGCAAGAAATGGAAATAATTCTGTCATGACGATGGTTTGGTATTCTGGAAATGCAGCGACCACTTTTAACATCTCAACTGAGCGTAATTGCCTGACCGCAATTTCGTGTTTTGTGGAAATTGTAAATTCATATTGTACCGATTTTACCTCACTTGGCGATTGCGCAAGTTGTTGTGCTGAAAGGTATACTATTCTCTCTTCCGTTTTGGGATGACGAGTAAAGAATAGGGAGATAGGCGTTTGTTCTGGAGGCATGGCAAATGAGAATATCTCAGTGAGTGTGTTAGTTGTCGAGACTGAAAAAAGAAGCAGGACGTTCTCTCTAAAACCGACGAGTAATTGTTGGGAACTCGGTACAAAACTTGGCGTGTTGGTATCTTTTTTGAGTAGCGTGACTTTCTCACCTTGTATGTAGAGGTATATGGTTGTTGATGATTCACAGATTGTTGTACCTGTATCGGTAAGAAGGAGTGGAATATGTGAGTACTCACAGGAACTTGTGAAAATAAGCGGCATATCCGCTTCTAGGTCCTTTTGTGTGACATCTTCTTGAGGGAAGGAGCTCGCAAAATAAATCAAAAAATAGAGTGCGAGAAGGAGAACGGGAGGAAGAATTTTTTTAGCGTATTTAGTCATTGAATTCATCAGATAAGTTTAAAATTGAGGATGAGGGTTCTCCCCTGTGAGGCGTCCTGGATATTGCTTTGCTTTTGCAGTAACAATGGTGTTCCAGTTAACTGAGAAATACGGTACTGGGTTAAGGTGGGAAGTAGTCTTTTGAGATGAGCGCAACTCAAAATGCAGGTGAGCTGCTAATGGTTCGCAGTTGTACATTCCTGAGTTTCCGCTTGTTGCTAGGAATGCCCCTCGCTTGATGGTATTACCAGGTTTATAGGCTGTTTTTCCATCTTGCTTCAGAATATTTTTGAGATGAAAATAATAGGTGTATAGGCCATTTGGATGTTTTATTGCAAGATAGTATCCTCCTGCAAAACACGATGATGCTTTATGGTAGGTTGCACTGACAATTGTTCCCTCCGCAGGTGCGAGTATTTTCTCTTGAGCAACTGAAAAGTCAATTCCCGCATGAGGTTTTTGATATGCGGTATTCCCGTACCATTGGCTTACCTGTCGAGGACCAGAAAATAACCAAGAGAAATACTGTTTCGAACTCAGTTGGGTGTATCGTGGAGAAAGTGTTACAACTTGTTTTTGCGTGAGTGTTGATCGTGTGGAATAGGTGTTTCCCGTGACAAAGGAATAGGAGACGAGAAATCTTGTTGCAATGCGGAGCAAGTCAGTTTTTTCATGAGTCGCAGTAATTTCCTTCTGGCTAACCGAGGTTAATGAAAGTGAGTTTGCTTCTGCTGCGTGTAGTACAGGCGTGGCTGTCGCTCGTTGAGTAATTGTCTCATAAGGTTCTTCAACACAGGAAAACCAAGTTCGTGGATCCCAAAAACTCTTGGGAAGACAATGCACTATTGAAATAGTGACGCTCACTTTCGTTGGGTGATTCACTTCTATTGTTGAAACATAGTGTTTTCCAACGGGAATTGTGTTTTGATACGAAAGTAGAGAGCTTCCTGATAATGCACATGCTTCTTGTAAGTATTTTTGCTGCGTTTTGTGGTAAACGATACTACAGGCAATGGTTGGTTTTATGGCTGCAGGGAGACTGGGCGCACGCAGCAGTACCGTTTTTTCTCCTAAATCACTCCAGTTCCCTACTTTGTCACGAACACGAGCGGTAAACGAAGCGGTATACGGAACTGCAACTTCTTTTTCTAGGGTCGTTGCATATTTTCCTTTGAGACAGGACACTTCATGGAAAGCAAAACCGTTTTTGTAAAACTGAGTAGCCCCGTCTTCTCTGCAATACACCTGCAATGTTAGCTGTTTCTTTTTCTCATCATGAAGAAACGTAATGCTTGGCGTGCTTGGCGGTGTTGTGTCTATAGAAAAGGAGAGTGATGTTTCGCTTTTGTTTCCTGCAACATCGGTACACGTTGCCTTAGTTGTGTATGATCCATCTTTTTTTTCAAGTGAAACGAGGTGTCTTGATTGCTGTTGAGCGATAATTTTTCCACTCACGTACACCGTTGCGAGTGCGTTGCTTTGGCAACGCACTTCAAATGAAATGCGATTGCTTTTTATCGTTTGAGTATTGCTAATGCCAAGATAGCGAGGTTTTGTAGGAGGTGTCGTATCAATCTCGAGAAAGATGATATCGCTTTGTATTTCGTTACCAAGAAGGTCATGAGCAGTAAGTTGAGCAAGATACGTTCCGTCAGGATACAATGTTGTTTCCGGCCAATGAAGCCACAAATATGACTTCTGGTCTACCGTCGTTTCGTAGACTTTTTTCATCGTATGATCTCGGATGAAGAGTGAAATGGTGCCAATATTTGCATCATCAATGCCTCCTTGAAGATACGCTGTCCCAGAAAGTGATCCGTTTGACTCCTTTTTTGGTGAGAGGAGGGTTTTGTTTGTTCTAAAGTACCGTATAGTAGGAAAGGTCGCATCGATTGTTGTTGAGGTCTGGTGAGACCACTCCGATTCGTTTCCCGCTTTGTCTCGGCTTCTCACTTTATAGTAATAGGTTTTTTCTTTTGTATGCTCGAAAGTGTAAAAAACATCTTGAATCCAAGGCGAATAAGTATTGTAGGATTTGAAATCTTGCCGTTCACTCGCTACTACTTGAAAAGATGTGGCATCAATGTCCGAATTTGACCAAGAAATCACATTTCGTAATTGTCCTGTAAACGATGGTTCTGGCACGATAATTGGGGAAATAGGAGGTATAGAATCAACTGTCATATAGTGGGGACTACTCCACCTGTTATTGCTGTCATGCCCATCAAAGGCGAGACAGGAAACATAATACGTATCATCTGGGAAGTCATAATAAGTTTTAGAATTGGTGGAAACCTGCTGTTCAAATACGACTTCGTTGCAGGCGGTATCTCGACATACTTTTAGATGATAGGTGAGCGAATCATTGTCTGGGTCGATGCTCGGTTGGACTTCAAACGCAATCGTTGAGTTGTTCGAGATAACATTTGGAGCGGGTGTTTTGAAGGAACAAACAGAAGGGGGAGAATTAGGTTTTATGGTGAGTTTGAAGAGTGGATGGTCCGCGGCGCCAGAGCAGTGAGGAGGCTCTGGCGCCGCATCACAATTTTGTGCCCAAAAAATAATTGCCTTCTCTGTTTCAGCATTCACTTTTAATTGAATTCCTCGTTCAGTAGTGGGATAGTTTCTGTAGGCATCAAGAAAGGCGTTTGTCACGGTTATACTTTTGCGAGAATTGTTCGTTGAAACGATCGTGGTGTCCTTTTTACTGCTCGTTATTGTGGGTTGAGAACTCCAGGTCGCACTAAACATTGACCATGGGGAGGTTGTGGTGTAACTATCGATAACAATTTCAGCTTTTGTCCCTTGATAGGCGTAACTGGTGAGCAGCAACTCAACTTTTTCAATATCGTTTGGAAGAATTTGTTGCATCGCTAATAGTGAGAAGTTTGGCTTCAAGAGAATTCTTGTTTTTCCTTTGCCATACCAGGAGTCTGTACCGAGGTATAAATTTCTATTATTCCACGGTGATACATCGGGAAATTTCTCTTCGAGGTAGGTATCTTCAGTTAGCGTGAGTGTGGTGGAATATACTGCGGTAACAGGCGTTTCTGCGTATAAAAATGTAAGAAACAGGATAACGCCAAGTAAAATCCACATGCACTACTCTATTCGCTCTTCTATGATTCCCCTCTGAAAGGGCAGGCCTACAACGTGAGAGTTTTTTTTACTCTTTGTGATTTATTAACATCAGCGATTTTTTTATGGTGACCGGAACGAAGAATAGGTGGTACTTCTCTTGTTTGGAGTGTCCCAGAGGAATCGGTAAAGGTGAAACTTGCTGGCGTTGTATATTGTGGGTGCTCGTTGGTCACCAGGAGCTTTTCGTTTTCAAAAGTAAACTCGGTTTCTTCCACTGCGCTAGCGTTGTTGCCAAGGACTCCAGGAAGAAGTCGCGTTACCGCGTCGATAATAATGAGTGCGGGAAGTTCTCCACCTGTTACTATGTATGGACCGACAGCAAGTTTGTAATCAACAAATTCGTACACTCTCGCGTCGAATCCCTCGTAGTGGCCACATAAAAGGATATAGTGTGCCGAGTCCTGTGTGCGTGAGGCAAAGGTGTGCGCAAGTTTTTGAGAAAACAGTATCCCTGACGCATCTGTTGCGATAACCTGAGCACGCTGTTTTGCTTTCGCTTGCAATTCAGATATTGCTCGGTATATTGGTTCTACTTTCATGAGCATTCCTGCTGCACCTCCGTATACTCTGTCATCAACGGTTCGGTGCTTATCTGTTGCCCACTGTCGTAAATCGTGGGCAGTAATGGTAACTGCTCCTTGTTTTTGCGCTCGGCCAATGATACTAAGCGCCGCATATTGCGAAATAATCTCGGGAAAGACCGTAATAACGTCAAAGTGTATCATCGTGGTAGCAGTGGTACGATATGAGGTCCAAAGACAAAAACTCCAACTACAATTGCTGCTGCGCTTGCAACTAACACTGCTCCTGCAGCGACATCTTTTGCGTATTTAATTGCACCATGGTGACGGGTAGTAATTGCATCACAGGCCTTTTCTATGGCAGAATTCATTGCCTCGGTAAGCAGAACAATCGTGACGCTAAAAATAATGCCGTACCATTCGATGAGTGATAGTTGAAAATAGACTCCTGCTGCAAACACAAGAAGCATAACAAGGAGTTCGATGCGAAAATTAAGCTGAGAAACAAAAATCAGGTACAAACCGTTCCATGCATGGGAATGACTTTTTACGTGTTTGTGGAAATCTTCTTTGATTTTTTGGACCATTTTAAAAAGTAAAAAATTACTTGCTGAACTGTTTTTGCGAGTATAACCATATCCAGCCATAAAGACCAGTTCTGAATATACCAGGTACTCATTTTGAGCCGTTGTTCGAAGGTTAAAGAATCTCTTCCATTAATAGTCCACAGGTCTGTAATTCCTGGTTTTGCTGCAAGAACACGCGTGAAGTAATCACCCATGAGGTCCTTCTCTCGAGGCATAAAGGGACGAGGACCAACGATACTCATATCACCTTTGAGAACATTGAGAAATTGTGCCAGTTCATCAAGGGAAGTCCTTCTAAGAAAATTCATCCCTTTGAGGATTCGTGGATCGTTTGGTTCATTTTCTATCTTTTGGTATTTTTCCCACATCTCAAGTTTTACCGGGTCGTTTTTGACAAATTCTCTCACAATATCGTAGTTCTCATCAGGATATTTCTGTTTTCTCATGGTCCTGAATTTGTAAAAGATAAACAGTTTTCCTTTTCTTCCAAATCGTTGGTGGAAGTCAACAAATATTGGGAAGCCATCGGTCAGATATACTTTCAGTGCAATCAAAAGCAAAATTGGGGTGAGGAACATCAATGCAAGCGATGCGGTGACTAGATCAAACGTCCGTTTTACCAAGAGGTTGAATGGATTATTCAATCCTTTCTGGATATCGAAGACAAATTTGTTGTCGTACATGAGATGATAGACATCTGCGTTGAGGACATCAAGTTCCATTGATTCAGGCACAATAATGACGTGATCGGCAATAAAGTAGAGTCGCTCAACGAGCTCAGAAACTTTTTGTGTTCCAAACTCGCGTACCGTAATAAGAAGTGTTTTTGTTTCTTGTTGTTGTAGAGCCTGTGTGGCTTTTTGAATGATTTCATCTTGCGTTTCAGATTCAAGGGATACTTGTATCGATTGGACAATGTGATAGCCGATAAATCTATTTCTCAAAAAGGATTCAAACAATGAATACGTAGTATCAATGCGAAGTTCAACAATTGGGTGAATCCAGTAACCAAGACGAAACAGAAAATCTTTCAGGATTCTGCGCGTAACGGGAAGTACAACGAGCAGGACGAGGGGGTGTAGAACGAAGAGAACACGGGAGAAATACAAGTCAATCTTACCAAGCGACACGGTTGCATACACAAACAAAGAAGCGAGGGCGATACTTCGGATCATGACTTTTGTCTCCTGCCAAAACGGTCGATGTTTGGTATATAAACCGTCAACCATAAAGATGATTACATACAGCGGGATCATCCACCAGAAAGCAAATACATACACCGTCCAGTCTGCTGTTGAAAGGAGTGGCAGCGCTATAAAATTATCGAGAAAATCTCGTACGGAAATGGCGATAGTGAAACTGAGAATGATAACGAGTACATCTGCTGCAAGAAGAATCAAAAAGGAGGTAATTTTTTTAAAGAATTTTTTCATGAGTTGCTCGTTGGTGTTCGACCACCTGTTGTATTTTTCCAATAAATGAATCTATGTCATATTTTACCATAGCTTCGTAAAATTCCTTTCTCTGCTTGGCTGTTCGCTCAAGCGTATTACACCATTTCAATGCCGGAATCAGATGTTCTTGAGCAAGCGAGGGAATAAGATAGCCGTTTTTGTGGTGAGTCACAATTTCTTTTCCTCCTCCTTGTGCAAACGTAATCACCGGAGTTCCCACAGCGATTGCTTCGACCATCATAATACCAAAATCTTCAATATTTGGATACAAGAAACCTCTACTTTGAGCAAACAGGAGGCCTTTTTCTGCATCGCTGACGTATTCGTTAAGGAACGTAATATTTGGATTGTTTTTTATCAACGCCTTAATTTCATTTTCTTGTGAGCCAGTTCCTGCGATTTTAAGTGTGAAACCCGGTGGCCAAATTTTGACTAATTTATCAAAATTTTTATATAACTCAATTCTCCCAAACGCGAGGAAATAATCAGAAATTTCAATTTTCTGAGTAGGAAGCATGGCGTTAAGTTTTTTGACATAAACCGGAGGATTAAGAATTGCTATCGGTTCACGGCGATAGAATTTTCGAATTCGTTGTGCCACTTCTTCCGAATTTGCAATCAGCCCATGAACTCGTTGTGCATGGAGATAATCTGCCACCTTAAAGGATGAACCAAAGAGAAGGTTCCACATAAAGCGGAGAAAGAGATTACTTCGTACCTTTTTACTTGGAGGCATGTTCCACAAAAAGCGTGGCGGTGTATGGATATATGAAAGATGAATTGCTCCTGGAGGTGGAATGATGTGTTTCGCAAACGAAGAGGTGTCGCTGAGAACAACTTTGGTATGTTTCGAAAAAGTAAAGGAGCTGAATGCCAGCGGCAGAAGAAATTTATAAATTTCAAGAAGATAGGTTTTCAGAAACGGAAACTTCTGTAAAAAAGAAGTATGTATTTGTTTTGAATCGAGCGGCGCGTGCCGAGTTTCGGGAAAATCAACTGATGCGTAGAGAGGTGCGTCAGGGAATGCCTGTGAAAATGCATCGACAACAACCTCTGCGCCACCCCATGCAACGAAGAAATCATGAACAAGTGATACGGGCGATGGTGATTCTTGAGAAATAACTGCAGGCGCAACCATTGATGATTGTAGCACGAAGTGAGAAAAACCCAGTCTTTATTTTTTTGAGTGTTTAGATGACTAAATGTCGATTTAATTCTCTGACTCCTTCTGTGCCAGATTATCCTTCCCGAAGTTTTTGCAAAGATTGGTGAATCTGAGGTGGTTGAGAGGCGAAATACTGTGAAACTAAAGAGAATTTATTCATGTGAAGAGCTCCTTTAGTTTTTGTTCCAAAATGAAAACCTGATCAGGAGGATAATGAGACTGCTTGACTGATTCAAACAGAAGTTCAGGAGCAATCCACTGTGCAGTTTGTATGTCAGAGTCATGTGGCTCAAATACTTCTTGAAAAGTAATTTTGCCAATATACACATTAATGGTAAATACGTGCTGTTTTAGCGTGAGAGTCGATTCAATAAAGGGAGTTTGATCAACTTGATCTAATTTTGCGCCTGTTTCTTCAAAGAGCTCTCTTTTGAGTGCATCTTCAACAGATTCATTCTTGTTGCGTCCACCTCCGGGTAACCCCCACATATCTGGAAATGTTTCGTCTGTCTTTGACCTTTTTATGCAGAGAATTTTTCTTTGTAACGGGTGCACAATAAGAACGGAAACAAGATCTGGAAGATTCATAGGGTATTCTACTCTTTAATTAATCCAGCGCAAAGTTTCTGTGAATAATACTTCCTGAACACCTTCTTCAACGAAAATGTGTGAAGCGTGCGGGATACTGGTTACTTCAAAGGGAATTTTATCCTGGAACATACCGAGATGTGGTTTCCATTTGTCATAAATCTCACAGTTTTCGGCAAAGATGAATTTTGTTGGTAGAGTAATTTTGTTAAGTTCCTCAGGAATATTTGAAATTTCTTGCCAATCTTGAACGAGTTGAGGACTCACCAAAAGCGTTAGTCCCCAGTCCAGTAAATATTTGTCCAAAGACGGGACATACGTCGCTGCTTTGTCCTCAAGTGAGGTCATTCCTGCGGAAGGATCCCAATAGACCAATTTTGCTACTCTCTCTTGGTGAGCTCTCGCGAGTGCTGCGCAACCAAAACTATGACCAACAAGGAAGATTTGTTCATATTGATGAGAATAATGCTCAATGACCAGGGTGAGATCATCAACAACCGTTTGTAGCGTCACATCCTGTAATCCTCTCCCCTTTTCTTCGTCTGAATACCACCCGAATCGAATGGTATCGTATCCTCGTGAGGTAAAAAAAGGCACTGCGTTAAAATAGTGAGATTCATAGATATTACCAGAAAGTCCGTGAACAAAAAGTATTACTGACTTTGCCGAGTAGTTGCTTTGAGAATTTTGTACTCCGTGGACGTAATAAGAATCTGGGGTCGGAAGTGAAAATTTTTGCTCCATTAAGAAGTATAGTATATTTTTTATAAACTTTTTTTGCGCAAAAGCACGACAATAAAAAAGATACTACTCATCAAATAGATACTCGCCAAGAGCAGATAATTTATGGGTACATTCCCAACGAGTAATCCAAGGACAATTAGGTGAAATAAAACGGAAATAGTACTGCTCACTTGTAATTCTGAGCCACGACCTGGGATTTTCTCTTTTCCGAAACCGGTTGCTATTGCATAATTATAGACATAATCAAAAGGATGCAACGGAAGTTTTATTCCGAGAAAAGCGATTATCGCGGTACATATGAGCACAAATTGGCTTTGCGTGAGAATCCCAAAGGTAACGAAGAGTATAGAGATTGGGTAACTAAAACGTAGTCCGTAACGCACACTCATGTGATCCGAAACAAGTCGACAGGCAATCCATTTGGAGAACAAAAACTTGTTAAAAAGGAGTACTCGGTTAGTCATTTTGGAGAACAACATTTGCGGTAAGCTGTGGTTTAAAGGCAGTAATGTATGCATCTTCACTTTTTTGCCACATTTTGGTTGAAAGTTCGATTATTTCAGTTTGTAAGTGTTTTCTTCCTGGGTCGTTTCGCTCCCGAGAATTTAAGCGATTTGCTGCAACTTCTCGAGGAGTTTCAACCCAAATTGAGTAGTGATACGGAATCGTCGTCAGATTTTTGAACGAAAAACATCCTTCGAGAATGATATATTTTTTGTCAGTGCGTGCAATTTCGTGAGAAATACGTACCTCGTCATACTGAGTTTGAGAGAAATCAACGGCGAAGTTTTTTGCGATAATGTCTGGATGAAAGAGATCAATTTGGTTTACCGTGAAGGCGTCAAGTGGAATCACGAGTGCGTCTTTCAATATTTCCGATAATTGCAAAGCAATAGTTGATTTGCCGCTTCCACCTCGCCCATCGATGATAATGAGTACTTTTTCTTCAGTTTGCGATACCTCTTTCAATTGATTGAGCAGGAGTTTGGGAAATTTGTAGGTCATATGATATTGTACAGTACATTGAGAGATGCACAATGAGTGGTGCCGTAATAAGTCAATAGAAGCACTCCTTTACCTATAATTTTTTACTCCCGTTCCTTTCTCAAGCGGTATTCCCAATCGTGAGAGTGCATCACTGAGGTGTTCATTTTCTGCAATATATACCTTCTCAAATCGCGATGCGGCGATAATCTCATGACATTTTTGAAAATCATTTCTCCTACGTTCTATAAACTCTTCGCTGTTGCCTCTGTCTCTGAAATTTTGAAGAACTGAGTCAAGTGTTTCCTGTGCCTGAATTGCAAAGATTATTCTAGTCCCATTCGCCTTCTCAAGATAATCCACTACTTCCAACAGCGAGGTCGCGAAGGGGACCAATACAACTCTTCCCTGCTGAAGTTCTTCTTCTAAGGCTTTGAAAAAATTGTTTGGCCATTCAGAATTCGGCGTTCTTATGTCGGTTCTTCCTTTGAGCTGTTCAAGGGGTAAGTGTTTATACGCTCCATAATCGTACCGATAATGCTGAAACTCGAAGTCACTGACATTCTTATAATTGTCTGCGAGGTAGGTTTTTCCTGATCCTGGATACGCGAGGACGAGAACTTTATTATTGTTTTTCACAAATCAATGCTAAGGAGTAATTTTATCTTTCGCATACTATTCATTTTACCTTTAATAGGTGAACTTGAACAGAATGAAAGTGAGATATCTTTATGATATGGGGTTCATCGTAAACGATGTATACAAGCGGACGACGGGATTGACGCTACGCTAGTTGCTTTGCAACCGAAGTGCACATATTTATTTACAAATGCTGTTTACTTACTCATCCGTGCCAACTTTCACCTTTTGCTCAAGAAGAGCAAAAGCTAAAAGCGGACGACGGGATTCGAACCCGCGACCTCTTCCTTGGCAAGGAAATGTTCTAGCCAACTGAACTACGTCCGCGATACTTAATTCTATCATCAAAAAATGGTATAATTCAATATGCCAATAGTAACTACTGGTGGTCAGGCTCCAACAAAGCCTGCGCAACAGGTCACACAGGCTGCCTCACCTTCACGAATTCAATCGACCATGACGGCTACTCCTCCGATGAAACAGCAGGTAAATGCCACTGCAACCGACGATTCCATCGTCGCTACGGAGGCATCTGGGGTAACTCCGCAACGTCAACAGCAACCATCTGTCCCCACTTCACCCGCTTCTGCAGTACCGACGTTTGATGATTTTTCCGATGATTTTGACGACGATTTAGACCTAGATGATGAGAATTTTGAAATGAAACCAAGAGCACAAAAGTCCTCTGTCCCTGGTGTTTCCTTGTCAAGAATGACTGAAGAGGAACGAAGGAAGGTCATTACTACGGTGTTTGAACTGGTGCTTGGTCGTGCTCCCGCAGACAGAGATTTTAGTTATTATCGTTTTAGTACCTTGACGGAAGAAGGTTTAATCAGAAGCCTTCTGAATTTGCCCGATCATAAAAAGTTAGTTGAGAAAGCAAATGAGCATACGTCACTTAAACAAAGCGTCTCAGACCTCGATTTGCAAGTGAAACAACTTGATACCTCGATGCAATCAATGAGGCAGGAATTACTCACCATGCAAGAACTCCTTGTTGAGAAAAATAGGTATATCCAGCAAATGCGCGCAGTCCCGGAATCAGGGTTATCTCATCAACCCTCCTTTGCAACTCCCTCCCCTTCGCAGACGAGCATGTCAATTCCTCCTGAATCTCCACAAATGGCTCAAAATCGAACGGACGCAGGACAAAGCGAAAAACCTCCACAGGTTATTCCAGAGATTGAAACAAAGACCTTACCAGGCCCTATGGATGAAATAAAAAACATGTTTCAGGGATTATTCAGGAGAAAATAGTGATTCTTCATTATTCTGCCAGAACGAGCAGTGATTCTTGCAGGTACTGAGTAATACAACTATTCCATTCAGGAAGTTGATTGAAATCGCGAATTGCTCGTTGATACGCAAGGTCTGTTGCCGCTGCGTCCTTTGCCTTCATCTGTGAGGTTAACGCATAATATCTCTCAAAAAGAGAATGCACTTCTCGCTTCTGCTGTAATATGTACCCAGGTGTCTCTTTTTCTGCACAATTACTGATACTCTCTGGTGGAAATGATAAGAGAAAGGTGCTCATTTCGGCGAGTTCGACTCCACAAACTTGCAATTTCTTGTAAATGTCGGTGGCCTTTTGGCGGTAAGAAATACTTTTCAAACACTCGTCATAGGCAAGAAGACGAGGGCCAATCATTCCCTCTACTCGAATTGCTTCATTCATCGTGCGAAGAACCGAAACATGGGTAACGCGTCGAGAAATCAAAGGTGCTATTGGTGAAGTGTCCTCTTCTAGTGATGCAACAACAGTAATATAATCACTAAGAAGCTGTTGATAATCTTCTTCGAGTGTATCAAGCAGGTAGGGAGCAATCGGTTCGCGATTCGCAGTTATCGTTGCAAATGCATCAGCATAGCGAGCTTCGACTGTTTCAAATCTCTCGGTAATTTTATCGAGTTCTGATTTGAAGATTCCGATACCTTGTGAACGATGTGTTATAAAGGAAAAGACAGCAAGCACGACAATAAACACACTGAGAAGCATTAAAGGAATACCAATAAGTTTCCGTCTTATTTTTGGGCGCGTACTTTTGACTCGAGCCATTTTGGTATGACCGTATTTTTTAGATAAAGCGCACTTTTAAAGATTCCAAACGGAAGTGCGATAAAAAAGAATCCAATAATCAGGGCGTACATGACTACTTGATAGAAAATGTACATGGGAGTTATGGGAATGACGGTTTTATCTTGGTTAAACTGAAGGGTTACATCCTTCGAAATGACATAATTGGTTGTTCTTGTGGTCAAGATAATGTCAGCAACTGCTCTCTGGTACCCAACGGCAAAAGGAGTCAATTCAAAGGAAGCTGTGTATGTTTTTCCTGCTTGAGGTTGCGTAACGCTAATAAGTATTGGATCTGCAACAAGTCCAGCTCTTCGTTGCCACCGCACTTCTAGCTTTTCTCCTGAAATGGTCGGTGTAATGGAGAGTGTAATGGGAATCTTTTTGTTCCAAGGTGATTGTGTTTTAACAGAAATGACAGCCCGAATAAGGTCCTCCCGTTGTGTCGTTGGTGTTGGAGATAGTGTCGTAACGATTGGTGTCTCTGTTGGGTCGGGAGTTGTTGCAACTGGTGTTGGTGTAGTAATGGGGACATCAGATTGTGCAAAAA
Source organism: Candidatus Dojkabacteria bacterium (assembly GCA_030583685.1). Taxonomy (GTDB): domain Bacteria; phylum Patescibacteriota; class Dojkabacteria. The sequence continues at coordinate 109,172 of CP129470.1, read as the reverse complement.
CTGATGGATAGGTTTGTGTAAACCCATACAAGCCAATGCACACTAACGCGAGCATGAGATGAAATTTACGGTTTCGGCGGTACATGGCTCTTTGCATCACGTTTATTATACAAGAATATCGTAAGAGAAGAAACGAAGAAAATAACAACCACAACAAGAAACAAGTAAGATAAGAGTTCGACGAGGAGAAGAACGGTAATCGTGATTGGCTTAAAGGTAACGGGTTTTGCTTCCTCATTAATCAGAAATGTCAAAAGTGTTTCTTGGTTAGAGGTCTGAACTCGTTTTCTCGTTTCTAATTGGAGTTTTGTTGTACTTCCTGGAGGGAGAATATAAGAAGGTTGCGGCTGAAGTGTGAAAAAAGGATTGTCTTGTAATGTTATCGACGCGAGTGAAACAAAATGCTCACTGGGATTATTCAACACAACTTCGAAGTTCCTTCCTTGTTGGGTAACGCCAACGAGCACCTGCTCTGTAGTGGTGACAAGTTGCGCTGAAGTGATTTCAGGGGTTGTCGAGAGCGATGTTTCCACCGTACGCAAGTGGTTAACGAACTGGATGCATTCATCGTCCGAATTGCACGGATAAAGAGGTATGGTGAGAAGTCCAAGCGATTCTGTATAGGCTGTCGGAACTCCTGCTGTCGCTATGTTGCTTGTTAAACTTGCACCATCGGGAAGTATTTGTGTTTGCCAGTGAGCAGGGATGAGTTGCTGTGTGACCGGGGAGATAAGAAAACCAGCAATTTTACTTCCCGCTGTTGTTTCAGAGTGAGTCGTACTCTTTTTGTACTTCTCCTCCATACATTGTGTATCGATTGTTCTTGAAAAGGTAAGTGCTGTAGTGTTCGAGTCCTTTTTTCCAATTGCATAGGTTCGTTGTGGCTGAGCAATACTTTTAATTGTTTCGCACCCAATACAGGAGGTCGGTTGATAGTCGATGCAGGAGGAAGAATCAAGAAAGGGAGGTAAAGGTACTTCTGCTTTGTGTGAGAACGTAAGCGAAAGGGGTTCGGGAGAAATTCCAAAAAGAAAGAGTTTCCCTGTTGCATCAGTAACAGGAAAGATTGACCGTTCTTTTAGTTGTGTTGCAACGTTTGGTGCAGAAAGAAGCGTTAATTGGTCGTTAACCGTTACGGTAATACTCACTTTTCGATTTTCTTCTTCAAGCATGAAAGGAAAAGAAAGTGTCCGTAAACCTCCGAGGTCTCGATAGGGCTTTTCAACATCAGCTGAAAAAGTAAACGTGATCTTTCCATTTTTTCCAACAACGACTGGACGCGTATAGAGGGACTTAAACGTAAAAAGAATGGAATTGCTTTGACTATACATGTCAACTAAGAAGGCCTTCGGATAGATGTACCCAATTTTCGTATTGCGGAGGGTAAAGTACGGCAGATTCATGTCGTACTGCGTCAAGGAGAGATCTTTACCTGAAGTGTTCGTTAATTCAATGACTCCTTCAACAGTTATCGAATAATCGGCAGTTACATAAAATTGCAGAGACACCTGCTCGTCAAACGTTTTCTTTTTTGTTTGTGGGGATTGTGCGGAAACTTGCCAGTTAGAATGGGAAAAATCCTTTATTTGCGTCGTTAAGGTATTGCTCCCAACTATCAAGAGAACAAGTAGTACAGTAATCGAAGACAGTATCGACCTGACCAGCAAGAGATTGAGTTGGGACAATTTTGAAACGAGTTGCATAGTTTTCTGGGTCAACTGTAGCATATTTGACGAGGTTTTTGTATTGCGAGTTTTTAACAATTTCCGGAACTCCATTTCGTTCAATGATGTATACGCCTGTCCCCTTTTGGTCGCAATGGCAGTGATGTAAACTCTGTGAGCCTTCGTACAATTCAACAGTTGCGAGTGTTTCTTTACCTGTATTAACCAAGGTGTAGTGCCAGTTCGGTGGAATGACGACTTTATTACCTTCAGAAATATCAAAGACATACGTTACCGCATCATCAAGAAGCGATGCAGTATCTTTTTGGAGTAACAGTAGTCCTGCACCTTTGAGAATTTCCATTAATCGCGGGTGTTCTTTTGAATAGACCGTTTTTGTTTTCGCAAATTCAATTCCAACGACATCAGGAAATAAGGTCGTTACCTTTAGTTTGAGATTCTTTCGAGTTAATGGGCCAGGGAACTTCTCCTCAATGAAATAAGATTTGTACACGATTTTCTGGTAAACCGAAGAGGTGCTCAGATAATATTTTCTCAAGTGTTTGGTAAGAAAAGTGTTTGATTTGGTAATCGCCAAAAAGGATTCATCAACATGAATATGGTCTTCTGCAAATTGAATGGGGAGATTTGTTAGTTTGTAATCAGTCATAATTATGAGTACGCTTTGATAATTTCATATAAGGCATAGGCAATCAGCATCAATACAAAAAGGGCGAGCATGGTGGTTAATTCAAGGGTAAAGCCGAGGATTGAAACTGATTCTGGGACGATTCCTTGAAACGGCGCAATTGCTTTATCTGTTGTGTTATAGAGCCAACCAACGAGTCTATTGTTTCCAGAAATATTTAAGAATTTGAAAATAAATCGAAGAGAAAGAAGCGTCTCGATGACAATGAGCAGGGTGTACCCAATCTGTGCAAGAAACCGAAACAACATACTGAATTATACACTATTTGCAGAAAAATTTCTAGTCCCTACAATGAGAAAACACAGGAATACCGTGCTTTTTCTCTAACTATCGACTGGCTCGGTCTCTGTCTCCTGTTCGATAATTTCCTTGTGGTAAATTCTATTCTTCATATACTTGTGGTAGCCACCAAAACCTGATTCGTCGCTTTTGCCTTCATCAAGTTCTTTTTGAAATTGTCTCACGACACTCGAGGAAAGATCACACATCGAAACAATAATCGCTTCGAGCGTTGCAGGTTTAACGACTGCCCCAAACTCTAACTCTCGATGATGAGAAAGAATGATGTGTTCAAGTGCAAGCTTCTTTTCTTGAGGAAATGCAGGAGGTATAAATCTTTGAAGAAGTTGCATGCCGAGTGTAATATGCCCAATTAGGTAACCAGGTAATGTTCTGAAAAAAGTTGTATTATCCATGCCCAACTCTTCGATTTTTCCTAAATCGTGAAGGAAAATTCCGCCCATGACGATACTTCGGTTGGCTCTTGGATACAATCGTAAGATAGTTTCAGCAATGCTCATCATTTCGAGGGTATGCTCTAACAGTCCCCCAATATAATCATGGTGTACCAATTCTCCTGCAATTGCTGTTTTCAAACGTTTACTGAGTTCAGGGTCTTTTGCCATGGTCAGGACGACGCGTTTAATATCGGCGTCTTTGAGAGATTCCAAAAATTCGAGGAGTTTTGCGTACATTGCCTCTAAATCTTTTTCTGAAACTTTCATTAAGTCACCTGCATCGTATTCGGTGGTTTTCTCTGCTCTTCGGATGGTCATTTGAAGATTTCCATTATACTCTGATGCTTCGAAGTCGATTTTAATAACATCTCCAACGGCGAGTGTCTCAGCTTTTGTGAGTGCAATGGCATCTTTCCAAATTTTCCCTTGAATGGTCCCTGTTTTGTCTTGTAACACGACACGAAAGTACGGATCACCATTCTTTGCTGTGTGCTTTTGAATTTCTTTGACAGAAAAAATTTCTTCAACACCTGTTGCCCCTGCGGTGATATCTTCAATAAATATGGTTTTATTCATACTGCATTATATCGCAGGAAAAATGATTAACCAAATTGTCAAGAAAAGCACAGACTAATTCTTTGATCGAGTTTGGAATTGATCTTTTGTTAAAAACGGATTCGGTTGCTTGCTGTTTGTTGTGTATGCAGTCTGTAGTTCATTCAGAAAGTCTTTGAGTTGCGGAAGCTCAGCATTAATGAGAGTGTCTAATCTTTTGAAGGTGTTTGCCCACATATAATCGAACCACTCATATTTCAAACCCTGATACCGCCACTCCAATATTTCAATCAAGGTGGCAGTGATATCAGCAGCAGAAAAAATTGCTTTTTCTGTTGGCGACAACTCGACGTCGGAAAGTGTTAAGGCGATTTCAGTCGAAATGTAGTCATCAATTGTTTTAATAACGTTTTTTTCTGCATTTTTAATTACCTCTCGAATATCGAGGTCCTCAAAATATGATTTATAACTTGGCGAACCGGAGGGAACATCAAGCAATACAGCTTCTACCCAATCATGAGTGATAGCGTATTTCAACAATTTGCCTTCGTCAACGAGAATCGTCTCTTTTTTCAGTCGAGCCGAAAAAAGTAAACACAACCACGTTACTTTGTAGCAATGCTCAGCGAGCGAATCACCATTCTGTGGATTCAGCCCGGCGAACAAAACGCCCCCGGAACGTGGAATTCTGGCAAGGTTATCGAGCACTTGCATTAAGCGGAATGTATGTTGCATTGGGTATTGTAACAGAGCTATGCCGCGAGAAGAAACCAGAGGGAAAACGCAATAATCGTTCCTCCAATGAAAAGTCGGTATTTTTTCTTAAACCATGAATAGAGGAATCGTGTAATCATTATTCACCAATTAAATCAACACTTTCCGCCGTCCCTTTGTTTCTTTCATACAAGTACTCGACCGTTGCAAGGTCCTCATTCATGACTCCGAGTGATTGAAAGAGAATGATTTCTTCATCTGAAGTTCTGGCAGGTACTTTTTGCAAGACAAGGTCAGATAATTCTCCGGCGATATCCTCTATACGTAGTTTTCCTTCTTGAAGCAACATCTTGACCGGTGCATTTTCGTTTTCTGCTGTAGGGGTGTAGTCTACATACGTTTTCGCTTGTAGCACGATATCTTTAGCAACAGATTCAGCATGGTCGAGAGCAAGCACAAGTTGTCCTGGGTGTAAATCAGCGTAGGATACAAGTGGCTCCGTTGCATGTGTTGCAACAACCAGTATGTCTGCCTGTGCTGCCACAGCTTGGGGGGATTCCAGAAGTGTAACCTCAAGACCTGTTCTCTCTTTGATGTAGGTCAGAGGTTCAGGGTTTCCTTGGGGATTCCTTGAATATCCGAGTAGTGAAGTTATCGGGAATAATTGAGTCAGAATCTCTGCATGCATTTTTGCTTGTTGACCAAGTCCAACAAATCCAATTACTGAGGAGTTTTTCTTTGCAAGATAGTTTGCTGCAACAGCGCTTTTGGCAGCGGTTCGTAGTTTGACGACTTCGGTTCCTTCTACCATTGCGAGTACTTCACCTGTGAGAAAGGATGAGTACATATAGGCTCCCGTTACCGTGGATACTCCTTTTCCTGCATTCCAGGGCATAAAGGCGGAACCTCGTACGACAAAGGTTTTTCTCTTTAGATTTGTTGCAGCAGAGTACAAGTAATCTCCGCCATTTTCAGTGTCAGTGAAAAATCGGGGAGGAAGTACTAACTGACCTTGTCCGAGTAATCTGTAGGACTCCTCTATTGCATCGACGACTTCGGTAAATACATAGTCGCGTGTTTGTTTTCTGGTGATGATGGTTGTCATGGTGTTTGTAATAAATTAGTGGTGAGATAACCAGATGTTATTACTTGTTTTGTTCGGGTCGATATACCTCTGGTGACGCAGTAAATTGAGATTTTACTTCGGGTTGAATTGGTTGTTCAGCATGTGGAGAGGAATCAATTTTTTGAGCCATTTTAACTTCTCCATATTTTCCGGGGGCAATAAGGAATAAAATCAGCGCAAAATTACCAACAAAGGGCATGAATACGGTTAGAGAGAGCCAAGGAGAAAGTTGCAAGTCACGTAATCTTTTTATGAGTGCAGCGAGAAAAATCCATAGTGAGATTGGTATCGCAATGAGGAACTGGATAAATGCAAATAGCTTGGTCGAAATACTTGGATCATGAGTTGTACTAAAAAGGATGACAAAGAAGAAGATGGCGGAGAGAAACATCAAACAAGTTGATGCAATCGAAGCCCAAAAAAGGGTTCGTCTTCCAATCCTGCCTCTTGAGGAGAAATAGTTATTGTTTACGGCAACCATTTGTGAGTATATCAGAGCGTGAATTAACGAGAAATATCTGGTACAGCTACTGAACAATATAATTCCGTTCCGCTGTATAGCGTTCTAGTTCATTTTCCTGTAAATCTTTGACAATTACGGTTACTTCAACACGTAATTTTCCCCTCTTTTCTATAAAAGTTGAGGTGAACCCACAGGTATTTTCTTTCCCTTCGCTGAGGACTGCACGAGTGACTTGTTCTTGATACAGTGCTTCACTGTTGTTTTCATTGAGATAAAAGCGCCATTCGCAGCTCGCAAACCGAGTAATCATTCCCTTAAAATTAAGAATATCAGCACTCCACATGCGTGCTTGTCGTGGTTGGAACGTTTCTTCTGTTGGGCTGGTGATACGCACTTCAAGTTTTGTATTTTCGACTTCAGCCGTTGGTGAGACTGTTTCCGATGGCTGGTCTGACGTATTGTCACCTTCCTTTGGTGGCTGTTGTTTCTGATTGTTTAAAAACATACCTCCTCCGAGAAGAACAATTGCGAATAGTATCGCAACGAGTAGCTTTTTATAGCTCATGGTGAGAGAAATAGCTTAGTATTTGATTGTAGCATAAGGGGAAGAATCGATTGGACAAGGGAAAAATTCCTGTGTATTCTCTGGAAGTGGGACATGAGGTAATAACACAAATTTTGAAATCTGAAACCTCGCAGGATTTATTGGAATATACACTGTATCGAGCTAAAAACTCACATGTCGTGATATTCTTCAATGGTGATGGTGCAAGAGGTGATTTCCAGAATATTCCTGAACAATTGATATCGTTACGGCTGAATTATGATTATGTTACCTTTTATTATCGAGGAGTCCGTGAGGGTAAAGAACGAAGCATAAACGACTATATTATAGATGCTCAAGAACTTCTTGAACATTTTAGAGCTGACAGAGATTACACATCATATGTATTCATTGCAACAAGTGCTGGTGCATCTGTCGTTGCAAATATAGTACCAGAACCAATTGTCCCAGTTAGTCAGGTGATTCTTATTGATCCTGCCGACTATTACGTTTCACCTATCGGAAGTACAGGCCTGACGTGGGATGGAGAAAGCGAATATTTGCCTGAAAACCCTGTTTTTAGTGATTCAATGAAGTCAATTGATTCTAGCGTTGAAAAAGTGGATGTTATTGGTTTTTCGCTAAAAAATACACTCAATCACCAGTATGCTCCTCACGAAAAAAGACATATTGATCAAGAGGGGTATTATTCCCGACTTAATCAACAAATGGTTCGGGCATTTTATGATAAAGTGCCCGATGTGCAAAAGGGTAAATTTCGTTCTGTAAACGAAATTCCGCATGCGTTCATGAGAGACGGCAATATTCGTAAAAATATCAGGAGTTTGGTGAGGTTGCTTACCAATCTCCTTCGTTGACATCTCCAACTGAATAGCTTAACATGTTCGTAATGGACGACGAAAATATAGAACTGTCCCCACAGTTATTCCAAAAAATCATTGAAAAAACATACCCTTCGTTTACCGACGAGCAGAGGAAAGAACTTCTCACTGAAGCATATGCCACTTTGTCTGATGAGTTGGTTAAGTACTTACTCCCGTCAATCTCTAAGGAAACCTTGTATGAAACGATTCTCGATTTAACAGAAACAGCGGAAGATCAGGAGAAGGTTTCTGCCCTGCTGAGGACAACGATGGATACCTTACCTGAGGATGAACAAGCGAATTTGAACATAAAAATTTTCGCGACGATCCTTAACGAGATTAAGGAGAAGGGTGATAAGATGGGTGAGGAGGAGAATGAGTCATAATCACAAAGAGGATCCAGACCATACAATTATCTTCAGTACTCAAGGTCTTACCAGTCGAATTGAAAAACGGGAAAGGGAATTACAACGGCAAGCAGATGAGCGCAAGAGACGGAAAGCTGCTATTGGTAGTAAGGCAATAAAAGGATGTGCAATTGAAACTGGAAAACTGATTACTGCAATGATTGTTGGTGGAGTTGTAGGAGCAATGGCATCTGGTCCAGGTAACGAAGTGATTGGGACTATGGCGGGCGTCAGTGCCGGTGCAGGTTTGAGATCATTATATTATAGTGCAAGTCTGTTACTGTTTGGGGATCGCAGTGGTACGAGAAAGTCGAATGTACCAACTGATTACATTGGACCTGGTGATGATCCAAATGAATTAGATCAAGTTCATGAAATTCAAGAAAGAAAGAAGAAGCAAGGTGGACATTTTGGTCCAAAATACTAGAGATATTTAAGTTTTTTTGGGGCTAATTTCGTTCATTTCTGAACCACATAATTGTTCGGCATAATATGACATGATAACTCTTTCCCAAGCTGAGGCTCAAGCAATTCTTAGTAGTTACGACAAAAATGTTGGAAATATTGCCATTCAGCAAATTAACACAGGATACCATGCAACCGTTTTCCACCTTTCTACTGACGGCAAAGAACTCATTGTGAAGGTAGGTAACAGTCATGAATTTCAGAAAAATTGCGAGAAAGAGGCTAATGTTTTTGACTTATTGAGGAAAGCTGATATTCCTGTCCCTGAGGTGCTCATGGTCGATTTCTCTGAAGCACGGGTTCCCTACTCTTTCATAGTGACATCAAAAGTATCAGGAACGCAAATGAATCAGGTGGATTTTGATTCGCTGTCTAAGGCAAGAAAACAGTCACTGTATGAAGAATTAGGAAACTATGTTGCTCGTATGCATGCAATTAACAATAATGTCTTTGGCGATTCCTGGAAGGGAGAGTCGTTTACAACATGGAGTTCAGCGTTGGACTCTCAATTTGAACAGCAACTGCGTGTGCTACAAGGAACCGTTTTCGAAGAGTCTCGGAGGAAAATGAAAGAATATTTTGATGCGAACAAAGCAATTGTTGATTTGCCGACTGCGGGAAGTTTTTTGCACATGGATTTGCATAGGGGCAATATTTTTGTTGAAAATAACCATATTACAGGCTTTATTGATCCTGGTGACGTGCTCTGGGGAAGTAATGAATATGACCTGATGAGGTTGGAACTAGCTCATTTCTCCTCTGAAGAGGAGAATACATACAAGCAATTTTTTACTTCTTATGAACGCCATGGTGGCAATTTTCTCCCCGGGTACAAAAAAAGGCGCGCTCTCTATTGGCTGACACGCGTTCCTGTTAGTATGGGATTGATTGTTACCTTTCCTGAAAAATATTCTGAATATTACGACAGGGCTGTGCTTGAAGAGCAAACAAGTTTGGATCGATTCTTGAAGGAAGGCGTCCTTGAATTGTAATTAGCTGGAAACGGGACTCGCCCACTCACGAAACCAGTTTAATTGCGCTACGCGTATCGAGGTGTTTCGCACTCGGGCCCTCCCACGTCGTCGAATGTACGTCGGTACATTCTCCTTGGGGCTTCTCGTCCCGACTGTAAACAAAATGGGATACTGCTCACCTTACAGGCGAACACTATCCCATTAGCTGGAAACGGGACTCGAACCCGTGACCTCTCCCTTACCAAGGGAGTGCTCTAGCCACCTGAGCTATTCCAGCGTTCACTTCACAGTCTTCACGCGTTTCAGCAGATTATAGCAAAGGACGGGGTATTTTGCTAATAGATATTCTCGCGAATCCACTCTTTCAGAAATAACGGATAAAAAACTCCAAGTTCAAGCGATTCAAGGGTAATCCATTGTGGTTGATAATAGTCCGACTCTGTATTCCTTCTCGACTCTTCTCCAGAAAGTGTTGGAGTTCCAGAAACATACTGACAGAGGAAATAATATTCTTTGCGGGGTTTGTTTTTGGTATTGTCCATTATTTCGTATAAAATCTTCTCGATTTTTACGTTGATGGTTGTTTCTTCTTTGATTTCCCTCACACAGGCTCGTTCGGGAGATTCGTCTATCCGCAGATGACCGCCCGGCAGGACATAGTATTCTTCATCATTATTTCGACGAAACATGACGAGAAGTTTACGTTCGTGGATAACAATTCCTCTTGCTTGCTGATGGTTAAGTCTGACGTTTTGGTCTTCTCGAAAAGTCGACATGAGGGATTGTAACATTATTGAGCAGTGGTCAAGAGAAGAAAAAAGCCGAAGGCGGGATTCGAACCCGCGACATACAGTTTACAAAACTGCCACTCTACCACTGAGTTACTCCGGCATTGTCACAGAAACAAGGGTAGGTCAAAAATGAGCGCGACCCCTGACAGTACTGTCGACAGCAGATTATACCAAAACGAGCGGAATATTTCGAATGCAGGGGAAATCGGTAGTACCAAAAGGATAAGTAAAAAAGGAGAATACTGCGCGAGATTCGACCACCCCGCTCGCCAATGACGTGGCAAAAAGGCCTCAACAATGTTACTGCCATCCAATGGGGGGACGGGCAAGAGATTAAAGAGCATTAAACTGGTATTTATAAACAACATAACCGTCAGGAAAGTGACCATCAATTGAAAAAAAAGTCCCGTAAGTGGGAGCAGTAAAATGACTTTGAGGACGATGCCCGACACAATAATGAGACCAAGATTCGCTAGTGGTCCTGCTATCGAAACAATCGCATTACCAGAAACAGGATTTGCAAAATTGTAGCTGTTAACAGGAACAGGTTTTGCCCACCCAATGCGTAAAAAAATCATACTCAAAAACCCAACCAAATCGAAGTGTGAGATTGGATTAAGGGTCATACGACCTTCAGCTTTTGCCGTGTCATCCCCCAGTTTATACGCAGTATACGCATGTGCATACTCATGTACTGCGGCCGAAATCAACATCGCTGGAATGGTAAAAATGATTGTCATGAGATCGATACCCATGGAGAACTATACCATGTTTCGCCAATTACTTGCACGACGCGTGCGGAAACTTTTTTGTACTCCTCTCCCCTGCTCTACCATTTTTTCGTGACTTCCTGAAATTTTTTCGAGGATTTCAGAATCACAAAGGGAGTACAAGTACAGAAAATCTTCAATAGACAACTCAGAGGGTGCATTTCTCAATAAGGAAATTCTTCCGAGGTCAATTCTCCGAGCAAGAAATCTGCCAAGAATTGGTGCTCTACGAATTTCTGGAAGTGATTTATTGAAAAGATAGGCAATAAAGTTTTCAAAATCCCGAATGTTTCCAGTAATGAGCGGCGATTCTCTTCTTTTCAGTGATATGAGAACGATTGCAACATTTGGTTTTGGAGTAAAATCGGCTGCAGAAAACGAATGAAGGCAGGAAGCTTCAAAAATACTACCCAGTAATGCTGCTCTAACCGTAGACTTTGCGCCTACTTGTTCTCCAAGCCAGCGTTCAGCTGCTTCTTTTTGCACAATGAGGTATCCCTCTTTGAAGTAACTGTCGGTGGTCAGCTTTTCAAGTATCAATGTCGTACTTGCAAATGGTATGTTGGCGACAACACAATACTGTTCTCCGATCGAGGGAAAGTGAAGAAAGTCTTTGGCGATAATTCGTACTTTACCTGCGTTTTGCAGTCGCTTTTGCAATGCGGGAATGAGCGCTTGATCAAGTTCAAATGCATACACTGTCGTTTTTGAATTTTTTGATAGCCAAGAAGTGATGTTTCCTGTGCCAGCACCGATATCAACTATTGGTAGGGTATGGTTTTCTAATTTGACAAATTTCCCAAGAACTTTGTCAACAACGTCTTCTTTGAGAAAGTTCTGAGATACAGATAATTGGGGAATGCGCATACAGCAGTATACTAGAAATTTTCCATCGAGTATTGTTTTGAATTTGTTTTCGCTCTTGTGTACAATGTTTGTGACGATGACAAATGAAGAAATTCGCGCAAAACTACAAGTGATTGTCAATGACTTATTTTCCTTTTCCGAGGGTATTCACCTGATACGTCTTCGTGATAAAGAATATCAACAATTGCTACAAATTCCAATTGGAACGAGAGTTGGCATTATCAACGCACCTTATACCGACAATGCTGAAAAAGAAATTGAGTTTGCAGTTGGCGATGTTGCCGTCGCTGTCCGTATTTCCTTGTCAGGAAAAGTATCGGACATGGGTATAATTGAACCCAAGCTTGCGGGGAATGAACCGGTTATTGTCTTGAAGTTGTCTGCGTATTACTCGAATCTCTCTGGGGAATTTCTCGACGCTTCTCAATTTCTATCGGATGTTCTGATTACAGGAGGTGCACAAAATGTGCAAGAGTTTATGAAAAATAAATACGGAGGAATTCGGGAAATACCACCTCATCCTGACTATTTTGTGAGAGTATATAAAGTTCTGGGAGTTTTTGAAGCGGAATTGGAGTAGTTTATACCTAAGTCGTTGCTTCCCTTGTCAGATTGCTCAGTGTGTGGCGCCTATTGTAGGTAGTTTCTTAAACGTCTCTTGACACAATACCTCCTGGGGGGTATTATCGTTAGTATGAAATATATGAATACTAACAATAAAGCAAACATCATCAGGCGTTTGAAACTCATTGAGGGGCAAATTCGCGGACTTCAGCGGATGGTGGAGGCAGATACCTACTGTATTGACATCATTACCCAAACGTCTGCAGTGAAACAAGGTTTATCAAATGTAGAGGACGTACTTCTAGAGAACCATCTCGGACATTGTGTGTTTGAACAAGTGAAGTCGGGGCAAACAGAAAAAGCTAAGGCAGAAATCATTAAAGTTTATAAATTAAAAAGGAAGTAATATGCAGACGCAAACGTTGAAGGTAAAGGGAATGCACTGTGCCTCTTGCGCATCAATTATCGAGAAAACACTCAATCAGGTTAGCGGAGTTGAATCAGCAGAAGTTAATTACGGTACAGAGAAAACAAAGGTTTCATATGATCCTTCTAAAACAAATCCTTCTATGATGTCATCGCACATAGAGGCCCTTGGCTACTCATTAGATGCAAAAGGTACTGCAGAGGAAATGGGGATGACAGAAGACGAACATGCACATCATCTTGGATTAGCGCAGTCGAAGCAAGAAAAATTATTAGAGTTAGAGAGTATGAGAAAAAATGTTCTGACTGCTCTCCCCCTTGCCGCAATAGCAATTATTTTCATGGGGTGGGAAATGATGGCCGAATTTATGCTTGTCCCTATGATGAACACTGTTTTGTCGCAATTTATGCATCATTTACTTCCCGTAATTGCGACGTACATCCTTTTTGTTGTTGGGAAGCCCTATTTGCTTGGATTAATTAGATTTATACGTTACGGAAAAGCAAACATGGATACTCTTATCGGTCTTGGAACTGTCGCTGCATATATGTACAGCTTTACCATAGGGGCTTTTGAGGAAGTCCTGGCTTCCTTCATTAATGTAGACTATCAATACTACGATGTGACCATTGTTGTTATAACGTTTGTTGCTCTTGGAAAATATCTTGAAACTCGTTCTAAATTAAAGACTGGTGATGCAATTGAGAAACTACTCAATTTACAGGCGAAAACCGCGCTTGTTTTGAGAGAGGGGAAAGAAATTGAACTCTCAGTCAGTGAAGTAAAACTTGGTGAATTTATCATTGTTAAACCGGGTTCAAAAATACCTGTGGATGGAATTATCACAGAGGGGGAGTCTTTTGTCGATGAGTCTATGGTTACCGGTGAGCCAATGCCCGTACAAAAATCTGGCGGCGATTCGGTAACTTCTGGCACAATTAATACCACTGGTTCATTTGTATTTAAAGCAACGAGAGTAGGATCTGAAACAGTGCTTGCCCAGATTATCACTATGGTCGAGGATGCTCAAGGCAGTAAAGCACCGATTCAAGCCCTTGCAGACAAAATCTCTGCAGTCTTTGTTCCTGTCGTACTTGTAATTGCTGTGTTGACACTCGGAGTTTGGCTTGCTGTCGGGTCGCAATATCTTGGTTTTTCTCAGGCCCTTTCCTTTGGTCTCGTTTCGTTTGTTGGAATTCTTGTTATCGCGTGCCCGTGTGCTCTTGGACTTGCGACTCCAACCTCAATTATTGTAGGTGTTGGAAAAGGTGCAAAAGAGGGAATTTTGATTAAGGACGCTGCGTCGTTAGAAATGCTACATAGAGTTGACACTGTTGTTGTTGATAAAACCGGAACAATTACAAAAGGAAAACCAACGTTGACGGATGTACAAAACTTTTCACATATGAGTAAGGACGAGTTTATTGCAATTATCGCATCACTAGAAACAAAGTCGGAACATCCAATAGCACGTGCAATTGTTGATTATGCAAAAAGTAAACGATTGAAATTATTTACTGTCACAAAGTTCAAAAGTTTGCAGGGGAAAGGAGTGCAAGGTACTGTCAATGGAGTCGAATATTTTGTGGGTAATGCGAGGATCGTGAGTGAGTTAGAACTCGTTTTTGACTTCAAACAGATAGAGTCATTTACCCAACAAGGTAAGACACCGGTACTTCTTACCACGAAAGAAGAAGTGCTCGGCTTTGTAATGGTTGCTGATGAAATAAAAGAAGAGTCTGAGAAGGCGGTTGCGGACCTTGGTAGGCTTGGAATTGATATTGTCATGTTGACAGGTGATGAAGAAAAAGCAGCAAAACATATTGCTTCTCTTGTTGGGATTTCGAAAGTTGTTGCCAATGTCTTGCCACAGGATAAACTCAATGAGATTCAGTCATTGCAACAGGCAGGTAAAATTGTTGCGATGGCCGGAGATGGGGTGAACGATGCACCTGCACTTGCACAAGCCGATGTGGGAATTGCGATGGGAACGGGGACTGATGTTGCGATTGAATCTGCAGGTATTACGCTCCTTCGTGGTGATATTTCAAAACTAGTAAAAGCGATTAGACTCTCGAAAATAACAATGAGAGGCATTAAACAGAACTTGTTTTGGGCATTTATTTATAACACGATGGGAATTCCACTTGCTGCTGGCGTATTCTATCCAATTTTTGGGTGGGTACTCAACCCAGTCTTTGCTGGATTTGCCATGGCAATGTCCTCGGTATCTGTCGTTGCAAACTCGTTACGAATTAAATCAAAGAAGCTTTAACGATGAAAAATATGACTCTACATGTATCTGGCACACACTGTGCTTCGTGTCAGATTTATATCGAAGAAACACTCAATAAGGAGGAATATATTAGTGAGGTACATGTTGATTTGGAAAGAAAACTTGTCCATATTAAAACTGAAGGAAGTCACTTTCCGGAAGATGTGGTTACAAGATTAACTCGCACCATTCAATCACATGGATATGCTCTGTCACTCACAAAACAAGCGGAGGTGACATATAACAAGGATGAACTATGGAAAGCCCTTCCCATCGGAGTTGGAGTTCTTGTACTGTTTTACCTCCTCCAATCATCGGGAATTCTCAATTTTGGAATTGGTGGGACCATAACACCAGTAACCAGTTTTATCGTGGGGCTCGTTGCTTCTGTCTCAAGTTGTCTAGCTGTCGTTGGTGGGCTCGTCTTATCGTTGTCTGCAAAGATTTCTCAGGATTCGCGCAGTGACACGAAAACCTTTGTATTGTTCCATGCAGGAAGAATACTCAGTTTCGCAGTACTTGGAGGTGCACTCGGTGCACTTGGGAACGTTATAGGTATTAACTTTACCATTACAACGATATTGGGACTCGTTGCTGCGGTAATAATGTTACTTCTCGGTCTGAATTTGGTTGGATTGTTTGAGAAAAATAAAATCACCCTTCCTTCTGGGATTTTTACTACTCTACGACGTGTGGAGCATAAAAATTTTGCACCGCTGCTCTTGGGTTTTGCAACGTTCTTTCTCCCGTGTGGATTTACACAATCAATGCAGGTTTCTGCTTTAGGTAGTGGAAACTTTCTTTCTGGTGCGTTGATACTGCTTTCATTTGCGCTAGGCACACTGCCTGTTCTTGCATTACTTTCGTTTGGATCTGCAACGTTTGCTACAAGCAAATACGCACCACTATTTTTTAAATCTACAGGAATAATAGTCATCGGATTTGGACTTTTTGCCCTTCTTTCTGGACTGGCGAGCCTTGGAATTATTCCCCCTCTACTTAACATATAATCGAAAACACATGAATAAAACTGCATCAATAATTATTACACTACTATTAGTCGCAGGAATTGTCTTGTGGGGAGTATTAAAAAATTCACGTGAATCAACAGGTACTCAGTCAGATCAAAATGTCACGATGAAAGATGGTGTTCAGTACATTACAATAAATGCTCGGGGGGGATATACTCCTCGAATTACAACTGCAGATGCCAATATTCCTACGAAATTAGTTGTTAAAACAAATGGAACATACGATTGTTCACTCGCATTAGTCATTAGGGAAATTGGTTACCAAAAAGTATTGCCACAAACGGGAGAGGAACTTATTGATCTTGGAAGTCCTGACGTTGGGACACTTCAGGGAATGTGTAGTATGGGGATGTACAATTTTTCAGTAAAATTCAACTAATTTCGGAATAAATCGAGTTAGTAGGGCACTCAACTCGGCAGGAATACTTCGGGTACGTTGAATATTAAAAGGGCTTTGTATTACTTCGTAAGCGAATCAAAACTAATGAATTAATCAAACTATTATTGTTTTGATTCACTTCTTTGGATACATATGTGTCTGTAATCCCTCTGAGACTACAAACACATATGCACTCGGCAGGAATACTTCGATACATCATGAAATTAAGGGCTTCGTATTGCTTCGCAAGCGAATCAAACAAAACTTTAGACATTATATGGAAGTTTGATTCGTTCCTTTGGCTACATATCTGCTTAACGACGCTGTGAGCCGTCACGCACATATGCACTCGGCAGGAATAATCACCTCATCTTTCCGATTACAGGAGTTCATATTGCTGGCGCAATCGAATTTCACTCGTTGATATTCTACACTAAGGAGGTTCAATCGATTTCTTGACTACATATATATTTGTAACCTCCATTGAGGTCACAAACACATATGCACTCGGCAGGAATCGAACCTGCAACCCTCAGTTCCGCAAACTGATGCTCTATCCGTTGAGCTACGAGTGCAAGGTTCTTAGTTACCGAAAAAGAATTGCTTCTTGCTCCGGTAACTAAGGTACTTCTTCTGATTAGAAGTTTGGTACGTCAAACTCGCCGGTTACTGCTGCTGAATCGGCAACAGGGTCTGCGGTTGGCGCTGGTGCAGGTGCAGCTGATGTGTTGTCAGCTTGTGGTGCTGAGGTCGTTGGTCCATTATCACGGTCTGAAGGGACTTTGACATCAACAAACTTTCCTTCTTTGATTGCTTTAATTTTGACCAACGAGCGGATTGCATTAATCGTTTTTCCCATCTTACCAATAACTAACCCAACATCTGTTGGTGCGGTATGAATGGTTAAAATAATTTTTCCGTCTGCGAGTACTGTCTCTTCAATGGAGACTTCCTCTGGTTTCTCGACAATTGCTTGAACAATGTATGTTACTAAGTCTTTCATTGTTTCTTGTATTAAGTTATCTGAAGATTATATACCAACTTACGCTTCCTGTGCAGGAGCTGTTTCTTTCTTGGCGATTGTTGGCCATCGCTTTTCTTTTTCCTCTTTCGGAAGAACGAGTTTGAGCACTGAGTCAGTTGGTTGTGCACCTTTCTTGACCCAATCTTCGTACTTTGCCATATCAATGGAGAGTTTCTCAGTGGCTGCGTTTGGGTTGTACCATCCGAGTGTATCGGCGACGCGTCCCTGTCTGGATGTTCTCGCCTCCATGACGACAATGCGGTACGATGGCTGTCCTCTTTTTCCGGTTCGAGCAAGTCTAACCTTGAGCATGCGATTCGGTTGTTAAGTTATCTAAAAGCTCAAGTGCTTTCGAGGCTGCGGCTTCTTCTGCTTTTTGCTTAGAGAGCCCTGTTCCTTCTGAAAGCTTTTTGTCACCCAGTAGCACTGCGGCGACATAGGTACGTTCATGAGCTGGACCGCTTTCCTGAATTATAGTATAAGTTGGCGTAATTTTGTAGAGCTGTTGCGTTAATTCCTGCAATCTTGTCTTTGAATCGACATAGTTCTTTTGCTTCACTGCTTCGTCAATCTTTGCAAAAAGTGTTTTTTCAATAAATGCTTTTGCGTGTTTCATTTTCCCATCGAGATAAATGGCACCAACGAGGGATTCATATAAGTTTGCAAGTAAGTATTCTTTGGTTCTGCCACCCGTTTTTTCTTCTCCGTGACCCATAATGAGGTACTTACCCATATGTAACGTTCCCATAATTTCTGCAAGCGAAGACGTTCTGACCACTGCTGCACGAACGAGTGTCATGATTCCTTCGGGAAGATCAGGGTATGTTGCAAACATATACTCTGAAACGACGAGCTCAAGAACTGCGTCGCCAAGGAATTCGAGTCTTTCATTATTGTACAGAAAACCTTGCTTTTTCAGTTCATTTGCGTATGACCGATGCGTTAGTGCGGTAGTTAACGTTTGTTTCTTTTTAAACGTGTAGCCAATGAGTGTTTCAACCTCTTGCAAGTTACTCGTTTTGCTGGTGTTCTGCTTTGTATTCATCATAAATTGCGCCTAACACGCCATTAACAAATTTTGCACTTGCTTCTGTGCCAAATAATTTTGCCAATTCAATACCTTCATTGATAGCAACTTTTGGTGGAGTTAAGTTCGTTACAATACTTTCTGCAATCACGATGCGAAGGATGGTATAGTCAACTGGATTAATCTCGTCAATTGGGCGTTCTTTCGCATATTTGAGAATGTACTCGTTGATTTTATCAGCATGAGTAGTAATTGCGGACTTAATTGCCTCAAATTTTTCCTTATCAAGTGGGTATTTTTTTGTTACTAGCGATACAACATTAGAATTTTGCTTTTGTGATTCTGCGTAAAAAGATTGAATGATGAGAATTCTTGCGTTTCGTCTTTTATCACCTGAATTGTATAAATCCATGATGGTTATTTTGCGTTACAGTGAATGCACTTTGCGTGGTTTCGCTTGAGATGACCGCACTTTTGACAGACGGTCACACCGGTAAGTTCTACTCTACTGTTTGCTTTGTTACGTCGTGCTGTTCGTGCATGAGACGCTCTTTTCTTTGGTACTGCTGGCATAAGTGAATGATACTATATTGTGAGTTATTTCGCAATAGGGGGAAGTAGGTTTAGAGAGTGATTTATGTTGTCGGGGGATGATACTATGTAATCGAGTTCTTGTCGGGTGAGTGTTATGGAGACTCGTTCGACATATCTTTCGGGTGACTCATCATCTTGGCGAGGAACTATACGAGAAAATTCTCTCAATACAATCTGTTCGAGATCAGAAAGGAATCGGTCTAACGTCTTTCCCCTCGTCCCTCGGGGATTGTAGAATAACCCTTCGGTTTTTGCGATTTCTCGAAAGAAGTACAGGTTGTCACTGTAGAATTGTAATGATTCAATGTGTTGAGAAAAATGTTTGTATCGTGACCCGATCATGATGTGTGCAATATGTCCAACGGAAATAAGATTACCGACACGTGCGGCGGCATTTACTTGTTCGTCTGGTGTTGTAATCTCAGTTTGAAGAAGGTGTGCGGTGTGAATCCTAAATCTTAATAATTCTGCGTGGAGTGGGGATACTAATCCTGGGTCTGGATCAACATTTTGCAGCGTTCTTATGTTCTCAAAAATAGTATTGAGGTCTGCGCTCACAAGGAATTATATCAGTTGTCGAGTATTTAGGGCTACTTTTTATTCAAAAAATCTCTCATCGCAAAGGTGACGACCGAGCTGCTTCCTGCGCCTTCAACCATCATGACGAAAGCATATTTCGGCTTTTCGTAGGGATAAAAGCCAATCACCCACCCGTGAGCGGTTGAATAGCCGTTCTTATCTTTGACTCCGAATTCTGCCGTTCCTGTTTTTGCCGCAACTTTCATTGGAACATATCGCAATGCAGTTGCAACACCACGCGCCTCTGCAACACTCATTCGCATGCCATCACGAATAAGTGTTAATGTCGTATCGCTTGCAATATCCTGCGCAACAACAACGGGTGCTTTTTCTCTAACTTTTCCTGAAGAATCAGTAATTTTTTGGACAACACGAGGTTTATAAACAGTTCCCCCATTTGCTATAGCAGCGGTCAGTACAGCCATTTGTAATGGCGTTGCAAGGGTAATTCCTTGACCAATTGCTGAGTTACACGAGTCTCCTTCTGGATACCAAACGGGATCCAACCAGGTGGCCCCGTTATTTGCGAGCCAAATTTTATTTTCAGGCGAAGGAAGACGACCTCTCATTTCTCCAGGTAAATCGATACCTGTTGTTTTGCCAATTCCGAAGCGTTCAGCATACGGGAGGAACTTCTCAATACCCATGGAAATAATTGACCTACAAAAGAAGATGTTACTTGAAACCATAAGTGCTTCTTTAATGTTTAAATTTCCGTTGTATCGTCTGCGAAAATCTTGGAATTGCAGTCCTCCTGTCAGTCGAATGACTCCAGGTGCAAGGATTTTTGTTTCTGGGGTTATCGTGCCTGTCTCAAGTGCTGCTACCCCAACAATTGTCTTAAAGGTTGAACCTGGAGGCTCTTGTGCTGCTATTGGTCTGTTAAGAAGTGGAGTTTGAGGGTCTTTAATGAGTTTATCGTAATCACGATAGGAAATGCCACCAACAAACTTGTTGATATCGTAAGAAGGATAACTCACAAGAGCGATGACATCTCCGTTTGTTACATCAAGAATTACGGCAGATCCTCCCTTTGCTTTGTTGGAATCGACGGCCTTTTTGACTGAAGCATACAAGTTTTCTTGCATCTTTTTATTAATTGCGAGGGTGAGTTGCTGTCCTGAAGCCGGCGCGGAAGTGGATGTTGCAGAAACTTGGTTGCCAAATGCATCTTTTTCATACGTATCGTAGCGAAGTTCACCTTGTAGCTCTGAGTCGTAAGAGAACTCGAGCCCTGCTTTCCCGACAATTTGGTTTCTGAGGTACGAAGAGTTATTGTTTAGGTCTGCTTCACTTGCTACTCCAGTGTATCCAAGCAGATGTGCGAACGGTAAGGGATTAAGATAATCACGAACGTAACTGTGTTTTAAGAGAATTCCCGGGAGATTCTTTTCTTTGAGAGATACAACGAGTTCCTTTGGGGCATCATGAATCAGGATAACGGTAAGACCTCGCGTATCTGCGAAAATTTTGTCAATCTCTGTTTCTTTCTGGGGGAATAACGATTTTATTGTCTGCTTCTCCGCTTGCAAAGGATCGATGAAAATATCGTACGATTTTTTATTCTGTACCAGAGCTTTTCCCTCTCGATCAACAATCATTCCCCTTTCTCCAAAAACAGCTTCTTTACCAACCGAATTAGAATTTGCTAATGCAGCATATGATTTCCCTTGCACAATACTGAGATCAAATCCTGCATAAAAGAGGTAGGCAAATGAGAGCAAAAATACTACAAAGACTAAAGAAATTCCGATATATTGGGCCGGGATTGATTCGGGGACATGCCTTGTTGTCTGGGTAATTTCAATGATTTTGCGAGGATTCATAGTTTTCTATTGAGTGAAATCAGGAATGTTAAGACAAACAGTACCAAACAGGTACGAAATGCTGTAGCAAGTATTTCAGGCATGAAAACAAATTGCCCCGTTGTCAGGACGAATGAAATTGTACTGGTAAGAAGTAGATGGAGAACGATGAAGAAGGTTATTTGAAGAAAAAGTGAGATTCCTAAAGCGAGTGCCCGTTGCTGCATTAATAAGTAGCCGAACAACAAACTCGCGGTGAGGAAAGGAAGTAATCCGATCGGGGATTCAAAAAGGAGGGAATACACTGCAGAAACGATAACAGCTGTATTTACAACCGTGACCTGCTTCTCTTGGTAAACAATGAGGAGAAGACCAAGGACCAGAAGAAATATACTGAGTGAAGGAATCAATAATGAGTTAAGAAGTAACGCGACAGCAAGTATTGTTGTTATTGTTGAGGTTTTTACTGATGTGTGTATCATTTGACAACAATAGTCACATATAAGAGTTCGGACAGCCGTAAGGGAGAGTCAAGAACAGCTTTGCGTTCTGCACTCCCGTCATCAGGAGGAACTTCTGAAATAGTTCCAAGGGTGAAAAAATAAGGAAAATCTTCTTTTTTCATGCTTACCGCGTCTTTCAAGGAAACCTTCTCTGTTGCAAGCAAGTCACCTAATACCATGCCATTAATCCCAATTTTCACAATTCCGGTAATTTTTTTGCTGGGAATATAGCCAATGAATTCCTGACCTGGCACAATGAAGGATAAACAGAGAGAATCCGCACTTCTGACCTCAATGAGTGAGCAGACGTAGTAATTATTATATATAACCGGCATTCCAACTTTTGCACCGTCATTGCTGCCTTTGTTGAGTAACAAAGTCCCCTCGATGGTGTTCACTCGAATGTCGAGTATTTGCGCAGTTACGGTTTGTTGATAGGAATGTAATCCAAGCGTTTTTTGATATTCCGCGAATTTTGGAAATTCCGCAATCTCTTTCTGCAGTTTTGAGTTTTCTGACTCTAGTTCCAAAATTCGCTCCTTTAAAAGTAAATTTTGCATTTTAATTGAATTGTTCTGCAGGATAGATGTCGTCAGTAGCCCGGTATTGGTAACAATCGACGATGATAAGGTATGTATAGGAAACATGAGGTATGAACGAAAATTCTTAAACCATTGAAGCATTCCAACCAGATCTAATAAGAGAAAGAGTGACGTCGCTAACGTGAGGAAAGGAAGCAGTAATTTGTCTTGCTGAGCAGTTGGAGACATGTACAATTATAACAGGGATTTTTCTGCCTCTTTAAGTCGCCTGAGAACATCAATATGGTTGAGTGCTTCAAGGGTTCCTAAGACAACACTATAGGAAGGGTCGGCAGGACGTTTAACTTTTATTTGTAAGGCATTTTCCCAATATTTATCTAAGCCTTCGAGTTTCCCTCCTCCACCTGTGAGGAGCATTCCTTGCGTGTAGACATCTGAGACTAATTCAGGGGGGGCATCTTCAATTGCTTGTTTTATGGCCTCTGTCATCGCCTGTAGGGAAGGTGCTACCGCCTCCATTACATCATTACTTCCAATATCAATTGACCGCGGCAATCCTTTGACAATATCACGTCCTTGTACCGCTACAAACTTTTCTTTTTTTACCGGAACGGCAGAACCAACGGTCATTTTAATTTTCTCGGCAGTTCGTTTTCCAATGAGAACTCCGTATCGTTCCTTAAGAAAGTCAACAATTTGTTCATCCATTTCGTCTCCCGCAATGGGAATGGTTCTATCAACAACTATTCCTCCAAGCGAGATGATCGCAATATCAGTTGTTCCTCCACCAATGTCAACAACCAGGTTCCCTATAGGTTCATTAACGGGAATGCCAACACCGATTGCAGCAGCCATTGGTTCTTCTATGACGAACGCTTCTCGTGCACCGGCAGCCTCGGCAGCATCGATTACTGCCTGTCGTTCAACTTCAGTGATGGAGGATGGTGCTCCAATAACTACTCGTGGTCTTGGAACCGTTGAATAAGTTGCGTGTTCCTGATGCACTTTGGTGATAAAGTACTTGAGCATTGCTAAGGTAATATCAAAATCAACGATGATGCCATCTTTTAACGGTCTGGTTGCAATGACAGAAGCGGGTGTTCTTCCGAGCATTTCCTTTGCTTCTTTTCCAACAGCAAGGACTTCCTTTGTATTTTTATTAATTGCAACGACAGAGGGTTCAAACAGGACAATACCTTTGCCTTTAATTCCAACGCGGGTATTTGCTGTGCCAAGGTCAATTCCTATGTCAAATGTGAATAACTGAAAAAGTGAATCGAACATTGGTTAATTATACCTTGAATTCCTGATTTGGCGAGATAAGTTATAATAGTGAATGAAAGTATCTTTAGAGAATCTGAATTATAGACAGTATGATAAGCAACTCAGAGAACTTGATGCTCGTTATTCATTCCATCCTGATGAAGTAAATTACTATAATGTTCATAGGCCAAAATCGCTCATTTTGAAATTGCAGCAGCGACATGCTCTTTTTGACGAGTCTGTTGTTCAACCAATTATTGAAAGAAATTTTAAAAAACAAGTAGCAACTTTCGAAGTATTAACTCGTGCAGGAACAGGACACGTGATTACTGTCGTAAACACGAAAGATGGTGAGCACATTGTCTTGAGAACGAATATGTTTTTGGAGTTTCCTGAGGAATATATGGAATTTGAAAAGTATTTTGTCTCACACTTCAAAAGCCTTGGGATTCCTGTTGTCAATGTGTACTATGCGGATGTCTCTCGAAAAGTATACCCCTTTGATTATCAGATTATGGACGTCTTACCAGGGAGAGATCTTGGCGCAGATTGGGAAGGCTCGCGTGAGGATTATGAAAGCATATGTGAGCAACAAGGACGATACATTGCGAAGCTTTTTCGCGTTCCAGCTCAAGGGTGGGGGCGCATAAAAAAGGACGAAAAAGGAAATTTATACGGAATCAAGAGCTCTTTACATGAACATCTTGTTACCTATCTTGAACACGATTTAGAGGTCATCACATTGTTTGGGATCCTATCAGAACACGAAATTTCTCGAATTAAGAACTATTTTTACTCTGATACAGTTACGCATATTCTCCTATCAGCGACGTCACATTTGATTCATAATGACCCTTCTGATTTAAATATGCGGTATGAAGGGGATAAACTTGTTGCGATTTTTGATTGGGAGCACGCAATCATGTTTGATCCGGTAAGTGAACTTGGCATTGCTCCGACGTGGAAGTCGGCATATCCAAAAAAGGATGCAATGATTCGCGGATTTCTAACGGAATTAGGTGAGATACCTGAGTATTTCGAGGAACGCATGAATATATATTTTCTGCGAAAAATGCTTGATAAAGTGGCATTCGCACTCAAAGGAGAACGATTATCAATAAGGCACCTCGAATTACTAAGAGAAGGATTACAGGGGAATGGGTTGAGTGAATAACGAGGGGGTTTGTGGTATAGATCTATAGCATGAATGGGGCTAATCGAATACTTCTTTGCTTCAATTGTACGCATTGCAAGCCATTTACAAATTTTAATGTTCTTCTAAACCTCGTTGAGAGAGCTGCGGTAGTTGATGAATTCGCTGAGTCACTACCATTCGATGAGGCAATGCAGGTTTATGCTGATTTACAAGCTGATTTGGCAGTAGAGAGAAGAACCACAAACTGTGTTGGGTATAATGGTCGAACAGTAACAAACGATTCTAGGTGTCAATCTGAACACGAATATTCACCACGTCTTAAAGGATAATCAAAAGCGCCGTTAGGAGTCTACACTAACGTCAATCCTTTCAGTTCTTTCACTTGTTTCTTTGTGAGGAAAGATGATCCGTCCTTAGTATATCGCTTATAACACGCCATACACATCGTAATCTCCTGAGTTCTTTCTTTTGCAGTAACCTTTACTGGTCGCAAATTGGGAACCCAAGTTCTTTTTGTGCGAGGTGCCTTATAGCGCCATGCAGAGTGTCGGTGAATGTGTGAATCACCGTGGGCTGTTTTTTTATCACATACATCACATCGTCTTGCCATATTCTTAATCCATCAACTTAACATCAAACGCGACTGATGGTCCCATGGTTGGGGCCAAAAATGCCTTTTTAATCACATATTCTCTACTTTTTCCAAGAAGCGAAACAACTGCATCAATCATTTCTTTGACATTTGCTTCTATTTTGTCATTTGCGTAGGAAACCTTTCCAACGGCAACATGAATCCCGCCGGCAGCATCTGCTTTGAAAACAAGCTTACCTCGTTTAAATTCACCGATGACGTCGGATAATTTTTCTGGAACTACAACGGTACCATTTTTTGGGTTTGGCATTAAACCTTTTGGACCAAGTGCTTTTCCATGAACGGCTAATTGCACCATCATATCTGGAGTTGCAAGCAGAATATCAAAATCGATTTTACCGCCCTTAATTCCCTCCATTAACTCAGAAAAGGTATAAATGTCTGCTCCAGCTTCTTTTGCTTGTTTTTCAAGGTGTTCTGGCACGGCAACGGCAATTCTTGAGGCCTTGCTTTCCATGTGAGGCAAACTCACACTTCCTTTGATTGACTTTGGATCCTTTTCTTTTGGCAAAATCGTAGCAATATGAAGTTCGATGGTTCCATCAAATTTGCTGTATGAAAGTTTCTTGACGTTTTCAATTGCATTTTTTAAAGAAACTACCATGTCGAGCTTCTTTTCCGCTGTTTTTTGGTATTTTTTTCCTCGTTTCATAGTATTACTCGACAATTTTAACTCCCATTTGGCGTGCTGTTCCGGCAACGGTTTTCATAGCACTGTCAACATTGGTGGTATTGAGATCTTGCATCTTTTCTTGAGCAATTTCTCGCACTTGATCTTTGGTCAAGGTTGCAACCTGTTGTAAGTTTGGTTTTGCAGAACCTTTCCCAATCTTTGCTTTCTTCTTAATCAAGTCAGAAACCGGTGGGGTCCGCAATTCAATTGAAAACGTACGATCGTCGTAGGTTGTTACAATTGCTGGAATTTTGACATCTCCCATTTGGCGTGTTGCCTCGTTGAATTTGTCACAAAATTCTTTAATGTTCACTTGCTTTGCAGATAATGCAGGCCCAAGTGGTGGCGCTGGTACGGCCTTCCCCGCAGGGATAATGACCTTAAACTGGCTTTTAATCTTTTTTGCCATACTATACTCCTCCCTCTCAACTAAAGCTTAATAATTTGTGTTAGGTCGAGGTCAAACGGAGTCTCACGACCGAACATGGTAATGAGAACTTTGACTTTGCCTTTTGCTTCATCAACTTCTGATACTTTGCCAATAAATTCCTTAAATGGACCATCGACAATTTTGACGGCATCATTAATTCGCACCGACACTGCGTATGATTTCGTCTTTTTGGTATCATCGGTCTTCTGCTCCATCATTCGAACGACTTCTTCGTCGGTTAATGGGTATACTTCTGTTCCAATACGAACAAATCCACGGACTTCTTCGATGTTTGTTAACAAGGAAGCTGTCTGCTGATCGTAACGCATTTTGACTAAAATATAACCCGGAAGTAGTCGCTGTTTTTTAATTTCTTTCTTTCCCTCTTTGATGACGATTTTTGATTGTTTGGGGATATTGATTTCAGAGATGACATCTTTTGCATTCTGTGCGTCAATCATCGTCTTGATTTTGTCGGCGACAAAATCTTCTTTTCCGGAGTGAACGTTGAGCACGTACCATTTGTGTTCCTGCATTTTGTCGCTAATTAAATAAAATCAAGTTTCTGAGGTACTCAAAGCCACTATCGAGAGCCCATAAGTACCCGCCAATTATAGCAGAAATAATCAAAACTGCAACTAAACTGACGGCAAGCACTTTGGGTGTCGGCCAGAGAATCGCTTTAAAAGTCGTAACGATATCTCCCAACCAGGGAATTCGGACTGTTTTGGGGAGTGTGAGCTTCTTCATGTGTTATTGTACCAAATTAATTGCAGAGACAAAGTACAGGGGTACTCCGACTCGAACGGAGAACAACGGTTTTGGAGACCGTCATTTTACCATTAAACTATACCCCCAGTGCTTTATTTAATCTTTGTTTCGTTGTGGTCAGTGTGAAGTTTACATCGGTTACAGAACTTTTTGAGCGCTAATTTCTCAGCACCAGCTTTTGTTCCGCGTACGGTTGTGTAGTTAATTTCGCTACAAACACTGCACTTCAATCTGACATATTGTGTCTTACCTTTTTTCATGTCGACCGTAATGATATTATGAACGCTTCTTTACTCTTAAGCTCCGATATTATAGACTAGTATGGTATGAAACTCAATATCACCCCACAGGCCGGAATTTTTGCCCTCATCTCATCGTGGGTGTTATTGGCATTGTATTTCTATGCTCCCTTAACGAACTTTGTTACCAGTAATCTTCTCCACTCTTTTAAATCAGCAGCTTCTCCAGGAAAAGTATATGAATTAGAGGCAATCGATAAAACTCGATTTCTTGCGCGAAGTGATGTATTTTTGAGCGGTGGCTATGACAAGGAATATGGAATTGGTTCAGACATTGCGACCCTTGATGGTCGAGCTGCGGCACTCCGGAATTTTTTGCGTGACCAAGGGTCACCCTTAACTCCTTATGCAGAGTTAATTGTTCGGGAGGCCGATATTTATAAACTGGATTGGCGACTCGTTCCTGCAATCTCTGGTATTGAATCGCGTTTTTGCCGAATTACCCCGGTAGATACGAATAATTGTTGGGGGTGGAAAGGTGGACCAGGAGGGACATGGCAAAAATTTGAAGATTATGGTGTCGGCGTTAAGGTTTTAACTTCGCGATTGGCCTTGGGCTATGGAACTCATTTGACGCCGTACCAGATTGAACCTGCATATTGTCCTCCTTGCGCTGCAAGTGGCAGTAGTTGGGCGAGGGCGGTTATTTTCTACATGGGTGCAATGGATCAGTACCTTGAAAAAAGTCGAATTAACGAGTAAAATAAGTGAGAAATGAGGGAATAGGTCGTATTTCCTCGTAACGAAACTGGCAGGTGGTACTCTGCAGGAATACTTTGTATTCCCTCGCGGGGCAGCTTCGTGTATAACGCTGCGGGAATAGCTCAATTGGTTAGAGCATCAGTTTTCCAAACTGAGGGTTGCGGGTTCGAGTCCCGTTTCCCGCTAATGGGATAGTGTTCACCCGAAAGGTGGGTAGTATCCCATTATTTTGTCTTGTATCTGATAAAATAGTACGTATGGAAAGGATCCAACAATTACCGCACGATTTACTCAAGCGAATAGGACTCAGGATAGGTCACTATACCGATTTGAAAAATATTACAGGTGTAACTGCGTTCATTGCTGAGCAATCCGCAGATATTGGGATTGATATTCGGGGCTCAAATACAGGAACTTTTAATACTCCAGCCTTTGATCCGAAAGCTGCAAATCAATCAACTCATGCAGTGGTTCTTACAGGAGGAAGTACATTCGGTTTGGCGTCCGCTGTCGGAGTCATGGAAGAATTAGTAGAAAAAGGAATTGGTAACCAAACCCGAGCGGGAATTATTCCTGCAACTACAGGTGCAGTAATTTATGATATCGCTGTCGGAACTAATACTCATCCTGCACTCGAGGAAGGACGGCAGGCAGTAAGAAATATATCTGATGAGCTACCTGAGCAAGGAAATGTAGGTGTGGGGACAGGTGCTGTTGTCGGTAAATGGTTTAAAGGGAAGCTTATGAAAGGGGGATTTGGTATTGGAGTATCTTTCCTCCCTCACGACATTATTGTTGCAGCATTCACAGTAACAAATGCGCTTGGCGATATTATAAACCCGATTACAGGCGAGTTCTATTCGGAAAGTGGAAAGTATACTGCTATTCATTCGGAATTTGGAGATTCATTAGAACATCTAACCGCAACGATGAATTTATCCGGTAATACGACTCTTACTGTTATTGCAACTAATGTTTCGATGACCAAAAATCAGCTCATGAAAGTGGCAGAATTCACTCACGATGGCTATGCACGAGCAATTCATCCTATTCACACAAATATGGATGGTGATGTTGTTTTTGCCTTATCATCCAGATCTTGTGAACGAAAAGTATTCCCCAAGATGAATCCATTAACGCTGGTAGATTTTATTGGTATTGGCGCTCAAGAGGCGGTAGTTAACGCAATCAACAATAGTATCATGCAGGCGAAAAGCATTGATGGTATTCCTTCGTGGAGGTAAGCGTATTTTTTGGAATTTACGTATCGTGGTATTATCGTACGTACATGCATCTCTATCTTTCTTCATATCGGTTTGGCGATAACCCTGAACAGTTTTCGAATATGTATGGAACCAATAGGAGGGTTGCCCTTATTTCTAATGCGCTTGATTCATTTTCTGATATCACCAGGCGAAAGTTAAGTGAAGAAGAGCAATTATCGTCATTGACAGACCTCGGGCTTTTTCCGGAAAGTATTGATCTACGCAATTATTTTGGCAAACAAAACGAGTTGGATAAGAAAATGCAAGAGTTTGGTGGTGTCTGGGTTCGTGGAGGAAATGCATTTGTATTGCGATTGGCGTATA
Organism: Candidatus Dojkabacteria bacterium; assembly: GCA_030583685.1. Classification (GTDB taxonomy): domain Bacteria; phylum Patescibacteriota; class Dojkabacteria. The sequence continues at coordinate 79,217 of CP129470.1, read as the reverse complement.
AACTCAGTGGTTTCGATCTTATTATGCAAGAAATGCATCATACGAGAAAGGATTTTGTCTATGGTGGATTTAGCGCCGGCGTTTGTGTTCTTGCGCCTTCACTGAAAGGCTTAGAACTAGTCGATTACCCTGAGGAGACACAGGTTGCATACCAGCAACCCGCACTTTATGAGGGATTGGGAATAATCGATTTTGCATTTGCTCCTCATTATCGTTCAGCTCACCAAGAAAGTGAAATGATTGAACAGGTGGTTGAATATTACAAGAAGCAGGAGATTACATATCGAGCGTTACGCGATGGCGAAGTGATAATTTTGCGAGAACGAACTTGATGGTGTACAATAAGTTATGAAATTTGTCATTTTTCATGGAACATACACAAGCAAAAATACTAATTGGTATGACACATTTGATGCTGAATTAACTGCAGTTGGGCATGAAGTCATTCGTCCTCAATTTCCAATTGACTCGTTCGATGAAATTACAGCATTAGGTGAAGCCAATGCAAAAGAATTACAAAATCGTAAACAATCACTAACTAGCTGGTTAGACCACTATGAAAAGGAAGTTTTACCTTATTGTGACGAACAAACTATTTTTATCGCGCATTCACTTGGTCCAGTTTTTACCTTACATGCCATGGAAAAATTCCCGATAAAGATCAAGGGAGCAATATTCTTAGCGCCTTTTCTTGATGCTTTACCCGGTACTTCTTGGCAATTTGGACTCGCAAATAGCACGTTCTATTCAACGGAGTTTAACGCAGATTCACTCAGAGACTGCATCCCTTTTAGTTATGTGCTCTACTCTACTAATGACCCTTATGTTCCAAGTACTTCATCATTGAAATTTGCTCAGTTACTTGATAGTACCGTTATTCCTGTCGTGGATGGACATCATCTTGGCGGTAAGTATTCAAGGTTGCCACTTGTTGAAGAACTTGCAAAAAGTATAGTTGGATATGAAAAATCTACGAGTTCAGAGTACATTAGGAGCTAAGGTGGATGGTGTAATCCACAGAATAATTGCTAAAGTATTTCCTACTAATACATTTACTATTCATGAAGTGCAACAAGGTCATATGACCCTTGTGTATAAAATTGTTCTGGACACTGGGAAAGTTTACTATTTTCGAGCATCAAATTCAAGAGAAAAATCATTCGAAGTATTGTCATCAATTCACTCTGAACTTCTACAGTTAGGTGCAAAAATCCCGAAAGTCTATACAAACGGTTCACGCAGCACATTGTTTCCAATGGACTGGATGATTGTTGCCGAGATTATGGGTCGTCCTTTCAGAAGTTATCTCGGTGAAATGACAAGAAAACAACGTGAAGAAATCCTTTCTGAACTTTTCGAAACGATGAAGGCTTTTTGGAAGTACACGTGTAAGGGTTTTGGTCATGGCAATAAGAAGTCACTTGGGGAATTCGGGCCCGTTGCTCCATATGCAACTAATTATGATTTTTTATTATCAAATTTTGAGTTACATATGCATAAGATTTGTTCACAGATGCATGCTTCAAATGATATTATAAAAATTCTAGACAAACTTTCAATCTATAAGCGCTACTTGAAGCAAGATGTGTCAGTATTCTGTCATGGAGATCTCTCTGATAAACACATTATGGTTGAAAATGGAAAATTTACTGGGGTCATTGACCTTGACGAGTTTCGTTGCTCTTCAATATTCTATGATTTTGCGTATTTATATTCATATCTTCAAAACAGTGATCGTGAATTTGTGATTTCTTTGTATCATAAGTTCATACCGCACGAGAGATTCGTTCGAGAAAAATTACTTATTACGAATGTTCTTATTGCTGTAAATGATATTGCATATATGATGGATGACTTACACCTTGACGTAACGAATCATCAACATGTCTTATCGATACAAGAAAATCTACCAGAAGTCCTTTCTTTCGAGTAACGTGTCTTTACAACTCCAACACCTGACACTGCTCTTCCGGCCACAAGCCCGTATTAAAGAACTTGATTCGCTTTGGCGTTATTTTGTAAATTGAAGAACTTCCAGCTTGCAGAAACTGTTTTGGATCTTCAAGAAACTCATCAGCATTGGGAGCTATAAGTTTGTTCCACATGGCAAACATCCATTTTACCTGATTGAGAACATTGACTCGCTGTGCTGTTCCGTGAAGTTGAATGCCTAATTGTGGAGGTCTTAAAGGTTGGTGTGAATCGGCAATTGCAACTGCCACCTTGTTGTTTGTTTCAAGTGCCACGCAATGCTCACGAGCTTTCTTACTGAGAAAATACAGATTAAGATCATTGTCATGAACAAAATAGACATTTGCAATCCAAGGTACATCGTTAGCAAATGTTGCTACAGACATGAGACGTTGGGTACCCAAATAATCAAAAATAATCTGCTTGAGATCCATACTAATCGTTCCCACACGTTGCATCTGCTGTGCTGGTCTTACATTTTGTAATAGGTTTGTCTGAACCGTTGTACAAAACGTAATCAGCAATTTCAGGTACAGTTTTGTTTATCAGGAGTAATCGTGTTGATTGTTGGTAAACCTGTTGATCACTTCCTGTTGCACCTGCAAATACTCCTGCCGTAATCATTGCCATTTGATTGACAGGAAGTAAATATGAAGATTCTGCTGACGCTCCGGTAACGCTCACATCAACATAAGGTACTTCCGTATCTTGTGCACGAGCTGCAAGCATGGGTTTGATTCGGTACGTCGAAACGGGAGTTTTTGGACTAACTTTGAAACAAATTCCATCTTCTCCAGCAAGGGATGTTTTTACTTGTGAAGCTGGTTCTGCTGGATTGGGGATTACAGGGACATCTGTCGGGCAAGTAACGCGATTCAATTCTAATGTCGTATTCGGGAGGCAAGCAGCAGAGGCAGTATCTCCAGCATTGAGCTGAATAATGCAGTCTCCGACAACCTGTAAAATTGGTGCACTATTTGAACCTCCACCTTCTCTACCTGACACCGGAACCTTTCGAACAAATCCTTTTACTAAGAGATGTGAACCAGTTTTCTGAAAAGAATCATTATTTTTTAGGTGAATGATAATAGGGTTGAGAGACCCTGTTGATTCGTTTGTGTTTTCCATAAATGCCTCAATACTCTCATTTGAAAAGAGTTTAAACTGAATAATCTGTTTGTAGTAATTGATTTGGGCAAGACTATTTTTATCACATTGTTCACTCACATCTGCTTCTGAGTCAGGTTTGCATAGGTCAAGCGTTTCGTAAGCGCTGCCGTCTGGTGCCTCATTGCTAATGGCGAAAATTTTGAACTGCTCGCCCGTGGCGGGCATGACGTTCTCCATTTGACTTTGAATTTGCATGGTGAGCTGCTCAATTGCACCTTCAGCAATAGTTTCTGCTCTTGTTGATGCACGTTCCTCTCCTTGCTGACGAATATCTTCAACAACACGGTTTGTAATCGCAAACGCAACAACGATGGCAACGACAATAACAATCAGCACGAGTGCCAATGCTTGTCCTTTTAAACGGAGTTCTCTCATACACTACTCTAGATGTTTTTGAAACTAATGTCAATATTATTATGTGCAACCGCTACTGCAGGACGAATGTTTGGATAACGACAATTTTTGTGGTATAATTCGCAAGTTATGACGGATAAATCGTTAATTCGGAACGTTGCAATCATTGCCCACGTTGACCACGGAAAGACTTCCCTAGTCGATGCGCTTATGAAGCAGTCACACCTGTTTCGAGACAATCAAAAAGAAATGAACGAGAATTTTATTCTCGATTTTAACGAACTTGAACGAGAAAAAGGAATTACCATTCAGGCAAAAAATATTTCGATTCGTTTTAAAGAATACAAAATCAATATAATTGATACTCCTGGGCACGCAGATTTTGGAGGTGAGGTTGAAAGAACGTTAACCATGGCTGACGGTGTCATTCTCCTCATTGATGCTCAGGAAGGCCCAATGCCTCAGACTCGTTTTGTTCTGAAGCGAGCTCTCGAGCTGCAGTTGAAGCCTATCTTAATCATTAATAAAATTGATAAATCGCATGCAGATCCTGCACACGCACTCGACAAGGCAACTGATTTATTTTTAATGCTCGCAAAAAGAGACGAAGATCTTGAATTCCCTACTCTCTATGCCATTGGTCGTGAAGGAAAAGTATGGAAGAGTATTCCGGATGGAAATCCAACGTCGTGGGCTGTTCTTCCTGGTGATATTACGCCAATTTTGGAAACTATTGTAGAGCATATTCCTGAACCAAAAGGTGATATTGCGGAGCCTTTGCTTATGCAGGTTGCGTCGATGGATTATGACTCACATGTGGGACGTTCACTTATTGGAAGAATACAAAATGGCATCGCAAAGAAGGGAGATCCAATTATCCTCTTACAGGAAAACTCAAAAGGAGAAGTTGAAAAACACAAGGGTAGAATCGATCGATTGCAAGTTCGTGAGGGTCTCGTTTTTACTGATGTCGAATCAGCAGGGGTAGGCGAAATCATTTCCATTTCGGGAATTGATGTAAGCGCAATTGGTGGTACCATTTGTTCACCTGAAAAAGAGGTTATACTCCCCGCAATAAAAATTTCTAACCCGTCGGTTCAGATTACCTTTGAAGCAAATACCTCTCCCTATGCTGGTAAAGAAGGAAAATTTGTGACAATGAAATTGTTACAGCAACGCTTGGATTACGAAAAAGAAACGAACGTTGGGTTAACCATTAAAAAACTTGATGAAGGGCGCTGCTCTGTTGCAGGACGTGGCGAATTACAATTGTCGATTTTGATTGAAACACTGAGACGTGAAGGTTATGAATTTCAGGTTCGTAGGCCAGAAGTCGTTTTACAAGAAATTGACGGAGTTACTTCTGAACCAGTCGAGGAATTATATATTGATGTTCCTGAAGAATACGCAGGAGAAATCACCCAAATTGTGAGCAAAAGAAAAGGTGAGTTAGTAAGTATGGAAACAGAAAATGGGCAAACAAAATTTGTTTATAAGATTCTGACGCGAAACTTATTAGGTATTCGAACAGTCTTGCTGACTTCGACAAAAGGAAATGTCATTATGGCAAACTATTTATCTGAATATGTTCCTTATACAAAACAAGCAGAACTTTTTAGAAAAGGTGTCCTTATTGCAACGGAAACGGGTGATGCTACTGGCTATGCACTCAATATGTCACAAGAACGAGGCGAATTGTTTGTGCAACCCGGCGACAAAGTGTATGAAGGAATGATTGTGGGTATTAATAAATTCCAAGAGGATATCGAAGTGAATGCCGTTCGTGCAAAACACGCAACGAATATTCGCTCAGCGACTGCAGATGCAGGCATTAAACTGAAACCACCGGTGCAACTCAGCATTGAATTTGCTCTTGCATTTCTTGCAAAAGATGAAATGTTGGAGATCACTCCTCTCAACTTACGACTTCGAAAAATTCATCTCACGAAAACTGCCAGAGATATACAAAAACGAAAGGAACGAAACCTGAACGATAACGCATAAGTGGCTATTCCAAATATTCTTTGCTATACTGACACATGGATTTGCTGTCCCAAATCTTTACAACAGAGAGAGAAACCGAAATTCCCCTCATTTATTCGGGGAGACGATTTGTACGTAACTCCAAGAAACCTTTGTTTGTTGCCTTAATTGGGCCTTCAGGTGCAGGAAAAGATGCTATTAAAGAAAGATTGCTGCATACGGGAAAGTTTCATCATATTCGAACTGCTACAAATCGTCAAATGCGCGAAAATGAAAATCCCCGAGAGTATATTTGGATGCGTTCCCGCTATGAAAACGAGCCAGAGAAGCCGTATTTACGTAGCCTGATTAGGCAGTATGACTTGTTTGAATACAACTATCATTACGGCAATATGTATGGAACTCCGCTTGATTCGCTTAAAAACGCGATTACCTCTAAAAAAATTCCTTTATATTGTTCAGAGAATAAAGGTGCACTTTTTTTGGAAAAAACGCTTTCTGAACTCTACGATGTCATGATTATATTCATTGTTCCAGACTCTTTAGAAGATATGGAAAAACGAATCACTCATGGATCACGAAATAACCCAACGACTCGTTTGATTGAATCTCGTGAGAAAATTGAGCAGTCGCCTCAGGTTGCTCATTATTTGGTGAAGAATCCCAGTAATCCTGTTGAATATGGAAAAAGTGGGTTTGAAAGTGCCGTTCACGCCGTTAAAAGGCTGATATTTACGTCAGTATAGAAAGTACTCAACAACGTTGTGTTTAAGAACTGTACTGGTTCTTTCTGTAACGCAATCCAATGAACACCATAAAGGCAACGATTGTAGCGATCAGCCACCACAACCACCAGAGTGATTTTTGGGTTGCTTCTTTCTGGAGAAGTGCAAAGAAAACATTATTTGGCCCAGTTTCCGAAACGGTTATCGTATAGACACCCGCAACGTCAACAGTATTCGGAAGTGACGTTGGTGTAACCTTTATTGTATAGTCGCCAGGACAAACTGATCCAACAAAGAGTCCGTTAAATTCGGCTTTGAAGGTGTCTGCCGTATAGGTGATTCCATCAACCTCATAGGTGATTGAACCCTCGACTGTTCCCTCATACGCCTCTCCTTCATCGAATTGCCCATTATTGTTCTTATCGACATAAAATATCGCGGTAAATGCCGTTTTATCACTACAAATTCTTTCACCAAGTACTTCTCCTTGTTCTTCTTCGGTCTCCTCTGTCTCTTCATCTTCCTCGTCCTCGGTTGTTACTCCTTGCACTGCAGGAATGATTGCTGTTGCAATTACTGGTGCAGGAATCGTTCGAGAGATACTTTCGGTGTCTGTATCACCATCAGCATCAGTGACGAGGAGAGAACAGTTGTATGTCCCTGGGGTTGTTGCGGTTGTCGTCTGTGCGGTTGTCCCTGAGCAACTGCCACTCCAAGCGTATGTGTATGGTGTGTTTCCACCAAGAACTGCGGCAGTAAACGTATATGCTCCTGACCCTAGAAGTTCAGCCGCAATGGTGACACTAGGAACAAGATTATTGACGGTGATCGTAAAGCTTTCTGATTTCACATTACCTGCTCGGTCAGTTGCTGAACAGGTCACTGTGGTTACTCCTGCTGGGTACGCGTATCCGGTCGGGTCATAATTACAATTCACTGGGAGTGTGTCAGTTAGTTCCGCGAGTGTTTCAAATTCATTTTCCGAAGCAGTGGGCTCGAATGTGTAAAAGTATGTTCCTGTTTCGTCCTCGTCAAAGGTTTGATTTTCCGGGACAAAGACGAAGGGTAAGGTCTTGTCGATTTTAATGACATTGGTCGCAGTCTTTTCTGTTTCACTGTTTCCTGCATTATCCGTGGAATAATATTCTAGTGTGTGTTCTCCTTCCTCTGTGAGAACAACAGTGTTCCCTGTTTGCCAAGAGCCACCATTGACACGATAATAGGTAGTTTTACAGCCACTTGCATCGACGAGAAGTGTTCCGTCATCACAGGTTAGGGTTACGGTAATGTCTGAATTCTGCCAGCCTGATGGTGAGTCGTTAGTTGTCACTGGTGCAATCATCGGTGTTGAATATTCTATGTAGGGTGAAACTGAAAGAGGGTTGCCTGCAAGATCACGAACATTTGATACACCCCATTGTTGTTCTGGCGAAACATACCACCCAGGATTGGTAAAAGTAATTGTTGCGGTAAACGTGGTTTCGTCGTACTCAATTGTTGCATCACCAAGAAGGTTTCCAGATCCACCTGCTCCTGGCCAATTGTTTAAAAAGTAATTTTCAGGGTTTTCAGCATCTTCTTGTCGAACATTTTCACTAAAAACTGCTTGAAAATAGGTTGCCGTGGTTCCGATAACTGGAAACACAAGATCGACGGTTGGTGCCGTATTATCGACAATGACATCTTTCCAGTGAACAGAACTGCTGTTTTTGTTGTCTGCTTGATCTCTTGCCTCAAGCTTGATGGTATATTCTCCATCTGGTGTTTCAGTTGTATCCCAGGTGAAAAGGAGTTTATCTGTAAAGGTAACGGTAGTGTTGACCGTTCCTAGACCAGCAATTGTTGGCGATGTCGTTCCTTTTTTATGAACGACAGTCCAGTAGCGAAGAAGATTATCATCTTGTACGGTTCCTCTGATGGGTACTTCTCCGCTTAAATAGATATCAGTAGGATGGGTGATTTCAACAGCTGGTGCCGTCGAATCATAGGTGATTTGACAACTACCCTCAAGTGTTTTGGCAGTTAGTGCCCATTCTGATTTGTTCCCCGAATAATCTACGGAGCGAACTGCAAAGCCGTGTGTATCTTCAACTGTTGGTATCCAGGTATGGAGGTATTCGGAAACGAAAACTACCTGCTCGTTAATTCCAACTTGTCCGCCCGGGTTGAAAGAGGTATATTCAAAGTGCGAAAATGTTGGGTCATCAGTGATATCGTCCCAATCGGGTATGAGAGTTTGTAGCGTAACCACATCGCCACATACATACGATTTTGTTCGTGCTTGGTTATCTCGGTGAAGACCAGTTGGCTTTTGTGGTGCAATAGTATCTTCTACGGTTACGGTAAAACTCCCCGTGGTTGTTTTCCCTGAATCATCAGTTGCAGAACAATTTACCGTCGTCGGTCCCATGGGGAAAAGAGTTCCAGACGCTGGTGTACATGAAACTTCGATAGGTGATGTGACATCATCCGTTGCTGACGCAATATAGGATACGACTGCGCCAAATTGTTGTTGAGCTTCTTCAGTAAAATCTTCGGGAAGGTGTAACTCTGGTGCTTCTTCATCTGCAAGCAGTTCGATTTTGCAGCTGCCAGTAAGGGTGTCATCTGAAAGTGCCCATGCTGATTTATTGCCTGCGAAATCTACAGAGCGAACTGCAAACCCATAAAATCCGTCGTATGGTGGTGGCCAATCGTTGTCAAATTCTGAGGTAGTGAGTGACATCTCAATGAGTCCTTTGTCTCCGTTTGGCCAAAAAGAAGTATATTCATAGTGAGAAAATGTTGGGTCATCAGAAATATCATTCCAGTCCGGAATGTATGGAGCTCTTGGTGCTGTTGCTCCGCAGGCATAGGTCTGCGAACGATAAAGGTTAAGCCATTGTAACCCGGTTGGTTTTGCTGGTGCTGTGATGTCACTTGTGATTGCACATGGTTCACTCCAGTCGGATTTTACTCCGTTTGCTGCGACTGCGCGAACTCTGATATAAGAGGTTCCTTCATTGATTGGGCCAGAATGTGAGGTCATATATTTAACCGTAGACCATGGGGATCGACCGCCTGCAGGTAATGGATAGTCAATTTCATAGTCATAAGAAACTGCGTTTTCAACTGCATTCCACTCAACTGTGACTGGCGTAGCATTGGTAATTGCACCACACGCAAGGGTTGGTGAGGAGAAGCGAAGGTTAGTGGGAGCATCGAGGGAGGTAATGACCGGTTCCTCACTAGTTGGGGAAGGTGTGGGTGTATCTGTAACAGTAGGTGAAGGTGTGGGTGTGGACGTGGGCGAGGGAGTTACAGGTGGCCACTCTGTAGGAGCTCCAGCTTTGCACCATAGAGTCATCTGGTCCAGCCCAAGTGCAACGATGTTTTCAGGGACAAGTATCTTTGTTGTTCCATTTGCAGAATTTTTGCTTGCTTCCACAATCTTGTCGTTGACATGACATATTGCGACATTGTTTCCATTATTTGCACTGACCCTTGGAATTCCTCCAAGGAAATATATTGTTGATAATGGCGAGACAACATACAACCAGAGCGCAATCATAATTGCGGTGGTATTTGTGAATATTTTTCCTAGTCTTGGGATTTTCATAACTGGCCTATATAATTAAGCTTGTGTTACTCAATTATACACCCAAATATGATTTGTCAAGACAGTTAAATTTGTACAACGCAATGATCTCTTATTGGTTAGATAACCCGCCCTCGTTTTCTTTAGGTGTTATCTGCGATATATTGCCTTCTTCTTCTATAAAGGTAATAGATGACTGCGAGAATGAATAACGCAAGGAGGAGCCACCACCAAGACCAGGTCCAGGACGTTGTTATGAGCAACGCCATAAAGAGTAGTGTCTCTGGTTGAGTCGCAAGTACTGTTACCTTGTGAACTTCTTCACTATCCATAATTCCTTGTGGAATTGAGCCTCTATTGATGGTTACATCGTATTCTCGAGGACAAACGGGAAGTTCCCAGCGACCTTCATTATCACTGATGAAGTAGCCAACAAAGTATTCAACATCGTTTTCGGTGTATGTCACTTTACCCGTGATATTGGATAATAAATCCTCACCGAAGTCATAGGCACCGTTCTTATTTTCGTCTACATAGGTAATACCGACGAGTTTGACTGGGTTTGCACAGCTGAGTGCTCCTAACACCTCAGGCTCAGGATCAGTTGTTTCTCCCTGAACGTCTGGGGTTGGAGTAGTAACTGGGGGCAAATTGACAATGACTGGAGGGTTTCCTCCACCACCTGGAGGAGTGGTTGGTACAGTGGTTGTGGTTACGGGAGGAAGTGTTGTTTCCACAGGAGTATCAGTTGGCTTGTCAGTTGGCGTGTCAGTCGGTGTATCGGTTGGAGTGTCAGTTGGCGTATCAGTTGGTGTGTCGGTCGGTGTATCGGTTGGAGTATCAGTTGGCGTGTCAGTCGGTGTATCGGTTGGAGTGTCAGTTGGAGTATCAGTTGGCGTATCAGTTGGTGTGTCGGTCGGTGTATCGGTTGGAGTATCAGTTGGCGTGTCAGTTGGTGTGTCGGTTGGTGTGTCGGTTGGTGTATCAGTTGGTGTATCAGTTGGTGTATCGGTTGGTGTATCGGTCGGTGTATCGGTTGGCGTTCCTGTTGGCTCAGGAGCGTTGTCGCGGCACCATTTATCGCCCTTTTTATCGTCAATCTTGCCGTGTTTTAGTGGACCAAAATAGAGAAAGTCTCCATGAGAAAGGTGTGCAGTCAGTGAGCTCTTTTCAACTGAAATTGCGACATAAGGGTTACTGTTGCTTCCTGTCGCATGACAAATGTTGACTTTCTTGTCCTTCTTATCCTTTTTGTCTTCATCTTCATCCTCATCTTCATCCTCATGGTTGTTTTCTGGTGCATTATCATTACACCAGTTATCTCCAGTCTTCTGAGAGGGATTTTTTGGTCCCTTGTAAGCAAAATCTTGATGATGATCTTCGTGTGTGTGCTGTGCATTCTTAGAGATTTTTACATACACGTATGGATTATTCTTGGAACTTGTTCTATGACAAATTTCTACCTTTGAATTGTCCTTTTTGTCATTATATGCGCTAGTTGGATTGTTTGCAGCAAAGGAAAAGAGTGGTGCCGCTACATATAAAGAAAAGAGTAAAACAACGGAAAGTGTTTTCGCTATAAGCTGTTGAAATCTAAGCATAGTGACCTTATATAAATAAATTAAGGTTAACAATTATACACCAATGTCAAGAGAGGGACAATTTTAATAGTATCCTGTAATGATTTGTCGTGGTGGGCAGCACAAGATTCGAACTTGTGACCTCTTCAATGTCAATGAAGTGCTCTAACCAGCTGAGCTAGCTGCCCGGTCAATAGTGGATAATTATAACACGATATCTAAGATCAGCAAACAGTGGTCAGAGAGCACGTAGTCACAAATAATTGTCTGTTTTTCTGAAGAATATCTTGGAACTGTCGTAAATGCATAATCAATTTTGATAAAAGGATGTCTTGACGGATAGGTGTTTTTATTCTGTAAAAGAGCTACCTTTATCTCGCGAGTATTTTTTGCAAGATTTTGTATGATTGCTGCATTTGATAAGGCATTGAAATCTCCTATGATAAGCATTGGTTCATTTTTCTTGAGAAGTGAGTCGATTTTTTCTTGTAGTTCTGTTTCTTGCAGTTTTCTTGCGAGATGCGCGGGAATAGCGGTAATTACATCGTTAGGGTCAATTTTAGGCTTGTGAGTAATCGGATTCCATAAATGAACATTGAGTAAGGTAAAATGCTTGTTTCCTCGAACCTGTAGGGCAAGAAACCCTCCTTCACTACTTGGTGAGAGTGTTACGGTCCATGCCTTTGGGTAAAAAACTACATATTCACCATAATTGACGACATAATGGTCTGGATAATATCGTTCTCGAAGTTCGCGTAGTATCGGTACATAGGTGCTTGAAGCCCAGACTTCCTGAAGTATGAGTACATCACAGGCGCGTGGTTGCAGCTTTTTAAAGGCCTCTTCTTCGTATGTTTCGAAAAAATATCCTGTATTGAGAGAACAAATTCTTGAAGTTACCGTATCAGTTGCAGGTGCTTTTACGGGGAATTCCCTTCCCGGGAGATAAGAGACGAGCAAAAAGATAATTACGACACAGCAGGCTGAGACCAAAAATAATTTGTTCTGTTTTGCAAAGTAAGTATAGAAAGCGTGAAGGAGTAAAGGAATAACAAGGAGCTGTCCTGGGGTGTTGATGAGATAGAACCAGGGAAGATTCTCAGAAAAAAATCCGGAATACCCAAGCAATGCAATGATTGTTACTCCGAAGACAAAATACGAAAGAAAGAAAGGTAATCTAGGCAGTTGCATGTTATTTTTTCCGAATAGTTATAGAATCACGATCGACAGTGAAAGAAATCTCATTTTTAACCAAATCAATTTTGAAGGAAGCCGGGATCTCTGTAATAAATTCCTCTTCATCAGAGAGAAAAGTGGCCTCAAAGAGGGGGTTACCCGGGATAAGGAGTAACTCCATTTTTTTGAATATCGAAAGCCGAGAAAGTTCAGTGTTATTGGAGGTGATTGTGACGCTATACCAGTGGCGGAGAAGTTTTTCCAATAATTCCTGCACTTTTTTCAAATAGGACAGCGTAACTTCCGGTGCATGGGTCTCAACATATATTCTCTCAACCTTGCCGTGGGCATTTTTGAATTCTTTAATGAGTGGTTTACTTGGTTTACTTGAAGTGATATCTCGTGATGGCTGATACTGAGGTTTTGGGAATACAAGCGTAACGATACGTGTAAACGAATCTTCTTCATAGTGTATTCTCCAGGAATTGTCCTGTTTTTGAATAAAGTGAGCAGTTATTGGAATTCTTACAGTCAAGAAGGCTTGCTTGACGGAACTGCCAACGGGAACACAACTTATTTCGATGCTCGTGTCATGTTTTGTGACTTTTTTTAAATACACTGGGTATGTTGCTTCAATTTGCTCAAACGCACGTGATGTTTTTTTCGATAAAACCAAGGTGATTTCTTGATTGAGATGGTGAGTCATGGAGGAAATAAATTGATCGGGCATAGCACATTCTAATGGTTTATAGCTCTCTCTGCAATGGTAGCGTATAATCAAAAATGAAAGGATTACTTCACGCTTCACTCCTGTTGACCCTCTTCTCACTTATTGTGTTCGCAATGCTTTACTTTTCGGGACAATTATCCGTTAACAGAGATGAGCAACAACAAGATAATCCAGAGACCATCACGCCAACCCCTCTGCCGACAACTCCTGAACCCACTCCTGTTACCATCATGTTCGAGGAAAAAGCAGCACCTGGCGCTGAGCATTTTTTTGAGAAAACGCCAAAGCTCGGTGGAGAACAGGGATATGTAGCCTATCCAATGAAAATACAGGAGGATAAGCCACCAGCAATAGTTATGTACTATCACGGTTCAACGCAAAGAATTACTACGAATTTTTCTGAGCAAGTTATGAAAAATATGCGTGAATACGGTTCTTTCTTTACAGAAAGAAATGTTGCTTTTCTGGCTTCAAACCAGCATGGGGATAATTTTGGTCGAATCGTTGCAGTCGAAGATTCAAGAGCGCTCATTAAATGGGTACAGGATCGCTATCCGACCTCAGGAAACGTGTATATTCTAGGCTTTAGCATGGGTGGAATGCCTGCGATGCGTCATGTGGTGACATATCCAAAAGAAGTGAAAAAAATTGCACTCCTTGCGCCTGCACAGCAAATTGAAACATACTCCGCAGCGCAAATCAAACAATTCAGCCAAGTCAGATTGAAGGTTTGGCATGGAACGGCTGACGTGAATGTTCCCTATTGGGTAGCTGAGGAATTAGCAACGTATTTCAAAAAGCACTCTGTGCCGCTTGAATTGGTGACACTGAAGGGAAAGACGCATTGGGATGTTGATACTGAATATATGAACGAAATATATGAATGGTTTTTTCCTGCTGAAGTTGAGGAAAACATAGTTACTCCGAGTCCGTAAAGTAATTCCTCCCTTTCAGTTCATCGGGAAGACATTCTTGCTCTGATTTTTTTGATGTTAAGTCGTGATCATATTCGTATCCTCTTCCGTACCCGATGTCTTTCATGAAAGCGGTTGGTGCATTGCGTAAATGGAGAGGAACACCGAGCGCACCATACTTCTTTACATCGGAGACTGCTTGTTGATATGCGTTGTATGCGGCATTATTCTTTGGAGCTTTTGCGAGGTATTCAGCGAGTTGCACTAAGGCTACTCCACATTCAGGCATGCCAATATTTTTACACGTTTGAAAGACCTGATTCGCGAGTAGTAGTGCATTTGTCTGCGCATTCCCAATATCTTCTGAAGCAAAACGAACTAAGCGACGAGCGATATACAGTGGGTCTTCTCCTGCTTCAAGCATTCGAACTATCCAGTATACAGCTGCTGTGGCGTTACTCGAGCGCAAACTTTTATGAACTGCGGAAATAATGTTGTAGTGTTCTTCACCGTTTTTATCATAGCGAAGATATCGTTGCATGGCGACCTCTACTATTTCTTTTGTGAGAGTTTTTTTTCCAGCAATTTGTATCGCAATTTCAAACGAGTTGAGCGCAAAACGTAGGTCTCCATGGGCTAGATCGCTGATATAGGTAGATACATCGGACGAAAGTTTTACGTTAAGGTGTTCAGCTGCTTCACGTAGTTTTGTTTGGATAGCTTCTGGTGTATGTTCTTTAAATATGAAGACTCGGGTTCGAGATAATAACGGAGCTATAATACTAAAACTTGGGTTTTCGGTTGTTGCCCCAATGAGTATGATTGTGCCATTCTCAACATAGGGCAGCAGTGCATCTTGCTGTGCTTTATTCCACCTGTGAATTTCATCGATGAAAAGAATAGTTTGTCGTTCTTGTTCTTTGTTTTTTTGCGCTGTTGAAATAATCTTTTTGAGTGCGTCTTTGCCTTCTGTCACTGCAGAAAGTCGTTGAAAGTCTGCAGAAACTTCGTGTGCAATAATTTCTGCCAAGGTTGTTTTTCCCGTGCCTGGAGGACCCCAAAAGACCATACTGGGGACTTTGTTATGTGTAATAAGTTTTGTGAGTGGTGCGTTTTCCCCAATAATCTCTTGTTGCCCGACAAAACCAACCAAAGAAGTTGGCCTCATTCGCGAGGCGAGTGGCTGTTGCATCTACTATTATACTGCTTCTTCGTTGTTGTACACAGCTTTGTTTTCTGCTCGATGTGCTTGTGTGCCGTGTTTGTCGTAGTATTCAATTGCCTTTGCAAGCTCTGGGTGATCTTTTGCATATTCTGCGAGTGGAATTTCATTTTTCCAGGCTTCAAATGCTTGTACAACCGCCATTGTTCCTTTGGTCGTTCCGTCTGGATGAGAATGAACTCCTCCGCCCATGGTGGTAATAAAGTCAATCGTTCCAATCGTATCAATAAATTGCGGTAACAAGACAGGGTTGAGCCCTCCTGAGATGATTGGTGCAGTTTTGTTGATTAATCTCCATGAAGTTTTTCTCTCAAGAACGGTATCGAGTCCGTCGCTGCGAGATTTCATAATCCCTTGCGCTCCCTGTGACCACAATTCTTCCTCTTTCTTGATTGCTGCTTGGATGTCTAAATCTGTTTCTGGAATTTCACTCCATGTTTGGTCAAAAGCGATTCCTTTTGCGCGCAGTCTGAGAATATTTTGTGCCGCAGTGATGTCCTCTACTGCATCTCCTGCCATTTTACCGATTCCTGCAGTTCCTGTGTGGATTCCTGAAGCGCCAGCTAAACGAGCGAACTTGGAAAGTACAAGAACTGAATAACCAATTGGATTCTCTCGTCGAGTGAATGCCCCATGTCCTGCGCGGTGAAAATGGAGGAATACATTCGGAAAGTGACGGCGAATCGTTTGTACCGCAGTCCAGCCTGCAGTAATGCCATCAACGAGGAAGGCATAACTTCCCGGTTTCATTACAGATGCAACATATTCTGCGCGTTTCAGCATTGTGTCAAAGTCTGCAGCGGAAACGTTGAAGGAGTGTACTTTCGTATGGCCAGTGACATCCTCTGCTCTATCCATTGCTTCACGAACCGACACTACCATTTTTTCGTATGGAGAAAAGACTTGATCGGCTTGAGGTTCATCGTTTTTCACGAAATCTCCCCCTCCAACCCAATAATCGTAACAAACTTCTGCGTACTCAGTTGACGTTAACCCAATCTTTGGTTTGATGATTGTTCCAAGAACAGGTCTATCATAATTCTGCAAGTAATCACGCATATCATCAAGGGTTACTGATGGCCCATCGTATTGAGAAAGCATTTGCGGAGGAAACCACACATCAAGGAGTTTGCATTCTTTAACTTCTGAAACACCAAATACATTTCCAGCGATAAATGTGAGAATATTCTGAACATTTCCGACTCGGTCGAACATGCTCCAGGGGTATGCAATATACGCAAGATTTTTCTCCTTATCAATTTTATAGACTCTCGCGTCAATTCCTTGGGAATATGGTGTCATTGTTCCGACCTTGAGGTTTGAGCCAGTCGAGGATTCTGCTGCGATTTCAGAAGCAACATCTTCTAGACTAATGTCACCATAGGGGACCAATTTAAAGACCGTAAGCATATATTGGCCGTTGTATACTTCTTCGTTTCCAAGATAAAGATATTGTTCTTGCATGAGTTCGGGGCAATCAGTTTATGTCTTACAAGTATATAAGACGTGCAAAGAATGGTCAAATTTGGTATAATACGCGGTAATATGGGAGAAAGAGAGTTATATTTGACAGGAAAAAAAGAAAAAATCAAATTTTCGTTTGAACCTTACCAACAAGATATTGATAAACTATATAAGCGATATTTGCAGATACCTGCTTTGGAAGTTGTTTTACGACAGACTGAATT
Organism: Candidatus Dojkabacteria bacterium; assembly: GCA_030583685.1. GTDB lineage: Bacteria > Patescibacteriota > Dojkabacteria. Next base: position 62,127 of record CP129470.1, on the reverse strand, counting down.
ACGAACCATTGAACTGACAATTTTACACAAAATGATATCGGGACGAGAGGAAAGAAGGTATTTTAGAGCTAAAATCATCGAATTTAATAGAGCTAAAGCACCTAAAGAGAAAATTGTTCCATTTCGAAACCTCCTAGAAAAAATGGCATGCCAAGCCTATGTCATTTTGAACTTCTCAAATCTTAGTGCAGTTAAAGAAATTCAAATAGGCAGCGCAGCTGACCGGTCAGAGAGCATGGTTGATTTTCAGATTGAATTTACTGATGGAGCCGTTATACCGTTTTCCTGCACAACACTTCCGAGGAAATTCGAGAATAAAACTATGAGTTTTTATAGTTCGTTTCCCAATTCTGAGGCAATAAGTGCTTTCTTACAGGAGTGTTTTGTAAAATGGGAGATTATACAAAACGAAAATCCACATGGGAAAATTCGGAAAAAGGCAAGTAATATACAGCAATCTACAAATAGAGTACCTGTCTTGTTGGCTCTTCAACCACAGTATATAAAAGACATGTTTCGAACATAATTTCTATGTAAATCACGTTTCCCCTATTGCTCGATAGTCCGCTTCCTCCATTTTCCACCCCACTGCAGCAACATTTTCGTTGATGTGTGTTCCGTTGGTCGCTTTTATAACCGCCATAGTACGTGGATGGTGAGTGACCCAATTAATAGCAATTTGTGTCGGAGTTTTTTGGTACTTTTTAGCTAATTGCTGGAGAATAGAATCTTCATCTGAATTAAAAAAGGTATCAACAAGCATTCCACCTTTTTTTACAGTGAAGTAAGCAATTGTGGTAATTCCATGCGTTCTCATAAAGTCGAGTGTTCCATTCTTTTCATACTCTCTGGCGAATACACCAAAAGGAATTTCGTTTGAATGAATTGGTTCTTTAATAACAGACATCGCAATTTTCAGATTTTCCATGTCATAGTTACTCACGCCCCAGTACCGTACTTTTCCCGCAGTAATGAGGTTTCCAATTTGCTCAATTGCCTCTTCCTGAGGGACATCTCCTAATGTTCGCAAGCTGTGAATTTGAAACTGGTCAAGGTAATCAATTCCAAGTTTTTTCAGGTACTGATCGCACTGTTCCGCTATTTCTCGTGCGTTTTTGAGTGGGATACCTCCAACACGTGTCAGTTTTCCATTAATAAAAAGATCGCTCCTTGCGATATTCTTAATCGCTTTGGCAATCAATTCTACCGCGTGCCCGTCAGCATACATCAAACAGGCATCAATATAGCGTATACCTTTACTCATAGCGTGACGAAGTTTATCAACATCACTGGTGTCATCAACATAGGGGTTCGCACCGTACCAGTAGCCTCCAATTCCTGAGGTACCAATGCCAATCAACGGTAGATTGGCATTTCCGTTGGTTTTAAAGGTGGGAACGGGGCTATCTTTATAGGTTTGAATGCTTCTTTCAAAAATAAAGTCATAAAGAGATTTCATGAGATCTGCGGTAATTTGGTTCCGAATTGTAATAACGACCATTTCTTCAGGTTTATCGTTTCGTACGGTGAAGATTGTGTAGTCATCAAATACTTCAAAACTTACGGTAGGAAGTATTTCAGCTGGTAAAATTCGTGATTCTTTTAGTTCAAATGGATTTGAGATATTAACATCTCGCATTGATGTCGAAAGATTGGTGTGAACTAGGAGTTTCGTGAAAATATCATTTTCAGCGCAGTGTTTGGTGAATTTTGATAAAAAAGACAGATAATCTTTTCCTTCGGGGTATTCAGTGTAATCGTAAATATTTGAATCATTATTTACTTTCATCCTAATAATTTTTTCTTTACAGGACATTTTCAGTCTCATTTTTTTGTAATGTGCAGAGATTCCTTTCTCAATGGTGATTGACGCATCGAGTGGTTGTGACTGCGCTTTGTGAAGTAGCTCATGAACTGTTCGCTCAAGCAGTCTTCCCTTTTCTTCGTATGAGATTCTTCGTTTCTCGTACAAATCCATTAATGCGTCTGGATGAAGCGCCTCAAAGTACATTCGCGATTTGATTTGTTTTCGTATTGCTAAGCTCAGCGTGACTAATTCTTCAAGAATTCGATAAAGTGTTGCACGATTAATATTCAACCGTCGAAACAGCTGTCCTGCGGTAGCGGATTTCTCAATAAGCGAGAGATAAACGAGAGTTTGATAATCGGTTAACCCCAATGTCTCTTTCAGTATTTGTTCTGTATGCATAATACATTATATAGCCAAAGAGTTCACTTTTCTATAGCATTTGTTGTCCCACTGCAAGAAGACAGTATTAAGTATTGCATGAGTAAGGCGTGTACCGGTGAATGACTTGCATTTTCACTTCAATCTGCTCTATACTACCTATAGGTATAAGTTAAATAAACCTGTCCCATGCAAAAAAAGGCGACACTTAAGGGGTTTACCCTTATTGAAATTTTAGTCGTCGTCGGTTTGATTGCCATTTTAGCTGCAATCACAATCGTCGCGATTAACCCAGCAAAGAACTTTGCTGATACCAGAAATACTCAGCGAAGTGCTGATGTTCAACAAATTCTCAATGCTGTTGTGCAATACACTTCTGAGCCAGGAAATACACTTGCAGCATTCGGAACAATCCCCCTGTGTGATGCAACTCCAGCACCAATTAGTGCAGTTACCACGGGAACACCACCCGCAGGAACAATTAACCTGTATACCCTCCTAGTTGATGAGTATATTGCAGCCATTCCGATGGACCCAAATGGTGGAACTGAAGCAAACACAGGCTATACAATCTGTCAAACTTCAGGTCAGCGAGTTGAAGTCGCAGCACCTGGTGCAGAAAACGGTAAGGAAATTAAAGTGAGAAAATAATTTTCTCTCCTTATTCGTAGAAGGACGGGAGGTGACTCCCGTCCTTTTTTTATGATGCTATAATGTCTAGACCATGTCTGAAAAAAATAAAGAAAACCCGAATATCTCAGGTGAAGTGACGCCAGAAGAGACAAGCAATGTATCAGTAACGAGGGTGAATACTCAAGATATTGGTGCGTTATTGGTTTCGTTGATTGAGAAGGCCTTTGAAGCAAAATCTTCGGATATTCATATTGAGCCAACGGGAAAACATTTGGTAATTAGATATCGTATCGATGGATTGCTCAGAGAAGCATTTTATTTCGATAAAGCACTTGAAGAGGCACTGCTCTTTAAGATTAAGGTTGAGGCGCAAATTAGAACTGATGAACACTTTGCACCGCAAGATGGAAAAATTCGGTTTCTTATTAAAGATACAAAGATTGATGCACGTATTTCAATAATTCCGACAACAAAGGGTGAAAAAGTTGTCATTCGATTGTTAGCACAACAAGGGAGTGATCTGAGTCTTGAGCAGCTCGGAATTGTTGGTGCAGATTTGGAAAAAGTGACAAAAAGCTATCAGAAACCCTATGGAATGATTCTTGCTGTCGGTCCAACTGGGTCAGGAAAAACCACAACACTCTATACGATTCTTAAAAATCTTAACTCTCGAGAGCGGAATATCACCACGATTGAAGACCCGGTTGAGTATGATATTGATGGCGTGAACCATATTCAAGTAAATACTAAGGCGAACATGACCTTTGCGTCGGGACTGCGCTCGATTCTTCGTCAAGATCCAGATATTGTCATGGTTGGTGAAATTCGAGATACCGAAACAGCACGTATTGCAATCAATGCTGCAATGACGGGTCACTTAGTTCTTTCCACGCTGCACACGAATGATTCTGTAACAACAATTCCTCGACTTGTTGATATGGGAATTGAACCATACCTTGTTGCCTCAACGGTCAATGTTATTGTTGCCCAGCGACTAACTCGTCGATTATGTGAAAAATGTAAGCAAAAATATAAGCTCACGGCCACTGAACTGGCTCATGTAAAAAAGATGCGTCCCGACATTGGTGCAAAATTCAAAGAGGGGGACGCATTATACAAAAAAAACGGCTGCGAAGTCTGTAGTAACTCTGGGTATAAGGGACGTGTCGGTTTGTACGAAGTGCTTGAATTAACAGAATCCTTGAGACGTGCAATCTCAGAAAAAGCGACCGTCGACGATTTGTTTGTACTTGCTCGAAAAATGGGTCTTGAGTTGATTGTAGAAAGCGGTATCGAAAAAATTAAAACCGGTTTAATCGATTTTGATGAACTCATGCGCGTTACGACGATGCGAGAATAACACATAAGATTGCAAAATTCAGGAAAAAACAGTACGATGTAGGTGTTATGGCTGCCTCAAAGAAATCGCCTAAAGCTGATGTCAAACCTGTTCGAGCTGAAGATTATCAACCAGGTTTTTTTGATCGAGTTTCAGAGTTAAATATTGCAATGGCTATTCGCCATATGTCTGTTATGCTTCGTTCTGGGATTAGTTTGGCGAATTCCGTCAATATTATGTCGGAGCAGTCAGAAAATCCAGTATTACGAAAAGTCTTTTCTGCAATTTATGGAACCATTCAAAAGGGAGTTTCCCTTGCAGAGTCAATGAAGCGGTATCCGAAGGTTTTTTCCTCAATTATTATTTCAATTATTGAAGTTGGTGAGCAAGGAGGTGGGCTGGATCAAAACCTATTATTCTTGTCAGATTTTTTGAAAAAAAAGCATGATTTACAGAAAAAAATCAACGGTGCTCTCCTCTACCCGATGATTGTCTTGTTTTTGACGACCGTTGAAATGGCTGGGGTTATCTTTTTCGTATTACCTAAACTTGAAACACTTTTTCTTACCTTTAAAAATATTCCTCAATATACCATAGTTATCATGCAGGTAACGCGTTTTATTAGGTTAAATTGGTATTATCTGCTTGGCGTAGTTTTCGTCATTGGCCTTGCACTGTACTTCTACTTCAAAACGAAGAACGGACAGCGAACAATGAGTAAAATCATGTTGAAGTTCCCAATTTTTAATCAAGTTGTTCGATTACAGATTCTTACCTCTATTGCACGAACAATTGGTGTGTTAATGTCCAACGGAATACCTTTAGTGCGAGCAATTCGAATAACCTCAGAAACAACAACAAATACAGTGTATAGCGAAATTTTAGCAAAAGTTGCCAACGAAGTGGAAAATGGGACATCGCTTGCGCAGGCATTGAGTGAATATAAGCAGTATTTCCCTGAAACGTTCTTGAAATTGATCGAACTTGGTGAGTCAAGCGGAACGCTTGAAGAAAACCTCCGATATCTCTATGGATTTTACTCTGAAGATTTGCAGGAACTAACCAGTAATATGGCATCGTTAATTGAACCACTCCTTCTGATTTTGATTGGTGCAATGATTGGAATGCTGGCAATTGTCATTGTTGGGCCAATTTATTCATTAACTTCAGCAATCAACTAATGAAGGCTGCTAGTTTGTTCGAGACACTCGTGGTTATGGGAATATTTTCTATGATGGTAGTGCTTACATTTCCTTTTTCTATGCAGTTAATCAATCGCTCTCGTGCCGATGCAGAGGCTAAAACGATAGCGTACATGCTTTTTCGTCAACAGCAAGATGCATATGCAGGTCTACAGCAGGACTCATATGGAATTGCATTTTTCTCGGATCGGTACACTGTATTTACAGGAGAACGTCTAAGCGATGCAACATATCAAGATACCTATTACTTTACACAACCTATCAGAATCTCCTCGATTCAACTTTCTGTCGGTAATGAAATAACTTTCCCCGTTGGCGAATTTCGCGCTGGTGCGTTTGGACATATTACTATCTCAGATTCACGAAGCACCTATCGTTTAGAGATTAATTCAGAAGGAATGATATCGTACTATGCGCTTGACTAATCGAAGACTTCCCGCGTTCAGTTTGGCAGAACTACTGCTTGGCATGGGACTATTCGCATTACTTATTACTTCCGTAGCAACATTTTCTTTAGATGCGATGAGGGCCATTAGAAACTCTGGCGTAAAGGTACACGCAATGCAGGCAATTCAGGAGACTACGAATGCTGTACTGATGAATAAAGATTCTTTATGGTCGCTTATGGTAGAACATACAGGTGACGGTGTTAAGCACATGGTTTATGATGCTGAGGCTGAAACATACGGATTTGAAGACGGAAGCGGACCTACTTCAGATGGTATTTCACTTACACTTCAGATTAATGAAGTGCAACGAAACCAAGCAGGTGAAATTGTTACTACTGCTGGTGTTGTCGATTTTCATACTCGAGCAATTGTTATTCAGGTCACGTGGATTGATTTTCTGGGGATGTCGAATTCATTGGAATCAACGGTTTATGTGAGTGATTGGAATACCTTACGAGTAATGGAAACGACCCAAGCGGAGTTTAACACTGGAACTCGAGACATGACCGTTATTACTAACGAGGATGATGGCGAAGTCACCATGGAAACAATAATATTTGCTGATTGGTGTAAGCCATCATTGACTCAAAGTTCGCATGATTTACCTGGACAGGGTGTCGCACAATCAATTGTTGCACATCCAGGAAGTATTTTTATGGGGACAGGGGGAAATGCTTCAGGTGTTTCCTTCGCAAAAATGAATTTTACCGCTTCAGAGCCGCCCGTTGTATCAGCGACAGGAACTTTTGATGGATATAAGACAAATGCTGTATTTGGCGATGGGCAGTATGGCTATATCGGAACTGATACCAACAGCCGAGAAATTGTTATCATCAATACGGCAACGACCCCTTTTTCACAAATAGGCTATTTTGATGCACCGGGAAATAACTCCGGACGGGGTGTATTTGCTACAGGCAATGTTGGAGTCATGGTGACCTCCTCTCGTTTGTACACTTTTGATGTTACTTCTAAAACAGGTGCACGACCAGCATTAGGAAATGTAGTTCTGCAAAATAATATTTCAGATTTATTCGTTCGTGGTAATTTCGCCTATGTTACGTACACTTCGGGCGCAGTGCAAGCTCACATTATTTCTATAAGTAATCCTTCTGCACCAGCAATTGTTGGCACTATAACAACACCGAATACCTCACTTACTGCAGTATATGTTGCAGAAGACGAAACAAGAGCGTACTTAGGTGCAAATTCGTCAAGTTCACAACGTGAAGTCTTTGTGATTGATGTCACGACGAAAACTGGTAATAAAACTCCTTTCAGTAGTTATGAAACGAATGGTATGTCGGTTACCGATTTAGTCGTACCGGAGGGTTCTCAGAGATTATTAATTGGAGGGAAAAATGGCACTGAGCAATATCAAGTTGCAACCTTAAATAATGAATCTAATCCACAGTATTGCGGCGGATTGGCGATTGTGAATGGTGTTAATGGGGTTGCTGCAGTTACAGAAAGTAATGGGAATGTGTACTCACATCTGGTGACCAATAATCCCTCTGCGGAATTACGCGTATTGAAAGGTGGCCCGGGGGGTGGTGGTGGAAACGGTCAAGGAGTTGCATCTCAGGCAAGTTATATCTCATCAGTTATTGATACTGAATCAGAGACAACTCAATACTTTACGCTTGATTGGCAAGGAACTGTGCCAAATAACGCAATGGTACGTGTACAAGTAAGGACAAGCGAAATGAACACATTCTCAGGGATTAATTGGGTTGGACCTGATGGAACAAGCGGAAGCTATTTCTCATCACCAGGAGTCATGCAATTACCTCAATCGCTCTCAAATAAACGCTATCTTCAATACAGAGTATTGTTTGACTCCGCAGATAACATTGCATCCGGAGTCTTTGACCAAATTGAAATCACGTACCAAAAATGAACCATCGAATTTCTGCGTTTACGCTTGTAGAAACGATTCTCTATCTTGCGTTGTTCAATATAATTTTCTTTTCTGTCATTACCTGGGCGATAACGCTCACTCAAAGTAATCGGAATGCCGAATATCGGAATGCAATCGAAAAAAACGCAATTTTTGTTACGGAACACTTAAGCGATACGTTCAGAAGAGGAAGAACTGTCGTCGAGGACGAGAGTAGCTTTCATACAGGGCAAGGAAGTGTTCGAATCTCGACAGATTCCGACTACTTCGATTATAATGTGCAAAATCAACGACTTCGAGTCAACAGGAATGGAGGAACTTTCCTGTTAACTGATCCATTTGTACAGGTCACAGAATTTCGTGTCCAACCTGTACGCAATGAGGGAGAAATTCTTGGGGTACGTGTTCGGATAACGTTTATTGCCGAAAAGTATCCATCTGTAACTAAGACAATCGAAAGTTACTATGCATTCCGATAAACAAAAAAAACGAATTCGGGGAAATATTTCCTTAACTACGGTAATTCTTGTGGGAGCGTTGTTAATTGTTTCTGGTATGGCAGTTCTTTCGAATGCCATGGATATTGCGCTAAGTACGAAATCGTATGTGAATCGGCAATTTGCAGAACTCCGAACAGTAAGTTGCATAGAAGAAGGAATGAGACAATTGACCAGAAATCCCAGTTTCACTGGGACGCGAAGCATTGCTTTCTCAGACGGGAATTGCGAAGTTATTGTGAGTAACCTTGATGGCGAACCGAATAGAAAAATGATGGTGATAACGAGCGATTACAACGGAAATGTTGTTACTCGAACGAAGTTTGTAAAGACCGATGTGTCACCCATGGAGTTAGAGAATTAGGTCTTTTTTTTCTATTGCTCTTGACTTGAGTTTTCTAAGTTCACTTTCAAGGAAGATTGGATATCTTTGACTTTTGATAGTAGTGTTAAGATGAGCATCGTACCATCCTCTTTCATCGGTATTTATTGAGATAGATATAATGAGTGCATCAGGTCTTTCAGATCTAATTTTCTGTGCCAGTTCGTAGCCGGCATTATTGTCGCCATCCATTTTTCCGTCTACTAAGAAAATTTTAATATTCTTTAGTGTGTCTTTCTTGATGATTAATTTGCCTTGCTCAAGAGAGGCCCCTACAGCCCACCCTGGAATATCAAATACGAAGTTGCCAGATTTCCTTCCGGATATTGCGCGTGCAATTGCTTCTCTTTTAAGCTGTTCATCATCGAAAATAGCTACCGTAATTGTTTTAGCGGTCATTCTGCTTTTATTTAATTAAATCTGTAAGGTTTGCTAGTTTTTTGAGCAATAAGTTGTACTCCTTCTGCTCATATTCCTCATTTACAAACTCTGCCGATGCAATCGTGTAGATACCTGCAGTAACTGCTGCTTGTATTCCTCTGTTTGAATCTTCAACGGCAATTACTTGGTTTGCTCTAAATCCAGATCGTTGCAGTGTGTACAGGTAAGGGTCAGGCTGTGGTTTTGGTTTGAGCTCGGGATGATCTGGAACTGCAACAACCAAGTCAAAGTAGTCTTTCGATAATCGTCTCAATACTTTTTCTACCCAATTTCCAACAGATGAAGTGACAATCGCTATGTATAATCCTGTCTCTTTGCAATGCGATAAGGTCTCTTCTAAATTTTCGGCAAGTTTTGCTGAACTGTAAACTAAGTCAGAATATTTATCATATTTTGCTATGTATTCATCGAGTGTTAAGGAAAGTCCAATTTCACGTTGTAATATTGCATGTTCATCGTGCATGGAGATTCCGTATATTTGCTCGGAAAGTGCAGGGGGAAGCTCCTTGACGCCAATGTCATTCCAAAAGGCATCTCCATACTCATCTCGCCAGACACGCTCAGAATCAAGCAACACGCCATCCATATCAAAGAAAATTGCCTTGAGTTCTTCTGGAAAGCGTTCCTTCATTGCGAATTATACCAATTTTATAGCAATTCTGTCCATAAGAACGCTACATAAAGCAGGAGAAGGAGAATCCCCTCTTTTCTTGTGAGAACATTTTTAGAAGTGATGAACGAAAAAAACAAAACAAGCCCAATGGAGGTAAAAATAAAAATCTTCGTAAAATCTGCAGAAATTGAAAGTCCCCCATTTGCGATGGCAAGGAAAGAAAGGATTAACAAATTCATTAACGCTGAACCGATGTAATTTCCCAACGCTACTTCCTTATTGCCGGTAAGAACTGCTTTGATGACCAGAATTATCTCAGGAAGGTTCGTACCCAGAGAGAGTGTGAGAAGACTCAGGATAAAAGGGGTAATTCCGAGTACTTGCGCAGAAATGACTAATAAATCAACGAGATGATCAGCCGCATACAAGAGGACAACACCACCGAGCACAATTTTTGCAATTTCTAACAGAATATTTGTACTCTTAACAGCATTAGGGATTCGACCTTTTTTCGCGGGTAAATCGCTATTTTTAGCGACTAAAATAATGACGGGTATGAGGTAGGATCCCAATAAAAAATACCCTTCAGACGGAGTTATCTGTTTATCAAGGAAGAGAAGCGCAGGGAGTACAAGTACTGTGAGTGTGATAAACAATTCATGTGGTTTGTAATTGCTCTCGGCACTAATGCCGTTTCCAAGTATCGCAAGAAGGGGAAGAACCAAAAGAAACATGACTATAATTCCCCCCAATAAATTGCCGGCTGATATTTGCGGAACGCCATCAAGATACGACGAGATGGCAACAGAGATTTCTGAGATTGAGGTTAAAAATCCAAGCAAAAAGAAGGATACAAGAAATGTTGGAAGTTTTGCCTTCACCGAAAGCTTGGTAACACTTTTAATGATGACGGAGGAACTTACCCAGAGAGCAACAAAAAGCAGAGCGAGTTGGGCAGTAAGTAACATAGGGTTACTATATCAAGTTTAGTAACTTTGGGCAATTATGGTGGTATACTTGGCTATGTTGCCATATAAAAGATTACAAGTACTTTCTGAGGCTGGAAGGGATATTGCCCAAGTGATTGAATTTGAGCAGAAATTGTTTGTACTTAAAAAAACAAAGCGAAGGATTGTTGAGAGTGAAAAAAGATTTCAGCAGTTACTTGCACAGATAAAACTTCCCCATTTGCACGTGTATTCACAACCGTGGGTAGGGCCTGATGAATTACTCCTCGAATATAGTCAGAATGCTGAGACAATGGATACAAAGAGGAGCCCCTTGCATGCAGAAATCTGGGGAAACACGGTAAGACAACTTCACCAGCAGCAACAATCATATCCTGAAAAAGTGACTGATACTGGAACGCTTGCTCAGTACTCTTGGGCTGAATATAGTAAGGAGATTATTGCAGGAGCCTTACAAAAAGCACGTCCCTATCTTTCTCGTGATGTCTATGCTCAGGTAGAAAGGCAAGTGACTGAATCCGTTTTAACCTGCAGCCCAGTGAAATTCGGAGTCATTCATGGTGATATGCACAGTAATAATGTGTTACTCCGCGATAAAGAAACAATATTATTTGATAAATCAGATACTATTTGGTCGGGGTCACCTTACGAAGATCTCGCTACAATTGTGCTTGAATATCCAAATGGTTTTCTCCTTACCACTCAAGATCCAGATTATCAACAAGATACCGAACTTCGAGAAGCTTTTTTTGCAGGATATGGTGAGTATAAAATGGAGCAACTGTTACCTTGGGTTCTGCTAAAAATTTGCGATTCTTTTGAGAATACACACGTCAAGTATCAGGAAGAAATGATTGAGGGCGTGTTACAGTTGTTTTAATGTACCATGAACTAGTAACAAGTTTTACGGTGAGCCTGGTGGAATTAGCTTGATTCCCTCTCCGCAATTTGCTTACGAAGTAGTGGAACATCTGATGGACTAGTTATCCCAAACCATTTGTCTGAGGTCTTTATGACGGTCATGTGAATTAACTTCTTTGATATGAGGTTCTGTAACGAATTTGGGAGATAGCATTCTATAGTACGGTTACCTCGATGTAGCTTCTTGAATTCCTCTAACTCTTTTTCCAAGAGGGAAAGTGTTTTATTTGTGATTCCAAATAAATTTAATGCACAAATTGAGTTTCGGTCTAACCCACGATTTTTATAGTTTGTCAGTGAAAGCTGGAAGTTTTCTTGGATGTCTGTAACAAGGCCCTGCTCTTCCGTAACAATAGCTCTGTTTGCGGTGCTTTGGTCTGCTGGAAGGACGTTTTCGAGCAAATACCCGATAAGTAAACAATTTTGTGATGAGTTTAAGCTTTGTACAAGGGTACGTAGTGCGTGAGTACCATAAATATCATCTGCGTTAAGAAATACAAAGTTTGATGAAATCAACGGTTTGGCAGCAATAAGAGCATCTGTGGTACCCCATGGTTTATCTCGTTCCTTTTCGTCGAACGTTTGCATTGCATATCGAATGGGGATTTGCTTATATTCATTCCCAAAAAAAGCTTGAATTTCATGTGCTGATTTTTTTCCAACGATAAAAATAAACTCTGTGCATCCTGCTTGAATCGCTTGAGTCATCGATATTTCAAGAAGTGTTTCATTGTTTGAACCAACTGGTGTAAGCCCCTTTACCTTTCCTCCAAACCTTTCTGATACTCCGCCCGCTGCATATACAAAAATAGCCATATTGAGATGATTAAGTTACGGTTTACGAATTATATCACGGGGGCCAGAGTGAACGCCTATTGATACTATTTGATATCTTGCAAATCTTCTAGCTTTATAATGTCAATTTCTGGTTCTTCGTAAGGATGTGTCTTATTAATTGCTTTAATGACCAATTGTAGATTTTCCTTTTTGCAAAGCATTTCTATCCTGCATTCAGGTTCTTTACTCATTGTTCCAGCTTTTCCAATTGTTGGGTTTGTATTTGCACCTGAAAACCAGTTACCTTGACCTTCGGTCACAAACGCACAGTGTGAGTAGTTACCGACTATTCCTGCTCCAGCATCACCCATAGCCTGTATTAGAGAATCTACTGCGTTTTTGGGACAAAATGTTATTAGTTTGTACATACTGAAGTTACTAAATCACATCGGGGCGGCGGGACGCGTTACGAACTTTTTTCCAAAGTATTGCAGTTTGTTTCCGAGCTACAAAATCGTTGGAAATTCCTTGCTTATTACTCCGATGTTAATTTAAACTTGTAATTATTATGATGTATAAAAGAGGAAAAGGAAAGAGAATCTACAAAAATAGTGGGTTTGGAAGTTTTGGGTGTATTGGGTGGATTTTGTTTTCTCCACTATATTTGCTATTACTTCTACTGAGAAAACCAAGAAATTAAACTTTGCATGTTTTTAAAAAAAGACTATACTAAATAATAATGGATATGACAGAATTAGAATTTTCAAAAACAATTGCAGAAAAGTTATCATTATCTGGGTATATTACTAAGACAGAAGTAGATTCGGGATATGGTGTCGCAGATATCGTTGGATTAAAAATTAATTACAAGAGAATTCGGAAAAGAGAAAATTACATGCAGGTTAACGAATTAGAAAGTGAGAATTATTTTAAGGTACTTGAATTAATAACAGAAAATCGTAAGAAACCATCCTCATTCGAAGATATAATTAATTATGTTGGATTGTCAAAAGGCTATTTGAAAAGTCGTATAATTAAGCAGTTAATTAAAGGTCATTTCATAAAGGAAATCGACAAACATTTCTACATAAAGGTTAATGGCTGGGCACCACTATCTAACAATATAATCGCTATTGAATCAAAACTTTCTGATTGGAAAAGAGGCTTAGTTCAAGCTTCTCGCTATAAAACCTTTGCAAATAGAGTATATTTAGCTTTACCGTCAAATAAAATACATCTAGTTCCTATTAATGAATTAATTAAGTCAAATACTGGTCTCATAACATTAAAACATGGAACAATACAATTTATTCACAGGCCATTAAAGCAAAAAGATGAAATCATTTCATCAAAACAAAACTATGTATGTGAGTATTTTTGGAATGATATGTTAAAAGTGCTTTCTAATAACTTCTAAGAACTTTGTTGGTGTAATTATTCTTATTTCATTGATTTTCTTTAATTTTCTGAGATGATTATCGTTTGTTATTAGAATATTAGTGCCAGATTGAATTGCTACATGCAAAAACATGTCATCGTCGGGATCTTGTTCACAAAAATGTAATTCTTTTAATGATTGCTCAATTTCAACAAACTTAACTAACGCCTTGTATTGGGATAGGATCTGATTTTGTGGAAACATTAAATCCTTAGCTACTTTGATAAATCGTTTGTTTTCTAGAACCTTTTCTTTGAATTCTGAAAACGTTTCTCTTGAACCTATCAATGAAATTCTTTTTTGCATTGCATAATTAATTATCATGCGTTCAGGAGATGTATAGCTAAGAAGTCCCGATAATGCAACATTTGTATCAATGACAATTCTAATCATTAGTTTCATCAATTTCATTTAGAATTTGGGCTAATAGATCTTCATTTTCTTCTAAACTTTTTAAGTCTTTTAGAACTGGTAAGATACTATTCCATTTATTAATCGGAGTTACTAATGTGCTATATGATCGTGTTGTTTTTTTCAAACTTAATAAATTGTTAGCATACGACAAGGCTTCCGAAAAGACATTTTCCCAGGCTAATAAATCTGAATCAAACTCGCCTGAGAAGTTATTTTTGATATCTCTTTGTCTACATGCAAGAAAATGTTTTTTCTTTGAAATAGTAGTACTTGGGAGAGTCCCATTACAATGTGAGCAATTACAAGTGTAATTTGCTTTCTGTAATTCTATTTCGTCAATATATGAGAATATTTCGGGTACATAAATAAACTTTGGAGGTCTTTGTCTTGGAGCATTTTGATTATCATCACTAATCCAATTATTTACAGAGCTACTTTCACCACTAGCTAATCCACTAGAAAAGCTAGTTGCACCAGCTAAAAGTCCAATGTATCCGAATGAATTAATATTCAATAAGTGTACTTCCTTTTTGGAAAGTGCTTTGATTAATTTTAAATACCCAATTAATGTTGAAGGATCTGCTTTATTTGCATCAAACTCATCAATCAATATATAGTAACCAGAGATATTTTCGTAATATTCATCAGACATATACATAGAGGCGACATATCTAATAGAATTATCATTAGTAAGAATATTTGAAGAAACATTTATGACTGGATAGATACTAAATTGAACATTTTCTTTTTCCTTAAACTTTATAACATTTGCAATATTTTCAAGATTAACATTAAAGGTCTGAGATGTAATGTCTTCTGCATAAAAATATGGGGGTATTACATTCTTGGAATTTGTTTCTAGTAAAAATTTAACACAAGGAATTATTAACTTTTTAAGTCTCTCTGAGGAATTCGAAAGAATTTTAGCAAATTCATTTTTGCTAAAAAAATATGGCAATTTTTCACTAGTTTTTGTTGAGCTATATGGAAATCGACTAGTAACTGGGTTTATAACATAATTAGGGATTTGAGTAGCTATCTCTTGAAAGCTATTCTTGTTCTTAATTGTTACATCTGCGTCAACAATAAACTCATTACAGTTTGTGTCTAATAGACTACGATCTTTAAATTTTGGTATGAATTTAACCATAAGATTGACTTTTTAAATATGATATTTATTTTTTCTATTCTCAAAAGCTTCTCGTCCACCTTCGAGAATATCACAAACATGTTCTTGAATACCTCGACTATATAGTATTGGTTGGTTTGGTTTAATTTTTTGTGAGAATTCCAAACTTCCTTGAACATATTCAAACTGATATGTGCGATTTTTAGTTTCTATACCTTCCTGATTTGCGACAATAACGCACTCAGCATCAGCACCAACAACTAAATTCGGATTATGCGTAGCAATGATGATTTGTCGTTCTTTTTTCTTGCTTTTAATGAATCTAACCAAATCAAAATATATTGACCGATTATCTAGATCATCTTCTGGCTGGTCTAATAGGATTGGACACTTGCTATTATCAAGTTCGATTAATAGTTTTAGTAATACAAACGACTTTTTCCCGGGCGACATTGTAGATAAATCATCACCATTTTGTTTTATCTTAAAGTCAAAAATGTACCAATTCTGCAATAGCTTTCTTATTGCATCTGCTTGGGTATAATTATTTTTTAATTGTATATGTTTTTTTAGAAAACCTAAGACAATCTTTTTTACCTCATCCTTAAATTTAACACTATCTTTGAATTGATAACTGTTCAATTCAACTTCGTTAAATTGGGTCAAAGTTCTTAAATTACAAACCTCATCAATAAATAGCTTTTGGAAGCTATCATTCTTAAATGTAATATTTATATCAAACTCAAGCTCTCCATTAATAATATTTTGTTGTAATATTAAATTCTTTGCTTTAAAGATTTCAGAATAATAATCTTGATGAGTATTTACTAACTCTTCGATAATGTTATCAAATAGTTTCCTCACTTTTTCAAAATTAATTTCTTGTTCTGAAATGAGTTTTAATTTCTCTTCTTCTGCTGTTAATTTTCTAATCTTTTCATCTAAAGCCTTCGATTCAGAAATCCTTTTCTGAATTGGTAAAATTTTAGAAGATATATCAAGAATTTCTTTTTTAGTAGCAACTTGTGACTTATTGGCTTTACCTAACTCTGTTTCTAAAGCCTGATTATATTTTTGTTCTAATTCAACTTTTATGTTATTAAATGTTTCCCTTAAAGTATCAGCAATGTCGCTTGATACATTCTCGAGTAATGGAAATACAAAAGGAACTGTTTCCTTAGCTTTCGTTAAGCTATCTATATCATACTCAATCTGAGAAGCTTTGATATTTAATGATTTTAAAGAAGTTGTGTATTTATCAAAGTCTTCCAAATCTGTTTTGGACAAGCTCGAGACCTTTTTTAATTCATTGATTTCAATCTTCAGTTTTTCAATTTCTGTATCAATTCCTTTCTTATCTCCTATCTCTTTTATTTTTTCCTTTATAGTTGATAAGTCTTTAATAGTAAAAAACAACTGCTCAATTTTTGAAGATATTGATTGTTCAATCTCTCTAGTTCGTTTTTTTAGGCCATCAAAAGCTTGTTGAACTTCCACTTGTTGATTCAATACATTCTTAATGATTTCATCAATAGCTGATCTATCTTCTTTTTTATCAATTAATCTATTTAAGTAAGATTGAGGAATGTAGATTATTTTCTTGTGAGTTTGTGAAGTTGTCCCTTTAGAAAAATTTTGAGAATCATTCCAAAGAACATTAAAGTCATTAATCGGTTTATCATAATCCTCCATTGAAACTTCATTCAAACGCTTTGCGACTTCATCAGGATCAATCGTTTTTGCAATATTTCTAAGCAATATTGATTTACCAGTGGATTTACCACCAATAATTGCAGTTAAGTTTTTACTAAGTAATATGGATTGATTAGTAAACTTATCATCAATGAAGCTTACACTATCAATCAATTGGTAGTCTTCTTTGTCATCGGGTCTCAATTCTTGGATTTTTACTCTTTCAATTGGTTCATATAATATCTGTTTTAACCCATTGAATGTAGGATTTGCTTTTATCCATGTTATTTCTGAGGAATCACATATTTTGTCTTGTGAATCTTTCTTTAGGTAGTTTTTGCCTAACTTAAGCTCTAAATCCTCAAACGAATGTGCGTCTGACCCTGTTACAACAGGACATGATTTGGAAAACTCTTTCTTTCCATCACTATCTGCCTCATATCTTTGAGTATCTAAGAAGTAGTCGACATTTGAACTGTTACCAAAAAAGCAATCACATATCTTGTCAATTTCGTCTGAAGTAATTAGTTTACGAGGAGAATTTGAATCTGGTCGTAATCCTTGATTGTTTACAGGTGCAACGATTAAGTAGCACTCATTATTACCAAATACTTTTTTTAATGTAGGCTTCAGTTTTTTATAATCAATACATGCCTTTTTGTAATCCTCTTCCGAAGAAAGATCCGAACAAAAAATATTGGCTCCGCTTTTTGTTCTATTAGTTTCAAGTTTACTTAGGAAATCTTTAATCTTTTTTTCCTTGACCTTATTTGAGAATATTATATGGATATTTACTTCTTCATTTGTTGAATTGACACTAACTTCTAATCGCAGTTCAATGTTAGGGAAAAATCTTTTGTTACTATTTGGGTACTTGTTCTTAAATTTGTCAAGAAAGAGTAAATAATTATCAATTGAAAAGTAATCAGTTATTCCGATGACTTCTACATCTGACTTTTTTATTGTCTCACAGTATTTATCCCATACATCTTCCCCTTGATTTACTTTGTATTGATCATTAAGTTTTGTGAATGGAGTATGGATATGTAAATCCCACTTTCTCCATTCCGAACCTCTTGTGTATTTTGTCATAATAAGAATAATTAACTATTTCTTTCCCTCCCTTGTGAGCTAGACTGCCCCCAAACCATCTCAAACAATCTATCAGCCATAAACTTTTTAAACTCAGGATCGTCAGAATATTTTTTATACAAACTAAAGTTCACATTGATCATATTTTGGAACTTTTCATTTAGGAGTTTTTCAAATGTTATCCAAGAATTTTGCCTATCGGCATTTAGCGTTGCTTTCATAAATGTAGGATCATTTCTAACATCATCTGCAATCTCACCAAAGGTTTTTCTTACTTTATCTCCATCGCTAAAATCAATTCCTCCGAATCTCTCGTTCATTTCCTCTAGAATCCTTGATAATCTGTCTTTTTCTTCATTTAACTTTCCCCCTCTCATTATTGAAGGGTTTGGTTGAAGCTGTTCATCACCCTTTAACCCAATAGAACCATCTGTTTCTTTTTGAACCCTGATTGAATCGAGGTCTATCGCATTAATTAGATCGTCAATAGGGTCTTTTTTAACATCTATTACAAGTTTTTTATTAAGGTCTGAAAGATAAATGTAAAGCTTTTCTAGTTCTACACTTTCAAAAGGTGCTATTTGAGAAATATAAGCATAAAGTCGAATGAATGATTTTACTTTCGCTTTCAAGTCATACTTATGTTCTTCATCAAGAATAGTAAATCTCTCAACTGCTTTATCAATAATGGGGTGTAGTTCAACTACGGATCTTTTTTCTAAACATTTCATAACATATGAAGTAACTTCCTCATCTGTGAATATTTGGAATCCTTTAATCGCATCTTTGAGGTCAAAAAGCTTATTGGGATCTGTTCCTTCAGATAGTACAGTTGTTTTATAGTAAGGTTCAAATGCTGTTTGTATATCTTCGTGAGTATTAACAAAATCTAGTACAAAAGTATCTGTTTTTTGAGGTGGCATAACACGATTCAATCTTGATAGGGTTTGAACTGCGGTTACTCCTGCAAGAATTCTATCTACATACATAGAGTGTAGTAGGGGTTCATCGAATCCTGTCTGAAACTTTTCTGCAACAATCAAGAATTTATAGGTATTTTCATTTTCTAATTTCTTCTTAACGGATCTCAAAGATATGCTAAATCCGTTAATCTTATCTTCTGTTAAACCATCTATTTCACCTGTAAAGGCTACAATTGACTTAAAAGGAAGATTCAATTCTTCACATACCTTATTGAAAGCATAATAATATTCAACTGCGTTCTTACGACTACCTGCGACAACCATAGCTTTAGCGTTTCCTCCAATTTTGTATAAAGAATTATTTCTGAAATGATCTAACATAATTCTTGCTTTCTTTTCGATTGTATCGGGGTTAGATTGCAAAAATTTGTAGATAATCTTTTTTGCTTCCTTTTTGTCGTATTCAGGATCTGTTTCAACCTTTTTAATCAAACTGTAATATGTGTGATATGTCGTATAGTTAAGCAAAACATCGAGAATAAATTTCTCTTGAATTGCTTGTTGCATAGAATACACATGGTAGGCTTTATAAGAGCCATCAGTTTGTTTAACACCAAATAGTTCTAATGTTTTATTTTTTGGAGTTGCTGTAAAGGCAAAATAACTCGCATTTGGAAGTAGTTTTTTGTTTACTACCATTTCATTAAGCTCATCTTCAAAATCTTTCTTAGGTTGGTCTTCGTTATACCCTAAAGAAGATTTATCAGCCAATGTCATGCTAATATTTCTTGAAGTTTCCCCTGATTGAGAAGAATGAGCCTCATCAATAATCAATGCAAATTTCTTTGAAGGAAGTTGCCCAATATCATTTACAATATAAGGAAATTTCTGAACAGTTGTAATTATTACTTTTTTACCTGATTCTAACGCAGTTCTTAGATGTTGACTTCCTTCTGTAATCGCCTCAACAACTCCATCTACATGTGCAAATTGTTTAATGTTATTTCTAATCTGTTGATCAAGGACTTTTCTGTCAGTAACAACGATAACGCTGTCAAAAATAGTGTTCTCGTTTGTAGAATCATGAAGCTCTACCAATTGATGAGCTAACCATGTAATTGAATTACTTTTTCCTGAACCTGCTGAGTGCTGAATTAAATACCTTTTTCCAGTACCATTTTGTTTAGCATCTGTTAATAGATTTCTCACACAATTCAATTGGTGATATCTTGGAAAAATTTGTTTAACTTTCTCTTTCCCTGTATCCTCGTCTTTCTCAACCACTTTACTTGCAAAACTTTCAATAATGTTGATTAATGAATCCTTTTGGAATATTTCTTCCCACATATATGAAGTTCTATAACCATTCGGGTTATCAGGGTTTCCTGCTTGTTCGTTATTTCCTTTATTGAAAGGCAAGAACACAGATTTTTCACCATCTAATTTGGTACACATAAAGACCTGCTCACTATCCATTGCAAAATGCACCATACATCTTGTAAATGAAAAGAGTTCTTCCTTTGGTGAGCGATCATTTCTATACTGCCATATGGCGTCTTGATAAGTCTGTCCTGATAATGGGTTCTTTAGTTCAATAGTTAATACAGGTATTCCATTAACAAAAAGAACTAAATCTACAGACTCATTTGATTGTTGGCTAAAATGTACCTGCCTAATTATTGATGTTATGTTTTGATCATATTGTTCTTGAGAATTTGGATTCTTTGAGGAAGATGGGTGAGGATACATTAGAGTAAATTGTACGCCCATATCTTCAATTCCTTTTCTTAAGACTTCAATTACACCTTTAAGTTTTACCTGTTGGTTTAATCGATAGGAAAAATTTCGTTCAAACAGTTCTTTGTGAATATTCTTTAGTTTTTCTAGCTTTTCAGGTTGAGTTTGTTGTAAAAACTCAATAAGCAGACCAAAATCAATACAATTAGCTTTATCATAATCAGAATCTACTCTTGCACGATACTTTGGAGATTGTGATTGAGTCAAAAATTCAAAAATAATATCTTCAAACCCTGATTCTTTTTTATTTAATGTATTGTTTTGATCGTTCATATTGATTATTTCATAATTTAAGGTTTTCTTTTACCAGTTACTAATTCATATATTAGTGATTGGCGATATTGTTGAATTAATTCTATCTGTTTCTCTGCTTTTTCAACTAATTGATCATATTTACCAATAACAGATTTAATTATGTTAACTATTTGAGACTGTTCATTTACAGGAGGTATAAGTATTTTTTCGGCAAAAAGACTATACTCGTCAATGTTCTGAATGCCTGTAGTAGCCTTAATTGATTTTGTAATTACTCTCTTGGAATATAAAACACTCATAAAATATACAAAATATTGTAATAACACCTTTTCTTCTTTAACTTTAATTCTTGAAATAAAATTGGAACACATGCAAGGTTTTGAAGAGTTATAATAAACAATTCTTCCTACAGGCATTTTTTCACCTCCGCCAGATTTCTCAATTAATACAGACGGTTCTTCAATAAGATACACAATATCTTTGTCAGCATAAGAACGTAATGTTAGAATTTCATCTTTTACACAGTAATGGGTATAATCAAAATCTGCAACTCTAATACATGGATAATTGTGTTTATTTTGATTAACATCTTCACCCCAAATACCATTTTTTGAAGTACTAATTATTGTTTTGAGTCTCAGGGTGTCCCAATGTTCAGGAATTTCTCCTAACCACTCAATCCCACTATCCTTCATCTTTACATTTGGGTTCAGACCTTTTGTTACTAATTCATTAATTTTTGACTGTTTATATTCTTTAAGGAGGTTAATATACTGACGTTTTCCTTCAACTACTTTATCAATCTTGCGGTTGGCTTCATCAAGGGCTTGTCCTATTGCTACTTGTTCTATGTACGCAGGTACTGGTAGGAGTGTTCGCCTAAGATCGGTTGAAGAGACCTTCATTCTAATTGTATTTAATTTTCCTGAGGCACTTTTCTTGATAAGTATACCCTTGCCATATACCATAAGAAATTTCTGAAAAGCTTTGCTTTTAAAGATATTCTCATAAAATTTAATTTCCACCGAATCATCTTTAGGGAACAGTGCATAATATACTGGACTAATTGCTCCAAAATATCTAGAGAGACCTACAGCTCCGACAATAACATTCATACTATTCATAACAATATCCCCCTCATGAGCTATCTTGTAAGCAGTCAAATCACCTTTAGACTTGTTACCTCCTCTACCAATATGAGAATATAGTGTTACACCATCTGCGATTGAAAGCGAAAGAATCTGCTCTGTTTTTACAGGATCATTTTTTTCATTACGTTGTTGTAATACAGCCATAAGTGGTTTTACTTTCCATTGCTCTGGTATCTCTCCAATCCAATCCACGAATGTTTGCTTGTAATTATTATACTTTTTCATTAATCTTTAAGTAATTCCTTAAGTAATGAGTCTGTTTCTTTATCAAGTATTCTCAACTCATTTAAAATTACATCTGATGATCTAGGCGGAGTAAACTTATAAAAGTATTTATTAAAGTTTATTTCATATCCAATTTTTGATTCATCAGGTTCATACCAAGCATCAGGATAATATTTTTTAACCTCTTCATTAAAGAATGTATCAATATCCATTTTCAATGGGATATTTTCAATATCCTCTAAGCTTTTATCAATTTCGACACCTCCCATTTTCTTTCTAATAATATTTCCTTTTTCATCTTTCTTCGGTTGGTGCACCTTTATTTGCGTATATCCGAACTCTTTATTAGAAAATATTTTTGAAAATTCAGAATTTTCAAATTTAGTATAAATCTCATAGATTTTATTTATCTGTGCATCCGTAATTTCAACTCTTTTTTGGCCTAAAGTCTTTTTAAGGTTTGTATAAAATTCCTCTGATGTAGCATTGATTAGTTGAATTTTACCTACTCTTTTTTCATGCTTTTTGTTAGTTATTAACAAGATATAAGTCGGTATTCCTGTGTTGTAAAACATATCTGAATGGAGCGCAATAATTGCGTCAATTAGATCATTTTCAAACAAATATTTTCTAATCTCACTTTCTCCTTGTCCTGCATCACCAGTAAAGAGAGCTGAGCCATTATGAACAGAGGCTATTCTTGATCCTAGTTCTGTATCAGTTTTCATTTTGGAAAGCATATGCTCGACAAACAATAGTTGTCCATCGGAAACTCTTGGGATACCAATTTGAAACCTACTATCAACAATTTGTTTCTTCTTCCCATCGCCAACTAATAGCTTCTTTTGATCGTCTTTCCAAGTTTTTCCATATGGAGGATTTGTAAGCATAAAATCAAACTTCTTATCAGGAAAACCATCATTTGATAATGTTGAACCAAAAGCTACACCATCGGGATCTTCACCTTTAATAAGCAGGTCTGCTTTACAAGTTGCATATGTTTTATCATTTACTTCTTGACCAAATAAGTGAATAAAACCATCATATTTAAGAATGTCCTTCAGATATTCTTTGGATTCTGAAAGCATACCACCAGTTCCACATGCAGGATCATATACAAGAATAGTTCCGATATCCTTAATTTTGTCTTTAACAGGATCAAAGACAATTCGATTCATCAGTTTAATAACTTCTCTTGGAGTGAAGTGTTCCCCTGCCTCCTCATTATTTTCTTCGTTAAATCGCCTTATTAAATCTTCAAATACATGTCCCATTTCATGATTTGATAATTCGGTAGGGGAAATAGCTACTTTTGGATCTGCAAACTTCTCAATTAATGAGAAAAGTATTCCATCTCGACTGCATTTTTCAACAATATTCTTAAGCTCAAACTTTTCGATGATGTCTTTTACATTATCGGAATAGCTGTTTAAATACGAAAGAGTATTCTCTTTCAGGTTTTTTGGTTCGTTTAAAAGGGTTTTAAGAGTGTATTTCGAGTAGTTGTAGTATTTCTTTTTTGAAGCACTTTCAAGAAGACCTTGAGGATTAATAATTTTGTCTTTGTAGTCTTCGTATGCCTTTACGACATCAGCTTTTGTATCATCGAGAGAAAGGTCAATTCTTCTTATTACTGTCATTGGTAAAATTACATTTGGATATTCACCTTTTTTATAGTGATCTCTCAGAACATCATCTGCTACAGACCAAATAAAGCTAATAATTGAATGTAGATTTGATTTTGCCATGTTATTTACCATCTAACTTAATTAAATAATCAATTGTAACTTCCAAAGCAGTTGCAATTTTTTGAAGGGTTTTAAATCTAGGATTTACAACCATTCCGCTTTCGATTTTCGCAAGAGTTGTATATGGAATATCAGCCTTGCGAGATAATTCCTCTTGAGTCAATCCCTTATCTAACCTCACTTTTTGTATTGCCTTTCCGATATCGGATCTTTTCTTATCCATCAAGTATGTGCTAACAAAATAAGATAGAAATATTTTACTCTATTGTAAAGAGAATGTAAAAAACAAAGCCAACTTTCTTTGCTTACTTTCTTATTTCGGCTAGAGATAAAGAAAGTAAGTTTCAACTGCTCAAATTTTGAGGGTTTTACCTTCTAACCCTCAAAGGTTATGAAAATTAATTTACTAAATGGATTTGCCAGTCTTCAACATCTTCCTCATAATCAACTAAATCCATTGATCAGCGTAGAGAGATACTGGCGGACATGTTTACGAACTGTCCAAAGATTGAAAATGGGAAACTTACGAACTTAGGAATCAGCCCATTGTATAAGGCTTTTAGTGACCTTGCGGAAGAACTCGTACTGTTCAATCGGGGCGGCGGGACTCGAACTCGCGACCTCACGGTCCCAAACCGTGCGTTCTAGCCAACTGAACTACGCCCCGATTGAAAATCGAGATATGCCGGGAAGAGGAGTCGAACCTCCACACCCTTACGGGCACTACCACCTCAAGGTAGCGTGTCTGCCATTCCACCACCCCGGCACTTGCAGAATTATACTAGAAAACAGTGTACTTATACAAGTGAAGTCGCGGGCTATGTCCGCATAAATTGACGATCAATCTCTTCCTTACTGAGTCGCCAGACTACTCTTCTTCCGTGAGGACAAGCATAAGGAATGTCACATTCCAGAAGATTCTTTACAATTGACTGAGCCTCTTGAGCGGAGATTCTTTCATTCATCCGGATACTGCTATGGCATGCCATGGTCGCAATAATATGGCTGATGGAACGAGAGGAAGTAAAATCCTCAATAACTGGACTCAGAAATGTTTCATCATGAAGCAGCAACTCTGCAAGTGTGTCACGAATAAGTTGTTCAGTGTCGGCTTTCTGTAAAAATGTTGGAACTGAGGTGATCAATAATCTATTGTCGTCAAATTTATTGGTAAACCCAAGTCTCTTCAGTAGACCGTGATGTTTTTTGAGAACAACCTGTTCTTCTGCCGTTATCTGAATTGAGAGTGGCGTCAGTACATGTTGTTGCGGGAGTGAAACTTCTGCCAGATACGATTTTTTTAATTGCTCATATCGAATGCGTTCAGCTGCTGCATGCTGATCAATCATCCAGAGTTCATCGATGAACCCGACGATAATATATCTTCCGAGAACGGGAGATACAGTAGCGTCACTTAGTGAGTTGCGTGCTTGAGATACGATGTACTCAGGGATAGCGTCGGCAGATTCACTAGTAGTACGGTTACTAATGTCATCTTGCATCAAGGGTTCGGGAGCTTCCCCATAGTGATTCGCCTGTGCGTTATCGAAAAGAAATTCGGGCTGATTCCCTCGCAATCGTTGAAATGCATTCTCTTGCCTCTGTTCCCAAGAATTGCGGGAGAAAGTTGCACCCTGAGGAACGGTACTATCGTTTTTTTGAAGATAGGATTTGTCAACAAGAACAACACCTTGTTGAAGTGCAGCACGA
The DNA here is from genome assembly GCA_030583685.1 of Candidatus Dojkabacteria bacterium. GTDB lineage: Bacteria > Patescibacteriota > Dojkabacteria. The sequence goes on along the minus strand of CP129470.1, from coordinate 36,243 downwards.
ACTGCGTGAGTTACCGCACTGTAAACGCGGAAGGGGTTGATTAATGAAACCTCGGTTTTTCGGGGGTGTACATTACTGTCAACCTGATTTGGAGCGAGAGAAATGTGTACAATTGCCGTCGGTTTATAGAAATCTGGTACAAACCCACTGAGACCTTGTGAGGTAGCTTTAAACACACCTTTATCCTCTACTGGTCTTGAGTTGATATATGTTTGAAAAAATTTACTTGTAGCTTTGAGTGACCGCGGATGAAGGAGGTAACCTGATACAGAAATACCATATTCTTGATGAGTAATCTTCAGCAAATCATTTTTATCGACTGCGTATAACGCGGCAACTCTCTCTTTTGGAAAAAGTGATTCTGAAGATATCGGAAGATTATAAATCTCCTTTCCATTGTGCGTGAGTGTGACGTGTATGTTACCGTTTAATAACGCAAAACTTGTAAACATTTTGAGGATGTACCGATATTCTGTTTCTGCAGACTTAAGAAACTTTTGTCGGGCAGGAAGTGATTGAAACAAATTATCTATTGTTACTGTTGTTCCCTGAGACCGAGAACTCGGCGTAATGGCAGGTGCACTACCATTGGTGGTGACTAATTCATATGCTTCTTCTCCCTTCCGACTGACAATTGTCGTAGTGCTGACAGAGCTAATTGCAGCAAGAGCCTCTCCTCGAAACCCATAGGTCAGAAGTGATTCTAAATCCTCTGTCTTACTGAGTTTACTTGTTGCGTAGCGTTCGATTGTTAGGGGAAGATCTTCTCGAGAAATTCCCTTTCCGTTATCTTTGACTTCAATTTTCGATAAACCACCATCAACAACAATAACATCAATTTTGTTTGCTCCAGCGTCGATCGCATTTTCAATAAGCTCTTTGACAACGGATGCTGGACGTTCAACAACTTCTCCCGCAGCAATTTGATTAATGACGTGCTGGGATAATTTTTTGATATCTGACATATCCCTATTCTAGCACGAAGAGCGTTGACCTTGGGGGGCGGTTATGGTATTATTACCGCATGAATAGTGAAGTAATGAAGAAAGTTTCAGCACAATTTGTTAAAGAATTCCCTGATATGGAAGCTCGCCAATCAGTTGCTGTTGGTGATACCGTTGTCGCTCATACAAAAATTATTGTCATCAAAAAGGTCCAAAAAACGTTGACGACAGCTGAAAAGCAAGCAATGAAAAAAGCGCAAGATGCAGGTAAAGTCTTTGACGAAATGGAGAACCTTAAATCACAGCCATTTCGTGGTGTTGTTGTTGCTATGAAAGGATATGGAAACAATAAAAAGTTTGTTGTTCGTAAAATTGGTGCAGATGGAATTGGCGTTGAGAAGATTATTCCTTTGTTTTCTCCAGTATTAGAAAAATTAGAAATCGTTGCCCAAGGTAAACCACGACGTGCAAAATTGTACTATCTTCGAAACCGAGTTGGTAAGAAAGCACTTCGAGTTCGCGAAAAGAAAGCTGTTGCAGTACCCCAAGACGCATCAGTTGAACCGGCTGCATAATGCAGTTTGCACATTTTTCCTTAGAATTTACACTCCTGCAAAAGTATGTTTCAGTTGCAGGTATTGATGAGGTTGGTAGAGGTTGTATCGCAGGCCCAGTGGTTGCAGGAATTGTTCTCATTAATGATTCATCTCATTGTCTTACAGGAATCAGAGATTCAAAACTGCTCTCAGAATCACAACGCGAACAGTTCTACGCAAAAATACTCACACAATATCCATGCCATGCGGTTGCAGAGGCTTCCGCACCAGAAATTGATGCACTGGGAATTAGACGTGCAACGCATCTTGCTATGCTTCGTGCCTACTGGAAGTTACAAACACGACCTGCTGTAATTCTGATGGACGGCGAGAAAGCAACCATTCCGCTTCCCGGAAGAACGTATCAGTACAACAAGGGAGATATGAAACACTACGCTATTGCTGTTGCTTCGATCCTTGCAAAAGTATATCGAGATAGACTAATGATGACGTACGAAGCGCAGTTTCCCCAGTATTCATTTTCTTCTCATAAAGGGTATGGTACACGTAAGCATTTTGAAGAAATTGCAACTTATGGATACACGATGCTTCATCGAAAGACCTTTATTCCTGAATCATAAAGGTTGGTTTATACTCATGAACTGTGGATAGGACTCGAGGCCTTCAACAATTTGGCGAATCATATGTAAAACGGAGACTTCAAAAAAGTGGTCACCTGATACTCGGCACGAACGTCCGAAGAGGTAGGTTTGAGTTTGATATCATTAGCTTTTTAAGGTCACGTCAGAGTATATTCATACACGAAGTTAGAACGGTGACGCTTCAAGATGACCAGGCAAGCGATATAATGCTCGTGTTTCCGCAGAAAAAACTCAAAACACTGGTTTTTGGCGCTCACGCATACTATCCAAATTCATGCATGCTCCTTCACTATCTGAGAGTAGGTAAAACAACACAGAAATATTCAGTATATCGCCTCGAACAATTTCTCTCTTACGATTAGTTTTCAGATTGTTGCGTTACGGTCGGTGTTGGACGTGGTGTTTGTGTTGGTCTCGGCGTAGTATACTGCTCAGTTTGAGGAGTTCCCGTCTTCAATTTCTTTACCTCTTCAATTCTCTGTTCTGCAAGTGAGACAATAAGTTTTTTGTCATTCTCGTTTAGATTTGCTGCATTTTGTGCTTCAGTTTTGATCTTTTCAAAAAGAGAAATTGCTTCGTCATACTTCTGCTCTCTTGCTGCAATGATTCCGTCTGTAAACTGAATCCTATACGGTGTACCAACCAGTTGTTTGAGCAAGGCGACTGTCTCTTTCACACGAGTGTTGATTTCTGGTGTGTTTCCCGTTTTCAGAAGCATATCTAAGAAGAGATAGTTTGCTTCGACAGAATAAGGGTTAACTGAAAGTGCATTTCTCGCGCCTTGTAGTGCAAGAATGTATAAGCTGGCACTCTTTTCGTCTTCTGCAATAAGTTGATACGCTTGAGAAATTGTGAGCCAATAATCGTATCGAATGGTATTCTTACCAAGCAAGTCAGTAATTCCTTGTAGTGTCATATTTCGAATATCACGTAGCTCAGCTGATGCATTACGCTGTTCCAAGGTTAATCCTGCATACAGATCTGTACTTGCGACCAGCGTACTAAGGTTGAGATAGGGAAGCTGAGCACATTTGTCGCAATACTGACGATATCGACTTGCAAGTGCATATGCATCCATGAAGGTTTTTGACGATTCTGTTGAACCTTGCGAAAGTTGTAATTTGGCAACGGCATATCGTTGTAATGATTTTGCATATCCTGCCATGGTAACTGTAGGGGGAACAAGTGAAAGCACAACAAAAAGCGTGTACGCAACAGAAAGTGTCAAGAGTGCTACACCTGTTTTTGCAACCGCTTTATTTGTGTACGTTGATTCTTTTACATCGACTGCTCTCACACTCGGGAGGAGCTCAGGAAGTGATTCTGCTTTATCAAGCAATGCCGCTGCTGCTGCAAAGAATACGATGAGAACGGCGAGCGAAGATGGTGAGGTAAGCAAGAATCCAACAGCAAGGAGCAATATGACAGCTTCTGGAGTCATCATCGCTCTTGAGCTTGCACCTTTGTAAGCTAATACTAACGCGGTCAGAAAGCCTAGCAGAACAAGGACTCCAATGACACCATGTTCAATAAAGAGTTCTCCAACAAAGGTTGCGGGTTTAAAGAAATACGTGTCGTTGCCAAATCTAATAGCTGCATCGATTGGACGATGTTGTAGGTACAAATACGGGAATGTACCTACCCCATACCCGGTGAAATAGCGCCATAGTTGTACGCCTTGATTTCTGAAACTATTCTGAATAATTGTTGATGAGGTTTGTGAAGGAATGGTAACTTGTGAAGCAGTACCGAAGGTTCCAAGCTGAAGGGTTGCAAAGGTAATAATGGCAACAACACCCAGAGAAATAAGCGCAAATACGCCAAATTGCTTTACTCTCGGGTTATTTGTGGACACAATAAGGAACGCAATGGTCGCTAATACGCCAAATGCCACGGCAACAGAAAGAATCGAGAACGTAAACGAAACTGTCAGGAGATACGCAGTTACCAATAGAAGGAAACCGCCGACAACTGCTCGTCGATACAATCCAAGTGAGAGTGGCTCACCTTTTTTGTAGACTGTCGCAATTTGCCAGAGTGCAACCGCTAAGGCAATGATGTGGAGAAACAATGATTGAGATACGCCACCAAGTAATCCTGCGGGTGAATTGGCAAAAAAACTAAAATATTGGGCATATGTACCAAAGATTGCAGTGTAAAACCCTTGTGGAAGGAGGTAACTCACGAGTGCAATCAAATCTATGGCAACAAGTGTTATTGGAAGAACTGAGAAAATTCGAGATACTGAGTATTCTAGAGAGAGTCCAGCAAGTTTCAACGTGAAATAGAATACGACCAGTGAAATCAACACAAGGAAACTTGAGGAGAAAGAAAGATCATACCCATATAATGAATCAATTGGTGAGGCTGACAGTATAAATGAAAGTAGGAAAGAACCAGCTATCGCTGCCATTAAACCATTAGCCGCTGTTGCCGAATAAAAAACAATCTTTTTCTCGGCATTGATTCTGAACGCAACATACAGTACAAACAGCGCGACCCAAGCAATAAAGAAGACACTTCTCAGAAATGTGAACGTTGCTGAGGAAGGTAATTGAATAGCGGGAAGTAAAACGGCAATCCACAGAAGTATTGCGAGGAAGTCGAATGTGTCTAGTGATGGAATTCTTAAGGTGAACCTCTTTTTTTGCTGAGCCATAATGTGGGCAGAGTAATAAATTTAATAATATTCTTTCGAAGCAGTATAGCAGAAAGTGAAAGCAGTGCGCTACTGATTCCAATCACCAGGAGAAGGGGAAGATACCAGAAAGTGTATTCTTGGCTCGCTCTGATTGATCCTCCTTGATTTGATACGTCGGAAAATGATGCGGTAACGGCGACGGTATTTTGAAAAAGAGAAAATTTTGTTTCAGGGATCGAGAAATTAAGAGAATAACTTTGTTGTGGGAGCAAGAGAAGATTTGTTCTTTCTAAGCGTTCATGCTTGGTGAGTCCCGGGGGGAGTTGCTCTCTACTGGTAACAACGAGTGTTGATAGAACCGGGTATTCAGTAGCATTAGTGATGGTTGTTTGGCAGTGTAAATCTTTTTTGTAGAGTTGGAATTGAGGAGTACAGGTGACGGTGTCCACAATGAGATTTTTTGAGATTTCACCAAGCACTTCTTGTCCTCCGAGTAATGAATGCTTCGTTGTATCGAAAATGGGAATAAGAAGTGTAGACTGGATTCCAACAGACTCTTTGGAACTCGTTGGTACGGCTACTTCAATTGCGAGAAGCTCAGTTGGTGATCGTTTGCACTGGTGCAGTAATTCAGAAAGAGAATCAGACATCGTTATGGTAAAGCGTGCATCTGTGTTGTTTTTCTGAAGCTTACCGACCAAGGAGATTGGAATAGAAGTACAAGCTTCTGTTTGAAGTGTATGCGGTGTGGTGAGTATTCTGACAGGTCTGATAGACGGAAGTGTTAGCGATTCAACCCCTTCACCTGAAATGGTTACTACTCTTTCACGTCTGTCCGAAGTAAACGTGAGGAAGGATGGATAAAATTTAATCATTGGTTACCACCCTCCCATGATTGTAAAGGTTAGTGTGTCCTCGTAATCTGCAACTGCGGGAGCAAGTATTGATGCGCGAAGACCTAGGGTAAACAGCGCTCTTCCATCAGTTACCCAGGTTTGGGAATCAACTCCACATGTTCCTGAAGGAGAGGTTAGTGTACAAAGTACTCGAGTTGCAGCGATTGATGAAATTGCCCCGACATTTGTTCCTGAAACTGCATACACTGCTGAGGGGACAATATAACCTTCCGATGCAGCAGCTTCATCGGATTCAGTAAACTGCAGCCCAAATCCGTCACCACTCGCTGGGTTTGCCAGATCTTCATCATCACTCTCGAGCGTAAAACTTGTACTTTGACTTCGTAGTCCAGAGTACTCATCTTGTAGGAATACAGATACGCCAACTTGCAGATTAGTCGAAATACTCAGCTTAATTCGTTCGTTTGTTTGAAATGTATAGGATTCTGGTGATACTCCACCAAGATTGACTGAGTAAGGTGCAGTGGAGGTGCCAGAAATATCGGGCGTTATGTCGAGATCAAAAACTGTTGTCGGAACACCTGTTGTCGCAATTGCTTCAGGCCCAGGTGAAGATTCTGTAAAATCTCCGTGTAAGGCAGTTAGGCGAACTTTGTACTCTGTGTCTGGTTGTAACCCAAGAATATTATACCGATTCCAAGGGGCACCCTCCCATTGCGCTTTTGTTTTATAGTCTGCAATCGATTTGCTTGATGCTGCCTTGAGTGTTCTTGTTGTACCGTCTAAAATGTACGTGGTTGCCCAATTGTCGGAGGATAATTGGATTGAGTACAATGTGTCGGTTGGATTTGCTTGAGTATCAATTTGTAACATAGCTCGATCGTAACAACCTCCTTCTCCACACTCACCGACCATTCCGTTGTTTGCCGGTAAAGAAACACAGTCTGTCGTCATCGAAGTGGTGACGGTTTCAAAGCAGGAGACCTTCGGAACATTTGCCATAAATGTAAACCCTTGACCTGAACCTAATTTGTATAAGGAGGAGGATATTTCTCCAAGTCCTATGCCAGATCCTCCTTGAACGAGAATTGCATAATTATCTGAAGCTGAAGTTCCTGAGGCCGCGCCAATTTGAGGGTCTAGCAGTTTGTAGTTGGTAGAATCAAGAGATTCTGCAAAGACAGTGTTTGTCGAAAGAGCGACAACCAGGAGTAGTGTTAGAATTATTCGCCGTCTCATATCTCTTCTATGGTATCATACATCGTAATGTCAGAAAATATTGAAAAATTAGTTGTCTACACCGATGGTGGTTCACGAAATAATCCAGGACATGCTGCTATTGGGTATGTCATCTTTGATAAAACAGGTACTGAGCTTGAGCGATATAATCAGTATATTGGCATAGCAACAAATAATGAAGCAGAATATCAGGCATTGCTCACTGCAGTTCGTGATATTTCTACGAAATACCCACATTGTGAGGAGATTGAACTGAACCTTGACAGTGAATTGGTTGTTAAACAACTTACCGGTGTATACAAAATCAAAGAAAGTCGGTTGAAAACACTTGCGAACTCAATTCATCAGTATCTTTCTTTGATCCCTCGATTTAGTCTGAAACATATTCTTCGTGAAAAAAACAAAATAGCGGATAGTCTCGTCAATCAAGCGCTTGATGAGCGAAAGTAATGGTAAGATGGTTGCTAAATTAGTGTAATAGTGGTATAATACGCTCGTGACGGTAAGTAAAACAATACAGGCAAGTTTTCTCATTTTAGACTCTTCCCTCCTTGTTATTGATGCAAAAGATAAATCCTTACAAGGAAAATCGTTTGTTGAGCTGTGTGTGCAACCTGATGCAGATTTATTTGAGAGACTATTGTCGCTCCCAAAACATTCGTACAAACAGTACCATTTAACTCTCTCGCTGGAGAAAAATACTCCGCAAAGATTTCTCGTCATGGTACGTAAAGGTAAAGAAAAATTTACTGTTTCTCTGATAAACCTTGAGCCGATATATCAACTACATGAAGATATTGCTTTGTTTCGAGAAGTCGCCTATGTTGATAATTTGACTGGGGCATTAAATCGGCACGGATATTATGCAAGTTTGTTTGACCTTTTTAAGTCTTCAGAACAGTTTGGATACAATATTGGTATTATCTTTGTCGATGTCGATAATATGAAGGAAATGAATACACGGTATGGCTATTTAGGAGGAGATGAACAGATTGTCGAAGTCGCTTCCGTTTTAAAAAAGACGCTCCGGAAAAATGATGTATTGGCTCGTGTGGGTGGTGATGAATATTTAGCAATATTGCCGATGCGCTCGACGGATAAACACCTTTTGGAGCAAATAGCAAAACGAATTCTGAAAAATATCAAAGAAAACAAAGTTATGAAAACGACTGTATCCCTCGGACTTTATTTCATGAAAGCAGAAGAAATTACCACACTGTTGCGAAAACGGGATACCAAAAAAGCGTGGGAACTATACCTGCAAAGAGTCGATTCACAGTTACAGAAAGCAAAAAATTCCGGAAAAAATACGTACAAGATTTTATAGTTATGATGGACTCCCCTCTCTGGACTTCACTGAAGCAACAAAGCCAAGCGACAAACCGTGCCTTTACCATTCTTGCGCCTATGGAAGATGTTACAGACACTGTTTTCCGACAAATTGTTTGCGAGTATGGAAGGCCAGATCTCTTTATGACAGAATTCACAAACTGTGAAGGATTGTTATCCGATAAAGGAAGGGAACACGTTGCGCATCGACTACAATTCACCCACCAGGAACTCCCTCTTGTTGCACAAATATGGGCAACTCAAGTAGAGTCTTATGTCGCAATTATTCCTGAGCTTATAGAACGTGGTTTTTCTGGGGTCGATATTAACATGGGATGTCCCGTCGTTAACGTTGTGAAGAATGGTGCCGGTTCAGGACTTATTCGAGATTTTGAGAAAACAAAAGAAATTATTCATCGTGTCCGGGAAAAGATCGAAGAAATTGATCCTCACTTTGGTTTTAGCGTAAAAACGCGAATTGGCTTTACGCTTATTCAGCCAGAATGGGTTACCTTTCTGATGCAGCAGCCAATTGATGCGCTAACCCTACACCTGAGAACTCGAAAAGAAATGACAAGAGTTCCGGCACATTGGGAACTTGCGAAGGAATATTCGCAGATGAGAGAGGCGCTAAACCCGGATCTCGTTCTTATTGCGAATGGTGACATCACTTCACGTCAGCATATTCATGATACAAAAGTGACCTATGGATTTGATGGTGCGATGGTTGGAAGAGGTATCTTTGAAGATATCAGTATTTTTTCAGAATCGCCCACTCATCTCTCTCGAGGTCAACGATTGCAGGCTCTTCGAAAGCATATTCTCCTGTTTCAAGAAACATGGGGGAATTCAAAAAACTTTGAACTACTGAAAAAGTATTTTAAAATTTATTTACGTGATTTTCCTGGTTCTGCCCAATTACGAAATGAGCTGATCATTATGAAGGACGCTGAGGAGATGCTTCAGAGGATCGATTCAGAACTCTCTCATGTGTAAGGAGCCATTCCTTTCGCCACACACCGCCGCCATAACCGGAGAGTTCACCAGAATGTGCAATGACGCGATGACAAGGCGTAAGAATTGGCAAAGGATTCCGCTTATTTGCCTGTGCAACTGCTCTGACAGCACGTGGAGAAGAAATTGCGGTCGCCTCTTGTAGATATGAACGAGTTTCACCATACGGAATGGTCATAAGATAATTCCAGCACTTGACTTGAAACGGAGTGCCAACATATCGATAAGGGATGGTAAAGTGAGAGCGTTCTCCTATAAAATATTCTCCAAGCTGTTCTACCGCCAAAGAAAGGATTGCATTGGAACGACGGGGATACTCTTTATTTGAATCAAATTCAATTTGGAGGAGGTGGTTGTGTGATGCGATCAATAAAAGTTCGCCGATTGGCGTATCTACGATGCAAAAATATCGTTGCATAGGACTAGTGTAGTTTTACTTTTGCGTGATGTCAACACTAGAACAAATTATATTGTTCTTGACAAAAACAGTTGACCTGTGCTATTTTTGTTCTATGAACAAACTACATATTAAACAACAAGAATTACTCGAATTACTTCTGAAAAATCAGGCCGAACCCTTGACAATACGTGAACTTCAGGAAAGATTATCCATTTCTTCAACAAGCGTTGTTGCGCATCACCTCAAGCAGTTAGAGAAAAAGGGGTATCTCGTGCGTAATCCCGCTGACCCTCGCGACTACAAAATTATTTCTGATCCAAAAGAAAGTGATATTGGCTATGTAAATATTTATGGAATGGCTCAATGTGGACCAAACGGGACATTGTTAGATGGAAGCCCCATTGACCGAATTCCGTTTGCAAGAAAACTCGTAACGTTTCCTTTAGAACAGGTGTTTATTGTTGCAGCCAAAGGTGATTCCATGGAGCCAAAAATACGAGAGCGGGATTTAGTCGTCGCAAAAATGCAGCCTGGCGCTGATTCGGGATCTGTTATCGTTGGTGTTCATAAATCCAAAGTGCTCATTAAACAATATCACATAACGAATGAGGGAATCATTCTTACCTCATTTAATCCGAAATATCCGCCAATCAGAGTTGTACAAGAGGAAGACCTAACCATAGAAGGAGTGGTGAAAAGTGTTATTTCATATAACTGATGTGGTTATTTCCTTGGGGGTAAAGGAAATAGTGCGCTGGTTTTTCTTTTGTATTCTTCCCAATCAGCTCTCCCCTCGTATTTCTTTTCAAGAAGGGGTATTCCTGAAATGGCAAGAAGCAATACAGTGATCAGGAGTGGCGAAATTATAAGAAGTAAATTGCCCGTAACCGCATACGCAAGAAGGAAAATTCCCCACCATACAGCAACTTCGCCAAAGTAGTTAGGATGGCGTGAATACTTCCATAAACCTGAAGTCATGAGTTTTCCTTTGTTTTCGGGCTGAGAAATAAATCGCGACAGCTGTAAATCTCCAACGGATTCGAACAGGAACCCGACTGTCCAGAGAATAACCCCAAGCGGCACCAAGAGTGAATCAAAATGTGCTGGCACGAGATTTGTTACCAGAAAAGGAAGGGAAATAACATACAAGAAGACACCTTGTAACATAAATACTTGAAGGTAGCTTCTTATATAGAAATGTCTCCATGTTTTTCTCCATTCCAGGTATCGATAATCTTCGGTTTTCTTTCTATTTCTCAAGTAGATATGAAGCGCTAAACGAATTCCCCAAATCGTTACTAAGAGCGATATCAGAAGTGCGTATTTTGGTTGCGTTCCATAATCGAAGGAAAGCCACGCCATAAGGACAAAACCAAGTCCCCATGCAATGTCTGCGATATCGTTTCTTTTTAGAAAAAGTGAGAATATAAACCAACAAGTCATGTATCCCCATAAAATAAAGGCGAGCAAAAGGAAAGGATTCATTATAAACCAAATTGTTTTGCAAGTAAGAAGGAAATGCTTGCCACCGAGGCAGATAAGGTCATTCCCCATACTAGGTCAACTACGGTGACCAGGAGTGGCCAATCTTTTATTGTTGCAAGATTAGTTAGGTCGTATGTCGCATAGGTAATTAATCCAAAGAGAGCGCCTGCGCCTATTGCATACGTGAGACTATTTTTTTCAAGTGCTGGATTCAACACGAAGAAGACGACACCACCGATAAAGATAAGATAAAATAGAATTGCTGCAACCCAGTTAATATTGGTCTTCATGAGATACCCAATCTGTTGCGCATAGAAGTTTTTTGCGATAAGTCCAAGCCATATCATGTCAATAATAAAAAAGACGGGAAGGGCAATGAGATAGAGTTTGAGTAACATGTTTCATTGTAACATATCTATATAATTGGTCATGTATAATCCTCTAGTATGCGAAAACGTGAAGGGACACTCGATCTGATTCGAATTATTGCTAGTTTTGGTGTTCTCACGATTCACGTACTCGCTTGGCTGTTGGAACAACCCTATACTGAACTGGAAAAATATTTCCTTTGGGTTGTTCATACCCTTGCGCCAACCGGAACAAGACTTTTTGTTATGATTACGGGATATTTTTTACTCGCCTATGAGTTTCAAAAGTCTTTGTTGGTCGTTTCAAGAAAAATTAGGGCACTTTTTCTTCCCTTGTTCGTTTGGAGTTTATTTTATGGTGTTGTTTTCGTTCTTGAGTTCAGCAGCGGTTCATTGTTTGAGCGAATAGAAACAATTAAAAGTTTCTTGGTTAATCTTCTTGACGGACGACCTTATTATCACTTGTGGTACCTCTTTCTGCTTCCTTTCTTATTAGCTGTCGTTCCGTACTTGGTAAGTATTCGTGAGCGAATAAGCGACATGTCGTTCTTGAAACTCGGTATATTTCTTTTACTTTTTCGCTTTTTTGATTTTGCATGGAGAGCACAACAGAATCAAAGGGTTTGGATACCGTTGTTAACGGTTGATTATCTGAGTTTACTGATACTTGGGTATTGGTTGGGAAGGACAATTCTCTCGATGTCGACTACACAAAAAATTACTGTCCGAAAACTAAGTGTTCTCGGTATCGGAATTTCGCTTCTGAGTTCCTTGTTTATGCCGTACTCTCACTTATTTCATTTTGGCTCATTAACTGTATTTGAAGATGTTTTAAGAACGTTGTACATGATTTTTCTCTTCTCCTTTGCACTTACGTTTCACCTTAAAAGTACACCTCTTTTAACAAATTTGGCGTATTATGGAATGGGAATTTATCTTATTCACCCGGTGTTACGAACAATCATTGTCACCCTTGTGCCTTACGAGTGGTTCTTCGCCTTGCCAATAGGGGCTACCGTGATGGTGTTCATTGTCGTTGTTTATACGATTTCAATATTGTTCAGTGCGCTTCTCTATAAGTTTCCTGGAACAAGAAAACTTATATCATTGTAGTGCGATTTTTGGTACAGTCAGATATGGACTGGTTTGCCTCACCATATGTTCAAATCTCACTTGGTGCCCTTACTGCGTTAATTCTCTTTATCTTTGCAATAGATAACTTGAGTAAAGAGGTTGTTACCACATCATCAGCACGAGTCAAACAAATCTTGTCCAGAGCAGTTCACCATAGATTTCTTGCGCTGTCTCTCGGTGCAGTGGTCACTGCGCTTGTACAGTCAAGCGCTGCGGTCACCATTATGACGCTCTTGTTGGTGAACGCAGGAGTTATTAGTTTCAGAAATAGTCTTGCGATTTTGTTTGGAAGCAATATTGGCACGACAGTCACAGCGCAATTAGCTTTGATTGATACGCAATTTATTGGGGCAGTCATTTTGATTGTTGGAGCGATACTCCGACTTATTGGTGGGAAACTCGGAAGCATTGCAAAACCAATATTTTATTTTGGTTTTATTTTGTTCGCATTGCAACTCTTGTCTCTCTCTCTTGCTCCTGTGAGTCAAGATCCTCGTTTACTTTCTCTTTTTGTTTCAGTATCTTCTCCGTTAGCCGCATATGGCCTCAGTGTCCTAGTTACAACGCTTGTTCAGTCGAGCTCTGTAACGACCGGCGTCATTGTGGTGCTCGTAGCCTCCGGTATACTTCCCTTTGACACCGCTATTCCAATGATTCTCGGTGCAAATCTTGGGTCAAGTACAACCGCATTATTAGCATCAGTAAAGTTAGACCTATTTGCACGTAGAACTGGTATTGCAAATGTTTTGTTTAACCTGACCGGATCTCTCCTTTTTCTAGCCATCATGCCAGAATTTACAACCTTTGTTTCCTCGTTCGGAGGAAGTCCTGCGCAACAGGTTGCCAATGCGCATCTCATTTTTAATGTTGGAAACTCACTACTCTTCCTTCTTGTACTTCCTCAATTTGAAAAATTGATTCTGAGAATTGTTCCTGGAAGTCAAGAACAAATTTTACTTGTCACACAGTATCTTGACCCTGGTAGAAGAATGGCTCAGCGACAACACCGTGTTCGCAAAGAACTCAGAAGAGCCGCTAGAAATGCAGGAAAAATTTTTGCTACCTGTTTACCTCCCTGGGGTACTCAAAGCATGCATCGTGTGTCTCTACTCGAAGAACTTAATGATTACCTCGATGATCAGATTATGGTGTATTTATCAAAAAATGGGGAAATCTCTAAGAATATTGCACGAGAAAGAACGAGTATTCGTTTGCTTCGAATTTCTAATACCCTTGAGCAAATTGGAGATATTGGAAAGGACCTGCTGGAGAGTATTGTGAAATCAATAAAGCGAAGCCATGCAGATGAGGTTAAACAATTACTCTCTCCTGCCTTACTATTGATAAAACAGCAACAAGAACTCCTTAATGCAGTCGGAGATTCTCTGGTGAAAAACTCTCGAAGTGAATTGTTTCAGCTACAAAGTGGACTCTCGTTGTATTTACAACGTATTTCTGTTGCGTATACCGAATATATTCAAAATCTTTCGCGGGTAAATTCCCCCCAGAGAACCCTACTTGTAGATATTCTTTCCATGCTGGAGCTAAGCGCCCTTAAAATGCGCGTTATCTGTGATTTACTTTCGCAGTCACCGCAAGTGAGACGACGTCACTAAAGATTCTTTCGCTTCCGAACTGCTGCAATTTTTGCCATTTCCCTAATCAACGTTGCCTGTACTCGAGCGAATTGCTCCGCATCAATATCTTTGTCGTATGTCTCGAGATATTCCTCTGCCTTTTGTTTGGCTGCTTCTGCTTTTTCAAGGTCGATTTCTGCAATGTGTTCAGCAACTTCTACAAGCACCGAAACAAGTGTCCCCTGTGAAACCTGAATTACTCCGTCTGTAACAACAATTTCGTGTGTTTCAGCAGCAGTTTTGACAATGAGTTCACCGGGAATGAGCTTTGAATAAAGATCCATATGTTCAGGATATACTGCAATAATGCCAGTGTCAGTTGGAACCAAAATCCACTCAACCTGTTGTTGGTCGAGAATAACCTTTTCTGGTGTAACGACTTTAATTTGTAACATCGGCAATTCCACCTTTCATATAAAAGTCTCCTTCCGCAACCGAGTCTAATTCGCCTGCAAGAATTTTCTCAAAACTCGAAATAGTATCTTCTAGAGGAACGTATTTTCCTGTGACACCGGTAAAGCGTTCTGCAACGAAAAATGGTTGAGACAGGAATCTCTGTACTTTACGTGCTCTGTTGACCAAAAGTTTATCTTCGTCTGAAAGTTCGTCCATTCCGAGGATTGCAATAATATCCTGAAGTTCCTTGTATCGTTGCAGAATTGATTGAACTCCTCGTGCAACGGCATAATGTCGTTTTCCAACGATGTCCTCTTGTAACATGGTTGAAGTTGAATCCAATGGGTCGACTGCGGGGTAAATTCCCAACTCAGAAATACTTCTACTCAATACAACGGTTGAATCAAGGTGAGTAAAGGTTGTAGCCGGAGCTGGGTCTGTTAAGTCGTCAGCAGGTACATACACCGCTTGAATGGAGGTAATGGAACCTTTGTCGGTTGATGTAATTCGTTCTTGTAGTAACCCCATTTCGGTACTCAAGGTAGGCTGATACCCGACTGCTGACGGTACACGACCAAGAAGTGCTGACATTTCCGCACCAGCTTGAGTAAACCTGAAAATGTTGTCGATGAATAATAACAGGTCTTTCCCTTCGGTATCTCTAAAATATTCGGCCATAGTCAACGCGGTAAGCGCAACACGAGCTCGCGCACCAGGAGGTTCATTCATTTGTCCAAAGACCAGCGAAGTTTTGTCAAGAACACCCGCTTCCTTCATTTCTAGGTAAAGTTCGTTTCCTTCACGGGTTCGTTCTCCGACTCCTGCAAACATTGAAGAACCTCCATGTTCTTGTGCAATGTTTCGAATCAACTCTTGAATAATGACAGTTTTACCGACACCTGCACCGCCGAACAATCCAACTTTTCCACCTTTCCTGAATGGACAAAGGAGATCAACGACTTTGATTCCCGTTTCAAAGACCTCCGCTTTTGATGATTGTTCCGAGAACTTCGGTGGATCTCGATGAATCGGCCATAAGGTTTTTGTCTCTACGGGCTTTCCGCCATCAATAGGTTCTCCGATAATATCAAACATTCTTCCTAAGGTAGCACTACCAACTGGAACTGAAATAGGAGCACCAGTATCTTTAACGCTCATTCCTCTTGAAAGGCCTTCAGTTGCACCCATAGCAATAGTGCGTACCTCGTTATTTCCAAGGTGCTGCTGCACTTCAAGTACAAGTCTTTTTTTGTCTTTCAATTGAATTTCGAGCGCATTAAGGATTTCTGGAAGTTTACCAGTAAATTGTACGTCAATGACGACACCTTTAATTGCTGTAATTATTCCATTGTTTTCCATTATTGTATTGTGTTTAATTAACTAATACCTCCATTCCGCCGACAATTTCAGCAACTTCTTGCGTAATTGCTGCTTGTCGCGATTTATTGTATGCCAGTTGTAGCGAGTTAATAATCTCACCCGCTGCATCTGTAGAGTTCTTCATTGCAATCATTCGACTGCTATGTTCACTTGCTGCTGATTCAAGGACCGAACGATAGAGTGTTGCTTGAAGTTGTGTCGGGAGAAGATAATCAAGCAATCGATTTTTCGTGGGTTCAAAAGTTTTCTCATCGGGTGAGCTACTTGTCTGCTCTTTTTCTGTAACACGCATTGGCAGCAGTGATTTAATAACAACCTTTTGTTGTGTTGCAGTGTAAAATTCTGTACTAACAAGCACTACCTTACTGAATGATCCTCCAGAAAACTCGTCAAGAATTTGTTTATAGACGGGAAATACAGATTCTAACGTTGGGGTATCGCTAAACCCATCATATAAAGCCAAGACAGGAAGTTTAAGTGTTCTTGCAATTTGTGCACTTTTTTTACCAAGCGCAAGAACGGAAACCTGAGACAAATCAGCAGTTTCCTGAGTAAGCGCGAGGACGGTTTTGTATACAGACAAATTGAAATTCCCACAAAGTCCTCGGTTTGAGGAAATGATTACCCATAATTCGCGTGATGTGTCAGGTACGTTTGTGAGTACGTGTTCTGTGTCGCAAGTTATGCACTCAGAAACCATTTTCTCAGCCATTTCAGCATATTTCCGAGTGTGTTCTACCTGCTTAACAACCCGTTGCATTTTAACCGCAGCAATCATTTCCATTGATTTGGTTACTTTCTTTGTATTTTTAACAGAGACTATTCTTTTTTTGATGTCTCGTAAGGTATTTGCCATGATTACACCTCAGATGTTACTGCTTCTGTTATTGACTCAGCAAGGTTTTTCTCGAGTTCCTCATCCCATTTTCCTGCCTCGAGTGCTTCGATAAGCTCGACATTATGCTGGTCAACATATTCTAGAATTTCGGTGACACGTTCGTAAATCTCTTTGACCGGAACATCATCAAGGAATCCTTTAGAGACTGCGTAAATACTCATGACCTGATCAGCGACAGACATAGGAGAGTATTGTGGCTGTTTCAGGACTTCAATAATTCTTTTACCTCGTTCGATTTGTTGTTTAGTTGCTGGGTCTAAATCACTGGAAAATTGTGCAAAAGCTTCAAGTTCTCTGAATTGTGCAAGCGCTAGCTTAATTGATCCTGCTACTTTCTTCATGGGTTTTGTCTGTGCAGCACTTCCAACTCGAGATACGGAGAGTCCAACATTGATAGCAGGTCGAATTCCTTTGAAGAATAAGTCTCCTTCAAGAAATATTTGTCCATCGGTAATACTAATGACGTTTGTTGGAATATACGCACTGATATCCCCTGCTTGAGTTTCGATTATGGGGAGTGCTGTAATGGAACCACCGCCTCTTTCATCGCTTAATCGACATGCTCGTTCAAGTAACCGAGAGTGAAGGTAAAAGACATCACCTGGGTATGCTTCACGACCGGGAGGTCTTCTGAGCAGCAGAGACATTTCACGATAGGCAACAGCGTGTTTTGTTAAATCATCGTAGACCACAAGAACATCTTTACCTTGTTCGGCAAAAAATTCTGCAAGAGTCACGCCAGTGTACGGAGCGAGGAACAGTAATGGTGCTGGGTCAGCAGCACTTGCCGTAACAACTATGGTATAGTCCATTCCGCCGAATTTTCTCATCTTCTCGACCAACTCCGCTGTTTTTGACGCTTTTTGACCAACCGCTACATAAATACAGATAACGTTTTTTCCTTTCTGATTAAGAATTGCATCAACTGCAAGTGTGGTCTTCCCCGTTTGACGGTCTCCAAGAATCAATTCTCGTTGACCACGTCCAATGGGAATAAGTGCGTCGATTGCCTTAATCCCGGTCTGCAAGGGAACATCAACTGGTTTTCGTTCAATAACGCCTGGTGCAATCTTTTCGATTGGTCTATAGTCTGAATAGGTGAGCGTTTCTCCCGTATCAAGGGTAGTGCCTAACGGATCAATAACTCTTCCCAGTAATTTTTCACTTACCCCTACTTCCATGACTTTTTCAGAGCGATAGACAATATCATCTTCTTTTAACGCTTTTGCGTTGCCCAAAATGACCGCACCCACGCGCTTCTTCTCTAAGTTTAAGGCGAGTGCAGGAACTCTATTTGTTCCGATATACAGTAATTCCTGGTTGAGACAGCGTGTAAGCCCAACAATTGTGGCAACGCCATCCTTAACTTCAATAACGCGGCCAGTTTCAGAAACTTCAGCGTCGAATTCGTGTGCGTCAAGCTCACTTCGGAATATTTTTTTTACATCATCGGCATCATGAAGTTTTGCATCAACTTTCTTTCGTAATATTTCAACTTCAGTATCGAGTGTTGCGTCAATTAACCAATCATCAACGAGAATTTTATACCCACCACCACTGACTCCTTCAATGTTTTCAATTATCGTGGTTACTTCTGGGAATACTTGAGTAATCGATTTACGAAGTGCTTCCATGGATGCAGCGGAAGACTGTAATGCAATTCTTTGAACTGGTTTGGTAAGTCTTTCTTTAACCTTATACAGGTGAAACGTCATTCCTTTTTCCATATCGTTTATTGTTTAAGTGATTGTGTAACTGAGTCTTGAGTGATTTCTTTGCCTTTTGCAACCTTTTTCGCAGTTGACAAAATAACATCGACCGCATCTTTCTTAAAGTCTGAAAGCATTTGAGATTTTTCATGCTGCAAACGAAGCTGTGTGCTCTTTCGTAATTCTGAGCTCTCTTTCTCAGCGTTTTCGACAATAATCGTTGCTTTTCTTTCTGCTTCAGTTGTTGCCGAATTCACCAAATTTTTCGCTTTTTCTTTTGCATCAGTGAGCACTGACTTTCTTTTTTCCTCGGCTTCTGCAAGGGTGATTTCTGCCTTTTCAGCTTTTTCTATTCCTTCAGCAATTAATTTCTGACGGTCTTCAATGGTTGCCATAACCTTTTTGAAAAAATACTTCTGAAGAAGCAAGGCGATAATCGCAAAGTTTATTAAATTGTACAGGAAAACCGTAAAATCAAATCCGATTTTCCCTAAAACGTCACTCATTTTTACGCGTGTTAGTTTACAAGGTAAAGAAGGCAACAAGTGCATAGATTGCAGTTGATTCAACCAATGCGATGCTAATGATTGCCTTACCGAAAAGTGATGCCTCAAGTTGCGGATTTCGTCCGATTGCTTCGAATGCAGACTTAACGACCATTGCTTCTGCTGGTGCGGTTGCAACCATTGCAAGAATACAAAGGGCTTTTCCGATATAAAGTGCAGCTTCTGCTGTCATAGGTAATTATGTAAATTTATTTTGCTTATGTAATTCCTCTTTTGCGATACTTCCTAAAGTACCTGCAACAAGAGCACCAAAGACGATCGCCTGAATTGTCCCTGAGAATAGGGATAGTATCATCATTGGGAGTGGTAAGCCAATAGCAAGCATGCCCATCAAAACGGACACGAGTAACTCTCCTGCGAACATATTACCGAACAAACGCAAGCTTAAGGAGAGAATTTTTGAAACTTCTGAAATGAGATCAAGAATTCCAACAAATGCCTCAACTGAGGCCATAATTCCTTTTTTAATTCCTTTGAAGAACGAGAGAATAACATGGCGAAATTGAATATATTTACCCAGATGAGTAACAACGTTTGTCGCATGAATACTGTAAACATGAGAAAGAAAGACCATTCCGAAGGCAAGGGCTGCCGTGGTATTGATATCACTGGTATGACTACGAAACATGGTCATGCCGTTATATGTAAAGCCTGAAAGTATTGGAACGAAGAAGAGAACAAGATTTGAAACAAGAATAAAGAGAATAAGTGTGGTAACCAACGGCATAACACGCCATGCTGCTTTTTTATCGCCGATAATTTGTTCAATAAACGATGAAACTCCCAACAGAAAACCTTCAATAATCAACTGAAACTTTCCGGGGTTACGAACAGTAAACTTTGCTGCAACAAGGCAAAGGATAATCAAAACAGCATCACCAAAAAGTGAAGAGGTCATCGTATTCGTTATTGAAAAGCTACCAATTTTCTCTAACACGAGAGCAGAAATCGTTGGTGCATCGCCAGGCAAAGAAAGATTCATCCGAGGATATCTTTCAATTTATGTGCAAAGCGATAGAAGAGTTTCAGCGACACCAGATACATGAGAATCATAACAATAATTTGCCCAAAAGGTCGAGTATTGAATTGGGAATCAACCGCCTTGCCGAGGGAGACAGCGATAATTGCGGTAAAAAGGAAATAACAAATGATGACGGCAAGATATTTATACGAGCGTTTCATCAACGATTTTTGGTCAATTTCCACAGACTGCTTGTTTAGTTAAAACGTAAGAGCGTCATTATACAGGAAAGTGGCAAAGAAAAGCAAATAGTGAGACTGCCTTGGTAAGGCACATGTTTGTAATAATTATACGAATATGTGTGGGGGATTCGAATTTTTTGAAAGTATATGCGTTGATAAAAACCGCACTATGGGGTATAATTCTCTTTCAGTGCTCTGAGAGCCTGAATGGTCGTAAGACCGATCGTTAAGAGAAGCAACGCCAGCAGTACATTGGCATGAGAAATGACATGAAATTCAATTTTGATGCCAGTGTACAAGCTGGAGAAAGGAGGTAGTATGGACATCAATACTCTCCAGAAAGTGTTGTTTACAGCACTTTTTGGCGCCTTAGCCCTTTTGGGCTTAAGGCTCCTGCGAGAGGATTGGGCCATTGGCCTAATCCTCTTATCAGGAGGCTCATTTTGCGTTTATGCAATTTGGGCTACCTAAATAGAGAAGCAACAAAAGGCATCGAAGCCGCATAAACCATTGCTGCCTAATCGCTACCCCTCCTTTTGTTGCTTCTCTTCACTCCTTTATCTTTCCATTAACAAGAGTCCTGAATCATACTTGAATTCATGAAAACTCTCCTTCAAGTATTTGCATCACCTTTTCTCTATCTTCTGCGGACAAATAATAATTCGCAATGTAAGCAATTTTTTGCGCGAGCATGTAGGGATAATTACTAGTTATTCTTTCACCATATGTATATGGTAATCCTAGTGTCGCTTGAATTTTAGTGAAATCTTGTATGGCAATGGCGAAAGGCTTGATAAAAACATCACGTATCTCGCCTAATGCAATGCATTTCATTTTACTATTTGAAGTTTTATCAGCTTTAAAATACTTCTCACGACTTATAGCAATCTTACGTAAATTTTTTACTACTATAAGCCTGTGCGTTCTCGTAAACTCTCTTTCGAATTTAAGCAGCTTTTCTATTTCTTCAATTGAGAAATCATTGCTCTCAATCCTATCCCCTAAGTTTGCGATAGCAGAATAAAAGAACCGATTGATAACAGCAAGGTCATGAGCGTTTTTATGCGAAAGAATGATGAATTCATCAGGAATAATACCTTCACTCGAACCTTTCCTATGTGGAGTATTAATAAATCGACTAAGTGCTTGAAAAAATAAAGGGTCTGGACATAGTTCAACGATTTGTGTTTTGTGGGCAGTCTTCTTTTCTTTTTCTGCCATGGTAAGAAGACTAATGTAATAATGTGCTATAGATTATACTACGATTGTACAAAGTAATAAATTTGTTATTTTTTGAGTAAATCATCGATTTTTTCGAAAATAGCAAATTCTTGAAACACTTTAAATATTTTATCTTGATATTTTGTGTCAGTTCGGAGTATATCAAAATCAATGTTTTTAAAGTACCTTTTGGCATCTTTTATTGCTTGTGGTGAATCTGTGCGACTTCTTTGGTTATCGATTCCAGCAAATTCGACTTCAACCACTCCGTCCTCACGTTTATACAGATATACTTTACTCCCGTTGTGAGTTTTTGAGGGAATTTCTATTTCGACGAAAACTAAATCTGGTCTCCTATCTCTTGAAAGCTCCATTACGCTAAAGTTTACGGAATTACCTCTGAGTTCTCTTTTTATAGAAAGTGAACACTCGGTGACACCACTAACAAACTTATATGTCGCATATCTCTCGACTTTATTATGTTTACTCTCAGCGAATGCACTTATTCTTATATCTTTGTGCGTTATTGACGTAATGAACCAAGGCGATCTCGGAATCATCGCATAAAACTCATCTGCCGAAAGATGATTGTGCGCAAATTGAACCATGCTCATATTCGCTTCGCGACGAAGTGCTTTATAATTTTCCGGTGATAATGCGTTGGTAATAGCTTTGTCGAGAAATCGACCGTCAGGATTAACTCTCTGTACTCGTTTATTAAGTTGTATCGGTTTTACGATTGTTGTCATTGTGTGATTTTACGCCACGAGAGGTTTCCTTTCTTGACAGTAATATGACAATGTAAACTAACTCATCAACAATGCGGCACCAACAATAGCAAGTGCTATGGATAGGTAGTCAATTCTTGTCAGCTGTTTCGTTTCTTTGAAAACAAACATTCCAATTGGAATGATGATGAGTGTTCTGAGAAAATTATCAACCTGCGTGACGACTGTTACCTGTCCACCAGCGAGTGCGAGGTACAACAAAAATATTGATATTGCTGTAACAAAACCATTGAACAAGGTCAACGCAAGAATTCGTCGATTCGCAACTGCAAGTGAAAAGACCTTTCTCGCTTCTCCAGAGGTATAATATTGTCTCACCACAAGAATCAGGACTATCATGACAAAGCTACCAAGATACTGATTAACAAGTAAATCAATCGGTGTCAGGTAATGAGTAAAAAGTTTCGCCAAAAACATTCCAGAGCCGATAAAAACAAGGTGAAGGATCATCCAAAACAACCATTCTTTGTTTGCATCCTCCGCGTGTGCCGACTTGCGTTTTACAAGAACCTGAGGAAGGACGAGCGAAAGAAGGAATAATATCGTTGCGATGCCGAGTTTCCACGTTATATGTGACAGTTCGTTAAAAAACACTGCAGCAAGTACTATCGAAATAAGATTCCGATAACTCAAAAATGCTTGAGTCTTTGTCAGATTAATCTTAATCGCGCTGAACAATCCGTAAACACCAACTCCAAATCCAAGTCCAAAGACTCTTGCCCACCAGTGTAATGCCGTCACTCCGAAGGGGTTACTTTGGAAATACAGCAGAGCAAGTAATGATGACGCAATAACCGCAGTTATGTAGAAATAGAATAACGCAACGAGTGGATTAATATGTTGCGTAATTTTTTTTGTAAAAGTGTCGCGAACGATCCCAAGAATTGAAGAAAGTAGTAAAGCAATTTGCCATGTCATCGTGAAAGTATACACCTTCGTCAGATTCGTGTGCTACACTAGGAGTATGCCAAAACCTTCTCCAGAGGAATTACAAACACTTTTTGAGTCACTCAAGCAAATTCTTGAGGTTTACGTAAGGCACTTTAACGAAGTTCGTATTGCCCCAAAACGGTACGAGTTATGGTCAAAAGGTGATTTCACAATTTCTGGCCGAAAACGAAAGGAACTATTCTTTGCTTCAGTAATGCTTCAGAAAGATTATGTAGGGTTGTACTACATGCCGGTTTATACAGAGCCGGACATGAAAAAATTATTCAGCCCCGAATTACTAAAACTGCTCAAAGGTAAATCTTGTTTCCATATTAAGCAATTATCTCCTGAACTTGAACAAGAGATACAAGCGGCCCTCGACGCTGGACTGGAACTATACAAGACCAATAAATGGGTATGAGGTATCCGACATTTCGTTCAATTACGAAACTCGCTGGTGACACTGCCTCCGATATGTTTCAATAATCGGTGTACAGTTGCCAAAAAATACCCATGTACATTTAGCAACAATTGCAAGAAACCTTGCCGAGTATGCCCAAAACAAAAACCTAGAGCAACTTCTTTTTGAATGTCGGGAACTTATTACTGAGCTGTCACCTTCAGATCCCCATCTTCTCTTAGAAAGTACGCAATAAACGGCTCTACCGTCGGAAGAAAGTCAAGTGTTTGCAACTCATCTCTCGTAATCCAACGTAACGAGTTAATCTTTCCATCTTGTACAAGGCAGTCTGTTGAGTTTACCTTGCCATGGTAACAAAGCACTACCGTATGCATTTCAGAATCAGTTCGTTGCCATTTTTTCTGAGTTACTATCGGCAGTAACTGCAAGTCAAGTAGATGGATTCCCACTTCCTCAAATACCTCTCTTCTTACGGTATCCTCGGGATGTTCACCAAACTCGTTTGTTCCACCAATCAGATCGTATTTCATATGTGCTTCAGGAACAATGGGATCATGACGAACCGATACCAGGAATGTTTGTTCGGGAGATTCAATCAACGCGAGAATAACCAACTTTGTAAGATTCATGATGAGAGAAATTTCTGCTTAAGTGCCTCTAATAAGTGATGAACTTGCCGTTTCGAAGAATCAAAACAGAAAAAACCTGGCATCTCTATCTTCTTTTCTAGATCTATACAATCTTCTTCGAGTGTCCCTACTCCATTTAAATGGTCACTAAGAAAGCCATATTCGTCAAAACGCCAGAGTTTATCAGCATCGCGCATCGCACCATCGTTTTTGTGTAAGAATCCTTCTCGAGTGTCATGTTCAGAAATAATTGCAAGAATTTCTGCACTATCTTCTGGTGGGTAATCGAGTTGATTGAGGAGTTCTACGGCAAGAAAAACACTTTCTTCTTGATGGGAAAGCCGTATACGTTTCTTCTCTGCAGGATCAACATCATGAAGAAATACGGACATCCGTTCTTTTTCTGAAAGTTTTGACCAGCCAATGTCATGCAAGATTGCGGCAGGAACAACAATATCTAGATCAGCACCTTCTTTTTTTGCTATATCCTGAGCATAAATCGTTACTAAAAATGCATGACCTTTGTCATTTCTCTTGTCTTGCAAAGGAAGCGCGAGATTCCAAAGCGGGAGAAATTTGCGAAGTATTTTGTACTGCATTAGGTATTATAACTGTTTACACAAATTACCG
This sequence comes from Candidatus Dojkabacteria bacterium, assembly GCA_030583685.1. Classification (GTDB taxonomy): domain Bacteria; phylum Patescibacteriota; class Dojkabacteria. The sequence continues at coordinate 11,226 of CP129470.1, read as the reverse complement.
GAAATATGTAAACGTCAAGAATTTGCAAAAAGTAAAGTTTTAACCCAATCCCACAACGTTTCCCTACTATTGTCACCGGTAAAGTCATGATTTGCGTCAATATTGATAATCATCGACTGCAAAAGAAGCTTCTGGTCAAGATTTTTGATGAGAGAATCCTGTTTACCAAAAAAGAGCGTAAGTTTCACTTTTTCAGCAAGTCTATTGAGCAGCGCAACAGGATTTGTTCGAAACCGTTCGTTCCAATATTCTTTTGGAATAACCGTAATTGTTCCGTCTTTGTGAGGTCGATAAGATGTTCCCTCCAGGTTAGTCTCGTTGCCTGGACGTGCGGCATATCGAGCGAAAACTTCTTCTCTATCGGTCAAGAAATAGGGAGAAATTGCAATCACTTGTGTGACTTTCGTTAAATCGCTGAGAAATGCGGGAATAACTCCTCCTTGTGATTGGGCAATAATGACAATATCTTTCTCTGGAAACTCCGTTTTAAGTAAATCGAGTTGCACTTTTAGCTTATCTGCATGAACACTAAAAGGAAATGTCACCACTTCTTTTGTTTCAGTGTTGTAGTCGTAGTAATCAAACTGGCGAGAAGTAATCTCGAGTGAGGTGAGCTTTTCGGCTAAGAAATCAAAAAGTCCAAGATTGTCTTTGCGTATTCCAAAACCATGGGAAAAAAGTATAATTTTTTCTTTAGGTGTCGAGGTCTTCATGCGTATATTGTAACACGATGCAAAGTTTTCACCGCCCTGCTAATATAAACGATGACATTCAAAGATTTTGCAAAAGGAGTTGAACGACTAGTTACTCCTGTAAGCGTAGGAACGATTCATTTTATGCAGGGATTTATGAATCTGCTTCCGATTTCAGTTCAAAACAAACTGATGGAAAACACCTCGAAATCAGTTCCTCGCATGGGCTTTGTAGTTGAACCGTATAGCTTTTTCATTTTTTATGAAATTACCGATAGTGAAGCTGCACAGAAACTTCTTCCTGAGCATTTTGTAGTCGAAAAGACAGCTGTGTTTGATTCTGACGAACCGAAATACTACTGCATACTTGGGGTATTTAAGGCACATTCCAGTGCGTTCTGGGGAACACGCTTAGAGTTTTATGTGGTTTCTCGAGATACACGAAGCAACTTGCTCACGTGGAGTATTATTGATTACGATACAAACAGCATAAGCCATGACAAGAAATACGGGCTTCGCTCTCCAACCAGTTCGGACGCGGTTTTGACCATTAACCATCAAGGTGTCTTATATGGTGATATTCGGAGAGATGATGGTTCTCGGCAGCTTGTTTTCGAAGCAAATGTTACGGCTGGCAGAATGAAAAATCTTGATCAACGCCTCTGGCTCGAAGGGAATCTCTCGGTTGGGTATGGCGCTGAACTCTCAGATAATTCCTCAGATACTTTTTCTCTGAAGTTTCATCCAGAAGAGGTTGAAAGAGCGCTTGAAATTCCGCGAAGTAGCTTTACTCTTGAGGAAAATACGTGGTATCGAGAAATTCTTGCAGAAACACCAACACACTTGGTCTGTTTCCCGTATGCACAGCATTTTCTTTCCGATAGTCCTGGTGTCACAAGCTCACTCAAAACCCGCGATGAATTAGAGAGGGCCGTTAATTCTGTTGACTTCAAACGAATTCCAAAGTTTGAAACGAGCTACTTCAAACCGATGATCCTTGGCGGAATGGTTCTTTCGTTTGTGATAACGATTGTACTGATCACACTTCTTTTGCTGCGGTAACAGAAATCAATTTTTCGTGTCGGAGAAGATTACAGCTCTCTTTCGGATTCATGCTCTGAGTATTTTTTCCATAGGTCGCCCTTTTGCAAGCTCATCAATAAGTTTGTCTAAGAATCTAATTTTCTGCATCAACGGATCGGTAATCTCTTCAACGCGGTAGCCGCAAATGACACCGGTTATGAGCGAGACATTTGGATTGATCTGAGGAGCCTCTGCAAAAAAAGTCTCAAAGGTTACCTCACGGTGTATTTGCTTCTCAAGTTGTTGTTGCGAATAGCCCGTCAGCCATCTGATAATTTCGTCTACCTCTTGTTTAGTACGACCTTTTTTCTCAGCTTTCTGTACGTAGAAAGGATAGACACTGGCAAACGTCATCGTAAAGATTCTGGTCGATTTCATGAGGTAGTTTAACAGAAATTATTGAGCAAGAAAATATTCTTGTGCACACCGGCTCTCATAAAACCGTATTATTTAACGCCTTCAAGATTTAAACTGATTGGGTATTCAACGTCATTAACAACAATCTTTCGAGAAGACCAATCCTCAAAATCGTGATGATCGACTGTTTCTGGATCCCATCTACGAACACTGGTAAATCCTGCCTTGAGCAGGAGCGTCGTCAAGGACTGCTCATTAAACATTCCGTAATGAAAGTTGTACGGGTAATCTTGAGCGCCCATTAAAGGAAGAATGATACTTTCCATATTCTTTCCATTCTTAGTATAAATATCACAGATGTAATCAAAGTCGGGCACTCCAATTCTTAATACTCCCTCTTTTGCAATTTTTTTGTATATATTTTTCACGACGCTCAATACTTCCCGATGGCTAATATGTTCAAGAAGGTGCGACATGTACACCAGGTCAATGGAATCATCTGGAAATTGCTGAAGACCGCCAATAAGGTCATCTGTCACAATATGAACATGACTATGTGGTCGAGCATCGATATTGATAAATTCAGGAGCATTAATTTCCCCGCAACCAATATGAACATATGTTTTGTCTCCTGCGTTAACGGGTACCTTGGGTTTAACCACGCTCCGCTTCAAAAAATCAAATCGTAGAAAAATTTCTGAAATGAATCGAGAAATTTTGCGAAAAATTTTTTTCAGTAGCTGCATACAGCAGTATATACTATTCTGCTATTTCTCGCTTTTTTGAGACTTCTTGTAGGGGTTGCCTGCTTTGTCATAGGTAATCCATTCGCCAACAGGTTTGCCTTGATCAAAATTACCTGACCGCTTCAGAGTTCCATCTGGTCGATACCATTCCCAGTAGCCATGAGGCATACCTGCAAGCGTTTTACCTTTTGACCAGCGTGTCTTTCCATCCGCATGATATTTAATGACGAAGCCATCAATAATTTCTGTTTTCTTGTCAAATTTTCTCCCGATTTTTGTTGTCATTCTTAGATTAGCACTATGTTAGTGTACTTTTCGCGTGTTTATACGCAATCGAGATAAGTTTTTCGAGAACCATCAGATCAACATCAGCAAGCTTTTTAATATACAGACATGAGTTTGCTGAGCAGGAATATTTTCCAAGTTTCGGTAAGAGATTCTTGTACTCTTTTGCATCTACCATAATATATAATGTGAGGCTTTGCTTTCGTGGAGAAAAGGCAACGAGAGGCCAATCTCCCTCCTGTCTGCTCCTTTCCGATTTATAGTGATACAACCCAAAACCGATAATACTTGTTCCCCACATCCTCGGTTTCTCTCCAGTCACTCGCTCAAAGAGTTGCAAAAGGACGAGAGCGTCACTCTTCTTTCTTTCGTCATCTAATTGACCGAGAAATTCACGAGGATTTTGAGTTGTTGGGAGGGTTTTGAGTGTTGACATGCTTGAAAGAGTGTATCAGAAACCTCTTGTGTCGTATAATCGTACGTAACTTATCAATTCGGTCATTATGGATATATTGTCGCTTTCTCACATCCCAGTCCCCTATCACCTTATAATCAAGGAGTCTCCTCCTACGAACATGAAGTATCAAGCAGACCGAAATAAGGCCTGGGAAGAACTAGTAAAAAAAGGCGCAACACTTGGGAAGGAATATCACAACGGAATATTGTATCGACTCCTCTCTGTAGAAAACAGAGATGGTGCGATTCCCACGATAACCTTAGGACTCATGTCATATGCAGACCGTTTATTTAAGAAAACAAAACCTATCTCCCAAATCAAAGCAGAATATGGAGAAGATCATGTTATGGTACATTGTGTTGTTGATGCAATTATGGTAACCACGGATAATCACATCGTGTATGGTATTAAGCGACTCACAACCAACCTGGAGAAAGGGAAAGCGGGTTTTATTGGTGGTAATTTAAATGCAGATGAAGTAGAGGTTAAGAGTTTTCATCACATTGGAGAAATGATGGCAAAAGAAATTCAAGAAGAAGCTCAATTTACCCCGGAACAACAAAGGCTTACCTTTGTTAAATTGGCGATAACTGAATCCTGGGCAGCCTTTTACTTCTTATATCGGTTACCCTTTTCCTCCCACTTGTTACACCAACTCAAGCCAAATACAGAATTTGAGTACCTGACATCACAACCAGTGAATGAATTTGCTCTCTCTCGCGTAAAAGGGAATTCTGATTTCGAACTAGGAAAGCAGGTCGTTAAGGAGATGATGGAAAAGAAGACGTGAAGCAGCTATTGAAAAGATGCGGGGCATGTGGGTCTGGCACCATACAACGACTGGTTGGTAGAGAAAATGAGACAAAAGAGACAGTATAAAAAGACAACTTAGATTGTCTCAATTTGTCGCTCTGGAACAAACATTTCAGCGAATACTGGGCCACTACTCATTTTCATGAGTTTTTGAAGCAAATAAGGATGCAAATATTCCGAGGGTACTATCTGGCAGAAAGCTTTGATCATCTGTGGATCAATTAATTTTGCGTACTTAAAGATTGATAAAACTTCCATCTTCTTCTCTATCTGACTCTGGTCACCAAAATAAAAGAGCTTTGGAATGAAATTCACTGAATAAGGAGAGCGGAAGTAAAACACATTTTCTACGGATCTGCTAGCTATTTGTGCACATTTCGAAACGACTTCATGATCAATATGATTATCTTGTGGGAAATGTGTATAGATGGTGTCAGGTTTAAACTCTTCAATAAGTCTTTCTAACTCTTTTTTCACCTCGGTTGTATATTTCTCAAGTTCAGAGTCTGGAAACTCAGAAAAAGAATAATCCTTAACTCCCATTAATGCCGCAGCATCTAGAGCTTCCTTTGTCCTGATTTCTTCATACTCTTTTGCTTTTATCCCACCTCTCGTCACACAATGAATCTTTACTTCCGCACCGTTCTTAATTAAATCTTCAATCTTCATTGACATACTGATTTCAGCATCGTCTGGGTGAGCTACGATAACGAGTACTCGATTAGGTTTCATGAGCTATTTTTCCAATAAACTTAATTATATCCTCGTGCCCCATTCTTTCTAGCAATCTTAAATAGTACTGCCTAGCTAAGTCAATATCTAAAGTATAACGTAACCAGTCTCCGTCTTCTACTCTTGTTTTGCAAAACTTCTTAAACGATTGACAGGATTAATGTCGTACACACCATAAAAGTTGAATCTAGAAGCTTTTGCAATTGCATCTTTATGGTACTCTGCAACGTGTCCATGTCCAATTATTGCGATATTCATTGCGCGTATTATACCCTAAGTCTGACTCTTAGCTCACATTCAGAGGGTAGGTTCCGAAATTTCGAACCAAGGGAATATTTTTCTGCAACTTTTTGAGAGTTTTTTCGTACTACAGGACTACGTTGACACTTTTCGGATTTGGAGTATCTAAATGTGAGGGAAAGATGGACGCTTCCAGATAGGACTGACGGGACTTGAAGCAACCGTTGTAAAAATGCGGGAGCGACGGGATTCTCATCCGCAACCGCATTTCATTAATAAACCATCAGCATTACGGGTATTATTTTCTAAAGTTTTGCCATTTTGTCCTAACGCTTCTGTCAGAAGATAGCGTGACTACATATATAATTCTTTAATAAATTAGATATAATCACACATGGTACTTGGCGAAAAAAATAAGCAATTAATGATAGATGGACACTCATATACATTCGTAAAGAAGCGCGCATATAAGTAGGTCTGGATTTATGGAAATAACCAGGGATACTTGAGAATTGGAAAGACTGAAGACCTAGAAAAAGAAATTGCACTTCAGTCATATTTACAGCAACATAATTACCCAGTCCCCCATGTTATTGATCATGGAATATATGAAGGAAATACCTTCTTCATCGAAGAAAATACTGGAAACGAGACACTCGCCCAAAGTTTTGTAAAACAATCGGGTACTCAAACTGAGGAGCAAAGAACTCTGCTTTTTGAGCTACTTACTAAATATGCCGAAGCACAATCTTTAACCGTGAAGAATGAGAATTACGCGCAGAGGTTTCTTGAGGGTGCATATTATGATGAAGTTGCTGAGAATGAGGCTAGGGGTGACCTCAAAAAGAAAATGGCAGATGCAAAAACGAAACTCCTACACGACCTAGCTTCAGTTCCTTATGTATTTTCGCATGGTGACTTCAATCCGTGGAATATATTTCCTAAAGCAGTAATAGATTTTGAGTATCATCTCTGGGCTCCTTTTGGGTACGACTTAATAACGTGTGTCCTGCATGATTACAATTTTCCTTCGGAGTCAACTCTTGAAATAAGGCGATCTAACGAGTTTCCTGAAGATTTTAGAAGTAAAGTTATAAATTATGTATTTGAATTTAGTAAAAATCAGCTAAATACATCAATAGACAATATAGTCGAGTCTATTTACCTGCCAAAACTTACATTTTCATCCGCACACATGGATAGAATGCCAAAGATTCAACAATGGAGATTTAATTTACTGGAAGCATGTATCGACAAATATCTCGAGGGCACGTCATACATGAAACGTCTAGTAAATGGGGGTTAGCTGAAAGTATAATTCAGTTCCGCATCTTCGAACCAATGAAATATTTTTCTGCGACTTTTTGAGACTTTTTTCGTATTACAGGACTACGTTGACACTTTTCCCAAATGGGGTATCTGTAAGTGAGGGAAATATGGTCGCTTCCAGATAGGACTGACAGGACTTGAAGCAACCGTTGCAGAAATGCGGGGTTGACGGGACTCGAACCCGCAACCACCCGCGTGACAGGCGGGTGCTCTAACCAAATTGAGCTACAACCCCAATAATTTGTAATTATAGCGAACGGAAGGGTGAAAGTCAAAAACGCTCTTTCAGTTTCGAATACAGTATTTTTCGAAATTCTTCAGCAACTTTCTTCGGATCTCTTACAAAGAGCAGCTGAGGAAAGGTCGTTTCGAGTATATCAAAGAGTTGTATTTCGGCACCATGTATTGGAATTTTACTGACTTCATATTGGTTATCCTCATTGGGACATGAAATGAAAATTGAATATTCGGGTCCAGAAGCTGTGTGAGTTCTGATGACTCGTTGCATACCGCCATTGTAAGTAGCGTTATGATCCCAGAATGCGGTGATATTATCGACAAACGTAACTCCTTTGACAACTCTTCTTACCTCAACAGCAACCGTTTCGTGTAAAAGTCTTTTGTTTTCATCAATTTCTTTTATCCGTGCAATTGAATATTTTATGCCAAATTTTTCATTAACTACTGATAGCACGTTACCAATATTGGATACTGCAGTTTCCCTAAGTGCAAGAAGATTATACAATAACGTAAATTCTCTAGCAGTAAACTCGCCTGGTAAATTACCATATTCTTTTCTTAACGCATAAATGGCAGCAGCTGCAGGGTGCTTATGTCGTTTCATACTCTCCTCAACTCTTAAAATATTCCTCTATCAACCCAAGAAACTTGTGGTACAGGAGCCTTTTCCCATTATACTCATCATCTTGCAGTTGCTGAGTTGCTCGAAATTCCTCAATACTCATAAACTCAAGTGCTTCAACGGCAACTCCAGGCTTCATCGCTTTTTTCACCACAGATTCATCACAAACGCAAATACACCCCACATAACCTTTCCCAACAACGAGCGGAGACAGACCAAAAACTCCATACTGGAACTTTTTCATCCTCGTTTGATGTTTGTGAACATTTAATTCACCGAGCGCGACTATATGTTTCAAGTCAAAATGATTCATCGACAGGCCTACTTCCTTTGCAAGAACTTCGGTAACAGCACCTCCAACATGATTGGTATAAATTCCACGCTGTGGGAGAAGTGGTGGTATTTTCTTTTTGAAGTACTCTGGACTATAGCGTACCACGAGAATTGTTTTCTTAAGGGGATCGACCAACGCAACTAATGCTGTCGGGAGATATCCAAAAAAACGCCATTTTCTGAGTGGATCTCGAAAAAACAACACAAGAGTAACTGCGATACTCCCAAGAACAATGGCGAGTGACAACAAATTACTAAATATATCGAGTGTCAATGCAAATTGCGTCATGGTACAGCAGTCAAATTAATTGAATCTGAACAATACACCATTATACTCTTTTTTCCTCAGTACCGGAACAAGACCCAGTGGTCCACATGCACTCTTTACTGAACAAGCTCGCCTTCCCAAGAAAGAATGCCACCTTGTAGCTCAGTTATTTTTGTAAATCCAAGTTCTTTCATCAGTGATACCGCCTGTTTCGAGCGATTTCCAGATCTACAGTATACAAACCATTCAGCAGTTTTATCGAGTTCCGAGATGTTTTCTCGAAATGCAGGATCATAAATGTCACTATTGAGCGCATTCTCAAGATGTCCTGACAAGAACTCTTCTTGTGTTCTCACATCAAGAATTCTCGCATTCGTTGCTACGAGCAGACGTCTTTTGAATTCGGTAGATGAAACGGTACTAATTTGTTCCGAAGCGTGTTTCTCACTGGCTTGTTGGTTTGGACAAGTACCCGCAAAACAGGGTTCCTTGAGTAATACATACGCAGCAATAACTACCGAAATAAACAACGTGACACCGACAATCCTTAGCAATAATTTGTTCATAACAAAGTATACTCCATTGTCGGCAACGAGTAAGATTCAAGAAGCTCATTGGCAATCTGTTCAACCATACTTTCATCGCGAATGCGAAAATACGAAAACATATTTCGGATATCTCGTTTGAGGAGTGTTGGCACACGTTTCGATTCGCGAACATCAATTGCTTGAGGAAAATCAATGACAATCGGCCTTCCTTCCCACCACAGAATGTTAAATGCAGAAAAGTCACCATGAACAATTCCATTTGCTAAATACAGTTCAATTTGCAAAAGGAGTAATTCGATGAGCTGTTGATGCAAAGATTTTGGAAGTGATACATCAGACAAGCGAGGAGCTGCCTGCTCCTGCGTCCCAAAATACTCGAGCAAGGCGCCATTTTCAAGAGGAACAATAAGTTTTGGAAGATACTCGGTTTGAGACGCAAGCTTCTTCAAAAAATAGTGCTCGCGCATAACCCAGGTATGTTGAATAAAGGCACGTCCTATCTTATTCCCCGTTTTAATCGCGCGTCGTATTTTGTCTTGAGCACCTACATAGCGATCTTCCAGATAATGTCGCTGCGTACGAAACGAACGCATTTCTAAATCTCGGTATACTTTTAACGCAAAAAGCTCGTTGGTTTTGTTTGCTTCAACGAGCCATACATATGCTTCTTTCCCTGACTGTAGTTGTCGTATTGGAACAACTGGCTTTTTCTTTCGCTCTAATTCTAAGAGCGCTTTTTCTAATTCGTTCACTATGAAACAATAAAAGCTAGTAACAGGTTCAGTTGAACCTGTTACCAACATCGATTTTTGATTAGGACTTACCGAGCGTTAATTTTTATCGTCTTCGGTAGAGCTTTCTCACTTTTCGGCAATGTCAGAATGAGAACACCGTTCTTAAATTCTGCTTTTGCTTCCTCCGAAAGAACCTCGTATGGTAAGGTGAATGTCCTTGCGAAAGATCTTTCAGAAATCTCGCTCATGTAATATCGCCTCCCCTTTGCATCTTCGGTTTTTTCAGTCGATTTACCCGTAATTTTCAAGGTATCCCCTGTTATGGAGATATCCAAATTCTCAACGGTGTATCCTGGTACTTCAAGTTCAACATAAACAACATCGTCTTTTTCGTACATGTTTGCCCGTGGCAACGATCCAAAGGTCGTCCCCATCAGGTCTGATGCATCTTCCCAGACGGATGGAAGCATGCTCCATGGATTGAATACTCTGATGTTTGCCATATCTGAAAAAATGAATTTAACTAATTAGCAGTTGCACTTGCAGTCTGCTAATATATTATATACGTCAAAAAAATCCTTTGTCAAGGGAGTGTATGAATATACCGAGAAAGACTAAAAGAATGACTCAAGAATCATTTTGTAAAATCGCTTTTCGTTGAGATATTGGTCAATAATGACAAAGTCAATGCCTGCTCCTTTAGCAAAATCTCGATCAGTTTTTGAATCACCAAAATAAATGTATGAGTCTTTTGGTTCATCATACTTCTCAATCAGTTTGATCAGGCAGTATGGGTCCGGCTTTTCGTGCCCCTCATCGGAACATGAAATCACATTCTCAAAATAATGGGTCATATGATTGACCTCAAAAATCTTTTTCTGTGAACCATATTGCCGATTCGTACAAGCAGAGATCAGTTTTCCATTCTTTTTTAGCACTTCTAATAACTCCTTCGCTGCATCAAAAGTATGCATTTTTGCAAAGAGCTCTGCGCTGTTGATATGCATTTCTTCGTTCCTTTTGACCATCTCTGCAGGATCGATATCCCATCCCAAATGGCTAATTGCTTCGGCAAATTGCACGAGCATCGATACCCCTCTGTTTCGATAGTGAAGATCACGCAAGTACTGTTCGTCAGCAGACTTATCAACTGCCAAGAAGGTGTCAACAAAGAGTTGTTGGTTAATTTCGTATGAATTCGTTAAGGTGTCGTCAACATCGAAAATAAAGTGTTTTTTCATAACGAATTATATCATTTTTGCAATAACAAATACAACTCTTGGGGTGTCTCTATCCGTGGCATTTTTCCCACGTCAACATGTCTATTCCAGGGTCTTGTATAGACAATAACTTGAGTTCCTGCAGCAACAATGTCTTTAAAGTGTATTGCTGCGTCATCAATATGAAATGCTGCGCCAATTTGCTGACAAATATCACCTTTTGTCACACTATGATTGAATCCATTCCTTGATATTTGCCCAGTAAAATGAATCTTCTTAAAAACACCTGGATACAGCTTAGATATCCATCGTTTCGTTATATCTGCGATCTCTGATGACCGTGAGGTAAGAACATGGAGTTCATTTGACACGACAAGTTTCTTGGTAATCTCCAGCATTCCTCTGACCGGCTCTAACTCTTCAAAAGATTCATGATGATAAAACTCAAAAATACGTTTATACACTTCATCCTTCTCAATTCCCATAACAATCTCGTAGTTGAAAACAGTAAAATCTTCATATGCATA